>NZ_CP045372.1:2637500-3237500 GCF_009363555.1 Sulfitobacter sp. THAF37
GTTCCATCATCGTGTGGATGAACTCCGATTTCGGATGGTAGGTCATGATCACTTGCCTCGGGCTGGGATTGCGGGGCATCTATAGGCCCAGCAGGATCAAAGGGAAAGACCCAGGGGCGGCAACATGGGCAGGGCCATCGGAAAAACGGGCGTGGTGACGGCGCTGGGGGCGATGTCGGGCACCTCGCTGGACGGGGTGGATGCGGCTGTGCTGCGGACCGACGGGCGGGCGATCAGTGCTTTCGGCAAGACCGGGTACCGGGCCTATACCGCCGGGGAACGCCGCACCATCGCCGCGGGGTTCGGCAAATGGCACGGGCCGGAGGTGGACGCCGCGGCACGGGTGGTCGAGGAGGCGCACCGCCTGCTGCTGGGTGAATTCGACGGGGTCGAGCTGATCGGCTTTCACGGTCAGACCCTGGCCCATGCGCCGCGCAGCCACGGGACTTTGCAGGTGGGTGACGGGGCGGCGCTGGCGCGCGATCTCGGCGTGCCGGTGGTCTGGGATTTCCGCAGCGCGGATGTGCATCTGGGCGGCGAGGGCGCACCGCTGGCGCCGTTCTTTCACCATGCCTGCGCGCGCTATGCGGGGCTGACCGGTCCGGTGGGGTTTCTGAACCTCGGCGGGGTCGGGAACCTGACCTGGGTGGATCCCGCGATCGAAGCGCCCGACGCACCGGGCGCGCTGCTGGCCTTTGACACCGGGCCTGCCAACGCGCCGCTCAACGATCTGATGCAGGCGCGGCTGGGCCAGGATTTCGACGAGGGCGGCAGGCTGGCCCGGCGCGGCACCGTGGAGACCGGCGCGCTGGAGCTGTTCCTGGCGGAGCCTTACTTCGCGCGGATGCCGCCCAAGTCCCTCGACCGCAACGATTTCGCCGAGATGGTGGCGCTGGTTGGCGAATTGTCGGATGCCGATGCCGCCGCGACACTGACCGCCATGTGTGCCGCGGGTGTGGCCGAAGCGATGCAGCATTGCCCGCGCCCGCCGGAGCGGGTGCTGGTCACTGGCGGGGGACGGCATAATCCGGTGCTGATGCAGATGCTCGGCGTATCGCTCGATTGTCCGGTGGTTGCCGTGGAGGAGGTGGGCCTCGACGGGGACATGCTGGAGGCGCAGGCCTTTGCGTTTCTCGCGGTGCGGGTGGCGCGGGGGCTGCCCACGTCCTGTCCGGGCACCACCGGCGTCCGTGCGGCGGTGGGGGGCGGGACGGTCAGCCTGCCGGGGCAGTCTGACGATGCGTGATCCGAATGCCTGCGCTGCGCGCAGACGACATTATTGGTTTTCGATTGTTGGTTTTCGCTGCGGGCCCACCATCCCAGGAAAGTCTGGCGCCACCCTTGATTGATCTCTTTCATGGCACCCTCCGCCCCGCTTCCCAAGCACAATAGCCGTATCCCCTTCGGGGGCCCTCGGCGATTGTGCTTGGCAATCCGGTCGGCTGGCGCCCTGACGTGCTCAAGCAAGGGCGGCGCCAGACCAGGGATGTCGAAACTCTAGCGGGGAATGTCGAAGCCGGGCGGTGCCAGGGTGAAGCCGTCGAAGGTGAAGCCGGGAGAGACGGTGCAGCTGACGAGCGTGTAGTCGCCGGTGCTGCGCGCGGCCTGCCAGTGGTTTTCCGGTACGATGATCTGCGGTGCGCCCTGGGCGAGATCCGGGGTCAGCAGATGGTCCTCGGCGGGGCCTGTGTCGGTTTCCGACAGCGACAGGATCAGCGGCGCGCCGGCGTGGTAGAGCCAGATCTCGGTCGCGTCGACCCGGTGCCAATGGCTGTGCTCGCCAGCCTTCAAGAGGAAGTAGATGCATGTGCCGGTGGGACGGCCGGCATTCTCTGCCACCCAGGTCTGGCGGAAATGGCCGCCTTCGGGATGTGGGGCCAGGTTGAGTTGTTTGATGATGTCGTCGGCGCGCATGGGTTCAGAGCCTAGACCCGGGGTGGTCCGTTTTCAACGCGCGATTTGGAGGCAGAGGTTTTATGCAATCGGAAAGGTGTTTTGGTAGTCCTATGAGATAATTATGAAATTTACAATATATGCGTGTTCGGCATGAAGCTGAACGATCCTCGGTTACGTATCTGGATATCTGGGGGCGTCAAAGGTGACGGAGAGGCTGTGTCGGATCGTTGCCAGCGGTGGCGGAGGCTCCGGCGTGGCTGCCGGGGTAGGCGGCAGTTCCGGTGTGACAGCCGGGGTTGGGGCGACCGTGGGCGGAAACTCCGGCGCGGTTACCGGTGCGGGGCAGTGACGGCGAAGATACCGCCACGGACGGCACGACGAATGAGGGCACCGACGGTCAGTCGTGCGCGGGAAGCGACAATCGCCGGTCCAATGTCGCGCGGCCAAACGCGGTAAATACCCTTTTTCAGCATGCGATCGGGGCGGTTGTCTGGTCCTCGGACGACGTGGCCCTGGGGTTCATCGAGCGGACTACGGCGGCGAACACCGGAAGGGCGCGGCCCGGCGCCGTATCAGAGGGTCAGTTCGAAATAGCAGATCTTGTCACGGGCGAATTGGGGGATGTGCTGATAGGGGCCGCGTTCGACAAAGCCCAGCGAAAGATAGAGCGCGCGGGCGGGGGCGAAGTTCCTGGAGGTGTCGAGCAGAACCCTGCGGAAGCCGTCCGCCCGCGCCTGGTCGATCAGTGCGGCACAGATTGCCCGGCCCGCTCCCGTGCCGCGGGCGGCTTCGGTGACGAAGACGCGCTTGATTTCGGTGGCGTCCCCACCCAGCGGATGCGACATGCCGCATCCGACCGGTTCACCGTCCTTGCGCGCGAGCAGGATGAACCCGGTGGGGCGCGCGTGTTCCTCCGCCAGCCGGTCCATCAGGTGCGCATATTGGTCTTCGGGATAGAATGTTTCGGTGATGACCCGCTCGTTCGGACCGTAGTTCAGAAGGTAGTCGCGATAGCCCCAGCAGAGCGCGCGAACCGCGTCGAGATCCGGGGCGCTGTCCACGGGGTGCAGGGCGAGGGATGGATCCGGCATCGGACCTCCGGCGATTTTTGGCGTTTTCGTCCGAACTCATACCAGCGTGACGCGTTGGGCGACAGAGACAAAGGAGCAGATACCATGAAGAGCACTCTCATCACCGCAACCACCCTTCTTGCCGCCAGCACGACCCTGGCCGCCGCACAGCAGCAAATGGACCCGTCCAATGTGATTTCGGCTGATCAGATCACCGATGGCCATGTGTACCGCATGGATGTGACGGAGGGCGACACGGTCTGGACTGACAACGCCAGCTATACCGAGGTGGACGCGAGCTGGAACCGTGTAGGCGACATCGAAGATGTGCTGTTCGACCGGAACGGTCAGATCGTCGGCGTGCTGGCAGAGATCGGCGGATTTCTGGATATCGGCGACCGGGACGTGATCCTGCCGCTGGAGAACGTGCGGTTCGCAGGCAGCGGTCAGACGATCCATTATGTGACCGACCTGACCGAAGAAGAGCTGAACAATCTGCCCGAGGTCGATGAAGACATGTGGGACGATTGATCACCGCCCAGCAGTAACGGAAAAGGGAGGGCAGTGTGCCCTCCCTTTTTTGATCGCCTGTCCTTTGGACGCGCGTCCTTCAAGCCTTTGCCACTGGCTCCGGATCATGCCGGAGCGATCTGCCAACGCGTGGATCGGCAGACGCGCGCACCGGGACGCCTGCGGCCTCTTCGGGCATCATTTCAGGATGCTGCGCCCCGCGTATTCGGCGGTTTCGCCCAGAGATTCCTCGATACGGATCAACTGGTTGTATTTCGCCAGGCGGTCGGACCGCGCGAGGCTGCCGGTCTTGATCTGGCCGCAGTTGGTCGCGACGGCGAGGTCGGCGATGGTGGCATCCTCGGTTTCGCCGGACCGGTGCGACATCACATTCGTGAAGCCTGCGCGATGCGCCATGTCCACGGCTTTGAGGGTTTCGGTCAGCGTGCCGATCTGGTTGACCTTGACCAGCATTGAATTGGCCGAGCCGCGCCTGATCCCTTCGGCGAGCCGGGCGGGGTTGGTCACGAAGAGGTCATCGCCCACCAGTTGCACCTTGTCGCCCAGCCGCGCGGTCAGGGCGGCCCAGCCGTCCCAGTCGTCTTCCGACATGCCGTCCTCGATAGAGATGATGGGGTAGTCCGCCACCAGCGCGGCAAGGTAGTCGACGTTTTCTTCCGAGCTCAGCTTCTTGCCTTCGCCAGCCAGGGTGTAGACGCCGGACTGGTAGTATTCCGTCGCGGCGCAGTCGAGCGCGAGGTACATGTCCTCGCCCGGTTTGTAGCCTGCTTTTTCGATGGATTTCAGAATGAAATCAAGGGCGTCGCGTGTGGAGTTGATGTTGGGTGCGAAGCCGCCTTCGTCACCGACGCCGGTGGCGAGGCCTGCGGCGGAGAGTTCCTTTTTCAACGTGTGGAACACCTCGGCCCCCATGCGCACCGCGTCGCGGATATTCTCTGCGGCGACCGGCATGATCATGAATTCCTGAATGTCGATCGGGTTGTCCGCATGTTCGCCGCCGTTGATGATGTTCATCATCGGGACCGGCAGGATGCGGGCCGAGGTGCCGCCGACATAGCGATAAAGCGGTTGGGTGCAGAAGTCCGCCGCCGCCTTGGCCGCCGCCAGCGACACGCCCAGGATGGCGTTGGCGCCCAGGCGGCTCTTGTTGTCGGTGCCATCGAGTTCGATCATCATCGCGTCGATCTCGACCTGTTCGGTCGCGTCGATGCCCACCAGCGCCTCGGCGATTTCGCCGTTCACGGCGGCGCAGGCTTCCAGCACACCCTTGCCCAGGTAGCGCGATTTGTCGCCGTCCCGGCGCTCGACCGCCTCGTAGGCACCCGTGGACGCACCCGAGGGCACGGCGGCGCGTCCCATGGTGCCATCTTCGAGGATCACGTCGACCTCGACCGTCGGGTTGCCCCGGCTGTCGAGAATTTCGCGGGCATGGATGTCGATGATCGTGCTCATGAGATGTCCTTGGGATGAATGACTTTGCGCGGGTTTTAGCGTCAAGGCGCCGGGATGGAAAGGCGGGTTTGCATGCCGGGACGGTGATCGGGGCGTCCCGTCCGCCTTCGCATCGCCGCGGCGGGAGAAGACGGGCAAACTCGCGCCGGATCCGAGGGCCCCGGGCAGGACCCACGCCGCCCCGATCCAAAGGCGCGGACATGTCATGCAAGACATGTCAAATTTGACATGTCAGCCATGACATGTCGTCCGTCAGAGGGGCTAGCGGTCGCACCATGAAGGGCAGGGCTGCCCATGTCTCTTCAACGGTGTGGTTACGGATCAGGGCAGCACGCCGATCTTGCGCTCGCGCCACACGGTGTAGATGCCTGAGAGCACGATCACCGCAGCCCCCGCCAGCGTCAGCGCATCGGGCCGTTCGCCAAAAACCGCCACGCCGATCACCAGGGCGAACAGCAGCCGCGCATAACGGAACGGCGTGACGAAACTGACCTCGCCCACCCGCATCGCCGCGACGATGGCGTAATAGGCCAGGATACCGATGCTTGTCCCCGACAGGAAATAGACCCATTGCACCCCGCGCGGCATGACGAATGCGGTGCCCTGGAACAGCATCAGCGTCACCCCGGCGGGAATCACCACCAGAAACCCGAGGAAACTCAGCTGCATGGTTGTGAACACGGCGGGTGTGCGCCGGGTAGCCAGGTCTCGCATTGTCAGGGCAAAAACCGCCCCTACCGCCAGCAGCGACAGGACCTCAAAGCTGTCCATGCCGGGCCGGATGATCACCAGCACGCCAAACAGCCCGACGCCGATCGCGCTCCACCTGCGCCAGCCCACCTTCTCGCCCAGAAACAGCGCCGCCCCCAGTGTGACCACCAGCGGCGTGGCCTGCAGGATCGCCGAGGCGCTGGAAATCGGCGTCAGTACGATGGCCGAGACAAAGCACATCGTCCCCAGGATCTCGCCCAGCCCGCGCAGGGCGATCGGCAGGTTCAGCATACTGCGGCTCAGCGGGCGGTTGCCCTGCGCCAGAACCACGCTGCCAAAGACCAGCGCCCCGCCCAGCCCGAGCATCGTCAGGATTTGCCCGACACTCAGCGTATCCGCCAAAAGCTTGATGAACATGTCCTCCAGCGCAAAGCCCAGCATGGACAACAGCATCAGCCCCGCACCGCGAAAGTTGTCCATGTGCCCCGTCCTTTGACTGCCTGCGGCACCGATGCCCGTTTTCAGGGCAAAGGACAAGGGAGCTATGGCAGCCGGGCGGGGCGGTTGATAGACAACCGGCATGCGCTGGCCTGATACCCCTTCCTCCCTCCTGGTGACCCTGTCCACGCTGGTCGTCGGCGGACTTGGGGCGGCGGCGGCCTGGGCCATGACCGCCCCGATCTTCATTCTGCTTGGCCCCGCGGTTGCGGTGTCGCTGGCGGGGCTCGGGGGGATGCGCAGCGGCGTGGATCCGCGCCTGCGCGACAGCTGTTTCGTGGTGCTGGGCATCGCGGTGGGCGCGGGTTTCGACCAGGACGCCCTGGGCGCGATGCTGCGCTGGCCGCTGGCCTTCCTGCTGATGGGCTGCGTGCTCTGGCTGGTCTTGGTCCTCAGCCGTGCGATCCTGACCCGCTTTTTCGGTTTCGATGGCCGCTCGGCCCTGCTGGCCGGGGCGCCGGGGCACCTGAGCTTCGTGATCGCCTTTGCCGCGGACAGCCGACTTGACGTCGCGCGGGTGTCGATCGTGCAATCGGTGCGCCTGTTGGCGCTGACGCTGGTGGTTCCTTACATCGCCATCCTGCTGGGCGTGGAGGTGTCAAGCACCATCGCCCCGCAGGGCGCGCGGATCGGTCTGGTCCCGCTGGCGGTGCTGGCCTGTGCCGCCGTGCTGCTGGGCCGTGTCCTGGCCCGGCTTTCGGTGCCCGCGCCGCTGCTCTTGGGGGGCATGGTCGCATCCGCCACGGCGCATCTGTCCGGGCTTGCCACCGGGGTCCTGCCGAACTGGCTGATCCAGCCCGCATATCTGGTTCTGGGTGCGCTGATCGGCACGCGGTTCTCCGGCGTGACGCCCGCGCAGCTGCTGCGGGGGCTGGGGGCGGGCCTGACCGTGACCGCCGTGGCCGCGGGGGCCGCCGTTCTGGGCGCGCTGCCGGTTGCGCTGGCGCTGGGGATCCCGCTGGCCCATGTCATGGTGGCCTTTGCCCCCGGCGGGCTTGAGACGATGATCGCCCTGGGCGTGGTGCTGGGCGTCGTGCCGGGCTTTGTCGCCGCCAGCCACATCGCGCGGTTGCTGATCCTGACGGTGCTGCTGCCCGCGATGCTGGGCCGGGACACGCGCCGCGCCGACCCCGCCCCCCCCCAGCACGAGCGGGGGAATTAGCGGCAGTGGTTCCGGCGCAGCAGCGAATGGGGCGCGGAAATCAGCCTTCCATCCAGCCGGCCCAGGGCGCCCCCGGTGGCGTGGTGAGCTAATTCTTCGGCCGGATCACCAGCCGGTTGCCGTTCTTTTCCGTCTCCAGCGCGGTCAACGCCGCGACCAGCGCGCTCAGCTTGCCGTAGCCATAGGAACGCGTGTCGAAATCGGGATGGCTGGCCTGAATGGCCTGGCCGATCTGGCCCAGATTGTACCATCCGTCCTCGGCGTCGATCTTGTCCATCGCTTCCTCGAACAGCGGCAGGGCCTTGTCGGCCTTGGCGTTGCTTTCCCTGACGGTCTTGGGGGCATCCGGGTCGGGGATGTTCTCGATCAGGATGAAGCGGTTGTAGACGTTGCGCAGCGCCGGGTTGGTCTTGGCCTCGCCGATGCCGATCACCGTCAGCCCATCCTCGCGCAGGCGGTTCACCAGCGCGGTGAAATCGCTGTCCGACGACACGATGACAAAGGCGTCGAACTTGCCGCCATGCAGGATATCCATCGCGTGGATCACCAGCCCGATGTCGCTGGCGTTCTTGCCGGTGGAATTGGATGTCTCCTGATGCGCCACAAGCCCCAGTTCATGGATCGGCTGCTTCCAGCCCTTCAGATGCGGGTTGGACCAGTCGCCATAGACACGCCGCAGGGCCGGTTCCCCGATCGAGGCAACCTCGCGCATGATCTTGGCGGCATGTTTGGCGGGCACATTGTCCGCGTCGATCAGCACCGCCAGCAGGGGACGGTCGCGCAAAGCGGCATTGGGGATCTGTTCTGTCATGACAGCGGTGTGGCAGAGGACCGGGATGAAGTCTAGCGGCATGATGATCGCTACCGGCAGGGCGCAGCCCGGTGCGGGTCAGGTCAGGTCGTCCAACCCCTGCCGCAGCGCCTGTGCCATGCCGGCCGCCGCCATATGCTGGCGAAGGCGCAGGTTGTAGCCGCCCGGCGTGCTCAACGCCTCCAGCAGGGCCGCACTTGTCATGCCCGACAGGTTCGACGTCACCAGCGTTCGCAGAAACGCCTCCGCCTGCGGTTTGTCCGACACATGATCGCCCAGCCAGTCCGCCGCGTCCTGCACCATCTGCGCGACGGGTGACAGCACGGCCTGGGCGCAGAGGTACGCGGCCAGTTCCTCCGGGGTTTGCAGCGGAAAAATGCTGTTCCGGGCACCGAACAATTCCCTGACGAGGGCCTCGTCGCCCTGCATCATCACGGGTGTTCCGCCCTCGGCAATACCGGGAAAGGGCATCATGATCGCCACCGCCCGCGCCGGGCGCACCAAGGCATCGGCTGCCGACAGGCTGGCCCCGGCCATGAAGGTGATGATCCGCTGATCCTCGCGAAAGGTGAGGGCGCCCAGAACATCGGGCGCGGTTTCGGCCATCAGCCCCAGAAAGATCACATCGCTCGCATCCACGACCCCTTGATTGCCTGCGATGCTGACATTCGCAAAACTATTCGCCAGGGCATTCGCATGGACGGCACTTCGTTCGGACACGGTGATCCGATGGCCATCCGCCGCAATCCCCCGGACCGCTGCGCTGGCAATCATGCCGCATCCTATGACGCCAATTCTCATGGGGTCATAGGTTAGGCAAATTCGACCTCTGCGTCATCAACGGATTTGAGGCGGGAAAACCGGACCGTCGCGCGTAGCCCAGCGAAGGGCTGGAAGGAGCGCATGTTCTATTCTCAAAGCGAAGACCTATTGCCAAAGCCAAGCTTTGGCAGCGCCCGAACCGCCCCCACGGGGCGGGCGCTGCTCGCCCACCCCTCGGTTCGGGCGCGATCTGTTTCGGATGTCGGACATGACCGCTAAGTCCGCTCAGCAGACCGAGCTGCGGATCGCGGTGAAGGTCTGGTTTGGGATGCTGTCACGGCGTGCTGACACGTTTCAGAAAATCGCTAGGTTCGAGTCGCTTTCGCGCGGCATTCTTCGACAATGCCACATTCTGTGACGCCAATCCGCGGAAAACCCTCAGGTCTTCTTGATCGGCACCCCATATAGCTCAAGCCGATGGCCGCGCAGTTCATAGCCCAGCTTCGCGGCGATCTTTTCCTGCAGCGCCTCGATCTCGGCATCGACGAATTCGATCACCTCGCCCGAATACATGTCGATCAGGTGATCGTGGTGGTCGCGTTCCGCGTCTTCATAGCGTGCGCGCCCGTCGCCGAACTCCAGCTTTTCGAGAATCCCCGCCTCTTCGAACAGTTTCACGGTCCGGTAGACCGTGGCCAGCGAGATGCCCGAATCCAGCGCGGAAGCGCGGCGGAACAGCTCTTCGACGTCTGGATGATCCTCGCTGTCTTCGATGGCGCGGGCGATGGTGCGGCGCTGGCCGGTCATCCGCAGGCCCATGGCCTCGCAGCGCGTGATGATGGGTTTGCTCATGCCGGGTCTCTCGGTCTGCAGGGACCCCTCATGTAGCGGGAAATTCCGGCTTAGGCCACCGGGTTTCGACGCCGCCCCGCAGGGATCGGCAGCAGGGCGGTTGACTTCTGCACCGCGGCACGCCATGTCTGGCACAAGCGATGCCTTCTGCCGCGTGAGCAGTGCCGGTGCCAGCCCCTTTGACAGATCTCGGGGCGTAAATGCCTCCGGCTCACAAGGTTCGCCGATGTTCCCAAAATCACGCGTGGGGCCAAACGCCGATGGACAGGTATTGCGGCAGTCAGCCCGATCCCTGCGATACCGTTGGCGTGACCCTGCGGGCGCGTGATGCGCCCCTACGACAGGGCGCGGGCCGAGGCCCCGCCGGAAAGACGAAGACATGAGCGATTTCGACATGATGGAGCTGCCGCCGAAACTGGTGGCGCGGCTCAAGGACATGGGGATCACCGATCCCACGCCGATCCAGAAACAGGCGATCCCCCACGCGCTGAACGGGCGTGACGTGATGGGCCTGGCCCAGACCGGCACCGGCAAGACGGCGGCCTTTGGCGTGCCGCTGGTGGCGCAGATGCTGGAAAACCCCCGTCGCCCCGGACCGCGCTGCGTGCGGGCACTGGTGCTGGCGCCGACCCGCGAACTGGCCCAGCAGATCATGGTCAACCTCAAGGGCTACTGCGAGAATTCGCCGCTCAAGGCGCAGATGGTGGTCGGCGGCGTGTCGATCAATCCGCAGATCAAGCGGTTGGAACGGGGTGTGGACATGCTGGTGGCGACACCGGGCCGTCTGCTGGACCTGATGGACCGCCGTGCGGTGGACCTGAGCGAGACGACCTTCCTCGTTCTGGACGAAGCGGACCAGATGCTGGACATGGGGTTCATCCACGACCTGCGCAAAATCTCTGCCGTGATCCCGAAAGAGCGCCAGACGATGCTGTTTTCGGCCACCATGCCCAAGCTGATGAACGAGATCGCGAATTCCTATCTCGATCGGCCGATTCGGATCGAAGTCACCCCTCCGGGCAAGGCGGCCGACAAGGTCACACAGGAAGTCCATTTCATTGCCAAGGCGGAAAAGACCGCGCTGCTGACCGAGCTTTTGGCCAAGCACAAGGGCGAGCGCGCGCTGGTCTTTGGCCGCACGAAACACGGGTCGGAAAAGCTGATGAAGACGCTGGTCAAAGCCGGTTTCGACGCCGCGTCGATCCACGGCAACAAGAGCCAGGGTCAGCGCGACCGCGCCATCGAAGGTTTCAAGGAGGGCAAGATCACCGTGCTGGTGGCAACCGATGTGGCGGCGCGCGGGCTGGACATTCCCGACGTGAAACACGTCTACAATTATGAACTGCCCAACGTGCCGGACAATTATGTCCACCGGATCGGCCGGACCGCTCGGGCGGGCAAGGATGGCGCGGCCATCGCCTTTTGCGCGCCGGACGAGATGGGCGAACTGAAAGCCATTCAGAAGACGATGGGCATCACCATTCCCGTGGCCTCGGGGCGCGCCTGGGAAGCCTCGGAAATTCCCGACAAGCCCAAGCAGGGCGGCGGACGTCGCCGGGGTGGCGGCGGTGGCGGTCGCCCCGGTGGCGGTGGCCCGCGGGGCGGTGGCGGCGGTGGCGCAGCCAAACCCGGCGCGGGCCGCAACCGGCGTCGCGGCGGCGGCGGCGGCAAGCCCAGAGGTCAGCGCGCGGCCTGACAGGGGCGGCACTGCACCAGACGAAAGCACATGCCGCACAGCGCGGTGAGCAAAGACCGGGCAGCGGCGCCATCGGGGCGTCCGCTGCCCTTTTTCGTGTCGGCCAGAGAGGACCTGAGGCCGCCAACGGGAGGAAAGACCGGAGCCTCTTGTCAGGCCCTGAATATTACCTCTCGCGCATCCGCTTAGCCTGCCGTTTGGTGTGACGGGAGAAGCCCGGCAATCCGGGTTTGAACATGCAGGCGGGCTCTGCCGGGCTTGACCGGCTGGCGAATTCAGGTGCCGTGAATCGCGCCAGCCTTTCCGCCCGCTGCCTCAGGTGTACAGCGATGGCACGCCCATGTCGGCGTGAATTTCGTTCACCTCTTCCGGCGACATGCCATAGGCCTGCGCCAGCTTGTGCAGGTACTGCGCCTCCTGCTGGGTATCCAGGTCGATGGCCAGCAGCGACACCGCATAGATCTGCGGGCCCATGCCTTCGGGCGTGTCGCGCACCAGCGCGTCCACATCCACCGGGGCCTGCATCTGTTCCTCGATAAAGGCCGCGTCATCGGCATCGACCTCGCCCAGATGCTCCATCAGCCGCGCCTTTTCGTCATCGTCAAAGACCCCGTCGGATTTCGCCGCCTGGATCATCGCGGCCAGCATCAGGGCCGCCAATGCCTCCTGATCCTGCGAAGGTTCGATCTCGGGCTCGGGCGTGCTGTCGAACTGCGAGTTGAGCACCGCACCGAAGCTGGCGTTCTCCTTTTCCGGGTGGCGGCGCACCGCGTTACGGCTGCCTGCCAGCAGCCCGCCCGCCCCGGCAGCCCCGGCAAGCCCGCCCAGCATCCCGCCCAGACCCCCGGCGCCGCGTGAGCCGCCGATGTTTTCCAGCAGGCCACCCAGCCCGCCCGCGGCGCCGCCGGTCATGCTGGTATTTCCGCCCAGCAGACCGCCCAGCATGTCCTGAAGCCCACCTCTGCTGGTGCTCCCGGTGGTGCGCTGGCCCTGGCCCATGCCGCCCGAGGTGCCACCCGTAAGCCCCCCCAACAGACCGCCGAGCCCGCCGGACTGGCCCGTGCCACCCTTGGTATTGCGGCCCATCAAGGACTTCGCGCCTTTCGCCACCGCGACGCCGATCGCGACCTTGGCCAGTGTCTTCATCAAACTCATGTGCATCCCCTTTGCTTGCGTGTGCCTCATCGTGGCAGCTTTGGCTTTCCAGATGAGGTGAAAATCGCGATGGGCAAGTCCGTGGGCGCAAGATCGCGCATTGACTTCCGTGGCGCGCTCACGGCTTTTGGGCGGATGGAACGCAAGGATCACATGGACCTCTTCGGTGCGGTCGCGCTGATCGCCTTCGCGCTGCACCTTGCCTTCAATCAGGTGGTGGTCAAAGTCACCGCAGGCGGGTTCAGCCCTGTCTTTTCCGCCGGACTGCGGTCGGCCGGGGCCGTCGTGGTGTTGCTCATCTGGATGAAGCTGCGCGGCGTTTCGCTGCACATCCCGCGCCGCGCCATGCTGGGCGGCATTTTGTCCGGTCTGTTCTTCGCGCTCGAATTCACCGGCCTGTTCCTGGCGCTGGACATGTCGACGGTCAGCCGCGTCTCGGTGATCTTCTACACCATGCCGGTCTGGCTGGCGATCATCGGGCATTTCGTACTTCCGGGCGAAGCTCTGACGCAGGCAAAGATACTGGGGCTGCTCATGGCGGTGGCGGGGGTGGTCATCGCGATGCTGGACCGCGACGCCGCCCATGTCAGCTGGACAGGCGATATTCTGGCGCTGGCCTCGGCCTTCTGCTGGGCGGGGATCGTGCTGTGCGTGCGCATCACACCGCTGTCCGAGGTGCCGCCGGCGCAGCAGCTGTTGTTCCAGGTGTTCGTTTCCGCCCCGATCCTGCTGCTGATCGCGCCGCTGTTCGGCCCGCTGATCCGCGACATTGAACCCATTCACATCGCCGGTCTGCTGTTCCAGATCGTCGCGGTCGCAAGCCTGGGCTTCCTCGCCTGGTTCTGGCTGATGACGATATACCCGGCGTCCTCGGTCGCCTCGTTCAGCTTCCTGTCGCCGGTGTTCTCGGTGATCCTGGGCTGGTTGCTGCTGTCAGAGCGTGTGGCCCTGCCGGTCTGGGGCGCGCTGGTGCTGGTGGCGGCGGGCATCTACCTCATCAACCGCAAGCCGAGGGCCTGACGTCAGGTCCCGCAGAAGGTGGCGGGCACGATCTCGTCCTCCGTCGGGGGGTGTGCCAGATCGGGATCGGTCAGCTTGTACGGGGTGGCAAGCGCGGTCATCAGACGCTCGAAAGGGGCCATGTCGCCCGCGACGGCGGCCTCGATCATCTGTTCGATCCGGTGGTTGCGGGGGATCACGGCGGGGTTGGCGGCATTCATCACCGCCTGTGGCTCCGGCTCTGCCGCGATGCGCGCGCGCCAGCGTTCCGCCCAGGCATCAAAGGCGTCGCGGTCCAGAAACTGGTCCCGCGCAGTACCGTCGCCGAGCGCGCGGAAGGTGTTGGTGAAATCCGCCCCGTCCTTCTGCATCAGCGCCAGCAGGTCCTCGATCAGCGGCATGTCAGATGGGTCCGGCGCGCTGATCCCGATCTTGGCGGCGAAACGCCCGCGCCAGGCCTCTTCGATCTGACCGGGCATGGCGTGAATCACCTCGGTCGCCTCGTCCACCGCGGCGTCCTTGTCCGACATCTGCTGCAACAGCGCCGTGGCCAGCTGCGCCATGTTCCAGACTGCGATGTTGGGCTGATTGCCATAAGCATAGCGGCCCTGCTGGTCGATGGAACTGAAGACCCGGCCAGCGTGGAAGGCATCCATGAAGGCGCAGGGGCCATAGTCGATCGTCTCGCCCGAGATCGCGGCGTTGTCGGTGTTCATCACCCCGTGGATAAAGCCCACGGACATCCAATGCGCCACAAGGTCGGCCTGTGCGGCGCAGACCCCGCGCAGCAGATCCATCGGCCCGCTGGCGTCGGGATAATGGCGACGGATCGCATAGTCCGTCAGGGTTTTCAGCGCCTCGGTGTCGCCCCGATGGGCAAAAACCTGAAAGGTTCCGACGCGCAGATGGCTGCGGGCGACGCGGGTCAGCACCGCACCGGGCAGGGCACCCTGTTCGCGCCAGATGTCCTCGCCGGTGGCGACAGCGGCCAGCGCGCGGGTGGTGGGAATGCCAAGCGCGTGCATCGCTTCGCTCACAACGTATTCGCGCAGCACCGGCCCCAGCCAGGCGCGGCCATCGCCCATGCGGGAATAGGGGGTGGGACCGGACCCTTTCAGCTGGATGTCGCGGCGGATGCCGTCGGGGCCCAATACCTCGCCCAGCAGGATCGCGCGGCCATCGCCCAGCTGCGGGTTATAGGTGCCGAACTGGTGCCCGGCGTAAAGCTGTGCAAGCGGTGCTGCGCCGTCAGGCACCCGGTTGCCGCCGAACACCGCCGCGCGGTCCTCGGGCGGCACGCGATCAAGACCTGTCAAATATGACATGTCATCATTGAAGGCGAGCAATCTGGGGGCCTTGACCGGTGTCGGGTCCAGCCGGGTATAAAAAGTGTCCGGCAGGGCGGCATAGCTGTTGTCGAATGCGGGTGTCGTCATAATTGCCTCGACATGAAAACGTAATTGTAACGCGGGGCAAATCCAGCCCGACGATAGAGTTTCTGCGCCGCTTCGTTCGTCCGGTCGACCTCCAGGTGAATGGCGCGCAGCCCGCCGCCCGCCAGTGCACGCGGCAGCGCGATCAGCGCCTCGGATGCGATGCCGCGCCCGCGCACCCCGGGCCGGATGTAAAGCTCGTCTATGATGGCATCCAGCCCGCCAAACTCCACCGACCAGCCAAAGGTGATCACGATATAGCCGATCGGCGCGCGGGGCGGGCCGATCAGGTAGGCCGCGCCGTAAGGGATGCCGTCCAGCAGGGGGGCGACCCCCGCCCGGCGCGCCTCGTCCGACAGGTCGATCCCTTCCTCGGCGTGAAACGCCGCGACCAGCGCCAGCAGCTTGTCCAGATGCTCGGGCTTGCCAAGTGTGAGAGACGCGCTCATAGCCGCGCCAGCCTTTCGGTCAGCAGGGCAAAGAACCCGTCCGCGTCGATCCCGCCCATGAACATCGCATTGGGCGCGCGGTCCGTGACGCGCCACCAGTCGGCCACGGTCATCCCCATGGTCAGCTCCGATGTCACCTCGATCTCGACGTTGATGTGCCGTCCGGTGAACAGATCAGGCTCGATCAGATAGGCGGTGACGCAGGGGTCATGCAGCGGCGCACCGTCAGAGCCGTATTTCTCCTTGTCGAAACGCTCGAAAAAGTCGGTCATCTGCGCCACGGCGATGCCCGCACGGGTGTTCAGCGCGCGGAAGGCATCGTTGCGCGGTTTCGTCACCAGCGCCTTGTGTGTCACATCCAGTGGCATGACCACCAGCGGCACGCCTGATCTGAAAACAATATCAGCGGCTTGCGGGTCGACATAAATGTTGAATTCCGCCGTGGGCGTGATGTTGCCCCCCTCGAAATAGCCGCCGCCCATCAGGACGATCTCCTGTACCTTCGCGACGATGTCGGGGGCTTTTTCAAAGGCCGTCGCGATGTTGGTCAGCGGTCCAAGGGGGCACAGGGTAACGCTGCCCGCAGGCTCGGCGCGCAGGGTGTCGATGATGAAGTCCACCGCATGACCGTCCTGCAGCGGCATGGCGGGATCGGGCAGGTCGGGACCGTCGAGACCGGTCTTGCCATGCACGTGCTCTGCCGTGACCAGGTCGCGGCCCAGCGGCCGGTCGCAGCCGGCAAAGACCTTGATATCGGTCCGACCCGCCAGTTCGCAGACGATGCGCGCATTCCTTGACGTCAGATCAAGCGGCACGTTGCCTGCGACGCAGGTGATGCCCAGCACTTCGATTTCCTCGGGGCTGGCCAGCGCCAGCAGGATGGCGACGGCATCGTCCTGGCCGGGGTCGGTGTCGATGATGATCTTGCGTGCGGGCATGGGAAAATCCTTTGTGCTGAAATAGGCGCTTTGACGGCGGAACGAAAGGGGGCGGGATCAGGTGGCGGTCTTGCGCTCGTCGGCCTTCACGGCGTCCCACAGCGCGTCCATCTCTTCCAGCGTGCTGTCCTCGGGGCGCTTGCCCACGGCGGCCAGCCGCGCCTCCACACCGGCGAAACGGCGGGTGAACTTGGCATTTGCGGCGCGCAGCGCGGCCTCGGGGTCGATGTTCAGGTGCCGCCCCAGGTTCGCCATGACGAACATCAGATCGCCGAATTCTTCCTCCATCTCCTCCTGCCCGAGGGTGTCGCGCGCCTCGACCAGTTCGGTGGCCTCCTCTGCGATCTTGGCAATCACCGCGCCGGTCTCGGGCCAGTCGAATCCGACCCGCGCCGCGCGTTTCTGCAGCTTGTAGGCGCGCAGCAGGGCGGGCAGGCCGACCGCCACCCCATCGAGCGCGCCTTTCTGGGCCCTCCCGGCACGCTCCCGCGCCTTGATCGCCTCCCAGTCGGCGGTCTGCTGTTCGGCGGACTTTTCGCGCGATTCGTCGCCAAAGACATGCGGATGCCGTGCCACCATCTTGTCGCTGATGTTGCGCACCACGGACTGAAAGGTGAAATGCCCCGCCTCGCTGCCCATTTCCGTGTGATAGACGGTCTGCAGCAGCAGATCGCCCAATTCGCCTTCCAGGTCCGGCCAGTCGCGGCGTTGGATCGCGTCTGCAACCTCATAGGCTTCCTCGATCGTATAGGGCGCGATGCTGTCGAAATCCTGTTCGATGTCCCAGGGGCAGCCGGTCTCGGGGTCGCGCAGGCGGCGCATGATTTCCAGCAGCCTTTCGATGCCCGCGTCGGGGTCATGGATGATGTCTTGTGCCATTGCAGCCGGGTCCTGTCTGGTGTCAGATGCGAAGGTGAGTTTTTAAGGCCGAGGAGTCCAGCCCATGGTTGTCGTCAACCGCATCGCAGATTTCAGCGCGGACATGACCGCCTGGCGACGGCATCTGCACACCATCCCGGAACTGGGGTTGGAGTGTCATCAGACGGCGGCCTTTGTCGCCGCCCGCCTGCGCGACTTCGGCGTGGACGACCTGCATGAAGGGGTGGCGAAAACCGGGATCGTTGCGATCATCAACGGGCAGGGCGACGGCCCCACCATCGGGCTGCGTGCCGATATGGACGCGCTGCCGATTGTCGAGGATACCGGGCTGGCGTACGCCAGCACCCATGCGGGAAAGATGCACGCCTGCGGCCATGACGGCCATACCGCGATGCTGCTGGGGGCGGCGAAATACCTGGCCGAGACGCGCAATTTCGCGGGCCGGGTGGCGCTGCTGTTCCAGCCCGCCGAAGAGGCCGGCGGCGGCGGCGAGGTCATGGTGCGCGAGGGCGTCATGGACCGGTTCGGCATCACACAGGTCTATGCGCTGCACAATGCGCCGGGGCTGGACCTTGGGCGCTTTCACACCACCGCCGGGCCGATCATGGCGGCGGCGGACACCTTTACCATCCGGCTGACCGGGCAGGGCGGCCATGGTGCGCGGCCCCATGAATGCGTCGACCCGGTGGTGGCCGCCTGCGCGCTGGTACAGTCGCTGCAGACCATCGTCAGCCGCAACGCCGATCCGCAGTCGCAGCTGGTGATCTCGACCACGCAGATTCACACCGGCACCACCGACAACGTGATCCCCGAAGAGGTCTATATCAACGGCACCGTGCGGACCTTTGACAAGGACGTGCAGGCCATGGTCCTGCGCCGGATGCAGGCCCTGGTGGACGGCCATGCCGCCAGTTTTGACCTGCGGGCCGAACTGGATTTCGAATTCGGCTACCCGCCCACGGTCAATGACCCCCAAAGTACCGATTTCGCCGCCGAGGTGGCCGAAGAAGTGGCAGGCAGTGCCGGGGTCGAGCGGCATTTCGCGCCGGTCATGGGGGCGGAGGATTTCTCCTACATGCTGGAGGCACGGCCGGGGGCTTACCTGCTGCTGGGGCAGGGCGAGGGCGCGGGCGTGCACCATCCGAAATACGATTTCAACGACGAGATCGCGCCCATCGGCGCATCCTTCTTTGCCCGGCTGGTCGAACGGGCGCAACCGGTGGCAGGGGGCTGATCAATGGCACTAGAAGACGCGAAAACACAGGTCGATCAGGCCTTTACCCGTGAGGATCTGAAGGGGCCGAGCTTTGAGAATGCCTTTGGCGGGGCCACGTCGTTCCTGCGGCGGCGCTACACCAAGGATCTGACCGGCGTGGATATTGCCGTGACCGGCGTGCCTTTCGATCAGGCGGTGACGAACCGGACCGGCACCCGGTTGGGACCGCGTGCCATCCGCGAGGCCAGCGCGCTGCAACCCTATGATCCGCCCTACGGCTGGGACTTCGACGTGCTGAGCGAATGTGCCATCGCGGATTATGGCGACCTGGCATTCGACTACGGCCATGTCTCGCAGTTCCCGGCGGCACTCACCGCCCATATCAGGGGCATTCTGGATGCCGGTGCCGCCAGCGTGGTGCTGGGCGGCGATCACTACATCAGCTTTCCCATCCTCAAAGCCTATGCAGAGAAATACGGCCCGATCAGCCTGTTGCAGTTCGATGCCCATTCCGACACATGGCCGGATGACGACATGGACCGGATCGACCACGGCACGATGTTCTACAAGGCGGTGAAATCGGGCATCGTGGACCCGGCGACAAGCGTGCAGGTGGGCATTCGCACCACCAACCCCGACACTCTGGGCGTGACCACCATCGACGCCCGCGAGGTGCATGAAAACGGGCCCGCCGCCGCGGTGGCAAAGATCAAAAAGGTGCTGGGAAACCGTCCCTGTTACCTGACCTTTGACATCGACGCGCTGGATCCGGCCTTTGCCCCCGGTACCGGCACACCGGTCTGGGGCGGGCTGACCTCCGCGCAATGCGCCATCATGCTGCGCGACCTGGCGGGGATCAACATCGTCGGCGGCGACATCGTGGAGGTTTCGCCGCCCTTCGACACCACCGGGGCCACGGCGATTGCCGGGGCGCATGTGGCGACAGAGATCCTGTGTCTGCTGGGCCACCGGATGAGGACGGCATGAGCGGGAAGAATCAACCGATAAGCGGCAACGACCTGGCGCGGTTCTCGGGTCCGAACACATTTATGCGGCTGCCCGCGGTCAATGATCTTGCGGGGCTGGATGTGGCGGTGCTGGGCGTGCCGATGGACATCGGCACCTCCTGGCGGTCGGGCACGCGCTTTGGTCCCAAGCAGGTGCGCAGCGAAAGCGCGATGCTGCGGCCCTACAACCTGGCGACCGGCGCGGCGCCTTTCGACAGTCTGCAGGTGGCCGACATTGGCGATCTCGCCATCAACACCTTTTCCCTGAGTGACAGTTTGCGTATCATCGCAGAGAGTTACGATGCGATCCTAAACTACGATGCGATGCCGCTGGCCATCGGCGGGGACCATTCCATAACCCTGCCGATCCTGCGTGCGATGGCACGGCGGCACGGGCCCGTCGCGCTGATCCACGTGGATGCCCACGCGGATGTGAATGACGAGATGTTCGGCGAACGCGAGACCCACGGCACAGTGTTTCGCCGCGCACATGAAGAAGGTTTGCTAAACCCTTCGAAAGTCTACCAGATCGGGCTGCGCGGGACGGGATATGGCGCCGATGATTTTACCGAAGCCGCGGGCTGGGGATTCCAGCAGTTTCCCGCGCATGAGTTTTGGGGCCGCAGCCTGTCGACGCTGAGCGGCGAGATCCGCCGCGACATCGGCGACCTGCCGACCTATGTGACCTATGACATCGACAGCCTCGATCCCGCCTTTGCCCCCGGCACAGGCACGCCGGAGATCGGTGGGCTGACCACCATGCAGGCGCTTGAGCTGATCCGGGGGCTGCGGGGGCTGAACATCGTGGGCGCGGATCTGGTGGAAGTGTCCCCGCCCTACGATACCACGGGCAACACGGCACTGACCGGGGCGAATATCCTTTATGAGCTGTTGTGCGTCCTGCCGGGTGTCGCGCACCGTTGACAGGTCGGACGTGTGTATTTTTGGAACAATGAAAGAGCGGGGGTGCGCATGTATTTCGGCCTGTTTGTGATTTTGCTGCTGGTCGGTCTGCTGGCCTATGTCCGGCTGGCGCCACATAACGTGATGCGCTGGCATCATGCGGCATCCGGTGCCGCGTTGGGGGCGACACCGCTTGACGGGGGATTCATCTGGCGCGAGGACGTGGGCGCAGCGGGGCCGGCCAGGCTGGCCCGGCTGGACGGGGTTATCCGCGCGTCGCCCCGCACGCAGGTGCTGGCGGGATCGGTGGAAGACCGGCAGCTGACCTATGTCAGCCGCACCCGATGGATGGGCTTTCCCGATTACACCACCGTCACGCTTGATGATGGCATCCTGGAAATCTATGGCAGGCTGCGGTTCGGCAGGTCAGATATGGGGGTGAACGCCAAGCGGATCAGAGGCTGGCTCGACCAGCTGTGACGACAGGCAGCCCTGCTGCACTTCGCGCCACATGGGCACGTTCAGCGACATCTGGCATTGCGCCATGAACATCCGTCCGTCCACCTGCAGGCAGATGGTTTCCCCGATCTCGATCCGGTTGTGGTTGCGGTCGGTGCAATAGCAATCCACCGTCTTGCCGCTGGGCGATGTGACATCGGCGGCGGCGGGCAGGGCGATCAGCCCGGTCAGGAGTATCGCGCGGAACATGGCCCATCATAGCATGTCGCGGCCCTTGACCAAAACCTTTTCATAGGCGACATCCCTCAGAATGATACCCATGGACCGTCTTTTGCAGATCACCCAGCGTTTCCAGTACCTCGAAGCCGCGATGTCTGCAGGTTCGGGCGGGGCGGATTACGCGGCACTGGCGCGCGAATACGCAGAGCTGAAGCCCGTGGTGGAGCAGATCGACCGCTACCGTCAGTTGCAGCAGGATATCGAGGAAGCCCGCGCGATGATGGCCGATCCTGAAATGGCCGAGCTGGCGCGCGAGGAACTGCCCGCCTTGCAGCAGGAGCTGCCGGAGGTCGAGGCGGCCCTGCAGGTCACGCTGCTGCCCCGCGACGAGGCCGATGCGCGACCGGCGATGCTGGAAATCCGCCCGGGCACCGGGGGGGACGAGGCGGCGCTGTTTGCCGCCGACCTGTTGCGGATGTACCAGCGCTATGCCGAGGAACGCGGCTGGGGGTTCGAGCTGATCGAGGAACAGGCGACCGAACTGGGCGGCATCAAGGAAGTCGTGGCCCATGTCACCGGCCAGAATGTCTTTGCCCGGCTGAAGTTCGAAAGCGGTGTGCACCGGGTCCAGCGAGTGCCCAGCACCGAAAGCGGCGGGCGCATCCATACCTCTGCCGCAACCGTCGCTGTGCTGCCGGAGGCGGAAGACGTGGACATCGTCATCAACCCCAATGATCTGCGCATCGACACCATGCGGTCCTCCGGGGCGGGCGGCCAGCACGTCAACACCACCGATTCCGCCGTGCGGATCACCCATATCCCCAGCGGGATCGTCGTGACCTCTTCGGAGAAGTCGCAGCACCGCAACCGGGACAAGGCGATGCAGGTGCTCAAGGCGCGGCTCTACGATCTGGAACGGTCGCGGCGCGACGGTGAACGCTCTGCCGACCGGGCGGCGCAGGTGGGGTCCGGCGACCGGTCGGAGCGGATCAGGACCTACAACTTTCCCCAGGGGCGGATGACGGATCACCGGATCAACCTGACGCTCTACCGGCTCGATGCGGTCATGCAGGGCGATCTGGACGAGATCGTGGACGCGCTGACGGCGGATGCCCAGGCACAGCAGCTTGCGGCGATGAACGCATGACGACGGCAGGCGCGGTCATGGCCGCCGCGGCGGCGCGGCTCAGGGCGGCGGGTGTGCCGGACCCCGCGCGCGACGCGCGGCTGTTGCTGGCGCACGCGGCTTCGGTCGATGCGGGGCGGATCACCCTGATCGCGCCCGAGGAAATAGCGCCCGAGATCGCGGAACGCTTCGAACGGCTGGTGTCGCTCAGGGCGGTGCGGGTGCCGGTCAGCCAGCTGGTGGGCGCGCGCGCCTTCTACGGGCGGGATTTCAAGGTCAGCCGAGAGGTCCTTGACCCGCGACCCGAGACCGAAACGCTGATCGAACTCGCCCTGACCGAGCCGTTCGAGCGGGTGCTGGACCTGGGCACCGGGTCGGGCTGCATTCTGGTCACGCTGCTGGCAGAGCGCACGGAGGCCACGGGCCTGGGCGTCGATCTGTCTGAAGGGGCCTGCCTGCAGGCCAGCGCCAACGCGGTGGTGCATGGGGTTGCGGGGCGGGCGGACATCCGGCAGTCGGACTGGTTTGAGGCGGTCGAGGGGCGGTTCGACCTGATCGTCGCCAACCCGCCTTACCTGGCCGCCGAGGAGATGGCTCAAGTATCCCCCGAACTGCGCGATCATGAGCCGCGGATGGCGCTGACCGACGAGAGCGACGGGCTGTCGGCCTATCGGATCATCGCGGACGAAGCGCAGGGATACCTGACGGCGACAGGCCGTGTGCTGGTGGAGATCGGCTGGCAACAGGGCGATGCGGTACAGCAGATTTTCCGCAATGCGGGCTGGGGGGCGGTCACGCTGGCGCATGATCTGGGCGGGCGTTCGCGGGTTGTGAGCGCCGCAAACCCGGCCTGAAGGGCGGAAAGGTGCCCGAAACCGCATTTTTCGGCGATTTTCACTTGCTCTGCCACGCCACCCATGTTTTACGGGAGATGTTGCAGCGGTGGATGCCTTTGGCGGTCCCGCGCGGCGGTAAGCCCAACAATCCTTCGCAATCGGGTGCACATGGCGACGAGAGCCGCACCGGTTCTTATGACAACTCACCAAAGACTGATATCATTTCATGAAATCCAGCAGATCACGGTCCCGGTCCAAGAATAACCGCAACCGGCAGCAGCAGGGCGGCGGTAATGTCGTCAACCGCGTCTTTGACAGCAGCGGTCCCGAAGGCAAGGTGCGCGGCACCCCGCAGCAGGTGATTGAAAAGTACAATCAGCTTGCACGCGACGCGCAGCTGAGCAACGACCGGGTCGCGGCAGAGAATTTCCAGCAGCATGCGGAGCATTACCTGCGCCTGCTGTCTGAAGCGCAGCGCGAGATCGACCAGCGCCGCGAGGAGCAGGAGCGCCAGAACCGCGAACGCCAGGCCGAGCGTGACCGCGAGAGATCCGAGCGTCAGGAACGCGAGAGCAACCAGAGCCAGCAGGGCAACGCGCAGAACGCCGAGGCTCAGGGCGACCAGCCGCAGGGCGGCGGCGAACAGCCTCAGCCCGGTGGGCAGGACACGTCCGGGCAGGACGAACCGAAGAAAAGCAGCTCTTCCAGGGCGCCGCGCAGCAAGAAACCGGCGGCGCAGAGCGACCCGGCGCAACTGCCCGATTTCGTCACCGGCGGCAGCGATGAGGACGAAAAGGACAGTGGCCTCGTCGAAACGCCCGAGAGCAAGCCGAAGCCGAAACCGAAGCGGACGTATCGGCGCAAGCCGAAAGCGGACAGCGACGGCAATAGTGACGGCAACAGCAACGATCCCAGCCAGGCGGCGGAGTAATAGCCGCTCTGCCCGCGCCGTCCCTTCGGGGGCGGCGGGGTGCTGTCAGGGTATCAGGCCACGGGCGATGTCAGGACAGCGGGCGATGTCAGGGCAGTTCATCACAAACGCATCGCGGAGTCTGACAACGGCGATTGCCGATGTCGCGCGCTGTCCCGCGTGAGCGTGGCAAAGACCGGCCGCCTGTCGCCGCGCTCTGCCCGGCCGACAAACCAGCCCCATCCACGCGCATGATCAAGGCTGCGGTCGGATCGGTGCCGCGCGTCCGGTTCGCGCCGCCCCGGTCGGGGTCTGTGGGCCGGTAGGGATGGACGGACACAGAACCGGTCCGGGACAAGGGGGCATGATCACCCCGGTTGTAAAGAAGGCGTGCCATCCGGGTTGACGTAGGTGACGCGGCCAAGGCGGCGCAGTTCCATGACGCGTTCCTTCCAGTCGTAGCGCCCGTCCTGCATCACGGGCGACCAGAACAACGTACCGCCCTGGCGCCAGGGGTCGATGATCACGCCGCTGTGCATCGGGGCGCCCCGCGCGGTGATGACCGCGCTGGAATGTTCGATCAGGATCGGGTTGCCCGCGTTGGCGATGGCGCGCTGGATCTCCAGCGTCTGGAATGCCTCCTGGTTCAGCAGCCGCTCCATGTCGGTCGCCCAGTGATAGCATAATCCGCGCGGTTTCCGGCCCGCGTTCACCTTGGCATTGTGGATGAGCGGCGGGTCGGTGATCTGGTACTGCTGCGCAAGCTGGTAGGTATAGCGGTAGGAGAGCGCCGCGGCACGCTCGGCTTCCGCCGGGTCGACGTCCGGCGACATCGCCCGCAAGGAGCGGGCAAGCGCCGCCACATCCTGCGCCGTCCCCCGGGAGGGGCCGGTGGGCGCGCAACCGGCCATGGAACACAGCAGAGCGATCAGGGCGATCAGGCGTATCATGTCTTGGCAACCTCCCGTGCCAGGGCGCAGAACGCCTCCAGTGTGAGCTGTTCCGCGCGGTCGGTGGGCGCGATCCCGGCGGCGGTCAGCCGGTCTTCGATATCGGGGGCCAGGCCGCGCAGCGCGGCGCGCAGCATCTTGCGCCGCTGGTTGAAGGCGGTGGCGACGACGCGGTTCAGGACGGCAGGATCGGCCGGAAAGCGCGGCGTGGGCAGGGCGGTCAGATGCACCACGGCGGAGGACACCTTGGGCGGCGGGGTAAATGCGCCCGGTGGCAGATGCATGACGATACGCGCATCGGCGCGCCACTGCGCCAGCAGGGCAAGTCGGCCGTAGGCCTTGCTGCCGGGCTGCGCGACGATGCGCTCTGCCACCTCGCGCTGGAACATCAATGTCAGGCTTTCCCAGAAGGGCGGCCAGTCCGGCGGTGTCAGCCAGCGCACGAGGAGTTCTGTTCCGATGTTGTAGGGCAGGTTCGCCGCGACCCGGATCGGCGGTGTCAGATGCGCCAGCGGATCGGTTTCAAGCGCGTCGCCTTCCATCACGCTCAGCCGGTCGGGGTAGGCGGCGGCGATCTGGTCGAGCGCGGGTCGGCAGCGGTTGTCCTTTTCGATGGCCAGTACATGGCGCGCGCCCTCGGCGAGCAGACCGCGCGTCAGGCCGCCGGGACCGGGGCCGATTTCGAGCACGTCGCAGGCGGAAAGGTCGCCGGCCTGCCGTGCGATCTTGGCCGTCAGGTTCAGGTCCAGCAGGAAGTTCTGGCCCAGCGATTTGCGGGCGGAAAGTCCGTGCTGCGCGATGATCTCACGCAGGGGGGGGAGGCTGTCGATGGCGCTCATGCGGTGGGGCCGGTGCGGGGTGGCAATCCGGGCTTTCGTGTATTTGGGGAACAATGAAGGATCATGCTGCGCCCCCGCCCATGCGGTGCGCCAGGCGGATCGCCTCGATCATGCTGGTGGGGTTTGCCAGCCCCTTGCCCGCGATGTCGAAGGCGGTGCCGTGATCGGGGGAGGTGCGCACGAAGGGCAGGCCCAGTGTCACGTTCACGCCCCTGTCGAAATCCAGCGTCTTGATCGGGATCAGCGCCTGGTCGTGATACATTGCCACCGCCGCGTCGTAGCGGGTGCGGGCGGCGGCGTGAAACATGGTGTCGGCGGGCAGCGGTCCGGCCAGGTCGTAGCCCCCTGCGCGAAGGTCGGCGATCAGCGGTGCGATCCAGTCCAGTTCTTCCCGGCCCATGGCGCCGCCTTCGCCCGCGTGGGGGTTCAGCCCGGCCACGGCGATGCGGGGGGCCGCGATGCCGAAGAGATCGCGCAGGCCAGCGTGGGTGATTTCGATGGTCCGGGTCAGGCTGGCCGGGGTCAGCTGCCGGGGAACCTCGGACAGGGCGATGTGGATCGTGGCGGGCACCACGCGCAGCTGGTCCGAGGCGAGCATCATCACAACCTGGTCGACGCCAGCCAGTGCTGCGAGGTATTCGGTGTGGCCCGGATGGGCGAAACCGGCACCGTCCTTGAGGGCCTTTTTGTGGGTCGGCGCGGTGCAGAGCGCGCAGGCGTCGCCGTCGCGCACCAGATCCACCCCCAGTGCGATCATGTCGATCACGCCCTGGGCGTGACCGGCCTGCGCCCTGCCGGGGGTGGCGGGGCCGCCGAAGTCATGGGCCAGCACCGGCAGCGCGTCGCGGCTGACGCGCGCGGCTGCTGCGGCGTCCGGCACAATGCGGTGCGGCACGTCGTGGGGCAGGTGGCGCGGATCGCCGAGCCAGACCATCGGGATTTCGGCTGCAAGTGCTGCCCATGCGCGGGCGGCGACCTCTGGCCCGATGCCGGCGGGTTCCCCGCAGGAAATCGCGACTGGCCGGTCCCGGGCCGCGGCGTCGCGGGGGCCTTGGGTCATTGCCGAATGATGCGGGCGTCGGCGCGGAGTTGTTGCGTCAGCTGCTCTGCATAGCCCGAAAGCTTGCGTTGGCGCAGGTTCGACACGACGGTTTCGCGGCTGACTTCGGCGTTGGCCTCTGCGGTGCGGCTGCACAGCATCAGAAACACCAGCGTCTGGCCGTTCGACCGCGTCAGCGCGGTGGAGCTTTCGCCCGGGTCGAGTTTGGCCAGTTCGATGGCGATGTCCTGCGGAATCTCGCCGGGGGCCTTGCTGCCGCGGTCCAGCACGCTTTCCGGTTGGCCCTGGGCCACGCCGTAAAGGTCGTTGCAGGTATCCACTTCGGCGCGCACCCGGGCGGCCTGGGCCAGGGCGGGTTCGCTGCGACCGCCGGGAATGTAATAGGCGGCGTATTCGATTTCCGAGTAGCTCTTGCTGGGCGCGCCGGTTTCTTCGATCCCGCGCAGCTGGAACAGCGCCACGGCATTCGGGATGGGCAGGGGCGCCGTCACCTCGCCCGGGGCCAGCGCCAGCAGGATGGGATGCAACGAGGGCGGCAGGTTTTCGAGCGGCGTCCAGGGCATGCGCCCGCCGCGCCCGCGCGACGCGGTGGCCGAGTATTGCTGTGCGTAGCGCGAGAATTCGGCTTCGGACTGGCTTTGTGCGATGCGGTCGGCCAGCGCGTTCACCCGCGCGGCGTTCTGCGGCGGGGCGGGGATGATGATTTCGGACAGCAGCACGCGGATGCCGCCACCCGACCCGCTGCGGCCCAGTTCGCGGTCGATCTCGGCGTCCGAGATGTTGACGCGGCTGCCGTAGCGGGCCCGGATCAGTTCGCGCCAGACCAGCTGCGTCACCACGAAGTCGCGGAAGGTCTCTTGCGACACACCGGCCTGACCCAGCGCGGCGGTGAATTCGTCGAGCGTGAGATTGGCGCGGCCCGCGAATTCGGTCAGCCCGTCGCGGACGCCCTCCGGCGTCATCTCAAGATCGAAGCTTTCCGCCAGTTCCATGCGCAGCCGGTCGTCGATCAGCGCGTCGATCACGCTTTCACGGTCGGTGCCCGGCGCGTTCAGCACCTGAAGGAACCGCTGGCGCTGCTGGACCTCGAATTCGGTGATGACCTTGTCGTTCACACGGGCCACGGGCGCATAGAGGTTCTGTGCAGTCACCGGCGGCACCAGCAGGCAGAGCGCCAGCCCCAGGGCGGCAGCCCACCGCAGGATGAACGAAGGTGTGGATCTGGTCAGTTCCGGCATGAGCGCACGTATCTTTCTGTTCCATTGGTGGCGGCGAAGCCCCTGAGCCCGATGTTAAAACCGATATTGGTCGAGGGCTCAACACTAGTTGAGGTCGAATAGCGCCGATTGACGGAAAGATCGACCGACACGCATTCATTGTCATAGGTCAGGCCGATACCTGCCGAAGCGGCGCGTTCGTCGGCGACGTCAAAGCGCCAGTCGGCCGAGGCGGTCCAGTGGCGGCTGATCCTGTAATCCCCGTCCAGCGCGATTTCCGAAACCGCCTGCAGGCGGTCCTCGGCCAGGTCCGCGTCGAGCCAGACATAGCTGCCCCCCAGCCGACCGCGGGCGAAATCCCAGTCGCCGCGAAGCTCGGCCTTGGCAAAGTCGAAATTCTCGTCGAACAGGCCACGCCCGGTCAGCGACAGCCCTTCTGCCGTCTTGATCTGCCCCGCCAGCAGGAAATCCGAACTGGTCCCGGACAGACCGGAGGTGCTGGCGAAGTCGGGATCGGCTTGCTCGCGCAGGACCTGTCCGATGGTCAGGTGGGCATCCCATCCGGCGGGGTCGAACCGCGACCAGTTGACACCGATGGCCGCAATCGCATCGCGTTCGCGCCGGTCCGGGCGGGGAAACCGGGACAGCGACAGCAGATTGCCCTCGTCAAATTCGACGCGCGTGCTTTCATCGTTCGGGATCGGCAGCCGTTGGCCGCCGACCCAGGCGATCTGGGCGATCGGTTCGAGCATCTGTGTCACGCTGCCGGTCTCGCGCCGCAGCATCGGGTAGCGCAGGGCGAGGGCCGCGAAAGGCACCACTTCGGAATGGTTCTGCGAATAGGTGCTGTCCTGCACGATATCAAAGCCGCTGAAGCTGATCCCGGTCTGTCCGTCCACCACCAGCCCGTTGCCGAAGGTCAACCGGCGCAGCCATTTGATGTCACCTTGCAGGCGCGCCACGTCGCGGCCCACGATATCCTGGTCCGAGGTGCGCAGGTGGCTGTGGGGCTGGATGCGCATCCGCAGCTCTCCGCCCACGGCCCGCGGGAAGAAACGTCGCTCGTAGTCGCCATCCAGCACGATCGTCGGCAATTCGTCGTTCACCTCGGTGTCGCGCAGAGATTCGAAGTTGTAGATGCTGGCGCGCACGTAGGCGTCGCGGCGCACGCGGCTGACGGTCAGCTGGCTGGTCAGCCGGTCTTTCGGTGAATAGCCGTATTCCGTCAGATAGGCCCGGTCGCTCGTCGCCTCGATCGCGAAGTCCAGCACGTAGTCACGCGCGAGGTCGAACTGCCCGTACCCGAAAAGATAGCCGCGCGTCTTGCCGGGGCGTTCGTCGTCACGGGTATAGGCACCGTCGAACTGGATACGTCCGTTGCGGAACGCCTGCCGATAGCGGAACTCCAGCGTGCGGGTGGCGCTGGACAGGTAGGGCGTCAGCGTCAGGTCGCGGTGATCGCCGATCTTGATGAAGTAGGGGATCTTGACCCCGGTGCCCAGCCGCGAGGTTGTCCTGAGCGAGGGCCGCAGGAAGCCGGTGGCCCGTTCGAGTGTCGGATCCGGCAGCCGCAGTCTGGGCAGGTAGAAGACAGGAATATTGCGGATGTGAAATGAGGCTTCGTCGAAGTAGAGCTGCTGCTCCAGCTTGTCATGCACCACCCGCCGGGCCCGGATCTGCCACAGCGGCGCGCGCCCGTCCTCGCAGACTTTGCAGGAGGTCACGGCGGTCTTGTAAAGCTGGCTGTAGCGGCCATCGACCTGGTTGATCTGGTTCGCGGCAAGCTGCAATTGCTGGTTCAGCACCAGCCGCGCGCCCCGCAGCAGACCGTTCTGCAGGTCGGGGTCAAGCTCTGCCGCATCGGCAAGGATCAGCGTATCCGCGCCCTCTGTTATGACGATGGGGCCCTCGATGCTCAGTGCCCCGGATGCCTGATCGTAGCGGATGGCGTTGGCGCGCAGACGCGTCTCTCCCTGAAACGCCTCCACATTGCCCTGCGCCACAAGGGTCCGGTCACGGGTCAGAAACACCCGGTCGGCGACCAGCACCGCGGCAGGATCCGTGCTTTGCTGCGCCTTGGCGGACGTCAGCGGCATCATGGACAGGGCCAGTATCAGCAGCCAGCGGCGCACGTGTCTATCCGTCCTCCGCGTGCAGCAGCAGTCCGAGCGCCAGCAGAATGGCCACAGCGGGCGGCGCCCAGGCGGCCAGCACAACCGGGATCTGGCCGTTCTCTCCAAGGATTTGCGCAAAGCTGCGAATGAAATACAAGGTGAACCCCAATAGCACAGATGCCAGTACAGCGACCCCTGTACCACCAAATCTGGTATGCCGCATGGTGAAGGCGCTCGCAACAAGAACCATGGCCAGCAGGAAGAAAGGCCGCGCGAATTCGGCCTGGAACGACACCTTGTGTTTGCGCGGACTAAACCCGGCCTGTTCCAGCTGTCGGATGAAGGTGGGCAGTTCGTAGATCGACACCACCCCGGGTTCGCCGATGCTTTCGCGAATGCGGTCCACCGTCAGCGAGGAAGGGATGGTCAGCAATTCATGGGTGGTGGCGTTGCCTTCGGCGTTGACGCCATCTTCCAGCGGCCAGAACTTGGCGTCCCGCAGGCGCCATTCGCGGTCCAGCAGCGCGGCCGATCCCGCTTCAACCCGGCTGACCGGACCCTTGCCGTTCTCATAGGTGATGAAGGTGACATCGTAGAGCACCGACGCGTCGGCGTTGGACCGCCAGGCGCGGATCACGGTCTGCCCGTCGAGGTTGCCCTGCCGCAGCCACAGGCCCTCTTCGCTGATCGACAGGGCCGAGGCCCCGTTCGACCGGTAGCTTTCCGACAGTTGCAGATAGCGGTTGTTGGTGGCGGCCACGATGGGGTTCAGCATGCCCACCGCCATGACCCCGATCAGCAGCGCCACCACCGCCGGTGCGATCAGCGCCCGCAGCGCCGACCGCCCGGCAGCCCGCGTCACCACCAGTTCGGACGACCGGGCAAGCGAGATGAAAAGCGCCACGGTCGCCAGGATCATGATCAGCGGCAGGATCAGGTTGATGGTCTGCGGCGCGTTCAGCAGGGTCAGCCCCAGAATGCGCTGCCAGCCCAGATCGTAGCTTCCAAAGCGGCGCGCCTGCTCGACCGCGTCCACCAGCATCACGAGGGCAAACAGAATGGCGGTGATCGCGACAAAGGTGATCGCAAAGCGGCGGGCAAAGTAAAAGTGCAGGATCATGCCCCGGCCTCCCGCCGCCGACGGCGCAGCAGGCCGGGCCGTGCCGCCAGCGTCAGTTCGGCCACCACCAGCAGCGCACCGGCCAGCACCGGCACATACATCAGCGGCCACTTCGCCGGGTCGGTCAGCACCTCGTCCACCAGCGCCCCGCGGAAGCCGTCGATGGCGATCAGCAGGCCAAAGGCGATGACCACCTCCCGCCACACGCCAAAGCGCGAAAAGCCGCCCAGCAAAAGCGTGGCGAACCCCACCATCGCCGCCACGACGCAGAACAGCGGCTGTGCAAAGCGGGAATGAAACTCCTCCGTTATGGTGCCCAGGCTGTCGCCGGATTCTTCCGACAACCTGGGCCACGAGGTCATGAACGACAGCGTGGTCAGGTTCTGGCTGGAGATCGCGCGCCCCGCCGATCTGCTGACCAGTGCCGAGATGTCAAAGGAGAAATCGCGGAACTTTGCCGTGGCCAGCCGGTTGTCGGTGCGGTCCAGCCGCTGTGCCAGCCCATCCACCATGATCAGCGTCGCCGCCTCGCCGTTGCGGACAAGATAGGCTTCGGCGGCGGTATAGATCACCCCTTCGTCCGCGTCGCGGCGGTCCGACAGGAAGACATCGCGCAACACCCCGTCCGCGTCGATCTGGCGGGTGTAGAAGGTGACCTTGTCACCCGGATGCAGAAAGGTGCCCTCGGTCAGCAGCCGCGCTGTCACGTTCTGGGAAATCTCCGTCTCGCGCTGGCTGAGCTGGGCCTGGGCCAGCGGGACGAGGAAATGGCTCAGCACCGACATCATGCCCGCCACGCACAGGCCGTATATGAACACGGGCCGCGCCAGCCGCCAGGGCCCCCAGCCGGTCGCCTGCATCACCGTCAGCTCGCTTTCGCCGCTCAGCCGGTTGGTGACATAGGCCGCCCCCGCGAAGGCGGCGATGGGCAGCACCGTCAGGATCAGCTTGGGCAGGCCAAGCGCGGTAAACTCCAGGAAAACCAGCGCCGATTGCCCGTCCCCGATCAGCCGGTCGAACAGCAGCACCGCGCGATTGATCCAGAACAGCGCCACCAGCACCAGCGCGAAGAATCCGAAAAGCAGCAGAAACTGCGACAGCATATAGCGGTCAAGGCGTGCCACTGCGTTCCCCCCAAGGTCTGATCCGGTGCTCTCACGGCGATTTTCGGCGACATTACTGTAAAACCCCGGGGTGGAAAACTGATATCTGGCGCTTGGCGGGCGGGCGCGGTAGGTCTGTGCGGGAAACCAGGACAAGGGCCTCCACATGACCGATCTCACCCCGATCACCTTTACCGAAACCGCCATCGACCGGATCGCCGCGCACGAGGGGCGGATCGCCGTCTTCGTCAACCCCGAGGGACGGATGGACGCGGGCGCGCGGCGGGTGAACAAACTGACGCGGGGGGCGCTCGCCCGGCTGGTGGAAAGCGAGAAGTTCACCAAGCTGAAGCCGGGGCAGGGCGTCGCGATGGCCTATCCCTCGGGTCTGGCCGCCGAAGCGGTGGACGTGATCCACATGCCCCGCCGCGTCAGCGTGACCGAAGCCCGCCGCGCCGGTGCGACCCTGGCCAAGACGCGTGGCACCGCCGACCTGCTGGTGCTGGCGGCGGGCATGCGCCGGGTGGCAGAGGCCGCCTTCGGTCTCGCCATGCGCGACTACGGGTTCGAGGATCACAAGAGCAGCCCGAAGGATCGCGAGGGCGCGGTGACGATCATGTGCAGCAAACCGGACGACGCGCAGGCCGCGGCAGACCCGCTGATGGCAGTGGCCGAGGGCGCCTTCATGACCCGCGACCTGATCAACGCCCCCGCCAACGTGCTGACCACGACCGAATTCGCCGACCGCCTCGTTGCGATGGAGAAACTGGGCCTGAAGGTCGAGGTGCTGGAAGAGGCCGACCTGGAAGACCTGGGCATGCGCACGCTGCTGAGCGTGGGACAGGGCTCCGACAGCCCCTCCAAGGTCGTGGTGATGCGCTGGGAGGGCGGCAAGAAGGACGCCGCCCCGCTCGCCCTGGTGGGCAAGGGGGTCGTCTTCGATACCGGGGGCATCAGCCTCAAACCCGCTGCGGGGATGGAGGACATGACCATGGACATGGGCGGCGCGGGCGTCGTCGCGGGCGTCATGCGCAGCCTCGCGCTGCGCGGCGCAAAGGCCAACGTGGTCGGCCTCGTGGGGCTGGTCGAAAACATGCCGTCGGGCAATGCGACCCGTCCGGGCGATGTCATCACCTCGATGAAGGGCGACACCGTTGAGGTGATCAACACCGACGCCGAAGGCCGGCTCGTCCTGTGTGACGTCATGTGGTACGCGCAGGACCGGTTCAAACCTGCCGCGATGGTCGATCTCGCCACGCTGACCGGGGCCATCGTCGTCGGCCTCGGCCACGAGAATGCGGGCGTCTTTTCCAACAACGACGGGTTCTGCGGCGATTTCCTCAAGGCGGCGGAAGCCGAGGGCGAAGGCGCCTGGCGGATGCCCCTGGGCCAGGCCTATGACGACCTGCTGAAAAGCCGCATCGCGGATATGAAGAACATCGGCGGGCGGGCGGCAGGCTCGATCACGGCGGCGCAGTTCCTGCAGCGTTTCGTCAAGGACGAAACCCCTTGGATCCACCTCGACATCGCCGGTGTCGCCTCGGTCAAATCCGAAACCGCGCTGGCGCCGACGGGGGCGACGGGCTGGGGCGTCGCGGCGCTGAACCGCCTCGTGGCGGACCGCTTCGAGACGGCGTGACCCGGCCATGGGGGCGGCCTATTTCTACCACCTGACCCGGCGGCCCCTGGCCGAAACCCTTCGGATGCTGCTGGAACGGTCGCTGGCGCAGGGCTGGCGGGTCGCGGTGCGGGGCACCGATCCCGCCGGGCTGGAGGCCCTGGATCGCGCGCTCTGGCTAGGACCCGAGGAGGGCTTCCTGCCGCACGGCCTCGCGGGCGGTCCGCATGACGCCGCCCAGCCCGTGCTGCTGACCACTGCGCCCGACGCCCCCAACGCCCCGGCCTGCGTGATGTCGTGCCACGGGGCCGAGGTGACGCCAGAAGAGGTCGCCGCGCTGGAACGGGTCTGCGTGCTCTTCGACGGGGACGACCCCACAGCCCTCGACCGCGCGCGGCACCAATGGATGGCGCTGAAACAGGCCGGAGTTTCCGCCCAATACTGGTCAGAAGCCTCGGGCCGCTGGGAGAAAAAGGCCGAAACCTGACCCCCGCCCAACCCGCGCAAGGCGTCGCGGCAAGGGCGGGCCCCCGGCTTCTTTATGCCAAAAATACCTCATCCCAAGCCGTCAGCCCGCGCCGCGGCCCGATCCGCTGGCGGGACACCGGACCTACCGCGTCAGGATCAGCTCGTCGTTCGCGATCTCGATCCGGCCCCAGCGTTGCAGGTACCCCATCCCCAGAAGCGATTGCCGCATCTCACCCTCGTTGACGACCGCGGGCACGTTGCGGTCTGTCACGGGGCCAAGCGTGACCTGATCCAGCCGGACGTAGGCGGTGCGGACCATGCCGTTGGCGGTATTGGCTGAGCCATGGAAATTCAGGCTGTCCGGGTCGATCCCGGCCAGCCGCGCGTCGTCGCGGGTCAACACCAGGTCCGTGGCACCGGTATCGACCACAAAGCGGATCGGCGTGTCGTTGACGTCGAGCGTCAGGTAATAATGGCTGTCGCGGGCCCTGGGCACGACAATCCGGTCGTCGTCGGTCAGCACCATCTGCGGGCGCGCCGCATCCCGGCTGATGTCCTGCCACAGCCCGACCGCCGCCGCCCCGCCGACAAAGATCAGCGCCCAGACAGCCATGTATTGCAGGCTGCGGTTCAGGCTCTCGCGCGATTGCAGAAAAAACCACCCGGCCAGCACCGCCCCCAAGACGGACAGATAGACCAGTTGCATCGTGTCGGTTTCACCCATCGGCGTCGGCTCCCTCTCGCTTGCCTTCCGATATAGGGCCGAAGCGGCCCGCTGTCAGCCCGCGCCGGGGCCGAAGCCGAAGGCGATCAGCCCGTCCAGAACAAACTGCACCGAAAGCGCGGCCAGCAACATGCCCAGAAGGCGGGTGATCACGTCGATCCCGGTCTTGCCGATCAGATGCTCCACCCCACCGGCGGCCTGCAGCACCAGCGCCATCACCAGCAGGGTCAGCGCCGTGATGCCCAGCACCGTCACCAGCCCCTCCGCGCCGGGGCGTTCCCCGGCAAGCAGGATGACCGATGCGATGGAGCCGGGTCCGGCCATCAGCGGAATCGCCAGCGGAAAGACGGAAGGGTCGGTGGCCTCGGCCTCTTCGGTGCGGTCCTCGCGCCGCTTGGTGCGCCGCTCGAACAGCATGTCGAGCGCGGTGAGAAACAGCAAGATCCCGCCCGCAATCCGGAAGGCGGGCATCGAGATGCCGACAAAGCCCAGCACCGCTTCGCCCAGAAAGGCAAACAGCGTCAGCACGAAACCCGCCACCAGCACAGCACGCCAGGCGATGCGCCGCCGCTCGGCGCGGGACATGCCCGGGGTCAGCGCGATGAAGAGCGGCGCAATGCCGATGGGGTCGATCACCACGAACATCGTGACCAGCGCGGTGATCATGTAAGCGGTGTCGAAGGTCATGTCCCGCCCCCGCGCCAGCGCAGACGGAACGCGGGATGCCCGACAGGCCCGGACCGGGGAATGCGCGCGGCAAAACTCTTGCAAGAGTTTTGGCCCCGCACATCGGTTCGTGCCCTATGACGCGCGGCGGGGATCATGCACTGGCCTTTTCCAGCTTCTCCAGCGCGCTCATCCACAAGCCCTCCGCCCGTTCAAGCGCCTGCATCACCTCGGCGTATTTCTTGTTCCAGACTTCCAGCTCGCCGACCTTGGTGTCCTCGTAGAGGGCCGGATCGGCCAGCTTCTGGGCCAGCTTGTCGCGCATGTCGTTGATCTTTTCCACGCGTGCCTCGGACTTGCGGACCTCGGCGCGCAGGGCAAGGATGTCCTCGCGGCTGGCGCGCTTGGGCTTGGGCGCCTCTGCCGGTTTGCTGTTCTTGCTGACCGGTTTCGTCGGCTGAAGCAGCATCTTGCGGTAGCTTTCCAGATCCTCCTCGTAAGGGGTCACGGTGCCGTTCGACACCAGCCACAGCCGGTCCGCCACCATCGACAGCAGGTGCATGTCGTGGCTGACCAGGATCACCGCGCCGGAATACTGCGTCAGCGCCTCCACCAGCGCCTCGCGGCTTTCGATGTCGAGGTGGTTGGTCGGCTCATCGAGGATCAGCAGATGCGGCGCGTCCAGCGTGGCCAGCAGCAGCGACAGCCGCGCCTTCTGCCCGCCCGACAGGCGGCCCACCTCGGTTTCGGCCTGGTCCGCCCCCAGGCCAAAGCCCGCCAGCTGTGCGCGCAGTTTCGAATGCAGCACGCCGGGCCGGGCGCTGATCATGTGCTGCAGCGGCGTTTCAGTCACGTGCAGCTCGTCCACCTGGTGCTGGGCGAAAAAGCCGATGCGCAGCTTGTTGGCCTTCACCGCCTTGCCGTCCATCAGCACCAGCCGGTCCGACAGCAGCTTGGACAGTGTCGATTTGCCCTGGCCGTTCTTGCCCAGCAGCGCGATGCGGTCGTCCTGGTCGATGCGCAGGTTCAGCCGCGACAGCACAGGTTTGCCGGGGGTATAGCCGGTCGATCCGCCCTCGATCGAGATGATGGGCGGCGACAGTTCCTCCGGTTCGGGGAAGGTGAATACCCGCTTCGCCGCCTGTTCAGGGGTCGAGATCATGTCCATCTTCTCGATCATCTTGACGCGGGACTGGGCCTGCTTGGCCTTGGATGCCTTGGCCTTGAACCGGTCCACGAAGGCTTGCATGTGATCGCGGCGGGCCTGCTGCTTCTTGGCCATGGCGGCCTGCACCGCGCGCTGTTCGGCCCGCTGGCGGGCGAACTGGTCGTAGGGGCCCTGATAGAAGGTCAGCTTGCGGTCTTCGAGATGCAGGATCCCGTTCACCGCACGGTTCAGCAGACCGCGGTCGTGGCTGATGATGATCACCGTATGGGGGTATCGGGCCAGATAGCTTTCCAGCCAGAGCGCGCCTTCGAGGTCGAGATAGTTGGTCGGTTCGTCCAGCAGCAAAAGGTCGGGCTGGGCAAAGAGCACGCCCGCCAGCGCCACGCGCATGCGCCAGCCGCCCGAAAAGTCCGAGCAGGGCATTTGCTGTTCCGCGTCGTCGAAACCCAGCCCCTTGAGGATCGCCGCCGCGCGCCCTTCGGCGGACCAGGCGTCGATATCGGCCAGCCGCGACTGGATGTCGGCGATGCGCCCTGCCTCTGTCGCGGTCTCGGCCTCCGCCATCAGCGCCGCGCGCTCGGTGTCGGCGGCAAGGACGGTGTCGATCAGCGACACGTCGGAGGAGGGGACCTCCTGCGCCACCCCGCCGATCCTGGCCCGGCTGGGCAGGCTGATGTCGCCACCATCCAGCGCCAGTTCGCCGCGGATGATGCGGAACAACGTGGTTTTGCCCGCGCCGTTGCGCCCGACCAGGCCCACCTTGTGGCCTTCGGGGATCACGGCGCTGGCCTCTTCGAACAGGGGGCGCCCCTCGACGGAGTAGCTGATTTCGGAAATGCGTAACATGCGCGGGGTGTGGACCAAGTTGCAGGCCCCGTCAATCGCGGCTTTTCAAGGCCGGGACCCCATGCTAGGAGGCGCCAAATTCAACACCCCCGAAGGAGCAAGCCACATGGCCCTTGAGCGTACATTCTCGATCATCAAGCCCGACGCCACCCGCCGCAACCTGACCGGCGCCATCAACAAGAAGTTCGAGGACGCAGGTCTGCGCATCGTGGCGCAAAAGCGGATTCACCTGACCAAGGCCCAGGCAGGCGAGTTCTACAAGGTGCACGCCGAGCGTCCCTTCTATGACGAGCTGTGCGAATTCATGGCCTCCGCCCCGATCGTCGCGCAGGTGCTGGAAGGCGAAGGTGCGATTGCCAAGAACCGCGAAGTGATGGGCGCCACCAACCCCGCCGATGCCGAAGCGGGCACGATCCGCGCCGAATTCGCCGAGAGCGTGGGCGAGAACTCCGTTCACGGATCCGATGCTCCCGAGACAGCGGCGGTCGAGATCGCCTATTTCTTCTCCGGTCTCGAACTGGTCGGATAAGTCCTGTTCCATCCGGCAGCAGCCGGTCGACAATAGATTTCAGACACCCTCGCGGGATGCCGCGGGGGTGTTCGCGTTTTCGGGGGGATCAGCCGCGCAGATCCGGGTGATGCGACGACAGATTGCCCTCGACATCTTCGTTGCGCGGTGCGCGGGCCGCTGTGTCGCGCAGGTGGCGCTCCAGCAGGTCGACATTGCGGATCTTCGATTTCCAGCCCACGTCGAAAATGTCACCGATCAGCGGCACCGACCCGACGACCAGGTCGATGCCGGAATTCAGCATCATCCGCGCCAGCAGGTGCTTCGGCGCGCCCAGCCGGTGCGATTTGTGAATGATATAGGCGGAGGGCGCGAGCGCCAGGGTGTCGCCGACGCCGGGCAGAAGGCCGATGATCGCGTCCCAGCCAAACCGGATGCCTGTCCCGGGGATGCGAAAGGCGGTGTCCATCCGTGTCGCGAGCCGCCGCAGGCGGGCGAGTTCGTCAGCGTGGGCGTGTTCTTCCAATGTCCCGATCCTTTCTGCCGTTCAAACGGAAAAGGTGGCGCGGGATGCATCGGGTTCAAGGGTGGAGGTCGTGCAGCGCAGCTCCGGTGCCGCTCAGATACTCGCGTAATCCGTGATGATCGGCGGTTTCGGCTTGGGCTTGCCGTTCTGGTCCTCGCCGGTTTCGGGCGGCTTTTGCGGCTGGGGCGCCGGTTTCGGGTCGTGACGTGCCATCTCGCGTCTCCTGCTGGGGCGCGGGGGCTGCGCCCGACGCCGAGGGTGGCGGCAAGGCGTGCCGACAGCAGGGCAGAATAAAGGCAAAATCGTGCCAGCGTCAGCCCGTCGCCAATCTGTAACAGGTGGTCTGCCGCCATAACTGGCCAGGCGCCAGCATGATCTGTGGAAATTGCGGATTGTTCGGGGCATCGGGCCAGTACTGCGGCTCCAGCGCCATCGCGTGAAAGGGCCGCAAGCCGCGGCCACCGGGCAGGGCGTTTTTCGTGGCGGGCAGAAAAGCCCCGTTATAGACCTGAAGCCCCGGCGCGTCCGTCGTGATCTGCAACGCGGTGCCAGTCGCGCCGGTCAGGGTGGCCACATGACGGGGCACGGCCAAGCTGGCGTCGGACAGACAGTAGTTGCGGTCAAGCGGCGCGTCGCGGGGCACCGGGCGCGGACAGCGGAAATCAAGCGCGGTGCCCGCCACAGGCCGCAGCTTGCCGGTGGGCAGGCCCTGCGCGTCTACGGCCAGCACATGCGTCGCCGCGACATCAAGCCGGTGGGTCGAGACGTCGCCGCGTCCGTCGAGGGTCCAGTAGGGATGATGCGCGAGGTTCATCGCGGTGAGCCTGTCGGTCGTGGCCTCCAGCGCCAGTGTCAGGGTATCGCCCGCAAGCGCATATTGCGCGGTGATTTCGCGCTTTCCGGGCAGGCCGCAGGCCCCGTCCGGCAGGGTCAGGCCCAGACACAGCCGCGCGGCGTCCTTTGCGCGGACCTCCCAGTGTCGGGCGTGCAGCCCCTCGGGCCCGGAGTGCAGGCAGGTGTCGCCTTCGTTCCGGGGCATCTGGTGGGTCTGTCCAGCCACGCGCAGACGTCCGCCCGCGATCCGGTTGGCGACCGGTCCCACGACGGCCCCGGCATAGACCGGAATGCGGGCGTGGTCCTGCGGGTCGGCGAACCCCAGCACGAGGTTGTCGGCCCCGCCCGCCAGATGCAGACCGACCAGGGCCGCCCCGAAGGGCAGGATATGCGCGGTCAGCGCCTCGGACCGGAGGGTGAGGGGGGAAAAGGCGGTCATGCGCCCTTGATGCGGTGTCTCTCGGGCGCAGGCAAGCGGCTGGCGTGCGGTCCGCCTAAAAATTCATCACGTCGATCTGAAACAGGGCAAAAGGCCATCCCCCAGGCGCGCATTCAATTGCGGCGGGGCGGCGTGGCGCTAGGCTGGGTTGGACCTTACCGGGAGGGAAAGCCCATCACCGCCGCCGCGCCTCAGAACTGGCAGGATGCCAACCCCCTTCAGCCGCGCACGCGGGGCGCGGGCCGGATCGCTGTGCGCGCCGACGACCGCGGGGTGACGCGGCTGGAACGGTTGCGCCAGTCGGGCGCAATGAAGCTGATCCTGCCGCGGGTCTTCCGCCCGGATGTGGAAGCCGTGATCGTGAACACGGCGGGCGGTGTCACCGGCGGCGACCGGCTGGCCCTTGCCGCGTCGGCGGCGCCGGGGGCATGCCTGACCCTCAGCACTCAGGCGGCAGAGCGGATCTACCGCGCGCAGCCCGGTGAACTGGGCCGGATCGACACCCAGCTCAGCGCCGCAACGGGCGCGCGGATCAACTGGCTGCCGCAAGAAACGATCCTGTTCGATCACGCGGCGCTCGACCGGCGGCTGAAGGCAGAGCTTGCCGGGGACGCGACCCTGTTGATGGTCGAGACGCTGGTCTTTGGCCGCGCGGCGATGGGCGAGGTGCTGCGCGCCGCGCATCTGCGCGACCGCATCCGCATCGACCGTGACGGCGTGCCGCTGTTCCGCGACGGGATCGCGCTGGACGGCGCGGTGCAGGCGCATCTGGCGCGCGGGGCCATCGCGGGCGGCGCGGGCGCCGTGGCGACGGTGGTTCTGGCCGGTCCGGGCGCCGACGGTCTGCTGGCGCCGCTGCGTGCGCTGATGCCGCGAACCGGCGGGGCCAGCCTGCTGCCCGGTGGCCTTCTGGTGGCGCGGCTGCTGGCGGGCGACAGCTTCGAGCTGCGCCGCTACCTGATCCCGGCGCTGATGCTGCTGAACAACGGCCATCTGCCCCTGAACTGGAGACTTTAGGATGCAACTGACCCCACGGGAAAAGGACAAGCTGCTGGTGGCCATGGCCGCCGAAGTGGCGCGCAGGCGGCTGGCGCGGGGGGTCAGGCTGAACCACCCGGAGGCCATCGCCCTGATCACCGACGTCGTGGTCGAAGGTGCCCGCGACGGCCGTTCCGTGGCCGACATGATGGAGGCGGGCGGCCAGGTGCTGACCCGCGACCAATGCATGGAGGGCATCGCCGAGATGATCCACGAGGTCCAGGTCGAAGCGACCTTTCCCGATGGCACCAAGCTGGTGACAGTCCACAACCCGATCCGCTGAAAGGAAACCCGCATGAAACATCTGATCCTTCCGCCTGCGCTGCTGCTGGCACATCCGGCACTTGCGCACCCGGGCGTTCACATCGCCCCGCATGGGGCCGAATGGATGCCGGTCTTCATGGGGCTTGCCCTGATCGTGGCCGCCGCCGCGGTGGCGCTGCACGGTCGGGTAAAGCTGCGGCGGGGCGCGCGCAGATGATCCCCGGCGAGGTCATCACCGCAGCGGGGGACATCACCCTCAACGCGGACCGAGAGGCGGTCACGCTGATGGTGGCCAATACCGGCGACCGCCCGGTGCAGGTGGGCAGCCACTATCACTTCGCCGAAACCAACCCGGCGCTCGAGTTCGATCGCGCCGCCGCGCAGGGCCTGCGGCTGGACATCGCCGCAGGGACGGCCGTGCGGTTCGAACCCGGCCAGCGCCGCGAGGTGGCGCTGGTGCCCTATGGCGGCAAGCGGGTGGTGTTCGGGTTCAATGGCAAGGTGATGGGGGCGTTGTGACCCGGAATGCAATCCAATCGGCGGGGCAGACACGCTGTTTCACGCCTACGACGACCACAGGAGCCTGACATGCCCGTTTCGATTCCCCGTGCGCAATACGCTGCCATGTACGGCCCCACCACCGGGGACCGGGTCAGGCTGGCGGACACCGACCTGATCATCGAGGTCGAGCGCGACCTGACCACCTATGGCGAAGAGGTGAAGTTCGGCGGCGGCAAGGTGATCCGCGACGGCATGGGGCAATCCCAGGTGACACGCGCGGGCGGGGCGGTGGATACCGTCATCACCAATGCGCTGATTGTCGACCACGCGGGCATCTACAAGGCCGATGTGGCGCTGAAGGACGGGCTGATCCATGCCATCGGCAAGGCGGGCAACCCCGACACGCAACCGGGCGTGGACATTATCATCGGGCCGGGGACCGAGATCATCGCGGGCGAGGGGCGCATCCTCACCGCTGGCGGCGTGGACAGCCACATCCACTTCATCTGCCCGCAGCAGATGGAGGATTCGCTGCACTCCGGCGTCACCACCTGTTTCGGCGGCGGCACCGGTCCGGCCCACGGCACGCTGGCCACCACCTGCACGCCGGGGCCCTGGCACATCGGGCGGATGCTGCAGGCCTTCGACGGCATCGCGATGAACGTCGGGCTTTCGGGCAAGGGCAACGCCAGCCAGCCCGAGGCGCTGGTCGAGATGGTCAGGGCCGGGGCTGCGGCGCTGAAGCTGCACGAGGATTGGGGCACCACCCCCGCCGCCATCGACTGCTGCCTCAGCGTGGCCGACGACATGGACGTGCAGGTGATGATCCATACCGACACGCTGAACGAATCCGGTTTTGTCGAACACACCGTGGCCGCGATGAAGGGCCGCACGATCCACGCCTTCCACACCGAGGGCGCGGGCGGCGGCCATGCCCCGGACATCATCAAGATCTGCGGCGAAGGTTTCGTCCTGCCGTCCTCCACCAACCCGACGCGGCCCTTCACCGTGAACACCCTGGAAGAGCATCTGGATATGCTCATGGTCTGTCACCACCTGGACAAGTCGATCCCCGAAGACATCGCCTTTGCCGAAAGCCGCATCCGGCGCGAGACCATCGCCGCCGAGGACATCCTGCACGACATGGGCGCCTTCAGCATCATCGCCTCCGACAGCCAGGCGATGGGCCGCGTGGGCGAGGTGCTGATCCGCACCTGGCAGACCGCCGACAAGATGAAGAAACAGCGCGGGCGACTGGCCGAGGAAACCGGCGAGAACGACAATTTCCGCGTCCGCCGCTATATCGCGAAATACACCATCAACCCCGCCATCGCGCAGGGCGTCTCGCATGCCGTCGGCTCCATCGAGGTGGGCAAGCGGGCGGATCTGGTGCTGTGGAGCCCGGCGTTCTTCGGGGTGAAACCGGAGATGGTGCTGATGGGCGGCACCATTGTCGTGGCGCAGATGGGCGATCCGAATGCATCCATCCCCACGCCGCAGCCGGTCTATACCCGGCCCATGTTCGGCGCCTACGGGCGGTCGCTGGAACACGCCAGCGTGACCTTCGTGTCCGGCGCGGCGCAGGCCGACGGCATCCGCGCCACCTTGGGGCTGGCCAAGCAGACCGTTGCGGTCGCGGGTACCCGCAACATCGGCAAGGCGGACCTGCTGTTGAACGACGCCACCCCCGAGATCGAGGTGAACCCCGAAACCTACGAGGTGCGCGCGGATGGCGAATTGCTGACCTGCCAGCCCGCCGAGGTGCTGCCGATGGCGCAACGCTATTTCATGTTCTGAGAAAGGACGTCTACGATGACACAGACCGCTGACAGACCCAGAACGCTGCCCGTGGCACAGACCCATCTCGGGGCGGGTCACTGGTCCGGGCCCGCCGACATCTGCCTGCTGGATTACGAGGCGCGATTCCTGCGCCGCAAACGGCTGGAAACGGTGGAGGGGCGGCCTTTTGTCGTTGATCTGCCGCAGACGACCTCGCTGGACGATGGCGACGCACTGGTGCTGGAGGACGGGACGCATATCCTTGTCCGTGCGGCAGAAGAGGCGCTGTTGCGTGTCACCGGGCCGGACCTGGTGCGGTTGGCCTGGCATATCGGCAACCGGCACACACCCTGCCAGATCGCGGCGGATCACCTGCTGATCCGGAACGATCCCGTGATCGGTCACATGCTGGAACACCTGGGCGCGACCCTGACCGGGGTCACGGCCCCCTTCACCCCCGAGGGCGGCGCCTATGGCCACGGGCGAACCCACAGCCACGCGCACGGGCACACGGCCCATGACCACTGACAGCGATCTGCTGACCCTCGCGCAATGGTTTTCGCCCAGCTATCCGCTGGGGTCCTTTGCCTATTCGCATGGGCTGGAGATGGCCATTGCGACGGGCCGGATCGACAGTGCCGAAAGCCTGCAGGCCTGGCTGGAGGATGTGCTGGCCCATGGCACCGGGCGCAACGATTGCATCCTGATCTGCGCGGCCCATGCCTGTGAAGATCTGGACGCGGTGGCCGCAGTGGACGCCGAGGCCCGCGCCTTTGCCAGCAGTGCCGAACGGCTGGCGGAAACGCAGGTGCAGGGCGGGGCCTTTGCCCGGACCACCGCCGCCATCTGGGGCGGGACGCTGCCGCAGCTGACCCATCCCGTCGCGGTGGGCTATGCCGCCGGACGGATGTCGCTGCCGCTGGAGCTGACGGCACAGATGTACCTTCAGGCCTTTGCCAGCAATCTGGTCTCGGCGGCGGTGCGGCTGGTGCCGCTGGGCCAGACCGAGGGGCAGGTCTGTCTCGCCGCTCTCGCTCCGGTGGTGGAACAGGTCGTGGCAAAGAGCAGGGGCCAAAACCTGGACGATCTGGCCAGCAGCGCCTTTCTGTCCGATGTGGCCGCGATGCGGCACGAAACGCTTGAACACAGGATATTCCGATCATGACCAGAATGAACGGCCCCTTGCGCATCGGGATCGGCGGCCCGGTTGGCGCGGGCAAGACCACGCTGACCGCCGCACTGGCGCGCGTCTTTCACCCGGCGCTGTCGATCGGGGTGATCACCAACGACATCTACACGCAGGAAGACGCGGAGGCGCTGATGCGCATGCAGATCCTGCCGCAGGACCGGGTGATCGGGGTGGAAACCGGCGGCTGCCCGCATACCGCGATCCGCGAGGATGCCTCGATCAACCTTGCGGCCATCGCCGAGATGCGCGCACGCCACGCGGATCTCGATCTGGTGCTGATCGAAAGCGGCGGCGACAACCTCTCTGCCACTTTCAGCCCGGAGCTGGCGGATGTGACGATCTATGTGATCGACGTGGCCGCGGGCGAGGAAATCCCCCGCAAGGGCGGCCCGGCGATCACCAAGTCGGACCTGCTGGTGATCAACAAGACCGATCTGGCCCCCCATGTGGGTGCATCGCTCGACGTGATGACGCGGGACGCGGCGCGGATGCGCGGGGACCGACCCTTCGTGTTCTGCGCGCTGCGCCACGGGCAGGGGACAGATGAGGTGGTCCGTCAGCTGCTGTCCATCGGCGGGCTGGACATGCCCACGGCAGAGCCCGCGCAGGCCTGACGCACCAGACCGCCCCGCGGTCCCCGCCTTGTGCACCTGACCCGGTCGCCGTCATCCCACGTCGCTACCGGCACGGGCCGTGCGCGGCAGAGGGACTGGAACGGCGGCGGCAGTTCGCCTAACAGGGCAGGGCGGGTCCGCGTTTCCGGCCCACACCAAAAGAGGCTGCCATGACCTACTCTGCCCATCCCGAAAGCCATCTCGTCCATCGCATCGGCTGGCTGCGGGCCGCTGTGCTGGGGGCGAACGACGGGCTGGTCTCCACCGCCAGCCTCGTGGTCGGCGTGGCGGCGGCAGGCTCCGGGCGGCCCGAGGTCCTGATCGCGGGGCTTGCGGGCCTGGTCGCGGGCGCCATGTCCATGGCGGCAGGCGAATACGTCTCGGTCAGTTCGCAATCCGACACCGAAAACGCCGACATCGCCCGCGAACGCGCAGAGCTTGAGGCCGCGCCGGAGGCGGAACTGGACGAGCTGACCCAGATCTATGTGCAGCGCGGCCTCGATCCCGGTCTGGCGCGGCAGGTCGCGGTTCAGCTGACGGAAAAGGACGCGCTGGCAGCGCACCTTCGGGATGAACTGGGCATCCAGGATACCGCATCGGCGCGGCCCGTGCAGGCCGCGCTTGTCTCTGCCGCCACCTTTGCCGCGGGCGCCGTGGTGCCGCTGATCGTTGCGGCCCTTGCAGGGCAGGCGCAGATCGTCCTTTTCGTGGCGCTGACGACCCTTCTCGCCCTTGCGGTTCTCGGCGGCCTGGGGGCCGTCGTCGGCGGCGCCGGTGTGCTGCGCGGCGCCGGTCGGGTGATGTTCTGGGGCGCGCTGGCAATGGCCGCGACCGCGGGCGTCGGCATGATCTTTGGCGTCGGCCTGGGCTGAACCCTCTGGCGGGTCCTGGCCTGACCCCGGCTTCTTTATGCCAAAAATACTCTAACACAACGCTGAAACCCGCGCGCCATTCGCCTGAGGGCGGCACGGCTGCCGCACAGAAACTGTGCGCAGGCTAAAGCTATGCAAAGCCGCGCGCCGCGCTTACCTTCGGGCAAAGCAAGACAGGAGCCCGACATGAGCTGGAACCCCGCCCTCGACCCCGATTGCCCCACAGGCGACGCCGTGGATGCCATTGAAACCGTGATTGTCCCGCGCGCCCGCGACCTCGGCGGGTTCGAGGTGCGCCGCGCCTTGCCCGCGCCCAAGAGGCAGATGGTCGGCCCCTTCATCTTTTTCGACCAGATGGGACCGGCGGAGTTCCTGACCGGCAAGGGGATCGACGTGCGCCCGCATCCGCATATCGGCCTGGCGACAGTGACCTACCTCTACAAGGGCAAGATCCACCACCGCGATTCGCTGGGCACCGATCAGTGGATCGAACCGGGGGCGGTCAACTGGATGGTGGCGGGGCACGGCATCACCCATTCCGAACGGGCCGACGGAGACATGATCAAGGCCCCGCACAGCCTGTTCGGGCTGCAGACCTGGGTCGCGCTGCCGCAGAAAGACGAGGACCGCGCCGCCGATTTCCAGCATGCGGCAAAGGACGACCTGCCGCTGCTGGAGGGCGAGGGCAAGCAGGTGCGCCTGATCCTTGGCGACGCCTATGGCGAGACCGCCCCGGTCAAGGTCTTCTCCGAGACCTTCTATGCCGATGCCCTGCTGGAGGCGGGGGCCTCCATCCCGATGCCCGACAACCACGAGGATCGCGGGCTCTACGTCGTGTCCGGCTCTGTCACGGTCAGCGGGCAGGTGTTTGACGCGGGCCAGATGCTGGTGTTCCGTCCCGGCGACCGGATCAGCGCACGCGCCGGCGAAGAGGGCGCGCGGATCATGCTGCTGGGCGGTGCGACGATGGACGGGCCGCGCCACATCTGGTGGAATTTCGTCGCCTCGTCGAAAGACCGCATCAACGCGGCAAAGGAAGCCTGGCGCGCGGGCGACTGGGCGCATGGCCGTTTCAAGCTGCCGCCGGGCGACGATGCGGAATTCATCCCCGCACCGTCGCGCTAAGGCGTTTCAGGATAAACCTGCAACATGCCCCATCCCTTTTCGAGTGCGACCGAAGGCAGAGGCAGCGCACACCTGATTCAGGTAAATCCCGAAACGCGCCAGAGATCGGGATCGGGCCTGCGGGGGCTGGCCGCGGGCGTTCGGAATATTTCTGAATTTTCCTCCGGTTTGCGTCTTGACGGCTCCGGCCTACGCTCATATTACCACCAAACGCTTCGGGGCCAGCCTCGAAGCCGCAGTGGGCGGTTGTAGCTCAGTTGGTTAGAGTACCGGCCTGTCACGCCGGGGGTCGCGGGTTCGAGCCCCGTCAACCGCGCCACCGCTGCTTAAAAGGCCCCCGTCAGGGGGTCTTTTTGCGTTCCGGGTCAGGGGGTTGGCCTGGTTTTCGCTTCCCCTCCATCCACCGACAGCAGGAACGCAAGCAGCGCCGCGCTGGTTTCGGCGGGGTGTTCGTCGACAAAGAAATGTCCGCCGGACATCGGCGCGGTCCGCTGGGTTTCCAGCCGGTCGGCCCAGGTGGCGGCAAGGTCGTAGCGGCGGGCCATCACGCCGTCCTTGCCCCACATCACCAGTGCCGGACAGGTCACGCGGCGGCCCAGATCGGCGGCGTCGAGATCCATGTCGATTTCCAGCGCGGCGCGGTAGTCGGCGCACATGCCGCGAATGGTGTCGGGATCGCGCCAGGCGGCGCGGTAGGCGGCCAGCGCCTGGGGGTCGTAGACCGACAGATCCGTTGCCCCCCAGCCGGTGAGCGCGGTTTCGAAATAGCCGTCCGGGTCATGGCCGATCAGGGATTCGGGCAGCGGCGCGGGCTGCGCCAGGAAGAACCAGTGATAATAGTCGCGGGCGACCTTGTGGCTGAGGGTGTCGAGCAGCAGATGAGTCGGCACGATGTCCATCACTGTCAGGCTGCGGACCGCTTCCGGCGCATCCAGCGCCATGCGGTGGGCGGTGCGCCCGCCGCGGTCGTGGCCCACCAGGTGAAACCGGTCGAACCCCAGATCGCGCATCAGCGCCAGCGGATCGGCGGCCATCTCGCGAAAGCTGTAGGGCGCGGTGCCCTCGGGCTTGGCGCTGTCGCCGTAGCCGCGCAGGTCGGGGGCGATGACGGTGAAATGCTCGGCCAGCGCGGGACCCACGGCGTGCCACATGGCGTGGGTCTGCGGAAATCCGTGCAACAGCAGAACCGGCGGACCGTCGCCACCGCGCGCATAGGCCACCCGCTGGCCGTTCGCCTGTGCCACATGGGCGTCAAAGCCCTTGATGATGCTCATCTTCCTACCCTTTCCATGTTTCGTCTGATTGTAGCCTAACAATCCCATGCCAGCACATGTAAGAGGGGGCATGAACGTCGCCGCGATACCACAGGCCCGGATGGGCATCTTTTGCATGCTGGCGGGGATGTTCCTGATCTCGGTCAACGACATGCTGATCAAATCGCTTTCGGGCGGCTATCCGCTGCATCAGCTTGTGTTGCTGCGGTCCTGCGTGGGGCTGGTCTTTACCCTGTTCCTGCTGCGGCTGGAGGGCGGCTGGAGCCTGCTGCGCACGGGCAGGCCGCTCTTGCACATGCTGCGCGCGATGCTGATCGTCTTTGCCAATTCGATGATCTATGCCGCCATCGTGGCGATGCCCCTGGCCACGGCCAATGCGCTGTATTTCGTGGCGCCGCTGTTCGTCACCCTTCTGTCGATCCCGATCCTGGGCGAACATGTCGGCCCGCGCCGCTTTGGCGCCATCGGGCTGGGCTTTGCCGGTGTCTTGCTGATGATGGCCCCGCAGCTGGCGGGCGGCGAGGACGCGCTGGGGTGGGTTGTGGTCCTGCCGGTGCTGGCGGCGGCCGGCTATGCGACGATGTCGGTGCTGACGCGCAAGCTGGGCGCGACCAGCCGTGCCTCGGCGCTGGCATTGCACATGCAGATCGCCTTTATCCTGGTCAGTGTCACCATGTTCCTGGTGGCGGGCGACGGGCGCTTTGCCGAAGGCACGCAGAACGAAAGCATCCGTTTCCTGTTGCGGGCCTGGACCTGGCCCCCGGCGGCGGATGCCCTGCCCATCGCGATGCTGGGGCTGGTTGCGGCCGCCGTCGGGTATCTGATGTCGCAGGCCTACCGGCTGAGCCCCGCATCGGCGGTCGCGCCTTTCGAGTATTCGCTGCTGATCTATGCGCTGTTCTGGGGCTGGACGATTTTCGGCGAATGGCCCGCGCCGATGGTCTTTCTGGGCGCGGCGGTGGTGATCGGGTCGGGCATCTACGTCTTTCTGCGCGAGGGACAGCGCAAATCACCCCGCCGCGTGTAGCGACGGCCTGCGCTGGGGGCGGTCGAAGCGGTCCACCAGAAAATCGACGAATGCGCGGATGGCCGGTGACAGGTTGCGCTTCTGCGCGTAGCTGACGGCGACATCCGCGTGGTCCTGCGTATACTCCGGGAAGAGGCGGACCAGTTCGCCCGACGCGATCTTGTGCGCGACCAGGTAGGTCGACAGGCGCGCAATCCCCAACCCCGACATCGCCGCGATGAACACCGCATCGGCACTGTTGCCCTCGAAATTGCCATCGGCCTCCACCGCGTAGTTCACACCGTCAAGTGTCGCCTGCCAGGCATTCCGCCCGCGCGCATTCGACGTGCGCAGGCAGTTGTACCGGGCCAGATCGGCAAAACTCTCGGGCATCCCGTGGCGTTCGATGAAGGACGGCGCCGCACAAAGGATGCGTTCGTTGCGCATGATGCGTCGCACGATCACGTTGGGATCGGTCTCCTGCTCGGCAAAGCTGATGGCCGCGTCAAAGCTTTCCTCTTCGATCTCGATGGTCCGGTCCGTAAGTTCGAGCGAGAACCTGATCTCGGGGTAGGTGGCCAGAAATTCGGGCAGGACGTGGATCAGCTGTGCCTTGCCGAAGGCCACGCTTGAGGCCACGCGCAGCTGGCCCGAGGGGGCATCGCTGAAGCTGCTGATGTAGTCCTCAGCCTCGATGAATTTCTCGGCCATGGCGCGGCATTTCTCGTAATACCGCGCGCCTTCATGGGTCAGCGACACGCCCGCGCGGGTGCGCCGCAACAGCCGATGGCCCACGTGGTCTTCCAGGTGGCCGATCTGCTTGCTGACCGCCGACGGCGTCTGGCCGCTGGCCCGCGACGCGGCCGATATGCTGCCCGTCTCGACCACGCGGACAAAGGCCAGCATCTGTGATGATACGTCCATGACGTTCGGTGCCTTTCCATTTCGGCATAGCCCCTATGCACGAACAACGGGTTGGATCGGGCGGGGGGAGCCGCTATCTCTGCATTGCAGCATATATATACTGCACCGCAGCAGAGACAATGAAAGGAGTGGTCGTCATGGCAACCGCAACGCATCACAACCAATCCACCGCTTATCAATTGGGCAACCGGTTCGAGCAACTGCGCGAGACCCTGGCGCTGTTCCGCAAGCGCCGCGCGATCTATCGGCGCACCTTCAACGAACTCGCCGCCCTCGGCGATCGCGACCTTGCCGACATCGGCATCCACCGGTCGCATATCCGGCGCGCGGCCCGCGAAACCGCAGATATGGAGACACAACATGGCTGATCAAGGCACCCTTCACGGACAGAACGCAGTACACGGCATCCTCGCTGGTATCCAGGGGGCGGCGTCGGGCTTCTTTCGCGGGGCAGCCCGTACCATCGATACGGTCGTCAGGGCGATGCAGTACAGCCGCATGGTCTCTGTGCTGAACGCCCGAAGCGACCGGCAGCTCGAAGAGATGGGCATCACCCGCGGGGACATCCCGCAGCATGCAGCCTATCTGCTTGACTACGAATACGACGGTCTCTGACCCGTCGGAACGAACATCGCGCGGACCGCCGCGCAACAGCATCAATGGCGCGCGTCAATCGCAGGCGTCATTGCCAGGCAACCGGCCTCGCTCCTCCCAGAGACCGCCGGGTGCCGACTTTTACGGTGCTTCCTCCCAGAAGCCGTTATGCAGACCGGCACGTTCACTCCTCCTCCCGAACGTGCCGGTCGCCGTTTCCCAGACCCGCCCCCGATCAGGTCAGCGCATCCAGTATCCGCGCCCAGGACCGGATCCCCTTGTGGAAGCTTTCCATGTCGTATTTCTCGTTCGGGGAATGCAGGGCGTCGTCGTCCTTGCCAAAGCCGATCAGCATCGGCTCGGTGCCCAGGATCCGCTGGAAATGCCCCGCGATGGGGATCGAGCCGCCGCAGCCGATGTAGGCGGCGGGAACGTTCCATTCGTCCGACAACGCCTGACGCGCCTGTTCGAACATCGGGCCCGATATGTCGGCGCCCGAAGCCCCGCTGGCGCCGTGGGCGTGGAACGTGACCTCGCAATCGGCGGGCAGGGCATCCTGCACCATTGCGCGGAAGTTCTCGCGGATGGCCAGCGGGTCCTGTGATCCGACCAGCCGGAACGAAATCTTGGCATGGGCCATGGACGGCAGCACCGTCTTGAACCCGTCACCGGTATAGCCGCCCCAGATGCCGTTGACCTCGCAGGTGGGGCGCGACCAGATCATCTCCAGCGGGGTGCGGTCCTGCTCGCCCGCCGGAACGGACAGGCCCACGTCGCCCAGGAATGCTTCGTGGTCAAAGGCAAGACCCTGCCACTGGGCCTCCAGTTCGTCGGGCAGTTCCGGCACGCCGTCGTAAAAGCCGGGGATCGTGACGCGCCCGGTCTCGTCATGCAGCCCCGCGACCACCTTGCTCAGCGCGCGGATGGGGTTCATGGCGATGCCGCCGTACATCCCGGAATGCAGGTCCTTGCTGGCCGCTTTCACGGTCAGTTCCTCGCCCAGAAGGCCGCGCAGCATGGTCACGATGGCGGGCGTCTTGGATTCGAAGAGCCCGGTGTCGCAGATCAGCGCCACATCGGTTTTCAGCTCTTCCGCGTTCTCTTTCATGAAGGGCACCAGCGACGGCGACCCCGATTCCTCTTCGCCCTCCAGGAAAAAGGTGATGCGGCAGGGCCAGTCGCCCTTGACCTCTTTCCACGCGCGCAGCGCCTCGACAAAGGTCATCAGCTGGCCCTTGTCGTCGGAGGACCCGCGCCCGCGGATGACCTTGCCCTTGGGTGTGTCCTGCACCTCGGGGTCGAAGGGGTCGCGGTCCCACAGATTCAGGGGATCGACCGGCTGCACGTCGTAGTGGCCGTAAAACAGCAGGTGCGGGCCGCTGTCGCCCAGATGACCCACGACCATCGGGTGGCCCGGCGTCGCGCGTTTGCCGGCGTCGATGCCCATCGCCGTCAGCTGCGCCACCAGCCAGTCGGCGGCGCGGTCGCAGTCGGCCTTGTAGGCCGGATCGGTCGAGATCGAGGGAATGCGCAGCAGGTCAAGCAGGCGTTCGGTGGCGGCGGGCAGATCGTCGTCGATCCGGCTCAGGACGGCGTCAAGGGACATGGAATGCTCCGTTTCGAGGGTGTCGGTGCGACCGTACCAGCCAGACCGGCAGTGTCCAGAGAGCTGATCCTACCTGCGGTTGATGAGCCAGCCCAGCACCAGGCAGACCGTTGCCGAGGTCGCGAAGGCGAGCGTCAGCAGCGCCAGGTTGCCAGTGTAGTTTTCGCTGATCAGGGTCCCGACGGGAATCGCGATACCGGTGGACAGGGCCCCCACCACGGCCGCGCCCAGCCCCGCGATATGGCCCAGCGGCTCCATCGCCAGCGCGTTGAGATTGCCGAACAGCAGGCCCATGAAAAAGAAATTGCAGATGAGCCACAGCATGAACAGCCCGAAAGGCGGCAGCCCGTCGGTGGCCAGCGCCAGCGCGCCGAAAGCGGTGCCGCCCAGCACCGCACCGCCCAGTGCCAGGTTTGACAGGAACCGCATGCCCAGACGTTCCACCAGCGCGGAGTTCACGATCGCCGCCACCCCGATGGACAGCGCCCCGGCGGCGAACCACAGGGTAAAGTTCAGCCCGGTGTCGTAGGTCCGCTGGAAAATCTGCTGCGCCAGGCTGAGATAGGCGATGAACGGGCCAAAGATCAGCCCGGTGCAGACGGTATAGCCAATCGCGGCAGGGGTGGTCAGGATCTCGCGGATGCCCGCCAGCAGGTTGCGCGCTGACAGCGGGCGGCGGGCCTCTTTCGGCAGGGTTTCGACCTGCCGCAGGGCAAACCAGCCCCAGGTGACGCAGGCCATGACCAGCAGCAGTGTAAAGGTGGCGCGCCAGTCGGAAAAGGCGATCAGCACCTGTCCCAGGCTGGGGGCCACGGCGGGCACTAGGATGAAGACCGCCATCACGAAGGACATGATGCGCGCCATGCGGCGCCCCGCGTGCCGATCACGGACGATGGCGACCGCGATGATGCGCGGCCCCGACATGCCCAGGCCCTGCAACAGCCGCCCGGCGAGCATCAGCTCGAAACTGCGCGTCAGCAGGCACAGAAGCGTGCCGGCGCAGAACACGACATAGCTGGCGTGGACGACGGGTTTGCGCCCGTAGCTGTCCGATAAGGGCCCCACCAGAAGCTGGCCCACCGCGAAGCCCGCGAACATGACCGAAATGATCAGGTGCCCCTCCAGCGGGTCGGGATGCCCCAGGTCGGTCGCGATGACGTCGAGCGCGGGCAGCATGATGTCCGTGGTCAGCGCCACGAGCGAGATCATCAGGGCGGTCAGGACGATGAATTCAACGAGGGAGGGAGCGGGCTTGGGTGATTGCATGCGTCCCTTTCGCCCAAAGCCCGCGGCGGTGCAATGGCTTTCGGCCGGTGCCCCGACAAAGCGGGGGTGGGGTATTCCGGACTGTGCCCCCCTGCGACACCCTGTACACTCCTGAGAAGTTGATTGTCGCAGCTCGTTTCTGTATTCGTTCTAAAAAATACGCGGCTACGGGTGCCTTGCCGAACGCCGTGACTGCCAGAATTGGAGAGGCGCATGGATTATTCCGCGAAGCTAGATGATGCCATTGCGCGTCTGCACGAGGAAGGGCGCTACCGCACATTCATCGACATCGAACGCCGCAACGGGCAATTTCCCCATGCGGTCTGGACCCGTCCCGACGGGTCCGAGCGGGACATCACCGTCTGGTGCGGCAACGACTATCTGGGCATGGGGCAAAGCCCCGTCGTGCTCGCCGCGATGCAAGAGGCGCTGCAGGCCACCGGTGCCGGGTCCGGGGGCACGCGCAACATCTCGGGCACGACCGTCTATCACAAGCGGCTGGAGGCCGAGCTGGCCGATCTGCACGGCAAGGAGGGGGCGCTGCTGTTCACCTCCGCCTACATCGCCAACGACGCCACGCTGTCCACGCTGCCCAAGCTGTTTCCCGGTCTGATCATCTATTCCGACGCGCTCAACCATGCGTCCATGATCGAAGGCGTGCGCCGCAACGGCGGGGCAAAGCGGATCTTCCGGCACAATGATGTGGCGCATCTGCGCCAGCTGCTGGAGGCCGACGACCCGGCCGCGCCCAAGCTGATCGCCTTTGAATCCATCTATTCGATGGACGGCGATTTCGGCCCGATCGCGGCGATCTGCGACCTGGCAGAGGAATTCGGCGCCTTGACCTACCTCGACGAGGTTCACGCGGTGGGCATGTACGGCCCGCGCGGGGCAGGGATTGCGGAGCGTGACCGGCTGATGCACCGGGTTGACATCATCAACGGCACGTTGGCCAAGGCGTTTGGCGTCATGGGAGGCTACATCGCCGCCTCGGACAAGATGTGCGACGCGATCCGCTCCTATGCGCCGGGCTTTATCTTTACCACGTCGCTGCCGCCCGCCGTGGCGGCGGGTGCGGCGGCTTCTGTCGCCTATCTGAAGCGCGCGCCGGAGTTGCGCGAAAAGCATCAGGAGCAGGCCAAGATACTGAAATTGCGGCTGAAAGGGCTGGGGCTGCCGATCATCGACCACGGCAGCCACATCGTGCCGGTCATGGTCGGGAACCCCGTCCACACCAAGCTGCTGTCGGACATGCTGCTGGAAGACCACGGCATCTACGTGCAGCCCATCAACTTCCCCACCGTGCCCCGCGGCACCGAACGGCTGCGCTTTACACCGTCGCCGGTCCACGGTCCGAAGGAGATGGACGCGCTGGTGCGCGCGATGGACAGTTTGTGGTCGCATTGTGCGCTGAATCGTGCCGAAGCCGCTGGGTAAGCAGCAAAAACTCGTATTGCGCGTTGCCTTGTGTTAGGTTTGGATTAACAAAAGGCCAGACTCGAATCGGCTGCTGAACATCGGGTCAAGGCTGCAGGCAATGAATATACGGGGCATGGCATATGATCGGGCGTTGGTCCTCCAAGGTCATAGAAGAGGATACAGTTGAACCCAAAGGGTTCGACGCCTTTGAACTGCGCCTCGGGGATGTCATGCGCGGCGAACGCGCCACGATGGGCAAATCCCTGCTGGACGTTCAGCGCGAATTGCGGATCAAGGCCTCCTACATCGCCGCCATCGAAAACGCCGACCCCGATGCCTTTGACACCCCCGGTTTCATCGCGGGCTATGTGCGGTCCTATGCGCGCTATCTGAACATGGACCCGGACAAGGCGTTCGCGTCCTTCTGTGCCGAATCCGGTTTCGCTGTCGCCCACGGCATGTCCGCCGAAGCGTCGGTAATCAAGAAACCCAGCTTTGAAGAGCGCAGGATGCGCCCGCAGGAGGCGGATCTTTTTGCACGTCCCAACACCCCCTTTACGCCGGTGGCCGACAGCATCCTCAGCCGGATCGAACCCTCTGCCATCGGGTCGATGCTGGTGCTGGTCGTCCTGATCGGCGCCATCGGTTTCGGCGGCTGGAGCGTCCTGCAGGAAGTCCAGCGCGTGCAGGTCGCCCCGGTGGACCAGACGCCGGTTGTCCTGTCCGATCTCGACCCGCTCGACGGGGCGCTGTCTGCCGCGCCGGAAACCGGCGGGTCGCCCGATGCGCCCGAAGCTCTGGACACGCCCCGCGCCGACGCGCTGGACCGGCTGTATCGCCCGCAGGCGCTGGACGTTCCCGTGCTGGTGGCCCGCGACGCCCCGATCTCGACCATCGACCCGCGCTCGCTGGGCAACTTCGCCGATACCGTCGATGGCCGCGCGACCCCGGGCATCCAGACCGCGGAGCTTGACCTTGAGGGGCTGCCGGGCGATCCGGATCAGTCCGCAACGGTCGCAGCCGCCGGCGGCCCGGTGCCGCAGGTCGTCGAGGGGCTTGCCGACACCGTCCGCATGGTCGCGGCTTATCCCTCGTGGGTGCGGGTGACGGCGGCGGATGGCACTGTCATCTTTGAAAAGGTGATGAACAAGGGCGAGACCTACGAGATTCCGGCAACCGAAGAGCCTGCGACCCTGCGCACCGGTGAATCCGGCGCGCTCTACTTTGCGCTGGCGGACGATTGTGTCGGCCCGGTGGGCGCGCGTGGCGCCATCACGTCGAACCTGCCCCTGCATCAGGAGGCGCTGGCCGAGCTTTACGCGCCGGTCGATCCGACCCAGGAACAATCGCTGAGCCGCATGTTCGCGGACCTCGCAGGGTCCGATATCGACCCCGCGGTGCTGGCGGCGATGCCCTGCCAGACACGGTAAGGTCCCGCCCGACCCATTGCGAAGGGGCCGGTGAGGGTCTAGGTACCTGTTGAACGCGCAACCCTCAGGGAGCCGCAATGTCGCTCAATCACATTCGTCCGTGGCGCGATATATACCGCCGCGAAAGCCGTCAGATCATGGTGGGCAATGTCCCCGTGGGGGGCGGCGCACCGATCTCGGTGCAGACCATGACCAACACGCTGACCACCGACGTCAAAGGGACGATCGCCCAGATTCAGGCGGCGGCGGATGCGGGGGCGGATATCGTCCGCGTCTCCGTCCCGGACGAGGCATCGTCGAAGGCCTTGCGCCAGATCGTGCCGGAAGTGTCGGTGCCCCTCGTGGCGGACATCCATTTCCACTACAAACGCGGCATCGAAGCGGCAGAGGCGGGCGCGGCCTGCCTGCGGATCAACCCCGGCAACATCGGTGACGAAAAGCGCGTGCGCGAAGTCATCAAGGCTGCGCGCGATCACAATTGTTCCATCCGCATCGGGGTCAACGCCGGTTCGCTTGAACGCCATCTGCTGGAAAAATATGGCGAACCATGCCCCGACGCGATGGTGGAAAGCGGGCTGGACCATATCAAGATCCTGGAAGACAACGATTTTCACGAATTCAAGATCAGCTGCAAGGCCTCCGACGTGTTCATGGCGGCGGCGGCCTATCAGAAGCTGGCCGAAGCGACGGATGCGCCGATTCACCTCGGCATCACGGAAGCCGGTGGCCTGATGTCCGGCACCATCAAATCCGCCATCGGGCTGGGCAACCTGCTGTGGATGGGCATCGGCGACACGGTCCGTGTCAGCCTCTCTGCCGATCCGGTGGAAGAGGTCAAGGTCGGATACGAGATCCTGAAATCGCTGGGCCTGCGGCATCGTGGCGTGAACATCATCTCCTGCCCCTCCTGCGCGCGTCAGGGCTTCGACGTGATCAAGACGGTAGAGACGCTTGAAAAACGTCTGGAACACATCAAGACGCCCATGAGCCTCAGCATCATCGGCTGCGTGGTCAACGGCCCCGGCGAGGCGCTGATGACCGATGTGGGCTTTACCGGCGGCGGCGCGGGGTCCGGCATGGTCTACCTGGCGGGCAAGCAGAGCCACAAGCTGGGCAATGAAGGCATGATCGACCACATCGTCGAACAGGTGGAAGAACGCGCCGCACTGATCGAGGCGGAGGCCGAGGCGGCCCAGGACGCGGCGGAGTAATCAGTCCAGATACCGTGGCAGGACCACCTTCGGGATATGTCCGCGCAGGATCATGCCCGGCAGCACATAGAACGGCAGGTCGGTCATGCCCAGCCGGTCGGCGAGCCGTGCAGCGGCGGTATCGCCGGTGTCATGCAGGATAAAGGTCGCGCCGTATTCCCTTGATAACGCGGCAAGTTCCTCGGCGGCGCGGGCGCAGGTGCCGCAGTCCGCCCCGATGAAAAGCGCGATCCGATTGCCGTTCAGGATCTCCGGCTCCAGCGCCGCCAGCAGCGCCTTGTCGTCCGCGATCCTTTGCTGCGTTTCCTGCGCGACCGGGCTGGGAGGGTTCAGCGCCTGCGCCACGATTTCAGGCTCTTCCAGCAGCAGGGCGCGGATTTCGCTGCGCAAGGCCGCGCGTTCGGCTGATGTCAGGTCAAGGATGTCCGTCTCGGCCCAGCCGGGACCGGCCGCCACAAGGGCGGCGGCCAGCGCCGCGCGGCGCAAGGATCAGCCCCGTTTTTCTTCCACGATCGCCTGCATCTGGTCGTAAGGCAGGTAGCCGCGCAGCAATTCGTCCTCCATCACGAAGGTCGGCGTGCCGGAAATCTGCAGTTTCTGCGCCAGCGCGCGGGTCCGGGCGATTTCGGCGGTAACTTCTTCGCTGTCCATTCGTGCCTCGATGGCATCCGCGTCCAGATCGAAGGTTTCGGCCATGCGGCGCAGGGCAGCCGGTGTGATCGACCCGTTGAACGCCATCAGCGCATCGCTCAGGGCCTTGTAGGCGTCGTCGCCCGCCACCTGCTTGGCCGCGATGGCAAAGCGCGATGCCAGCAGCGATTCCTCGCCCAGGATCGGCAGTTCCTTGACGATCATGCGGATGTCGCCGTCGGTTTCCAGCAGCTTCGCCACCTCGCCGTGGGCCCGTTTGCAATAGCCGCAGCGGTAATCCAGGAACTCGACCAGCGTGATGTCGCCCTCGGGGTTGCCGCCGACCCAGGAATATCCATCGTCGAAGATCGCATCCGCATTGTCCGACACCAGGTTCACGTCCGCCTGCGCCTGCGCTTCGGCCTCTCGGGTCTGCAGCAGTTCGACCGCTTCCATGATCACCTCGGGATTGTCCATCAGGTAGGACCGCACCTCGGCCCGGAACTGGGCGCGTTCCGCATCCGACAGTTCGGTCAGGTCCATCGCGGCAGCGGGCAGGGCCAGTGCGGCAGCAAGGACGGGGGCGGTGAGGCGAAACATCATGGCAAATCTTTCCTTGTGGCGCGGGTTGACGGCGCACCGGTGCGGGGGGACAAGTTGCCCAACATTAGGAGCAAGCCCATGCGAAGTTCAACCCGGTCGGCTGTCGATCCCTTTATTGTGATGGATGTGATGCAGGCGGCTTCGGCGGCCGAGGCGGCGGGCCGTCACATCATCCACATGGAGGTCGGCCAGCCCGGCACCGGCGCGCCCCGGGGCGCGGTCGAGGCGCTGGGGCAGGCGATGGCGCAGGGGCCGCTTGGCTATACCGTGGCGCTGGGGCTGCCCGCCCTGCGCGCCCGGATCGCGCAGATGTACGGCGACTGGTACAACGTGGATCTGAACCCGGCGCGGGTGGTCATCACGCCCGGCTCGTCGGGGGCGTTCATCCTGGCCTTCACCGCGCTGTTCGATACCGGCGACCGGGTCGGCATCGGCGCGCCCGGCTATCCCAGCTACCGCCAGATCCTCAAGGCGCTGGCGTTGGACCCGGTGGACCTGCCCACGGCGCCCGAGAACCGCTATCAGCCTGTTCCGGCCGATGTCGCCGACATGGATCTGGCGGGGCTGATGGTTGCGTCACCCGCCAATCCCACTGGGACGATGCTGGACCGCGATGCGATGGCCGCCTTGGTCGGGGCCTGCGACGCGGCGGGCACGTCCTTTATCTCGGACGAGATCTATCACGGCATCGAATACGACAAGAAGGCGGTCACGGCGCTGGAGGTGACGGACGACTGCTATGTCATCAATTCGTTTTCCAAGTATTTCTCCATGACCGGCTGGCGGGTCGGATGGATGGTGGTGCCCGAGGATCACGTGCGCGTGGTCGAAAGGATCGCGCAGAACATGTTCATCTGCGCCCCTCATGCCAGCCAGATCGCCGCGCTGGCGGCGATGGACTGCGATGCGGAACTGCAGGGCAACATGGATGTCTACCGCGCCAACCGCGCCCTGATGTCTCAGGGGCTGGTCGAGGCCGGGTTCACCCGGATCGCCCCGCCGGACGGGGCGTTCTACGTCTATGCCGATGTGTCCGATCTGACCGACGACAGCCGCGCCTTTGCCGCCGAAGTCCTTGAAAAGGCGGGCGTGGCCGTCACACCGGGGCTGGATTTCGACCCGGCGCGCGGCCTGTCGACGCTGCGGTTTTCCTATGCCCGCAGCACGGCGGATATCGCCGAGGGTCTGGCCCGGCTCAAAGCCTTCATGGCGGCGCGCTGAGGCTGGCGGCAGGGCGGCAATGGTGCTACCCTGCCGCCAACAACAGCGTAAAGCGGTGGCAGATGCGGGCGGTTCTTTCGACATTTCTGGCTTTGATCCTGTGGGCCTTGCCTGTGGCGGCGCAGGACCTGACCGCGCTGGCGCGGGTGGACGGTGCGCGCAGCGGCATCACCGATGGCTGGTTCGGGCGGACAGACATCCGGCTGGGCCTCAGCCAGGGGGTGCCGTTCCGGGTGTTCCTGCTGGATGATCCGGCGCGTCTCGTCGTCGATTTCCGCGAGGCCGACTGGGCGGGGATCGCACCCGACATGCTGCTGGCCGAACCGGGGCGGGTGTCCGCCGTGCGCTTCGGCGCGTTCCAGCCCGGCTGGTCGCGGCTGGTGGCCGACCTTTCGGTGCCGATGGTCCCGGTCGAGATCGGCCTGCCGGTAGACGAGGCCAGCGGCAACGCCACGCTGGAGATCGCGCTGAAAGAGGCCACGCCCGAGGAATACGCCGCCGCCGCCGGTGCGCCGGTGGACCCGTCCTGGACGCAGGCGCTGGTTGCCCCTTCCAAGCCACGGCAGCCAAAGGACGACCGCTTTGTCGTGGTGCTTGATCCGGGCCACGGCGGCATCGACCCCGGTGCCGAAGCAGGCGGCGTGACGGAAAAGGACCTGATGCTCAGCTTTGCCCGCGCCCTGCAGGATACATTGCGGCGCGCGGGCGTTGACGCGGTGCTGACCCGCGACGACGACATCTTCGTGGCGCTGGAACACCGGGTTGCCATCGCCCACCATCAAAACGCGGACCTGTTCATCTCCCTTCATGCGGACAGCCTGCGCCAGGGGGGGGCAAAGGGCGCAACCGTCTATACCCTGTCGGACGACGCAAGCGACACCGCCACGGAACACCTGGCGGCACGGCACAACCGCGCCGACATCATCGCCGGGGCCGACCTCACGGGGTCGGACGACCAGGTGGCGGGCATCCTGCTGGATCTGGCCCGGCAAGAGACCGAACCGCGGTCCGCGGCGCTGGCCACGACCCTGATCGAGGGGATGAAACAGGCAGGCGGCCCCCTGAACCGGCGCCCCCTGCGCCGCGCCGGATTTTCGGTGCTGAAATCCGCCGACATCCCTTCGGTCCTGATCGAGGTCGGCTTTCTCAGCAACGAGAGAGATCTCAAGAACCTGCGCGATCCGGTCTGGCGGTCAGTCATGGTCAGCGGCATCGCGGATGCGATTCTGGAATGGCGCGATGCCGATGCCGCCCGCGCGCCGCTGGTGCGGCAGTAACGCCGCGATCACAAAGCGTTTTGTGGGCGGGAAACGGCCCAAAACAACAGCTTTGGCATTTTGACCATTCCGGCCCCAACCGCTATAACCGGCAGAGTTTTCCCGTGACCAGAAGGGCCCAGCGCCGTGTTCCGATTCATTCTGTCATTCTTTGGCGGCATCTTTACGACCCTGACGATGAGCATCGGCATGGTGGCACTGACCATTGGTGCGATTTTCTGGATGTACGGGCGCGATCTGCCCAGCCACGAGAGCCTTGCGCAATACACGCCGCCCACGATCAGCCGCATCTACTCGGGTCAGGGCCGGCTGATCGACGAATTCGCCAAGGAGCGGCGCCTGTTCGCGCCCGCCGACACGATCCCGGATCTGGTCAAGCAGGCGTTCATCTCTGCCGAGGACAAGAATTTCTATACCCACGAAGGCTATGACCTGCGCGGCATCGCGGCGGCGGGGATCGACGCGGTGAAATCCCGCGGGCGCGAGGTGCGCGGTGCATCAACCATCACCCAGCAGGTGATGAAGAACTTTCTGCTGTCCGGCGACCGCCGGGCGGAGCGCAAGATCAAGGAAATCATCCTGGCCGCGCGGCTGGAGGAATCGCTGCCCAAGGAAAAGATCCTTGAGCTCTACCTGAACGAGATCTTTCTCGGGCAGAACTCCTACGGTGTGGCGGCGGCCAGCCAGACCTACTTCAACAAGACGCTTGCCGAACTGGCCCCGCACGAGGCGGCGTTTCTCGCGTCGCTGCCCAAGGCCCCGTCGGATTATCACCCGGTCCGGCGCAAGGACCGCCTGATTGCGCGCCGCAACTACGTTCTGCGCGAGATGAAGGAAAACGGCTACATCACCAATGCGGTCTACGAACAGGAGCGGGCGCAGCCGCTGCGGTCGGTCCAGAACGGCGACTACGAGAGCTTCAAGGCCGACCTGCCGCCGCGCGACTATTTCACCGACGAAATCCGCCGCCAGCTGTCCGACGACTTTGGCGAGGGCGAATTCTTTACCGGCGGTCTGACGGTGCGCGCCACCATCGACAACGAAATGCAGCCCATCGCCGCCAACGCCCTGCGCGAGCAGCTTGAGCAATACGACCGGGGCCGTGGCGTCTGGCGCGGCACCGGCAAGACCATCGCCGCCGAGGCGCTGCGGTCCGAGGAAGACTGGCGTGCCGCGCTGGCGGATCTGCGGGTGCCCCGCGACATCGACCTGGAAAATCAATGGTATCCGGCGGTGGTCCTGGAAATCGGCGACAGCGACGCGCGCATCGGCATCGAAGGCGTGGAGGAAGACGCGGACGGTCACTGGATACCGGCCAAGGACGTGCAATGGGCCCGCAAACGCCTGGACGATGGCAAGCTGGCGGCAAAAGCCAACGTGGCCGGAGACCTGGTAGAGGTCGGCGATGTGGTGCTGGTGCGCCGGATGACGTCCGATTCCGACGGCTCCTTCATCCGCTGGACGCTGCGGCAGGTGCCGGAAGTGCAGGGCGCCTTCGTGGCGATGGACGTGAACACCGGGCGGGTGATCGCCATGCAGGGCGGGTTCTCCTATCAGGATTCGGTGTTCAACCGTGCAACCCAGGCACAGCGCCAGCCCGGTTCGTCCTTCAAGCCCTTCGTCTATGCCTCGGCGCTTGATTCCGGCTATTCGCCCGCGACCATCGTCGTGGACGCCCCGATCGAGATCAACACACCGCAGGGGGTCTGGCGGCCCAAGAACGCCTCCAACCGCTACTACGGGCCGACCCCGCTGCGGACGGGCATCGAACAGTCGCGCAACCTGATGACCATTCGCCTGGCGCAAGAGGTGGGCATGGATGTGGTGGGCAGCTACGCCGAACGCTTTGGCGTCTATGACGACCTTGCCCCGGTGCTGGCAAACGCGCTCGGCAGTCAGGAAACCACGCTCTACCAGATGGTCAGCGCCTATGCGATGTTCGCCAATGGCGGCGAGCGGGTCCAGCCGACGCTGGTCGACCGGGTGCAGGACCGCTATGGCCGCACCGTCTACAAACACGACGAGCGGCTGTGCAACGACTGCCAGGTCGCGAGCCTGCCTGCGGGCACCGCCCCGCGCATCATCTCGAACCGAGAGCGGGTGATGGACCCGGTCACGGCCTACCAGCTGACGTCGATGATGCGCGGCGTGGTGGAGCGGGGCACGGCGCGGTCCGCCGTCAACCTGCCGGTGCCGACCGCGGGCAAGACCGGCACGACCAACGATGAAAAGGACGCGTGGTTTGTCGGCTTCACGTCGAACATCGTGGCGGGCTGCTACATCGGTTATGACCAGCCCCGCCCGATGGGTCGGGGCGCCGGTGGCGGGCGGCTTTGCGCGCCGGTGTTCCAGCGTTTCATGACCGAGGCGGTCAAGAAGTACGGCGGCGGCGACTTCAAGGTGCCGGAGCTGTGCAATTTCATCAAGATCGACCGCTTTTCCGGCGCGCGCCTGAGTGACAGCGCATCGGGCCCGAACGTGGTTTCCGAATGTTTCCGCGAGGGCGAGGAGCCGATTTTCGGCATCACCTTCGACGGCGGCTTTGCCATGGGGGCCGATCTGCCCCTGGTAGAGGAGCTGGGCCAGTCCGCGCGGCAGGTCACGACCTCGACCGGCCGCAAGGCGACCGTCGGCCCCAAGGCGAGCTTTGGCACCCTGTCGTCGGGCGGGCTGTACTGAAACCGGGGGGCGCGCCGATGGCACGGGGCTTTCGCGTCGCGGACGGCTTGTCCCTGTGCCGGTGCTGGTCTATCTCGTGAGAACCCAATCAAAGGCAGGCACAGATGCGCGCAGAGGTTCAGAACACCGTCGATGAAATCAGCAAGTCGCTGGAGTTGCTGGCGCAGCGGCTGAACGTGGACACGGCCCAGCACCGGCTTGAGGAATTCAACGCGCGGGTGGAGGACCCGAACCTCTGGGACGACCCGGAGGCGGCGCAGAAGCTGATGCGCGACCGGCAGGCGCTGGTGGATGCCATCGACACCTACGAGGGCATCAAGCAGGACCTGGCCGACAACATCGAACTGATCGAACTGGGCGAGATGGAGGATGACGCCGAAGTCGTCGCCGACGCGGAGCGCGCGCTCAAGGCGCTGGCAGAGACGGCGGCGCAGAAGGAACTGGAGGCGCTGCTGGACGGCGAGGCGGACGGCAACGACACGTTCCTCGAAATCAACTCGGGCGCGGGCGGCACCGAAAGCTGCGACTGGGCCCAGATGCTGGCGCGGATGTATGTCCGCTGGGCCGAAAAGAAGGGCTACAAGGTCGAGCTGCAGGCCGAGAGCGCGGGCGAAGAGGCGGGGATCAAATCCGCGACCTACAAGATCGCCGGGCACAACGCCTATGGCTGGCTGAAATCGGAAAGCGGCGTGCACCGGCTGGTGCGGATCAGCCCGTTCGATTCGGCGGCGAAACGGCATACCTCCTTTACCTCGGTGAAGGTCTACCCGGTGGTGGACGACAACATCGAGATCGAGGTGAACCCGGCGGACATCCGCATTGATACCTACCGGTCCTCGGGGGCGGGCGGCCAGCACGTGAACACCACCGATTCCGCGGTGCGGATCACCCACCACCCCACGGGGATCGTCGTGACCTCGTCCGAGAAATCCCAGCACCAGAACCGCGACATCGCCATGAAGGCGCTGAAATCACGGCTTTATCAGATGGAGTTGGACAAACGGTCGGCCCTGGTCAACGAGGCGCATGAAAGCGCCGGGGATGCGGGCTGGGGCAACCAGATCCGGTCTTACGTGTTGCAGCCCTACCAGATGGTCAAGGACCTGCGCACCAATTACGAGACGTCCGACACCAAGGGTGTTCTGGACGGTGATCTCGATGGTCTGATGGGGGCGACGCTGGCGCTGGCCGTGTCGGGCAAGAGCCGGGCCGAGGCGCAGGGCGGCTGATCGCCGGGGGCTTTGCCCCCGGACCCCCAGAGGTATTTTCCTGCATAAAGAAGCAGGGGATTGCGCCCCGCAGCGAAGCGATGTTCTGTGGCGTCATGGATATTCTGGACATGGATGCGCGCGCCCAGTCGGCGGCACTGGCGGCGGGGGACTTCAGCGCGGCGGAGCTGATGGAAGCCACGCTGGCCCGGATTGCCGAAGTGAATGGCAGGGTGAACGCGGTGGTGGCCCTGCGCGACGCCGACAGCCTGATGGCGGAGGCGCGGGCGGCGGATGCGGCACCGCGCAAGGGCTGGCTGCACGGCATCCCGATGGCGGTAAAGGACCTGGCGAATGTGGCGGGGCTTGTCACGACGCGCGGATCGCCGCTGTTCGAGCGGGCGGTCGCGCCGAAGGACGACCCGATTGTCAGCCGCCTGCGCGCTGCCGGGGCGGTGATCATCGGCAAGACCAACACGCCGGAGTTCGGCCTGGGGAGCCATACGTTCAACCCGGTCCATGGTGCCACCACGAACCCCTATGACGCGCGCCTCTCGGCGGGCGGGTCCTCGGGCGGGGCGGCGGCGGCGCTGGCCGCACGGATGCTGAGCGTCGCGGACGGATCGGACATGATGGGATCGTTGCGCAACCCGGCGGGGTGGAACAACGTCTACGGCATGCGCCCGACCTGGGGCACCGTGCCGGGAGAGCCGGACCGCGAGTTGTTCCTGCACCAGCTGTCCACCCTCGGTCCCATGGCGCGCAGCCCCGCGGACCTGTCGGCCCTTCTGGACACGATGACCGGCGCCGATCCGAAGCAGCCGCACGGACAAAGCCCGGCGGACACGCTGCCGGGCCTGTTCGACGCGCCGGGCCGGTTGCGGATCGGGTGGCTCGGGGACTGGGGCGGTGCCTTGCCCTTCGACGCGGGTATCCTGCCCGCGAGCGAGGTGGCGCTGCGCCGGTTGGCCGGTCTGGGCCATGATGTGACGCCTGTTGCGCCGCCATTCTCTGCCGATGCCATGTGGGATGCCTGGATCACCCTGCGGTCCTTTTCCGTGGCGACCGGGCTGGCGGACATCTACCTGAACCCCGAAACCCGCGAGGCCCTGAAGGAGGCCGCGCAATGGGAGGTGGGCCGCGGGCTGGCGATGGACGCGATGACGGTGCACCGCGCCAGCGAGGTACGGTCGGACTGGTTCAGACGCGCCGCAGACCTGTTTGACGACATCGATGTGCTGGTGCTGCCCTCGGCGCAGGTCTGGCCGTTTGACGTCACACAGACCTATCCGACCGAGGTGGCGGGGCAGGTGATGGACACCTACCACCGCTGGATGCAGGTGGTGGTCCCGGCCAGCCTGATCGGGCTGCCGGTGGTGAATATCCCCGCCGGTTTCGGCGAGAACGGGCTGCCGCTGGGCCTGCAGCTGATCGGGGCGCGCGGCAGCGACGGGCTGCTCTTGCGATTGGCGCAGCAGTGGCACGCGGCGACGGAATGGCCGCAGGCGCGGCCGCCGGTCATCTGAAGGGCGCGCGCGGCGGGGGCAGGGTGCTCTCGCGGCCCTGTGCCACCAGCTGCTGACGCAGGGCCGGGGCATCGGGATGGCCCGTCTCCAGCGCGAAGACATGGGCATGGGTCAGGTAGAAGGCCGCGCCTTCCGCTCCGTCGGCCTGGGCCGCCGCCTGTTGGTAGAGCGTGACGAGCGCGCCGAGGTCGCCCGCCGCATGGGCCGCCAGCAGATCGCGGTCCAGCCCGATCATTCCGCCGCCTTTGGCACGCCGCGGTGCCGTTCCAGCTGTGCCGCAACCCAGTCGTGAAAGAGATGCGTCGGCCCGTCCATCGCGGGCGAAAAACGGCCCCCGTCGAAGGTCAGCGCGTGCCGCCCGCGTTGCATCCCCTCGACGACGAAGACGTCTTCGGCAAAGACGTCCTTCCACTGCGCCGTGTTGCGCGCCCTCAGGGCCGGGTCGGTGTCGGGTCTGGCATAGTAGAGATGTATGTGTTCCACGGTATGTTCCGGCGCTTCGGGAACCAGCACGATGGCAAAGCTGTGGTCGCGGTGCACGCCGAGCAGTACATTCGGATAGACGGTGATGTATTCCGCGGCGGTGTCCCATTTGTCGCTGAGGCCGTTGAAGTCCGGGAAGCTGTTGCCGTCCTCATCCTTGAGCTGGCGATAGACCAGCGTGCCCTGGCCGGAGTACCGCCCCGGTTTCTCGATATGATAGTGATCTTCCAGTCGGGAATAGCTGTTCAGGCCCGGGTGGACCCAGGGCAGGTGGTAGCTTTCGCAATAGTTTTCCACCGCCAGTTTCCAGTTGCAGGCGACGGCCAGCTGAAAGCGGCTGTCCTCGCCGCCGTGATACAGCGGCTTGTCGAATTCCGCCCAGCGGGCCAGCAGGTCGGCGTGGGCATCGGCAAAGGGCGCGGCGTTGCCGGAGACGTTGATGAAGATCACCCCCATCCAGATGTGGCTGCGGATCTCGACAAGGCCTAGCAGGTCACGGTCGATGCCTGCGTGGGTGTTCTGGCCGGGGCCGCCCACATGCGGGGTACTGACCAGCCGCCCGTCGGTGGCATAGCACCAGCTGTGATAGGGGCAGCGGATCGCGCCCTCGATCCTGCGGGGCTCTTCCACCAGGATCATACCCCGGTGACGGCAGGTGTTCTGGAACACGCGCACCTCGCCCTGGCGGTCGCGGACGATCAGCAGCGGCATCCCCAGGAAAGTCGTCGGGACCGCATCGCCGATCTCGGGCACATCGGCGTCCACCGCCAATCCCGCCCAGTTGTCGAAGAGCACCGCCTGACGCTCCTCCGCAAAGACATCGGGGTCCGTGTAATGCGGGTTGGGCAGGCCATTGGCCTGATCTATGGGGCGTCTGACGTTGCTGAGGTCGGTGGGAAAACGGGTCATGCTGCTCTCCTGGTGTCGAACCCAGTGCTAGGAGAGGCGCAGGCTTCGCGCATTTCCGCGAGCGACCCGTTTTTATCAGGGGCGACACGGGCGGGGCGGGCCGCCGTGGCCCGGGCGATGCGATCAGGAAAAGGGGATTTCAGGGCGCAGCAGACGCCTGTGAAACGGCTGCAGCCCGTCCGCCTGGCAAAAACCGGCGGCGCGGGCCGTTGGCAGGGCATCCGCAATGCCCGGGCCAAGGTATTCAAAGACCTGCCGCGTGACCCGCAAGTTCCCCGTCGCCTCGGATACTGTTCGGGCCGAGTATCCCACCCAGAAATTGCTTTCGAACGACGCCACGCGGGTCAGAAAGTTGAAGGACGCGGTCATGGCGTTGTAGCGGGCGGTCAGGAAGCTGATGCCATCATCCTGTCGGAACACCGCGCCCCGGAATTCGCGCGATCTCGCGTTGGCGGGAAGGTTCTGCAGCTGCAATGCCTCGCGCACCTCATACCCCCGCAACCGCGTGTTGGCGCCGCTGCGCGTCACCAGGGCCAGCGAAACGATAAAGCGATCAGGTTCAACGAAGCTGCGGCGCGAAAACCGGTAAAAGCCGTTCGGGAAGCTCTCTTCCGGCACGTTCCGCGCGCCCGCGCCGACATAATCCCGCAGGAAGGCGCCCGACAACAGATCGGGCACCTGCTCGATCTCTTCCACGGGTTCGAGCAACACACGCGCGTCAACACCGAAGAACGCGCAGATCCGTGCAAGGATGTCCGGGCGCGGAAAACTCTCGCCCGCCAGGTAGCGGTTGAACTGCGTGCGATTGATGTCCAGCTGCCGCGACAACTCGGAAATCGAGGGGTAGCCTTGGGCGAGTTTGCGCAGATTGTCGCCGAACATGCTGCGCAGATCTGCCGGAGATCGGTTGTGTCGTTTCATAACCTCTGAAATGGCGAAAAATTGCCATATTTGTGAGTAGGTTGACGGAAAAGGTTACGGCAGTCTAAAACCGAAACTCTTTTGCGTCAATGCTGACACGAACTGTGCCGGACGCGGAACGTGTGACACATTTTATTGCGTCTCACTCCGAATTTTTTCATGGGCCATTCGATGGTCTTATAGTTAGATACGTTTATGAGCTTGGTGAGTTAGGTACGATCATGGGCTTGGTCAGGTAGTGTGTGTGATGATGGGCGTGGTACTCTGGAGTGATCCGGTCGAACGCAAGGCAGTGTTCTGGTGCGAAGATCAAGGCGATCTCGCGTTTTATCAGGCCGACTGGAATCTGGTGGACGGCGCCAGCTTTCTGGAAGCAGGGGACATGGTCACCTTCAAGACCGAAACATGCGGACGGCTTCGCCGGGCGCGCGACGTCACCACCATCGAGGAAGATGTCTGCAAGGACCTGCCAGTGCGTCTGCGCGACACGTCTTCACCTTCGGCGCGTCACCCCCAGAGAGGCAGTAACATCATTGCTTTCGGCGGGGGCGGGTTCGACCCGGCGACGCAGGCCCCCGGCCCCCGCAAGCGCAAGGTCTGACGCATCGGGTCAGCCGGGGTCAGCCCCCGGCGCGACAGTGTGTATTCAGTCGCCGCGCGACAGGGCCGCCACACCCGTGCGTGCCACTTCGGTCAGGCCCAGGGGCCGCATCAGGTCGGCGAAGGCGTCGATCTTTTCCGGTGCGCCGGTGATCTCGAAGATGAAGCTTTCCAGGGTGCTGTCGACCACGCTGGCGCGGAAGATATCAGCCAGACGCAGCGCCTCGACCCGGTGGTCGCCCTTGCCGGCGACCTTGAACATGGCCAGCTCGCGCTCCACGCTCTTGCCTTCCACCGTCAGGTCGTGCACGTCGTGCACCGGCACGATCCGGCCCAGCTGCGCCTTGATCTGTTCGATGACCTGCGGTGTCCCCGAGGTCACGATGGTGATGCGGCTCAAATGGCCGGTCTGGTCCACCTCGGCCACGGTCAGGCTGTCGATGTTGTAACCGCGCCCCGAGAACAACCCGATGACACGGGCCAGAACACCCGGTTCGTTTTCCACCAGCACGGCCAGCGTGTGGCGTTCGATCACGTCCGAGAAATTGGGGCGCAGGTTATAGGCGGAGTGGCTGGTCGCGCCTTTCTTGATTTTTAGTGCTGACATGGGTTCAGTTCCTTTGCGTTGTCGTCCGGGTACCGGAGTTTTCGAAAACTCCGGTCCGATTTTTTCGAAAAAATCGTGTCACACCAGAACCGACCCCTTCGCATCAATGACACCCTGGGTCTCGTGATCGCCCGGCAACAGCATTTCATTGTGCGCCTTGCCGCTCGGGATCATGGGAAAGCAGTTCTCGTGCTTTTCCACCAGGCAGTCAAAGATCACCGGCCCGTCGTGGTTCAGCATTTCCATGATCGCATCGTCAAGGTCCGCCGGGTCCTTGCACAGGATGCCCTTGGCGCCAAAGGCTTCGGCCAGTTTGACGAAATCGGGCAGCGCCTCGGACCAGCTTTGCGAATAGCGTTCGCCGTGCAGCAGTTCCTGCCACTGGCGCACCATGCCAAGCCGCTCGTTGTTGAGGATGAACTGCTTGACCGGCAGGTTGTACTGCACCGCCGTGCCCATCTCCTGCATGTTCATCAGCCACGATGCCTCGCCCGCGACGTTGATCACCAGACTGTCGGGATGCGCCATCTGCACGCCGATCGACGCGGGGAACCCGTAGCCCATGGTGCCAAGCCCGCCGGAGGTCATCCACCGGTTCGGCGCCTCGAACCCGAGATACTGCGCCGCCCACATCTGATGCTGGCCGACTTCGGTGCAGATATAGCGGTCGTGGTCCTTGGTCAGTGCCTCCAGCCGCTCCAGCGCATACTGCGGCTTGATCGTCTTGCCGGATTGCTTGAACTTCAGGCAGTCCACGCTGCGCCATTCCTCGATCTGCTTCCACCACTTTTCAAGCGCCTCGCCGTTGGTCTTGCGGCCGCGGGATTTCCAGACCTTCAGCAGGTCTTCCAGCACATGGCCCACGTCGCCCATGATCGGAATGTCCACCCGGATCACCTTGTTGATGGAGGACGGGTCGATGTCGATATGCGCCTTTTTCGATTTCGGGCTGAAGTCGGGGATCGTGCCGGTGATGCGGTCATCGAAACGCGCCCCGATGTTGATCATCAGGTCGCAGCCGTGCATCGCCATGTTGGCTTCGTAAAGCCCGTGCATCCCCAGCATCCCCAGCCACCTGTCGCCGGAGGCGGGATAGGCGCCAAGACCCATCAGGGTCGAGGTGATGGGAAAGCCCGTGGCATCCACCAGTTCGCGCAGCAGCTGGCTGGCGCCGGGGCCCGAGTTGATCACGCCGCCGCCGGTGTAGAACACCGGGCGCTTGGCCTTTTCGATGGCGGCGGCCAGTTCGGTGATCGCCTCCATGTCGCCCTTGACCTGCGGCTGATAATGCGAGGTCGACGGCTTGCGCGGGGCATAGGTGCCGGTGGCGAACTGGACGTCCTTGGGGATGTCCACCAGCACCGGACCCGGCCGGCCCGAGGTCGCGACATGAAATGCCTCGTGCAGGATGCCGGGCAGGTTGTCGGTCTCCTTCACCAACCAGTTGTGTTTGGTGCAGGGGCGGGTGATGCCCACGGTGTCGGCCTCCTGAAAGGCGTCCGACCCGATCATGAAGGTCGGGACCTGTCCGGTCAGAACCACGATGGGAATGGAATCGAGCAAGGCATCGGTCAGACCGGTCACTGCATTGGTGGCACCGGGACCCGACGTCACCAGCACGACGCCCGGTTTCCCGGTCGACCGCGCATAGCCTTCGGCGGCATGCACCGCGCCCTGTTCATGGCGCACCAGAATGTGCCGGATCGAATTTTGCTGGAACACCTCGTCATAGATCGGCAGGACCGCGCCGCCGGGATACCCAAATACGGTATCGACACCCTGATCTATCAGGGCTTGAACGATCATCTTCGCTCCGGTCATCTGGCGTGTCATCTGCTTTACTCCGTTGCAGCAGGTTAAATCGGCGCAAAAAAAAGCCCCCGTTCTGGCGGGGGCGCATGGATCAGATTATGGTCTACCGTTACCGGCCCATGCGCGTGTGTCCTACGATGACGACTAGCGTGATCATGCCGTGAGGCTCCTTTAAGCGTGCGGGGACATTATGTGCCTCGGTCCGGAGCGTCAACCGTCAATTGACGATGAAAATGTCGCCGTGAGTCGATTTTGCGACATATCCTTTCGTTTCAGGGTGCTCCGGGGTAATTATTCTCGTCCCCCGGCGGGAGATTTGCCGTCCCGGCACAGCATACCGGCGGCGCCGCAGCAGGGCAGGCGCGGGGCGACGCCGCTACCGGTAACATTTCGACATTAATGTAGAAACATTTCGTTAGATTCGTGCGCCAAGTGACTGATTCGGAGCACTATTTGCAGATGCCGCCCGGTGCCGCCGTGAATCATGTTTCGCAGGCCTGCGAGAGCACGAAAAACCCCTTCGAAACACAATTATTCCGCGAATTTCTCCAACTTCTGGCAGTCAAGCGCGAAGTAGGTGTTCCAAATTGCCGGTACGACGCTAGAGTGCGGTCATTCGAAACGATCCGTGGCCAACAAGGCAACACGGGCATCTATCCGGGAGGAAACTACCTATGGACCGTCGTTCATTTCTGAAGACGTCTGCACTCGGTGGCAGCGCCGCCGCAGCGACCACTCTGGCCGCACCCGCCTATGCACAGGGCAAACGTACACTGACAATGGTCACCACCTGGCCCCGCGGCCTCGCCGGTGTCTGGGATTCGGTCGAACGTGTCGTGCAGAACGTCTCTGACATCACGGACGGCCAGATCACCATCGACCCCAAGGGCGCGGGCGAACTCGTCGGCGCGTTCGAGGTTTTCGATGCCGTGACCTCCGGCCAGGCTGACATGTATCATGGCGCCGACTATTATTTCACCGGCCAGCACCCGGCATTCGCCTATTTCACCGCCGTGCCGATGGGCATGACCGCGCCCGAGATCATGACCTGGTACTACGGTCAGGACGGCAAGGCGCTGCACCACGAGCTGGGCGAAGTGTTCGGTATCCGGTCGTTCATCGCGGGCCAGACCGGCGCGCAGGGGGGCGGCTGGTTCCGCAAGGAAATGAAGACGGCTGCCGATTTCAACGGTCTCAAGTTCCGCATGCCGGGCCTTGGCGGTCAGGCGCTGTCCAAGCTGGGCGCGTCGGTTCAGGTTCTGCCGGGCGGTGAAATCTATCAGGCCCTGTCCACCGGTGCGCTGGACGGGACCGAGTGGATCGGCCCCTGGTCGGACGAAAAGCTGGGCCTGCAGGAGGTCTGCGACTACTACTACCCCGCCGGCTTCCACGAGCCCGGTGCGGCGCTGTCGGTTGCAACCAACCTCGACGTGTTCGAAGGTCTGACCCCCTCGCAGCAGCGCGCCATCGAAGTGGCCTGTGCCGACGCGCACCAGCACAACTACTCGGTCTTCATCGCCAACAACGGTCCCGCGCTGGAGCGTCTGAAATCCGGCGGCACGCAGGTTCTCGAGTTCTCCGGTGAGATCTGGGATGCCTTCGGCCAGGCGTCGGTCGAGGTTCTGGAGGAGTTCACCAGCGACGACCTGTTCAAGAAGATCCATGACTCGGCCCAGAAGTCGATGCGCGAATCCGGCCAGTGGCTGTCGGTGTCCGACGGCAAATACTCGTCAGAGCGGAACCGCGTTCTGGCGGCGCTGCAGTAATCCAGGGCAGCCCCCGCTTCGGGGGCTGCTCGATGCTTCGGCTTGGCACGGGCTGCGGTTCCCCCTGGGGGTTCCGCAGCCCTGTTGGTGCATTGAATCTGGTCGCGCAATCAAAAGGGGTCCGTCGAGATGCTTGAAGGCATATGGTGGTTCTTTTCCAACATCGGAATGGCGTTCTACAACTTCGGCTATGCCGTGACCCATCCCGGGCTCTGGCTGGACTGGAGCGACAGCCAGGCGATCATGCGGTTCGTCTATTACGGCGCGTCGGTCGAGCTGTTCTTTGTCATCTTCAACGCGCTGGTGATCCTGACGGTCATCTGCATGTTGCGGCCGAACCTGATGTGGGGGGTCGTGCGCGGGCTGGAATGGTTCTCCAACACGCTGGGCCGGTTCTTTGCCTGGGCGGGTCTGCTGATGGTGGTGCAACAGATCATCATCGTCTTCATGCAGCGCATCTTCGCGCGGCCCGACATCGTCTTCGGCTTCGGGGTGCCGCTGCAATACGACATTTCGTGGTACGCGGAAGAGCTCAAGCTCTACAACGCGCTCATCATCGTCTTCTGCGTGGCCTACACCTTTGTTCAGGGCGGGCACGTGCGGGTGGACCTGATCTATGCGGGGGTAAAGTTCCGCACCAAGAAGATCCTGGACATGTTCGGCGCGCTGTTCTTCATGATCCCCTTCGCCGTGCTGACCTGGCTCTACGGCTGGTACTTCATGTGGCGGCACCTGATCGTGCCGAACCCCTCGGCGTCGGACACGCTGGACCGGCTGCTGGCCAAGTCCCGCGCCCTGCGCTGGAACGTGGAAACCACGGGGTTCAGCCCCAGCGGGTTCAACGGCTACTTCCTGTTCAAGGTTCTGCTCTGCCTGTTCTGCGTCATGGTCTTCCTGCAGGCGATCACCGTGCTTTACCGGTCGTGGCGTGAATTCCGCGAAGGCCCGGAAAGCGAAGGCCGCTATCTCGACCGCGATACGCTCGGCGAAGGTGAAGAAGCCTTCGAGGGCACCCATTAATTTCGGCTAGTAATCAGGGGAAATCCCATGCTGTTTGGTCTGGACGGGGTCGAAGTTGGCCTGCTTATCGTCTTCATCTGCCTGTTTGGCGGCATCCTGTCGGGCTTTCCGGTGGCCTTTGCCATCGGCGGCGCGGGGATCATCTCCTTCGGGATCATCGCGGCGATGGATTCAGCCGGTCTGCTGATCCACCAGGCCATCGACACCTCGTCGGACGCCTACCGCGAACTGGTGAATTCGGGGGTGAAGACCGATGTGATCTCGATCTTCCGATACCCCGAACTGCCACGGGTCGCCGAATCCGTCTTTCCGCAAGGCTGGGAAGTCGCGCTGGACCGGAATGTCAGCTTCATCGTCAACCGGATGAACGAACGTGTCCTGGCGGGGCAAAGCATCGAGACACTGCTGGCGGTGCTGATGTTCGTTCTGATGGGCATCACGCTGGAGCGGTCCAAGATCGCCAATGACCTGCTGACAACGATGGCCCGCGTCTTTGGCCCGCTGCCGGGCGGGCTGGCGGTGTCGATCGTGGTCGTCGGGGCCTTTCTTGCCGCGTCTACCGGCATCGTCGGCGCCACGGTGGTCACGATGGGCCTGCTGGCGCTGCCGACCATGCTGCGCAGCGGCTATTCGCCCGAACTCGCCACCGGGGTCATCGCCGCCTCCGGAACGCTGGGCCAGATCATTCCGCCGTCCATCGTGATCGTGCTTCTGGGCACCCTGGCGGGGGATCTCTATTCCGCCGCGCAAGAGGCGCGGGCGACCTCGGCAGGCTGTACCGACGCGCTGACCTTCCTGGGGGAACCGGCGGTGGTGTCGGTGGGCACCCTGTTCCAGGCGGCCCTGCTGCCCGGCATTCTGCTGGCCTTGCTCTATGCGCTCTATGCGTTCTGCTACGCGCTGCTGAACCCTTCCAAGGCACCGGCGGTCGAACTGGGCACCACCAACAGCGAGCCGATCACCAGGCGCGAAGCCTTTACCTGGTTCGCCGGTGCGCCGATCCTGCTGATCGTCGGCACCATCCTGCTGGGCAACATCGGCGCCGTGGGCAGCCAGTCCACCGTGGTCTCCGCCTTTTCCGAAAGCGGTGCGACGGCGAGCCTGCGCACCAATGTCGGCGAAGAGTGCAAGGCCGCGATGATCGACCTGCACGGCCAGCAGGCGTGGGACCGCGCCGTCGCGGAACAGGCGGCAATCGACGAGGCCGGCGGGGTCCAGACCAGCGAGCGGCTGACCGAGGACCAACTGGCCGAAAACCGCGCCGCCAAGATCGCCGCGGCGGCGCCCATCGGCACCGGGGTCGCGATCATCGTGGTGTTGCTGGGCCTGATCCTGACGACCGCACGCGGCGTATCGCCCTCCGCCGATGGCAGGCCGCTGATCCTCGGGGCCATCGGTCTGGTACTGATGGTGCTGGTGGATGTTCTTCTGGTCGGGCCCGTCACCTCGCCGGGGGTCATGGTGATCCTGATGGCACTGCCCTTCGTCCTCGCGATGTACGGGGTCATATATGCCACCAGGCTTTGCGCCGGGAACGAGCTGATCCGCGTGGTCTTTCCGCCGCTGATGCTGATCGTCGCGGTGCTGGGGTCGATCCTGGGCGGGATCACCAATCCGACCCCAGCGGCGGCGCTGGGGGCGGGAGGTGCGATCATGCTCGCCGCCTATCGCAAGCTCAAGGACGAGGACCGCAGCCCCAAGATCATCATCTGGTCGACCCTTGCCATCATCGTGTGCATCCTCGTGGGCGTGAATTTCGATCTGCGGATCAATCAGGACGGCGTGAGCTTTGAAAGCTGGGTTGCCTTCTTTGTGGCCTATGGCGCTTATATCTACGCGGTGTTCGGGCTGCTGTTTGCCTGCTGGGTGCTCTATACCTCTGGCGTGCTGACACCGGTGGTGCGTGAAACGGCCAAGGTTACTTCGATGGTCTTTACCATCCTGATCGGCTCGCAGCTGCTGAACCTCGTGGTGATCAGCTTTGGCGGGGAACATTACATCCAGCAGTTCCTGCGGTCCTTCGACAACGAACTGACGGTGTTCCTGCTGGTGATGCTGGTGCTCTTCGTGCTGGGCTTCGTGCTCGACTTTCTCGAAATCATCTACATCGTCGTGCCGATTGTCGGCCCGGTGATCTACGGTGGCACCTTTGATCCCAAATGGGTGACGATCATGATCGCCGTGAACCTGCAGACCTCGTTCCTGACGCCGCCTTTCGGTTTCGCGCTGTTCTACCTGCGCGGGGTCGCCCCGGCCAGTGTCACGACCCAGCACATCTACCGGGGCATCGTGCCCTTCGTGCTGATCCAGGTGGCCGGTCTGGCGATCCTGTGGTTCTTCCCGTCGATCGTGACCATCGTGCCCGAGCTGATACCGAACTGACCGGCTGACGCGGCAGACCCGAGGACGTGAAAGGCCGCGCCAAAGGGTGCGGCCTTTGCGGTTGCGGGACCGCAAAGGCGGTCTTTGTGCCGATCCGCCGGGATTTTTCATCACCGAAAAACCGGGCCGGGGGTGCGGTTTGCGATCCGTGCCCCTAGATATCAGGGAAAGGAGACATTCATGCAGTATTCCCTTCTCGATCTTTGCCCGGTGCCCGAGGGCAGCGATGCAGCACAGGCCATGCGCAACACCACCGAACTTGCCCAGCGGGCCGAGGCGCTGGGATATCACCGCTACTGGATGGCGGAGCATCACAACATGCCCGGCATCGCCTCTGCCGCGACATCCGTGCTGATCGGTCATGTCGCCAGCGTGACGCGGAAAATGCGGGTCGGGGCAGGGGGCATCATGCTGCCCAACCACGCGCCGCTCGCCATCGCAGAGCAGTTCGGCACGCTGGCCACGCTATACGGCGACAGGATCGATTTGGGGCTGGGCCGCGCACCCGGTGGCGATCAGGCGGTCTATCACGCGCTGCGCCGCGCGGGCAGCGACGATTTCGTGGCCGACGTGGCAGAGCTGCAGGGCTACCTGGGCGATCCGCGCCCCGGCGCCCCGGTGCGCTCCCTGCCGGGAGAGGGCACGCATGTCCCGCTGTGGATCCTCGGCTCGTCGCTGTATGGCGCGCAGGTGGCGGCGCATTTCGGGCTGCCCTATGCCTTTGCTTCGCATTTCGCCCCCGATGCGCTGGAACAGGCGGTTGCGGTCTACCGGCATCAATTTCAGCCCTCCGCCCAGCTGGAAAAGCCCCATTTCATGCTGGCGGTCAATGTCTTTGCCGCCGACACCGACGCCGAAGGCGCCTATCTGCGGACCTCGATGCAGCAGGCCTTTGCCCGGATGCGGACCGGCCAGCGCGGCAAACTGCCGGCGCCGGTGAAGGACATCGACGCCGAAATCGGCGCGGCGGTGCGCCGCGGCGTGGATCAGGCGTTGCGGGTGACGGCGGTGGGCAGCCGCGAGACGGTGCGCGACCAGCTCGATGCGCTGCGCGCCGAATACCGGCCCGACGAGATGATCCTGACCGGGCAGATCCACGACCATGCGGCGCGGCTGAGGTCGTTCGAGATCGCGGCGGAGGTCATGCAGGGCCTCGACGCCGTGGCGGCCTGATGCGGCGTTATTGCGCGCATTCACCGGGCGCTGCGAGGCGGTAGAAGCGGCGCCCGTTGCTGCGCTTGCGTTCCTCGACACAGGCGGTGTCGATCAGCCACTGGGCCTGATGGATGCTGCGCGCGCGGATGGTTGCGAGCGCGCCCGTGGGCAGGCGTACCGTTGCGCGCACATCGTAAACCATGTCGTCGGAAACATCGAAGGTCGATAGGACCTCAGCATGGTAAAAGCCGCCGCTTTCATGCGGGCCGAGCGACGCCTGATAGATCAGGAGCGCGATGCCCAGCACCGCCACGCTTGCTCCGATCCACAGCAACGCGCCCCATTCCTGCAGGAAGATCTGCACGTTGACGGGCAGGAACCGGGTGAACCTAGTCATCCGGGCGGACCAGCCCCAGACCCCGCAGGTAGATGCCGATGCCGGTTTCCAGCAGGTCGTCGGGCGGAAACGGCGAGGCGCGGCCGGGGGAATTGCGGGCGAAAAGCTCGACCACGCCGTGGCTCATCGCCCAGATATGGGCCGAGAACATGGACGCAGGCGGGCGGCGGTCCTCGGGGATGTGTTTGCTGAGGTCCGTGGCGGCGCGTTCCAGCACGGCATTGGCACGGCCCGCCACGGCGGCCAGATCCGGCGTGCGGTTCACCGAGATGCCGCTTTCGAACATGGCGATGTAGTGGCCGGGGTATTTCCGCGCAAACGCCAGGTAGGCCCGGCCCGTCGCCTCGAACGCTTTCAGCGCCGAGGGCTGGCCGGACTGGTAGGCAAAGTCCATCAGATCCGCAAAAATCTCGTAGCCCTGCCGGGCGGCTTCGGCGATCAGATCCTCGCGCCCGTCGAAATGGCGATAGACCGCCGCCGGGGTCACGCCCGCCTGTTTCGCCGCCTCCGACAGGGTAAAACCCGTCGGCCCCCGCGCCTCGATCAGTTCGAGCGCCGCATCCACCAGGGCCTGACGCAGGTTGCCGTGGTGGTAGCCCCGTTTAGGCATCCCAGATGTCCGGGCCGCCGCAGATCAGCGGGTCGATCTGGCCGATGGCGCGGCTGTCCTTCTGGGGGTAATCGAAGGCATGGCACACCACCCGCATGGCATTCAGCCGCGCCCGCCGCTTGTCGTCAGAGCGGATGACGGTCCAGGGCGCGTGTTCGGTATGGCTGCGCGCCAGCGTGTCCTTGATCGCGGCGGAATAGGCATCCCATTTCGCCAGCCCCTGAACGTCGATACTGCTGAGCTTCCACTGCTTCAGCGGGTCGCTTTCGCGCGCCAGCATACGGCGCAGTTGTTCGCCGCGCCCCACGTTCAGCCAGAACTTGAACAGGTGAATGCCGTCATCCACCAGCATCCTTTCGAAATCGGGCACCTGGTTGAAGAAATGGCGGTTCTGCTCGGGTGTGCAGAACCCGAAGACCGGTTCGACCACGCCACGGTTGTACCAGGATCGGTCGTAGAACACGATTTCGCCCGCGGTGGGCAGATGGCTGACGTAGCGTTGGAAATACCATTGGCCGCGCTCTGCCTCGGTCGGCTTGGGCAGGGCGACCACGCGGGCGGCGCGCGGGTTGAGGTTGTCGCGCAGCCGGTTGATCGTACCGCCCTTGCCAGCGGCATCGCGCCCCTCAAAGACCATGACGATGCGCGTGCCGCTGTCGCGGACCCAGGACTGCAGCTTGACCAGCTCGATCTGCAACCGGTCGTATTCGCGGTCGTACTGCTTGCCGCCCAGGCGTTCGGAATGCGGGTAGCTTTCGGTGATCACGTCGTCCTTGTCCGCGCGCCGGATCGCGTTGCGGATGTTTTCGGGCGCTTCGTTCTCGAAGAAGGCGCTGATCGCGCCGTCAAAGGGCAGCTTCATGCGGCCTCCTGTCATGCTCTTTCGTGTCAATATGGGATGTTAAGGCGATTAACGCAAACCTGCACGTTCCGCCGCCCGGTCTATGGCGGCGATGACCGCGTCGGGCGCGGTGTGCTGCACCATATGGCCCTGACCGGGCAGAAGATCCAGCGCCCCGTTCGGGACGTCGCCCATCAACACCTCGGCGTGGATATGGGCGGGCACGATGGTATCGGCATCGCCGTGCACCGCCTCTATGGGCATGGTCAGGGCGGCATATTCCTTTTGCATCTCGACCACATGCGGGCGCAGCGCGTTGACCTGCTGGGCATTGGCACGCAGCGACGTCCGGCGCAGGGTCAGCCCGGTGCCCAGATGGTCGCCATATCCCCGCGGCGCATCCTGAGGTTCAAAGATGCTGCCGATGCTGGTCTCGACGTAGGATTCAGGAACAAAGGCCGAAACCATCGGCACGAACAGCGCGCCACCCAGGCGCGAGCCATTGACCGTATAGGTCCAGCCCAGCCCGCCGGGCCAGGGTTCGGACACGGCGCTGGCCAGCACCAGCGCAGCCGTGTCGTCAGGCCGCGAGAGGCCCCAGGCGATGGCCACGATCCCGCCAAAGGAATGGCCCAGCACGATGGGGGTGCGCACCTCCAGCCGGTCCGCGGCCTTTTGCAGCAGCGCCGCCTGCGCCATCGGCGTTTCCTCGGCCGTGTTCCACGCGCCGCCCGACCCCGGCAGGCGCCCGGTGTAGCCCATGCCGGGACGGTCGAACAGGATCACGCGGTAGCGTTCCGCCAGCCGTTGGGCAAAACCCATCGTGAAGTCCCGCAGATTGCCGCTGGCCCCGTGGATCAGCACCAGATCGGGGCCGCTGCCCATGACCAGCGCATGAACCGGCACGCCGTCGACGTCCATGATGCGGCCCACCGGGGGGGTGTCGGCCTCTGCCGCGGCCTCGCGCGTGGCGGCACGCCACTGGACCACGCCGATCAGAACGGCCAGCAGGATCAGGAACAGGATCAGGGCGGTGCGCATCCGCTCAGGTGCCGATCTTGGAGATGTCGTAGGGACAGCTCTGGTAGATTTCGTTGATCCAGTTGCCGTAGAGCAGATGCGCATGGCTGCGCCAGCGGTTCATCGGCGCGCGCGACGGGTCGTCGCCGGGGTAGTAGTTGCAGGGCACGTTGATCGGCGTGCCGGCGGCCACGTCGCGGTCGTATTCCTGTTTCAGCGTATCGCTGTCGTATTCGAAGTGGTTGAAGACATAGAGCGCACGGTGGTCTGCGTCTTCGATCAGGCAGGGCCCGACCTCGTCGCTGGCCAGCAGGGTCGTCAGCTTGGGATGGGCATCGACCTCGTCCTGGCGCATCTCGGTCCAGCGCGAGACAGGCACGACACAATCGTCCGAAAACCCCCGCAGATAGGGCGAGGCGGGCGCAAGGTTGCTGTGGCGGAAACAGCCAAAGGCCTTTTCCTCAAGAATGTGCTTCCTGACCCCGTGAAAATGGTTGATCATCGCCATGCCGCCCCAGCAGACGCCAAAGGTGGAATGCACGTTTGTCTGGGTCCAGTCCATGACGCGGCGCAGTTCGTCCCAATAGGTGACTTCTTCGAAGTCCATGTGTTCGATCGGCGCGCCGGTGATGATCAGCCCGTCGAACTTCTCGTCCCAGACATCGCTCACCGGGCGGTAGAAGCTTTCCATATGGGCTGCGGCGGTGTTGCGCGTGCGGTGGTCCGACATGCGCAGCAGGCTGAATTCGATCTGCAGGGGCGTGGCCCCGATCAGCCGGGCGAACTGGTTCTCGGTCTGGATCTTCTTGGGCATCAGGTTCAGCAGCGCGATCTTCAGCGGGCGGATGTCCTGATGATCGGCCAGTTCATCGTCCAGCAGCATCACACCCTCGCGGCTCAGCACGTCGTAGGCGGGCAGGGTGGCGGGAATCTTGATGGGCATGGGCGTGGCGATCCGTGTATTGAAGGGCTTAGATAGACCGGGCAGGCTGCGCTGCCAAGGGGGCCGAGGCGGCAGCGCCCGCCGGTGTGACATTGCATTTTTCCCGCGCAGCGGCATCATGGCGTTCTGTCCAGCCCCGCGCGGAGGTGTCCATGCGTCTGATCCTGCTTCTTCTGTGTCTTGCCTGCCCGCTGTCCGCCGCCGCGCAGCAGGGCGATCCGATGGATGTCCAACGCTGCATCTGGCGCTGCCTTGCCGCGTCATCCGGTCCGGCCAGTTCTGAATACAATCAATGCGTTGTGCGCCTTTGTTCAGGTGATCCCGTAGCGTCGCCCAGTCCGGCTGTGCCGCCACCGGCACCGCTGGCGTGGCGCGCGGGGCTGGCCAGTGACGGGGTGCACCGCTTTGCCGGTGCGGATGCCGAACAGGGATACGGGTTCTATTATTTCTGCACCCCGCAGGCCAGTTTCTTTGCGCTGACGGCGCTGCCGATGGCGGCAGGGCAATACCGTTTCGTGATCGGTGACGTTGCCTATCTGGTGCCGCTGGACCGCAGCCGGGGCGATCTGAGCGTAAACATCCCGCCGGGTGATACCTTCATGCAGGGGGTGCAGGCGGGGTCCTGGCTCCGGGTGGAGGCGCTGGATGGCACGTCGCTGATCCAGTTTTCTCTGTCCGGTGCGGGTGAGAGCACCCGCAGCGCGGTAGAGGGATGCTTTGGCCGGTAAACCGCGTTAGGGCAGACAGTCCGCGATCAGCTCCACGAAATCCGCTTCGGTCTTCAACGCGCCGATCTGGTCAGGGGTGATCGTCACCCCCCATTTCGCCATCGCCTCATAGCGGGGCTGGCGGTGCGACAGCGCCTGCGCATAGGTCCATCGGACGAAGGCATCAGGATCAACTTTGTCCTCTGACACGTTGTTTTCACTCAGATAATCCTGCCACACCCGCTCCAGGAACGCAGGTTGATAGGCCATCGGCTTCGGCGCGCGGTCAAAGCGGCGGATCAGCTCCTGGGTGTGGGCCTCATCGCCCTTGATCCAGACCAGCAGACATTCCTCTGACAGGGTTTTCAGCAGCGGATCCTCGGGGTTCGCCGGGTCCACCCATTCACAGATCGACCCGCCCGTGTCGCAGATGAAATGGTCATAGCCGTAAAGCGCCTTGGCGCGGTTGGCGAAATGCGGCGTGTCGTTCAGCGCCGCGATCTCGGCCAGGCGGAAGGCCTCCTGCCTCGTGGCGTATTCGGCCATCGGCAGGCCGCCCTTGTGGGGCGATCCGGGCTTGCCCAGCCAGGTGGCCACCGGGCTGAGGTTCTCGAAGGTGATGTTTGAGGCGATGTAGATGCTGTCGGTCATCAGCAGGTCGCGCAGAAACGGAACCTTCATCGCCTCGGCCTTGGCGTTGTCGACAATCGCTTCGCCGAGGTAGCGGGTGCCGATGCGGTAGTCGATGGAGTAGTGGAACCAGCCGCCCGAGGCGCGCAAAAGCCCGCTCAGATGCGTCTTGCCCAGCCCCGACATGCCAAAGACAAGCACTTTGCGGCGCGGGGCGGCGCGCCAGTCTCGGGCGGTGGGATAGAGCATGGGGCAGGTCCGTCAGATAGATGTCCGCCCCTCTTTAGCCGAGCGGTGGCGCGGACGCCAGATGCGGCCGTTCAGGATCAGCAGGCCCACCGCCAGCAGGGCAAAACCCGCATAGGCCGCGGGGCGCAGCGCCTCGTTCAGCAGCACCGCGCCCAGCACGATCGCAAAGGGCGGGATCAGCAGCGTGACCAGCATCAGGTTGCCGCTGCCCGCCATGCCCAGAACCCGGTAGTACAGCAGATAGGCCAGCGCCGTCCCCAGCAGCGCGTAATGCGCGATGGCGGCCCAGGTGCGGGGGGCGAGCGTCAGATCGACCGGCCCTTCGACGATCCAGGCGGCGGGCAGCATGATCAGGGTCGCACCCGTCACCATGCCCGCCGCGGCGACCTGTGGCGGTTGCTCCGACAACATCTTGCGCGCCCAGACAGAGGCGAGCGCATAGGACACCGTGCCCCCGATCACCGCCAGTTGGGCCAGCGACCGCAGGTCAAGGCGGGCCAGGTTCTCCAGCCCGATGGCGGTGGCGACCCCGGCAAAGCCCGTCATCACGCCGACGGCCTTGCGCAGGGTGATCCGTTCATCCGCGAAAAATACCGCCGCCGCGATGACGCCGAAGATCGCCGTGGCGGCATTGAGAATCGAGGTAAGGCCGCTTTCGATGTGCAACTGGCCCCAAGCCATCAGGCCGAACGGCACCACGTTGTTCAGCACGCCCATCACCAGAAAGGCCCCCCAGACGCGCGGATCGCGCGGCAGCTTCAGGCGCATCAGCCACACCGCACCCCAAAGCGCAAGCATGGCCCAGCCCACCCTGTGCGCCACGGCCCAGAGCGGCCCGATTTCATCAAGTGAAACGCGGGTGGACACAAAGGACGCGCCCCAGATCGCCGCCAGCAGCAGCATTTCGGTCCAGGCGCGGGGCGGGATGGATTTTTGCGGGCTCATGGCAGTGGATTATGGGACCGGGTCGCGCAACGCGACCCGGATCATGCGGGTTTTCTGCGCGTCTCGACCCAGATGTTCAGGTAATTGCCGGCAAAAATGATGATCCCGCCCACGTAAACCCAGACGTCCACCGTTTCGCCATAGATCAGCATGGCGAGGATGGCGATCACCGGCAGGCGGGCAAAGTCGATGGGCGACACCACTGCCGCCGGGGCCAGCCTCAGCGCATTGGTGATGCAGAAATGCGCCAGCAGACCGCAGACCCCCACCAGCGCCAGCAGCGGCGTGCTGGCCAGTGTGGGCAGGGCGATATCCCCGTCATATCCGGCGGTGATCAGCCCGAAGATCAGTTGCAGCAGCGTCAGATAGAACATGATCCCGGTAATACTTTGCCGGGCGGTCAGTTTCTTTGTGGTGATGAACGTCAGCGCAAAGAAGACGGCGCAGCCCGCCGCCGCCAGGACGCCCGAATTCAGCCCCGCGACCGAGGGCCGCGCCACGATCAGGATACCGACGAATCCCATGAACGCCGCGATGGTCCGCACCCGCGTTAGCCGTTCGCCCAGAAGGATCGGCGACAGCACGATGACCCAGAGCGGGGTGGTGAATTCAAAGGCAAAAACCTGCGCCAGCGGTATCGCGGTGACGGCATAGAACCACAGGTTCTGCCCCGAGAAATGCACCAGGTTGCGCAACACCTGCAACCCCAGCGCATCGCGGTTGATCTCGTGCAGGGTGCCGACGTGGCGGGCCACCGCCATCACGATCACGAAGCCGACGACAGACCGGTAGAACATGATCTCGAAGGTGTCGTAATCCGCCCCCAGCGACCGCCCCGCCAGCGCCATCGCGGTGAAGGACCCGATGGCACCCAACATCCAGAACGCCGCCTTCAGCGTCTGGTTGATCGGCGGAATGATCGCGTCATCGGTCATGGGCGCGCCCCGGTCATCGCGGGGTTACTCCCACTCGATCGTGCCCGGAGGTTTGCTGGTGATGTCGTAGGTCACGCGGTTGATCCCGGGCACCTCGTTGATGATGCGGGTGGCGGTTTCGCCCAGAAACTCGTGGCTGAACGGATAGTAATCCGCCGTCATGCCGTCCACCGACGTCACCGCGCGCAGGGCGCAGGCGAAATCGTAGGTGCGCCCGTCGCCCATGACGCCCACGGTGCGCACCGGCAGGATCGCGACAAAAGCCTGCCAGATGTCATCATACAGCCCGTGCTTGCGGATCTGGTCGATATAGACGGCGTCCGCCTCGCGCAGGATATCGAGCTTCTGGCGCGTGATCTCGCCGGGGCAGCGGATTGCGAGGCCGGGACCGGGAAAGGGGTGGCGGCCGATGAAATGCGCGGGCAGGCCCAGTTCGGCCCCCAGCGCGCGAACCTCGTCCTTGAACAGTTCGCGCAGCGGCTCCACCAGTTTCAGGCCCATTTTCTCGGGCAGGCCGCCGACGTTGTGGTGGCTCTTGATCGTGACAGAGGGGCCGCCGGAAAAAGATACGGATTCAATCACATCGGGGTAAAGCGTCCCCTGCGCCAGGAATTCGGCCCCCTCGATCTGATTGGCGTATTTCTGGAACACGTCGATGAAGAGCCGCCCGATGATCTTGCGCTTTGTCTCGGGGTCGCTGACGCCGTCCAGCTCGCCCAGGAACAGGTCCACCTCGTCCGCATGGATGACATGCAGGTTCATGTGGTCGCGGAACATGCCCACCACCTCTTCGGCCTCGTTCTTGCGCAGCAGCCCGTGATCCACGAAGACGCAAGTAAGCTGGTCGCCCACCGCCTCGTGGATCAGCGCCGCCGCGACCGAGGAATCGACCCCGCCGGAGAGGGCGCAGATGACCTTCTTGTCGCCGACCTGTTCGCGGATCGCCGCCACCGCTTCCTCGCGGTAGGCGCGCATGGTCCAGTCGCCCTTGAACCCCGCCAGCCGCACGAAATTCTCGTACAGCCGTGCGCCGTTCGGCGTGTGATGCACCTCGGGATGGAACTGGACGGCGTAGAAATGCCGCGCCGCGTCCGCGGTGATGGCAAAGGGCGCATGGGGCGAGGTGCCGAAAACCTCGAACCCCGGCGCGATCTTGCTGACGTGGTCGCCGTGGCTCATCCAGACCTGCTCGCGGTCGGTGGCGAACCAGCCCTCCAGCAGGTCCAGCGACTGCCCCGTGGGGGTGACAAAGGCGCGGCCGAATTCGGCGGTGCCATGCCCGCGTTCCACATGACCGCCAAGGCAGTGCATCATCACCTGCTGGCCATAGCAGATGCCCAGCACCGGCACGCCCAGCTCGAAGACAGAGGCGGGCGGCATCGGCGCGCCCTCGGCAAAGACGGAAGACGGGCCGCCCGACAGGATCACCGCCTTGGGGGCGAACTCCTTCAGAAAGGCGTCGTCCACGGTGTTGAAGGGGTGAATCTCGCAAAAAACGCTGAGCTCGCGCAGGCGGCGGGCGATCAACTGCGTGACCTGGCTGCCGAAGTCGATGATCAGCAGGCGGTCGTGGGCGGCGGGAGAGATGAGTTCTGTCATGGGCATTGATTAGGCAGGGTTTGGCACGGTGGCAAGTGGCGTCCTGAGGCGCTGTCCCGGAGCTTGGGAAAATTTTTGCCAAAAAGAGCATCGGCGGATCGGGACGATGTCGTTTTTTTCCCCCCGGCGGCGGAAATCGCGCGAGCCAGGGCAGGGGGATACGTTAGGAGAAGGAAATTTTTGAGCAAGGGTCGAAGCATGGCGGAATCAGCACGGCGCGGACGGACACGTGGGGGCGGCGGCGCGGCACGCCGCGCGGAGCGCACGGCGGTCTCTTTCGAGACGGCGCGTTACATCGAACGCAACATCCCCAACTTCGAGGTTCTGAACGAAGAGGCGCTCGAGATCATCGAACGCAACGCCGAAACCATTCTGGAAGAGGTGGGCGTCAATTTCCCCGATAACCCCGAAGCCCTGCAGAAATGGCGCGACGCGGGTGCGGATGTCCAGGGCGAGCGGGTGCACATCCCCCGCGGCCTTGCGCGCAAGCTGTGCGCCACCGCGCCGTCAACCTTCACCCAGCACGCCCGCAACCCTGCCCGCAATGTCGAAGTGGGTGGCAGAAACCTGGTGCTGGCCCCCGTCTATGGCCCGCCCTTCGTGCGCGACGCCGCCGGCGGGCGGCGCTATGCCACGATGGCGGATTTCAACAAGTTCGTGAAACTGGCCTACATGTCCAAATGGCTGCACCACTCCGGCGGGACGGTCTGCGAACCGACGGATATTCCGGTGAACAAGCGGCACCTGGACATGCTGCATGCCCATATGACCCTCAGCGACAAACCCTTCATGGGATCGGTGACAGAGCCGAGCCGTGCACAGGATTCGGTCGATATGTGCGGGCTGCTCTTCGGAGAGGACTTCGTTCAGGCGAACACGGTGATGACCTCGCTCATCAACATCAACTCGCCGATGACCTTCGACGAGGTCATGATGGGCGCGCTCAAGGTCTATGCGGAGAACAATCAGGCCTGCATCATCTCGCCCTTTATCGTGGGGGGCGCGATGGCGCCGACCACGGTGGCAGGGACACTGACCCAGGTGCTGGCGGAAACCCTGGCCGGGGTTGCCTACAGCCAGCTCTGCCGCGCCGGTGCGCCGATCGTCATGGGGGCTTTCGTGACCTCGATCGACATGAACTCGGGCGCGCCCACCTTCGGGACGCCGGAAGCCTCGCATATCACCTACGGTGCCGGGCAACTCGCGCGGCGGATGGGGCTGCCCTACCGCTCCGCCGGGTCGTTCTGCGGTTCCAAGCTGCCGGATGCGCAGGCCGCCTATGAGACGGCAAACAGCCTGAACATGGGGCTGCTGGCCGGCGTGAACTTCATGCTGCACTCCTGCGGCTGGCTGGAAGGCGGGCTTGTGTCGTCCTTCGAGAAATTCGTGATGGATGCGGACCAACTGGGCGCGCTGCACCACTTTGCCAAGGGCGTCGATATGGGCGAGAACGGCCAGGCGATGGACGCCATCCGCGAGGTCGGCCCCGGCGGGCATTACCTTGGCTGCGCGCATACGCAGGCCAACTTCAAATCCGCCTTCTGGAAGTCCGACCTGCTGGACTACAAGCCCTTCGAGACCTGGGAAGACGAAGGCGCGCGCGACACGACGCAGCTGGCGAGCCTCAGGGTCGAGAAGCTGCTGGGCGAATACCAGCAGCCCCCGATGGACGAGGCGATCCGCGAATCCCTGGATGCCTTTGTTGCACGCAAAAAGGCAGAGGTTCCCGACAGCTTTATGTAAGTAGCTGTTCCTGAACAAAATGATCACCCGTCGCCCCACCGGGCGGCGGGTTATTGCGTTGCGGCGGACCCTTTGCGGGTCGCGCGCAGCACCCGCGCTTCGCCCACCAGGGCAATCAGCACGTCGATGTGGCGCAGCATGCTGTAGCCCGCATCGGCGTTTTGCCGTTCGTCCTCCAGCACCGCTTCGATCTCCATCAGCCGAAGCAGGGCCGCACCGTGGCCGGGCAGCGCCCCGTAGCCCAGTAAACGGGGCAGGTGGCTGGACCGGCGGTAATTCTCCGCACCGATGCGCGCGGTACGCATCATGAGGCGGGGACGGTGCAGGGCATTCAGCATCGACAGGATATCTTGCATTGGGTTGTTCCTCCGGTGACGCGCTCCCGTCATGGGAGAATCGCTGCCCTAACCCTGACACAACTCACGCGGGTGTTGCGCAGGGTCCCCGAGGCACGTTCGGCGCTTTCACCACTGTTTAGAATTTGGAAACAATGATTGAAAAACGACTTAAATTTTAACGATCAGGTAACTAATGCAGTTCAACTATTCAGTCTGTTCACCTGTGGATAACTCCCCAAGTTACGGAAACGAAACCAGAAAATGGAGCCGTATACGTTTTGACCTTCAACAGTGTTCATCAACCGTTAATGCTGCCGGACTGGGTGCCGGAAGGCGCGCTTCACTATCTCGCCCATACGGAACTGGGACAGCCCATGCGGGAACTCGCGCGCAGCGCGGGCTGCCATGCCTCGACCATCATGCGCCAGATCCGGCGGATCGAGACCCGGCGCGACGACCCGCTGGTCGATGCCGCGCTGAAGCGGCTCGGCGCGGCGCGGGGCGCGAAACCGGTCGCCAAAACCTCTGCAAAGGGAGATTTGCCAATGGCTCAGACGCAACTTGACGCCGTGCCCGACAAGGACACGCTGAAACAGGAGGCGCTGCGCATCCTGCCGCGGCTGTGTGAAACCGGGGCGGTGCTGGCCATTGCAGCAGATATGGCCAAGGCCGTGGTGGTGCGCGAAACGGCATCGGGCGGCACCACCCGCACGGCGGTCGTGGACACCGAAGTCGCCCAGGCGATGGCGCTGAACGACTGGATTGCCCCGACCAATGGCGGGCGCATCATCCGCTATCACATCACCGCCGCCGGACGGGGCGCCTTGGCGGAGATGATCGACTCGCAGGGGGACAGGCGGCGCGGGCAGGGCGGCTTTGCCGAGGCGCAGACCGCCTTTGACGGCGCCGCCCCCGACTGGGAAGACGACAACGACCCCGCCCCCGACGGCCGCCGCCAGCGGATGCGCTATTCGGTGGCGGAAAGCCCGCTGATCGCCCTGTCCCGGCGGCGCGACAAGACCGGCAAGCCGTTCCTGTCCGATGCGCTGGTCCACGCGGGCGAACGCCTGCGCGAGGATTTCGAACTGGCCCAGATGAACAGCCCGGTCACCCAGAACTGGCAGGGGTTCCTGACGGCCGGCACCAGCCCCGGCGCGCAGGGCGGCTGCGGCACGGCGGACCACGCACAGGCCGCGCAGGCACGGGTCACGGCGGCGCTCAGCCATCTGGGGCCGGGGCTGTCGGACGTGGCGCTGCGCTGCTGTTGCTACCTCGAAGGGCTGGAAACCACCGAAAAGCGGCTTGGCTGGTCGGCCCGGTCGGGCAAGATCGTGCTGCGCATCGCGCTGATGCGGCTCAAGCGGCATTATGACGACACCATCGGTCCGGGCGGGCCGATGATCGGCTGACCCGGCAGGGGCGGCGCCCCCGGTCTTTTTCGACGGATCACGAAAATGTTTTTGGTGCCGGGGGCGGCGCGTGGCATGGTGGTGGAAGAACTTGTTTCAAGTATCTTTTTCATTGTCCCGAGGGAGAACACCACATGCTGAAGACACTCACGTCCAAGACCGTCGCCGTCCTGACCTGCGGCATGGTCGCCACCGCCGGTTTCGCGGCAAGCCATGGCGGCGGCGAAAACAAGAGCGTCGAGGCGCGCCATCACCAGATGCAGATGATCGCCTATCACACCGGCATCCTGGGCGGGATCGCCAAGGGCGAAATGGAGTACGATTCGGCCATGGTCGATGCGGCGGCAGGCAACATCGCCGCCCTGGCCGCCATGCAGCGCGCGACCCTGTGGATTGAAGGCACCGAACAGGGCGCCGCCGCCGATTCTCGCGCCAAGCCCGAAATCTGGAGCGATGCGGAAGGTTTCTCCGCTGCTTTCGAAGATCTCGAAACCGCCGCCAGCGCATTGGTCGGCGCGGGCGATGCCGCCGCGGTGGGCGCGGGCATGGGCGACCTTGGCGGCGCCTGCAAGGCCTGCCACGAGGAATACCGCGGCCCCGAGAACTGATACCGGGGCCTGAGCCTTGCGCCGTTTTCTGATCGCCATCTGCCTGCTTGCCGTGATCGGCCTCGGGGCGTTCTGGGTGCTGACGCGCCCGGCCCCCCTCAGGGCCGATGTCGCGGCCGGTCACACGGCGGATCCAGACAACGGCGCGCGGGTCTTTCACGCGGGCGGCTGCGCGTCCTGCCATGCGGCGCCGGACAGCGAAGACAAGCTGACCCTCGCGGGGGGAGAGGCCTTTGCCAGCCCCTTCGGCACCTTCCATGCGCCCAATATCTCGCCCGGGGCCCAGGGCATCGGCGGCTGGGATCTGCCCGCCTTCGCCCGCGCGGTCACGCGCGGCGTCTCGCCCGAGGGGCGCCATTACTACCCGGCCTTTCCCTACACGGCATATGTGCACATGACCGATACGGATGTGGCCGACCTTTTCGCCTATATGCAGACGCTGCCGGTGTCCGACACGCCCAGCAAACCGCACGAGGTGGGCTTTCCCTTCAACATCCGGCGCGGCCTTGGGCTTTGGAAGCTGCTCTATGTCCACGAGGACTACGTGATGGCGGGCGATCCGGACGGTGAACTGGCGCGCGGTCGCTACCTGGTCGAGGCGCTTGGCCACTGCGGCGAATGCCATACCCCGCGCGGCCCGCTGGGCGGGCTCGATCGGTCGGCCTGGCTGACCGGCGCCCCCAATCCGTCGGGCAAGGGGCAGATCCCCGACATCTCACCCGGCGGTCTGGACTGGTCGGCGGGCGACATCGCCTATTACCTGCAAAGCGGCCTGACCCCGGACTACGACAGCGTCGGCGGGTCGATGGCGTCGGTCGTGCAGAACCTGTCGCAGCTGCCTGAAAGCGACCGCACGGCGATTGCCGCCTATCTCAAGGCGCTGCCCTGAGAGCGTCCGGCCCGGGAACCGCGATGTTTCGTGACAGACAGAACTATGTCCCTCGTCCTGCCAGGTCGGCCATTTCTGGCCTGCGCCGTTTTGCCGTCCGGACGGGCGTTGCTATCTGATAAGCAACAGTAAGGAGGCGATCGTGAACATTCTGATCGTGGGGGCCGGACCGACCGGCCTGACGGCAGCCGTGGAACTGGCGCGCCGAGGCGTGATACCGCGTGTCATCGACAAAAGGTCCGGCCCCTCGGAACTCAGCCGGGCCGTCGGCATCCAGCAACGGTCGATGGACATTCTGACCCCCTCCGGCGTGGCGGACGACATCCGGGCCGAGGCCGTCCGCTTTGACGGTATCGCCTTTCACATCGGCGCGCGCAGGATCGCGAAATTTGCCCTGAACTACGACGAAACCTCCCGGCTCTATGGGCTTCCGCAGGACCGGACGGAACATTTCCTTGCCCGCGCCTTTGCCCGGTATGGCGGCAAGATCGAGTATGACACGCCTTTCGAGGGGCTGACCCAGGACGACACCACCCTGCGCGTGCGCCTGGGCGGGACAGAAGCGGCGTTCGACCATGTGATCGGCGCGGACGGCGCGCACAGCGACGTGCGCGCGGCGCTGGGGCTGGATTTTCCCGGTTTCGATCTGCCGGAGGAATGGTCCATCGCCGATGTGGAAAGCCCGGACTGGCGTGATCCCGAGACCTTTCAGGGCTTTCTGCTGCCGCACGGCGACATCTGCATCGTGGCCCCGTTGGAGCAAGCGCGGTTCAGGGTGATCGCAAGCCAGCCTGACGCGCTTGCCGCACTGCCGGTGCCGATGAACGTGACCCGGATACGCCGCAGCGGTGCCTTCACCATATCGGTGCGGCAGGTCACGGCGTATGCGGTGGGCCGGGTCTATCTTGCCGGGGATGCCGCGCATTGCCATTCACCGGCGGGCGGTCGGGGCATGAACCTCGGCATCGCGGATGCCGCCGACCTCGCGGGGCGTCTGATCGACGGAGACATCGGCGGCTATCACGCCGCGCGCCATGCCGAAGGCGCCCATGTGCTGTCCTTCAGCGAAGGGTTGCGCAAGGCGGTCCAATCGAAAAGCCCGCTGCGCAGGGCTGTCATGTCCCGGGTGATGAAGCTGATCGCGGCGGTCCCGCCGCTCCGGCGCGCGGCGGTACGTTATTTCGTCAGCGGATAGGGATATCAGGCCAGCCCCAGCTTGCGGTTGCGCGCCTCGCGCAGACGGGCAAAGTCGTCGCCCGCGTGATAGCTCGACCGCGTCAGCGGCGTGGCCGACACCATCAGGAATCCCTTGCCATAGGCCGACTTTTCGTAGGCGGCGAATTCATCGGGGTGGACGAAACGGTCCACCCGGTGATGCTTGGGCGTCGGTTGCAGGTACTGGCCGATGGTCAGGAAGTCGATGTCGGCGGCGCGCATGTCCTCCATCACCTGTATCACCTGCTGGCGGTCCTCACCCAGACCGACCATGATGCCCGATTTGGTGAACATCGACGGATCCAGTTCCTTGACCCGCTGAAGCAGGCGCAGCGAGTGGAAATAGCGCGCACCGGGCCGCACCTCGGGGTAGAGCCCCGGCACGGTTTCGAGGTTGTGATTGAACACATCCGGTTTCGCGGCGACCACGATCTCCAGCGATCCGGGCGTGGCGCGGATGAAATCCGGTGTGAGAATTTCAATCGTGGTTTCCGGCGACCGCTTGCGGATGGCACGGATGGTCTGGGCGAAATGTTCGGCCCCGCCATCTTCCACGTCGTCGCGGTCGACGCTGGTGATGACCACATGGTTCAGCCCCAGCTTCGCCACGGCATCCGCCACGCGCCCCGGCTCGAACACGTCCAGCGCCTCGGGCGGCTTGCCGGTGGCGATGTTGCAGAAGGTACAGGCGCGGGTGCAGACCTCGCCCATGATCATCATGGTGGCATGGCCCTGGGACCAGCATTCGCCCACGTTCGGGCATCCGGCCTCTTCGCAGACGGTGGTCAGCTTGTGCTCGCGCATGATCTTTGCGGTGTCGGCATACCCCTTGCCGCCGGGGGCCTTGACCCGGATCCAGTCCGGTTTCTTGGGCTGGGCGTTGTCGGGTTTGCGTGCCTTTTCGGGGTGACGCTGTTCGGGGATTTTCAGATCGCGCATGGGGACCTCGTGTTGCATGCCTTGTGTTTAACACAGATGCCGCGCAGCGAAAGCCCGTCCGGCGCATTGCCGCCTTGCATTCGGCGAGGGGGCAGGGCCGGCATCAGAACCGGCGCGGCACCCGTTCGGCGGTGGCCCAGTCCGGCCACCAGCCCATCCACTCGATCCCGATGATCAGCAGCGCCAGAACGACAGCCCCCAGAACCAGCTTGACCCGCGCCGCGGACGGCGGGTTGCGCGCCCATTTCGCCATCCGCATCAGCCAGATCGGATTCATGTGAACCGGACCTTTCCGATATAGGGCAGGTTCCGGTCGCGCTGGCCATAGTCGATGCCATAGCCCACCACGAATTCGTCCGGGATCTCGAAGCCGGTCCAGTCCGCCTTCATGTCCACCTCGCGGCGGCTGGGCTTGTCCAGCAGCGCGATGGTTTTCAGCCGGGCGGGCCCGCGCGATTTCAGCAGGTTGGTGACATGATGCAGCGTGTGCCCGGTGTCCACGATGTCCTCGACCACCAGCACGTCGCGGCCCTCGATCGCACCGCGCAGGTCCTTGAGGATCCGCACCTCGCGGCTGCTTTCCATGCCGTCGCCATAACTGGAGGCCTCAAGGAAATCGACCTCGATCGGCAGCTTCAGCTCGCGCACCAGATCGGCGATGAACACGAAGGATCCGCGCAGCAGCCCCACCACCACCAGCTTGTCCGTGCCGTCGAATTCGTCGTGTATCGCGCGGCACAGCGCCTCGATCCGGGCGGCAATCGCCTTGGCCGAGATCATTTCATCAATCACGTAGCGACGATCCGTCATGACTATTGGCCCTTGAATTCATGGCGTTTAGCGGTGACATAGGGCTAGCCCGAGCAGACCCGGAACGCAATGCCGACCCATTCAGAGACCAGAGAACTGCCCTATACCCCGCAACAGATGTACGATCTGGTGGCGGACGTGGGCAAATACCCCGAATTCCTGCCCTGGACCGCCGCCGCGCGGATTCGCAGTGACGAACAGGTGGACGATCACCGCGTGATGGACGCGGACCTGGTGATCAGCTTCAAGGTGTTCCGCGAACGGTTCACCAGCCGGGTGACGCTCTGGCCCGACCAGATGAAGATCGACACCGAATATCTCGACGGCCCGTTCAAATACATGCTGTCGAACTGGCAGTTCGAAGAGGCCCCGCAGGGCTGCAAGGTGCATTTCCACGTCGATTTCGAATTCCGCAACCGGATCCTTCAGGGCATCATCGGCGTCGTGTTCAACGATGCCATGCAGCGCGTGGTGCGCGCCTTTGAACAGCGCGCGGCGGACCTCTACGGGCCAGCCTGATGAAGACCGTCACCGATCAGCTCATCCGCTTTCGCAAGGCGGCGGTCCCGGCCGAGGCCGCCGTGATGATGCGCCTGTCGCTGTTCGACTGGGCCGCCTGCGGCATCGCCGGGGCGCAGGCCGGGGACTTTGACGATTTCGCCGCCGCGCAGCGGGCCATGGGCACGGGCCAGGCGCAGATATTCGGCGGCGGCAGCGCCACCGCACCCGGCGCCGCGCTGGTCAACGGCACGCTGTCCCATGCGCTGGACTATGACGATACGCATTTCGCCCACATCGGGCATCCGTCGGTCGCCGTGCTGCCTGCCGTGCTCGCCCTGGCCGAAGAACTGACCGCGCCGCTGGACGAAGTGGTGGAGGCGGCGACGCTGGGCGTCGAATCCTCGATCCTCGTGGGTCTCTGGCTGGGGCGCAGCCACTATCAGGTCGGATACCACCAGACCGCCACCGCCGGGGCCTTTGGCGCCGTCATGGGCTGTGCGCGGCTGCTGGGTCTCGACAAAAGCCAGCTGCGCGCGGCGCTCGGGCTCTGCGCCAGCATGGCCTCGGGGCTGAAGTCGCAGTTCGGCACGATGGCCAAACCGCTCAACGCCGGACTTGCCGCCCGCACCGGGGTCGAGGCCACGCTCTGGGCGCAGGCGGGGATGACCGCGGCAGAGGACGGGCTGGCCGGGCCGCTGGGCTTTGGCGCCACCCACCACGGCGAGGCGGCAGAGATCGCCCTGCCGCGCGGCAGCTGGCGCATCACCGACATCAGCCACAAGTTCCACGCCTGCTGCCACGGGTTGCACGCGATGCTCGAAGCGGTGCGCGCGGCCGACCTGGACCTCGATGCGGTTGAAACCATTCACATCCGCACCAACCCGCGCTGGATGAGCGTCTGCAACATCGACGCGCCCACCACGGGCCTCGGGGCCAAGTTCAGCTACACCCAGACCTGTGCAATGGCGCTCCTGGGCCATGATACGGGCGCGATTGCCAGTTTCACCGACGACATCACGCAAGACCCGGACATCACCGCCCTGCGCGCAAAAATCCGCGTCACCGAAGAGGCGCGGCTGTCCGAAACCCAGTCCGAGATTGCCGTGTCCTTTGCCGGTGGCGCGATGCGGCGGCTGAAGCATGACCTGTCGGCACCGATGACGCTGGAAACCCGCGCGGCCCGGCTGCAGGACAAGGCGGTGGCCCTGCTGGGCGAGGACCGCGCCGAGGCGCTGTGGCAGGCCGCCCAGGGCGACGGCCTGAGGGCTCTGACGGATCAGCTCGTCAGGTCGTAGGCGCGTTCACCGTGGCTGGACAGGTCCAGCCCGTCCGACTCGGCCTCCGCATCCACGCGCATCGGCACGAAAGCCCGGCAGGCGTAGGCGATGACCAGTGTCACGACCGTGGTAAAGACACCCACGATCACCAGCGATCCCAGTTGCGCGGCCCAGCTGCCCGCCCCCAGCGCCGCGATCATCACGGTGCCGAAGATACCGCCGACGCCATGCACGGCGAAAACATCCAGCGTGTCGTCCACCCGCAGCTTGTTGCGGATCAGCACGACCGCCTCCTGACACAGGATGCCCGCGACCCCGCCGATCAGCAGCGCCGCCCAGGGCCCGACGAACCCCGACGCCGGGGTGATCGACGCCAGCCCTGCGATCGTGCCCGTCACCAGACCCACCAGCGACGATTTGCCGAACTTGATCTTCTCCCACAGCGCCCAGCTCAGCGAGGCGGTCGCGGCAGAGATATGGGTCACGGTGATCGCCATGGCCGCGCCGCCATCGGCGGCCAGCTGCGAGCCGCCGTTGAAGCCGAACCACCCGACCCAGAGCATCGCCGCCCCGACCATCACCAGCCCCGGACTGTGCGGCGGCTTGGTGTTGTCGCGCCGCGCGCCCAGCATCAGCGCCAGGATCAGCGCCGCGATGCCCGCGGTTTCATGCACCACGATGCCCCCCGCGAAATCGCGCACCCCGGTCTCGCCAAAGATGCCGCCATCGGCCAGCATCCCGCCGCCCCAGACCCAATGGACCACGGGCGCATAGCACAGCAGCATCCACAGGCCCGAGAACAGCAGCAGGAAGGCAAAGTTCACCCGCTCCACATAGGCGCCTACGATCAGGGCGGGGGTGATGATGGCGAATGTCATCTGAAAGGCAAAGAACAGCACCTCGGGCAGGGTGCCGCTGAGGCTGTCCACGTTCACCCCGCTCAGCCCCGCCTTGGCCAACCCGCCCCAGATGCCGCCCGTGCCGGGACCGAAGGCGATGGAATACCCGGCCAGGAACCACAGGACCGACATCAGGCAGGCAAGCGCGTAGCAGTGCATGAACACGCTCAGCACGTTGCGGGCGCGCACCAGCCCGCCATAGAACAGGGCAAGCCCCGGCAATGTCATGAAAAGGACCAGCGCGGTGGCGGTCATGATCCAGGCGGAATCGGCGGCGTTCATCGTTGGGTCTCCCGGTCGGCATCAAGGTTGCCGCACCTTGACCAAGTGCCGCGCCCGGAAAAGTCCCGGCCTGCCTGTTTTTGCGTCTTTTGTGAAAATGCCCGCTTGTTCACCGCAAATATGCCGGTTGCGCCCGGAATCAGGGCAAAGTGTGAAGGCCCTCCAGCAGCAGCGTCAGCGCATGATCACGGGCCGCGGCGCGGACACGGCTGCGCCCCAGCGCGCCGAACTCCTGCGTGACGCTCCGGACCTCATGGCCCGACGCGAGGCCGAAACAGACCCGGCCCTCGGGCTTTTCCCCGGACCCGCCGGGACCGGCGATACCGGTGATCGACACGGCCAGCCCCGCGTCGGACCCGGCCAGCGCGCCCGCCGCCATTTCCCGCGCGACCTCTTCGGACACCGCGCCGTGCATCCGCAGCGTGCCGGGTTTCACCCCAAGAAGTGCAGTCTTGGCCGCATTGGAATAGGTCACGAACCCGCGGTCGAACATCACCGACGATCCCGGCAATTCGGTCAGCGCAGCAGCGACCAGCCCGCCGGTACAGCTTTCGGCGCAGGCGATCATGACGCCTTTTTCCTCAGAGATTTCGATGATTTGAGCCGCAATGCTCATGTCATCACCCCGTGATAAAGCCCCGCCAGCGCCATCACCCCCACCGCCGCGAAGATGCCCGCGATCACGTCGTCCAGCATCACGCCGAGCGCATCGCCGCGGGCGTCGGCCCATCCCACCAGCCAGGGTTTCCAGATGTCGAAGAGGCGAAACAGGACAAAGGCCGCGATCCAGCCCGGCCACATCGCCGTCACATCCATACCCCGCGTCCAGGCCGCATAGGACAGGGGCAACAGCGCGATCCACTGGCCCGCGACCTCGTCGATGACGATGTGGGACGGATCGTGATCGTCACTGCCCGCGGTCATCCGCGCCGTGGCCCACCAGCCGCCGAAGAACGCGGCGACGATGCCCAGCACCAGCAGCGGCAGCCCCCCCAGCACATGCAGCAGCCAGCCCCAGGGCAGCGCCACCAGCGATCCCCAGGTGCCCGACGCGGGCCGGATATGACCGACCCCAAGGACCGTGCCAATCAGCGCGGCGGCTCTCATGACTTCACCAGCGTTGCCGTGGCCATGCAGGCAATCCCTTCTTCGCGCCCGGTAAAGCCCAGCCGCTCCGACGTGGTGGCCTTGACCGAAACCCGGTCTTCGTCGATCCCCAGAAGCCCCGCCATCACGCGGCGCATTTCCGGGGCATGAGGCCCGATCTTGGGCGCCTCGCAGATCAGCGTGCAATCCACATGGGTCAGGGTGAACCCCGCTTCCGCCGCCAGGCCCGCCGCGTGGCGCAGGAAAATCTCGCTCGCAGCGCCTTTCCATTGCGGGTCCGAGGGGGGGAAATGCTGGCCGATGTCGCCCCGCGCCAGCGCGCCGTAGATCGCGTCGGTCACGGTGTGCATGCCCACGTCCGCATCCGAATGGCCCACCAGCCCGTGGCTGTGCGCGATGTCCACGCCGCACAGCGTGACGTGGTCGCCGGGGCCAAAGGCATGCACGTCGAATCCGTTGCCCGTTCTGATGTCCATCCTGTCCTCCAGTAGGCGCGCCGCGCGGGCGAAATCGCCGGGGGTCGTGATCTTGATGTTATCTGCGTCGCCCGGGGTAATGACAACCGCATGACCGGCGGCGCGCGCCACGGCCACGTCATCCGCCGCCGGGCCGTCATAGGCCGCATGGGCCGCGCGGATCAGCGCCAGGTCGAACCCCTGCGGCGTCTGGGCCGCGAACAGGCCCTTGCGGTCCTGGGTGCCTGTGACCTCGCGCCCGTCGCCGCGCCACAGCGCATCCGTCACCGCCAGTCCGGGCGCCGCCGCATCGCATCCCTCCAGCGCCGCGATCACCCCCGCGATCACCGCCTGCGGCACACAGCAGCGCGCCGCGTCGTGGATCAGCACCTTGCCCGTGTCCGGCAGCACCGCCAGCCCCGCGCGCACCGACGCCGCCCGGTCCGCGCCGCCACTGGCGACAAGGATGCCCCGCGCCCGGAACCCTGCGGCCCGGTCCATGTCGTCGGGGTGCAGCACCAGCGCGATGCGATCGACCCGAGGCGCGGCACGGAAGGCGGCGATGGTATGCTCCAGCACGCTGCGCCCCGCGACCCGCTGCCACTGCTTGGGCAGGTCGCCTCCGGCACGGGTGCCGCGCCCCGCCGCCACCACGAGGGCGCAAATGGTCATGAGGTGCTCCGATCACGCATGACGACTGTCTAGGCAAACCGGGGGGGCGGCGCAATCGGCATGGCTGTTGCCCAAAAAATGGGCAATCCCCTGCAGGACGGGTGCAAAAAGGGCGATACCGCGTTGAGGTCTCACCTGTGCCGGAGTAGACCGAGGTCATCGCCCAAGGATTAAGCACGTGACCGTGACCCGCCTGCCAATCGACCTGTCCCCGCCGGTGTTCCTGGCCCCCATGGCCGGAATCACCGATCTTCCCTACCGCAGCCTGGTCGCGCGCTTTGGCGCGGGGCTAGTGGTGTCGGAAATGGTGGCAAGCCAGGAACTGCTGAGCCGCCGCCCCGGCACCCGCGAAAAGGCGGAGCTGGGCCTTGGCATCGAAGGCACCGCCGTGCAGATCGCGGGCCGCGAGGCCGCGCCGATGGCAGAGGCCGCGCGCATGATCGCGGGGCAGGGCGCGCGGATCATCGACATCAACATGGGCTGCCCGGCCAAGAAAGTGACCCAGGGTGCCTCCGGCTCCGCCCTGATGAAGACCCCCGACCACGCCCTGCGCCTGATCGAGGCTGTGGTGGCGGCGGTGGATGTGCCCGTCACCCTCAAGACCCGGCTTGGCTGGGACGACGGGATGCTCAACGCCCCGGATATCGCCCGGCGGGCCGAAGCGGCGGGCATTCGCATGATCACCATCCACGGCCGCACCCGCTGCCATTTCTACAAGGGGCGTGCCAACTGGCGCGCGATCGCCCGTGTCAAGGACGCGGTCGGCATCCCGGTCATCGCCAACGGCGACATCACCGGCCCCCGTGCCGCGCGCACGGCGCTCGACCATTCCGGCGCGGACGGCGTGATGATCGGGCGCGGCGCACAGGGGCGGCCCTGGCTGCTGGCCGAGATATCCCATGCGCTTTACGACACGCCCGCGCCACAGGTGCCAACCGGACGCGCCTTTGCCGACATGGTCGAAGACCACTACGACGCCATGCTGGCTTTCTACGGGGCCGACCTGGGCGCTCGGGTCGCCCGCAAGCACCTGGGCTGGTACATGGATACCGTCGACACGCCGGGCGACCTGCGCCGCGCGCTGCTGACCGCCCCGTCCCCCGCAGAGGTGCGCAGGCTGATCCGCACCGCCATGCTGCCCGACGCCGCCCGGGTGGCCGCATGAGCATGGACCTCCAGATCTGGGCCTCGCTGCCGATCCCCAGCTTCGTGATCGCGCCCGACAACAGCATTGAATCCGTGAACCCCGCCGCCGAAGGCTTTCTCAACGCCTCGGCCAAACATGTGACCGGCGCGCCCGTCTGGGACATGGTGGCGGTCGACGACCCCCTGGAAGAAGCCTTCGTGCGCGCCCGCGAGACCGGCACACCGCTCTTTGTCAATGACATCGACGTGGGGTCCGGCCAGCGCCCGCCGCTGAAATCCTCGCTCCAGATCGCGCCGCTGTCGGGGCGGCCCGGTTACATGCTGATGATGATCAGCCCGCGCGAACTGGCGGGCCGCATGACGCAAAGCCATTCGGTCAAATCCGCCGCCAAATCCGCCATCGGCATGGCCGAGATGCTGGTGCACGAGATCAAGAACCCGCTGGCGGGCATCACCGGCGCGGCGCAGCTGCTGTCGATGAACCTCAGCGCGGACGAACTGGAACTGACGGATCTCATCGTCGCGGAAAGTCGCCGCATCGTGAAGCTGCTGGAACAGGTGGAGCAATTCGGCAACCTGACCGCGCCGGTGCGCAAACCCGTCAATCTGCACGACGTGCTGGACCGCGCGCGGCGCTCCGCCTTGCTGGGGTTCGGCGCGCAGATGAAGATCATCGAGGATTACGACCCCTCGCTGCCGCCCGCCCTGGGCGACAAGGACCAGCTGCTGCAGGTGGTGCTGAACCTGCTCAAGAACGCCGCCGAAGCCGCCGGAGAAGGCGGCGGCACGATCCGCCTGCACACCTACTTTGAACATTCCTTCCGCCTGCGCCGGGCCGATGGCACCGGTCAGTCGCTGCCGCTGCAGATCGAGGTGATCGACGACGGTCCGGGCCTGCCCGAACACATCAAACCGGTGATCTTCGATCCCTTCGTGTCGGGGCGCGAGAACGGCACCGGGCTGGGGCTGGCGCTGGTCAGCAAGATCATTTCCGAACACGACGGCTGGATCTCGGTGGACAGCACACCGGGCCGGACCGTCTTTCGCATATCGTTGTCCCGCGCCACGGCGCAGCAAGAGGAGACCTAATTCATGGATGGCACCGTTCTTGTCGCCGATGACGACCGCACGATCCGCACCGTCCTGACCCAGGCGCTGACCCGCGCGGGCTGCAAGGTGCATGCCACCTCCAGCCTGACCACGCTGATGCGCTGGGTGGGCGAGGGCAAGGGCGACGTGGTCATAACCGATGTTGCCATGCCCGATGGCAACGGTCTGGAAATGCTGCCGAAAATCTCGCTCGACCGGCCCGACATGCCGGTGATCGTGATCTCGGCCCAGAACACCATCATGACCGCGATCAAGGCCGCCGAGGCCGAAGCCTTTGACTATCTGCCCAAACCGTTCGACCTGCCGGACCTGATGAAGCGGACCGCCCGCGCGCTTGACCGAAAGGGCGCACCGCGCGCGGCACCCGCCAGCCGAACCGCATCGGACGAACGTGACGACCTGCCGCTGGTGGGCCGCACCCCGGTCATGCAGGCGCTCTACCGGCTGGTGGCGCGGGTCATGAACACCGATCTGCCGGTGCTGATCTGGGGCGAAAGCGGCACCGGAAAATCGCTGATCGGGCGCGCGATCCACGACTTCTCCGACCGCCGTTCGCTGCCCTTCGTGACCGTGACCGGGGCCGAACTGCAGGACCTCGAAGGACCCGCACGGGTGCTGGCGCGGGTGCGCGGCGGCACGCTGCTGATCGACGAAATCGCCGACATCGACAAGGAAGTGCAGGCCCGGATCGCGCGGATGATGGACGCACCGGGCGAATATGCGCCGCGCTTTCTGGCGGCCAGCCAGTCCGACCTTGCCGCCGCGATGAAGGCCGGAACCCTGCGCCGCGATCTTTATTACCGGCTGTCGGGCGCCACCCTGCATGTGCCCGCCCTGCGCGACCGGGTGGAGGACATCGACCTCCTGGCCGCGCATTTTCTGGAAAAGGCCGAAGGCACCGGGACCACCGGCCCCCGCCACCTGTCCGAAGGCGCGTCCAAGGTCTTTGCCAATTACCCCTGGCCGGGCAACGTGCGACAGCTCGAACACGCGATGCGCCAGCTTGCCCTGACCAGCCGCGCGGCGGAAATCTCGCAGGCCGAGGCCGAGCAGGTGCTGGGCGCGCAGCCCTCGCCCGAACCGCTGAGCACCCAGGCCAATACCGAACGTCTGGGCCAGAGCGTTGAGCGCCACCTGCGCCGCTACTTCGACCAGCATGGTGCGGTGCTGCCGCCGCCGGGTCTTTATGCGCAGATCCTGCGCGAAGTGGAGGCCCCGCTGATCGAGATCGCGCTTGGCGCGACCTCGGGGAATCAGGCCAAATGCGCCGATCTTCTGGGCATCAACCGGAACACGCTGCGCAAGAAAATCACCGATCTCGATATTGAGGTGACACGGGGCCGCAAAATGATGTAAAACCGCCACATAACCGTGGCCATCGTGTCTCAGCCAAAGGCGGAGTGCGGTCAGGACCACATAATATGGCGGTTGATGCCCCGGTGCATCACATCATCAGGCGAGGTAGCGGGTGGCATCCCGGTCACGCAGGATCACGTTGGAGAAACTGGGCCGCCTGCGGCGCGTCAAACGCGTGCGCAATCTGTCCACGCTGGGCCTGGTCGTGCTGGGGCCGGTGCTGGCCATGGCGACCTATCTCATTCTCGGGCCGCTGGGGCAGGGTGCCAACACGCCCAGCCTGCGGCTGATCCTTCTGACCGACCTTGTCTATGTCCTGCTGGTCGCGGCGCTGGTGTTGTCGCAGGTGGCGCGGCTGGTCGCGGCGCGCCGCGCGAAATCCGCCGGGTCGCGTCTGCACCTGCGGCTGACCGGGGTGTTCGCGCTGATGGCGCTGATCCCCACCATCAGCGTCGCGGTCTTTGCGGGGCTGACCGTCAACGTCGGCCTGGAGGGCTGGTTTTCCGACCGCGTCCGCTCGGTGGTGGAAAGTTCCCTGACCGCCGCGCAGGCCTATGAGGCCGAACAGCGCGAGGGCCTGCGCGAGGATGCGGCGGCTCTGGCCCGGTTCATCGACCAGAACACCGGGCCGGGGCGTGTGCTGACCGACCGGCAATTGCTGACCGAAGGTCAGGGCCAGATCCAGCGCGGCCTGCGCGAGGCCTATCTGATCGACGGCACCGGCCAGATCCGGGCGCGCGGGGCGCGGTCGTATCTGTTCAACTTCGAGCAACCGACCGAACAGCAGATCGCCGACTCGCGCGACGCCGACATCCTGGTGATCGAGGATTGGGCCAACAACGAATTCCGCGCGCTGGTGCCGCTTCGGGAGGTGGTGGACCGCTATCTCTACGTGAGCCGCGATGTGGACGGCGATATCCTGTCGCTGCTTGATGAAACCCAGGAAACCGCGCGGCTCTATCAGCAGCTTGAAGCCGACCGGGGGCGGCTGCTGTTCGAATTCGGCCTGCTCTACGTCGGCTTTGCGGTGATCCTGATCCTGGCCGCCGTCTGGCTTGGCCTGTGGTTCGCCGAACGGCTTTCGGGGCCGGTGGGGCGGCTGACCGGGGCGGCGCAGCAGGTCGGCGCGGGCGATCTGGAGGTGCAGGTCCGGGAAGAGGACGGCGACGACGAGATCGCGATGCTGGGGCGCTACTTCAACCAGATGACCACCCAGCTGCGCGGTCAGCGCGAGGCGCTCCTGGACAACAACCGCCAGATCGAACGCCGCCGCAGGCTTTTCGATTCGGTGCTGACATCGGTGACCTCCGGGGTGGTGGGGCTGGATCCCGAGGGGCGCGTGACCTTCGTCAACCGGTCCGCCATGCGGCTGCTGGACTGGTCAGAGGACCAGCAGTCGCTGGCGCTGAGCGTGGCGGTGCCCGAGTTCGGCCCGCTCTTCGACACCCTCTCCGGGACCGGGGCGGAGGCGACCACGGGCGAGGTCAAGGTGTCGCGCCAGGGCACGATGGAGAACCTGCTGGTGCGCATGGCGACCCGGCGCAGCGACAATGGCAGGCTTGAGGGCTACGTGGTCGCCTTTGACGATGTGACGGACCTGGTCAGCGCCCAGCGGATGGCCGCCTGGGGCGACGTGGCGCGCCGCATCGCGCATGAGATCAAGAACCCGCTGACCCCGATCCAGCTGTCGGCAGAGCGGATCAAGCGCAAGTTCGGCGCGCAGCTGCAGGGCGAAGACGCCGAGCGGCTGGACCAGATGACCAGCGTGATCATCCGCCAGACCGGCGATCTGCGCCGTATCGTCGACGAATTCTCCAAGTTCGCCCGGATGCCCGAGCCCGAGACCGCGCAGGAGGATCTTGGCCAGCTCCTGCGCGACGCGGTGCTGCTGCAACGGGCGGGCCAGCCCGGCGTGCGCATCCGCGACAGCCTGCCCGACGCGCCGGTGCTGGGGCAGGTGGATGCCGCGATGATTTCCCAGGCGCTGACCAACCTGATCAAGAACGCCGGGGAAGCCATTGAAAGCCTGCAAGAAAAAGGCGCTCCCGACGATCTGGTGCCGCAGATCAGGGTGGCATTGATACCGGACGGGACCACCGCGCGGATCACCATCGCCGACAACGGCATCGGCCTGCCCGAGGACCGGGCACGGCTGTTCGAGCCCTATGTGACGACCCGCAGCGAAGGCACCGGCCTTGGCCTGCCGATCGTCAAGAAGATCATCGAGGAACATGGCGGCAGCCTGACCCTTGAAAACGCCCCCGTGTTCGAGGGGCAAACCCACTTTGGCGCGATGGCGGTGATCACCCTGCCGATCGTCCCAGCCCAGACCCCAGCCCAGATGGAGGAAACCGCATGAGTGATATTCTGATTGTTGACGACGAAAGAGACATCCGCGAGTTGATTTCGGACATCTTGGAAGACGAGGGATTCGCGACACGGCTGGCGGGCGGCTCGGACGAGGCGATGGCCGCGATCAACACCGAACCGCCCGGGCTGATGATCCTCGATATCTGGCTCAAGGACAGCCGGATGGACGGCATCGACATCCTCAAGGCGGTCAAGCGCGACAACCCGGACGTGCCGGTGGTCATCATCTCGGGCCACGGGAACATCGAAATCGCGGTGGCGGCGATCAAACAGGGTGCCTACGATTTCATCGAAAAGCCGTTCAACATCGACCAGCTTCTGGTGGTGATCCGCCGCGCCATGGAAACCTCGCGCCTGCGCCGCGAGAACCAGACGCTCAAGCGCAAGGACGTCGCGTCCTCGGACATGCTGGGCAGTTCGGCCGCCTTCCGGTCGCTGCTGGGCCAGCTCGACAAGGTGACGAAATCAAACGGGCGCGTGATGCTGAGCGGCCCGGCCGGATCGGGCAAGGAAATTGCGGCGCGCTATATCCACGCCCATTCCAACCGGGCGCAGGCCCCCTTCGTCACCGTGAACTGCGCAGGCGTCGCCCCGGACCGGATGGAAGAAGTCCTGTTTGGCCGCGAAACCGCCGAGCGGGGAGTGGAATCCGGCGTGCTGGAACAGGCCCACGGCGGGGTGATCTACTTTGACGAGGTGGCGGATATGCCGCTGGGCACCCAGTCCAAGATCCTGCGGGTGCTGGTGGACCAGCAATTCACCCGCGTCGGCGGCAACGACAAGGTCAGGGTGGATCTGCGGGTGATCTCTTCGACCAACCGTGACCTGGAAGCCGAGATCCGGGCCGGGACCTTTCGCCAGGAGCTGTATCACCGGCTGAATGTCGTGCCGATTGCGGTGCCGTCGCTGGAGGAACGCCGCGAGGACATTCCGCTGCTTGCCGAACATTTCATCGCGGAATTCAACCGCAGCCAGGGGTTGCCGCAGCGCGCCCTCAGCGACGATGCGATTGCGCTGATGCAGACCATGGTCTGGCCCGGCAATGTGCGCCAGCTCAAGAACCTGGTGGAGCGCGTGCTGATCCTGGGCGAGGGGACCGGCCCGATCGAGGCGCGCGAACTGCCCGGCGAAGAGGACCGCGGCGAAGACGACGGCCGGGTGGTGCTGTCCGGTGCTCTGGCGACCCTGCCGCTGCGCGAGGCCCGCGAGGCGTTCGAGCGGGAGTACCTGCTGACCCAGATCAACCGTTTCGGCGGCAATATCTCCCGCACGGCGAACTTTGTCGGCATGGAGCGTTCGGCGCTGCACCGCAAGCTGAAGTCGCTGGGGGTCGTGACCTCGGCCAAGGCGGGGGTGCGGGTGGCCCATGTGGACGAGGAACAGGCGGCGGCGGAGTGAACCGGGGGGCCGTCGGCGTTGGGCGATCCGGGATCGCCCGACATGAGATAGCCGGGGGTCGCTCGATATGAGCCAACCCGGGATCACGCGACATGAGATAACCGGGATCGGTCGACATGAGACAACCCGGGCTCGCCCGACATGAGATAACCGGGGGTCGCTCGACATGAGATGACCCGGGATCACGCGACGACACTACCCGGGATTGCTCGACATGCCCACGCTCTCCTGCACAAGGTTTCTTGGAAATCTCCCCTGCACTAATGAAGACATGTCAAAAATGACATGTCTTCATCTGCAGTGAGCCGGAGAGCGCACTGAACAAGGGCCCCTGGGACGACATGTCAAATATGACATGTCTTCATCTGCAGTGAGCCGGAGGGCGGACTGCGCAAGGGCCCCGGGGACGACATGTCATATATGACATGTCTTCATTTGCAGTGGGCCGGAGGGCGCACTGGGCAAGCGCACCGGGGCCGACCTGTCAAAAATGACATGTCTTCATCTGCAGTAAGCCGGAGAGCGCACTGGGCAAGGGCACCGGGGCCGAAGCTGTGCCTCGCCCCGCACAGGGGCGCGCCGCGGTGATCCGAAACGCCCGCATCCAGCCTGCGCCCTGGCATTCGATACGCCACAACGCCCCGTGTTCGACCGGGGCAGATCAGACCGCTGATTTCTCGGAACGCCGCGCCGCTCAGCCGCGGTTGACGATCTGAAAGCTGCCACCGCGGTTGCGGATCACGCAGGCCTGCGGGCCCAGCGCGGGCAGCACGCGCGTGGCGGCGGGCGGCGCGGCACGGGCCACAGTGTCGGGGCAGGGCGGGATCGACACCGGTGCGTACCCCCTGTCGGCCATGCACTGCCGCTCCACCCTCTTGCGCAGCCCGTCATTGGGATCGAAGCTGACGGTTTCGCCGGGGATGTAATAGCCGGGGACCACCGTGCAATTTCCGGCCGAATCGCAGCGCCGGCGCGGCGGCACGAATTCGGGGGGCGTCCGCCGCACCTGGGTACTGGCCGGCACGTCGCGCAGGGCCGCAACCTGACAGGCAGTGGTGTCGCGGTTGAGCCGCTCGACCGAGGCGCCGGGTTTGTAATAGGTGGTCAGCGGTGCACATGCCGCCACCGAAAGAAGCGCGAGAATCGCGGCCATCGACATCTGTTTCATACCGCCATCCTGCCCCCTGTCCGCCGCGAAGGCAATCGCCGCCCCTTGCCAAGCGGGGCGTCATGTCTTCTAACCGGGGCAGGGCGCGCAGGGCGGTGCGGCTTGGGAAACACGGGGTTCCACCATGAAGGTCATCATTTGCGGTGCGGGTCAGGTTGGCTGGCAGATTGCCCGCCACCTCAGCGGCGAAAGGAACGACGTCACCGTGGTGGACAGCAACGTCGACCTGATCCGGCGGGCTACCGACACGCTGGACGTGCAGGGCATCGCGGGCTTCGCGAGCTATCCTGACGTGCTCGACCGCGCGGGCGCCCGCGATGCCGAGATGATCATCGCCGCCACCCATTCCGACGAGGTCAACATGGTGACATGCCAGGTCGCCCATTCGGTCTTCGGCATCAACCGCAAGATCGCGCGCCTGCGGTCGCAAAGCTATCTGGATGCGATCTATTCCGACCTCTACCGGCGCGACCACATGCCCATCGACGTGGTGATCAGCCCGGAAAAGGAAGTCGCCGCCGCCGCGCTGCAGCGCCTGTCGGCCCCCGCCGCCTTTGACACGGAGGTGTTCATGGACGGGCAGGCGCATCTTCTGGGCATCACCATCGACCAGGACTGCCCGGTGGTGAACACGCCACTGCGCCAGCTGACGGATCTGTTCTCCACGCTGCGGGCGGTGGTGGTCGGCGTGCGCCGGGACGGGACCCTGTTTGCGCCGGAATCCGCCGATCAGCTTTTCGTGGGGGACGATACCTACGTCTTCTGTCATCACGAGGACATCCCCCGCACGATGGAAATCTTCGGCAAGCGGACCTCCAAACAGGAGCGCATCGTGCTCGTGGGCGGGGGCAACGTGGGGCTGACCGTGGCCCTGCATCTGGAAACCGGCGCCAGCCGGATGCGGACCAAGATGATCGAAAAGAACCGCAAATGCGCCGAACGCGCCGCCGAGGCGCTGGAGCGGACCATCGTGCTGAACGGCGACGGGCTGGACGCGGCGCTGCTGGCCGAAGCCGGCATCAGCCGCGCCGATGCGATGCTGGCTGTCACCGACGACGACAAGACCAACATGCTGTCCTGCGTGCGCGCCAAGGCCGAGGGCTGCCCCTTTACCATCGCGCTGATCAACGATCCCACCCTGGTCCCGCTGATGACGCCGCTGGGCATTGATGCCTACATCAACCCGCGGGCCACCACCGTCAGCTCGATCCTGCGGCACATGCGCCACGGGCGGGTGCGCGCGGTCTATTCCATCGGCGACGCCGAAGCCGAAGTGATCGAGGCCGAGGTGCTGTCGACCTCGCCCATCGCGGGGCGGATGATCTCGGAGATCGAATTTCCCGAAGGCGTGCTGGTGGGGATGCTGCGCAAGGGCGGCAAGGACGGCAAGATCGTGCGACCCCTGTCCAAGACCCGCATCGACGAGGGCGACACCATCGTGGTTTTTGCGCTGACGGGCGACGTGGCCAAGGTGGAACAGCTTCTGCAAGTTTCCATCGACTTCTTCTGAGCCATGACCGCGCCGCGCACCAGGACCGACAAGACCCTCGGAAGCAGCTTCCTGGAACTGCCGCTGTTCCTGCTCATCTTCGGCATCGCCTGCGCCTCGATGCTGGTGCCGGCGTTCCACGGCCTGGTGGTGGACAACCACAGCGCCGCACAGGCGTTTCTCTATGCCGGGGTGCTGGGCCTGGTGGCCTTCTCCCTCGTGGCCATTGCCCACGCGGGGCGCGCGCCCCGGCACGGCGCGCTCGGGCCGTTGATGTCGCTGCTCTCGGCCTTCGTGTTCCTGCCGGTGATGCTGGCCATCCCCTTTGTCGAGGCGCTGCCCACGACCCGCTTCGTCAACGCCTATTTCGAAATGGTCAGCGCCATCACCACCACCGGCGCCCCGATGTTTCAGGACCCCGACCGGCTGAGCGCCACGCTGCACCTGTGGCGTGCTCAGGTGGGCTGGATGGGCGGTCTGCTGATGTGGGTCGCGGCCTCGGCGATCCTGGCGCCGCTGCACCTGGGGGGGTTCGAAGTCACCGCGCAGGCCGAACCGGGGCGGCGCGATACGTCCTCGGCGCGGATGGCGCCGATGCCCCCGCGGGCGCGGCTGGTCCGGGTGACGCGCGCCTTGCTGCCGATCTACGCGGGGCTGACGCTGCTGCTTTGGCTGCTGCTGCTGGCCGAGGGCCAGCGCCCGCTGGTGGCGCTGTGCCACGCCATGTCGGTCATGGCGACCTCGGGGATTTCGCCGGTGGGCGGGGTGCAGAACACCGGCATCGGCCTGTCCGGAGAAGCGGTGATGGCGCTGTTCATGCTGTTCGCCCTGTCGCGGCTGACCTTTTCCAAGGATACGGTGACGGCGACGCAGGGCGGGCTGCGCACCGACCCCGAATTCCGCATTGGCCTGTTCATCACGCTGGCGGTGCCGCTGGTGCTGTTTGGCCGCCATTTCCTCGGGGCCTACGATGTCTCTGCGATGGAACAGCTGGGCCAGGCGGTGCGCGCGCTCTGGGGGGCGCTGTTCACCGTGCTGTCGTTCCTGACCACCACCGGTTTCGTGTCGGTCCACTGGATCGAAGCGCAGAACTGGTCCGGGCTGCCGACACCGGGGCTGATCCTGATGGGGCTGGCGCTGATCGGCGGCGGGGTGGCCACCACCGCGGGCGGGGTCAAGCTGCTGCGGGTCTTCGCGCTCTATCAGAACGGCACGCGGGAGATGGAGCGGCTGGTGCATCCTTCCTCTGTCAGCGGCGCGGGGGTCGCGGGACGGCGGCTGCAATCGAATGGCGCCTTCATCGCCTGGATCTTCTTCATGCTGTTCGCCCTGTCGCTGACAGCCGTGATCCTGCTGCTGACGCTGACCGGCGTGCGGTTCGACAATGCGGTGGTGCTGTCGGTGGCCTCGCTCTCCACCACCGGTCCGCTGGTGGAATACGCCACCGACAGCCCGATCCGGCTGATCGAGCTGACGGTCTGGGCCAAGGCGATCCTGTGCGGCGCGATGGTGCTGGGGCGGCTTGAAACGCTGGCGATCATCGCACTGCTGACACCGGACCTGTGGCGCGGCTGACACTGGCAGGGGGCAAAACCCGTGGCGCGGCCCAGATTGGGGGTGGAAACTCCCCCACGCTGCCTTCATAGTTGCGGAAATTGGGGGGCCCGGTCCGCGGGTGCCAGCAAGAACAAAAGCGAGAAGTCCAATGGCGTCTGACAGACAGAACCTTCAGGATGCGTTCCTGAATCACGTACGCAAGACCAAGGTACCGGTCACCATTTTCCTGATCAACGGTGTGAAATTGCAAGGTGTGATCACCTGGTTCGATAATTTCTGCGTCCTGCTGCGCCGCGACGGACAGTCGCAGCTTGTCTACAAGCACGCCATCTCGACCATCATGCCCAGCCAGCCGATCAGCCTGTACGAGGGCGAAGACGCTTCTTGAGCAAAGCGGCCTTTCAGATCAACAATACCGACGGGCCGCGCGTGACGCGGGCCTGGGTGCTGCATCCCGAGATCAGGTCCGATCCCGACCGCCGCACGCCCCAGCCCGCGCTGGAAGAAGCCGTGTCGCTGGCCCGCGCGCTGCCGCAGCTCGACGTCGTGGGCGCCGAGGTCGTGCCGCTGCGGACCGTCGATGCCGGCAAGCTTTTCGGCAAGGGCAAGATCGACGAGCTGCACGACCGCCTGGAAGAGGCGGAGGTCGAACTGGTCCTGGTGGACGGCCCCGTCAGCCCCGTGCAGCAGCGCAACCTGGAAAAGGCCTGGGGCGTCAAGCTGCTGGACCGGACCGGGCTGATCCTGGAAATCTTCTCCGACCGCGCCGCGACCCGAGAGGGCGTGCTGCAGGTGGAAATGGCCGCGCTGAACTACCAGCGTACCCGGCTGGTGCGGGCCTGGACCCACCTGGAGCGGCAGCGCGGCGGGCTCGGCTTTGTCGGCGGTCCGGGCGAAACCCAGATCGAGGCGGACAGACGCGCCATCGACGAACAGCTGGTGCGTCTGCGCCGCCAGCTCGACAAGGTCGTCAAGACCCGCGCCCTGCACCGCGCCGCCCGGGCCAAGGTGCCCTATCCGATCGTCGCGCTGGTGGGATACACCAACGCGGGCAAATCCACGCTCTTCAACCGGCTGACCGGGGCGGATGTCATGGTCAAGGACATGCTCTTTGCCACGCTGGACCCGACGATGCGCAGCCTGGTGCTGCCCGACGGGCCGGAGGTGATCCTCAGCGATACGGTGGGCTTCATCTCGGACCTGCCGACGGAACTGGTCGCCGCCTTCCGCGCCACGCTGGAAGAGGTGCTGGCGGCCGATATCGTGCTGCATGTGCGCGACATCAGCCACGCGGAGACCGAGGAACAGGCCCGCGATGTGCGCGAGATCCTGACATCGCTGGGGGTGGACAAGGACACCCGCACCTTCGAGATCTGGAACAAGCTGGATCTGATGGCACCGGACACCGCCGAGGCGATGCGCCAGCGCGCCGACCGCGACCCCGATGTGATCGCGATTTCGGCGCTCAGGGGGGACGGGCTGGACCACCTGCAGGCCGCGGTGGCGGAAGCCCTGCAAGGTGCCGTGCGCGCGGCGGAACTGCATCTGGGTTTTGCCGAAGGGCGCAAGCGCGCCTGGCTCTTCGAACAGGACGTGGTCGAGGAGGAACGCCAGACCGAAGAGGGCTTTACGCTGAAGGTGCGTTGGTCGGCCCGGCAGGAAGCGCAGTTCCAACAGCTTTGAGCGGGAAAATTCTTTGAAGAATTTTGCCCGGAAAATTCGAATTTTCCGGCCCGCGCCTCACATTCTGGGTCAACCCTGTATCGGAGCCTCCGCATGACCCTTGCCGTCCTTTATCTGTCGACTTTCATTCTGTTCCTCGGGCTCGATTATGTCGGGCTGACCAATATCGTCAAACCCGTCTTCGAACGCGACATCGGCCCCTTGCTGCTTGAGAATTTCCGCCTCGGCCCGGCGGTGGTGTTCTACGCCTTCTATGTCGGCGTGCTGCTGTGGTTCGTGTCCTGGCCCGCCATCACCCAGGACAGGAGCCTGTTGTGGGTGCTGGGCAACGCGGCGCTGATCGGGGCCATGGGCTATGGCACCTACGAATTCACCTCGCTTGCGGTGATGAAGGACTGGACCTGGCAGATGACGCTGACGGATGTCACCTGGGGCACCTGCCTGACGGCGATTGCGGCCACCGGCGGCGTCTGGGTGGCGCGGCTGGTGGGGTAGTGGTTCGATGCACCGTGGCAAAAATCGGGTCTGATCCCCTGCGACCCTTCGTTCTAAACACCCCGGCACGGAATCGAGGCCGCCCGGGGCGGCCGCCGTGCCAGCGGCGGACCGGCCCCATGGGCCGGCGCTTTGGCTGAGCTTGGTGCATAGCCTAGGGCGCAGAGGTACGTGGCTGCGATAAAGTGCATGAGATCGAATGGCGGAGGCGCCGTCCCCCGGTCCGGCGATGGCACAATGGGGCAACGTCCGCCCGGTCCCGCAAACCGGTCGTCCCCTCACGCCCCGGTTTCCGAAGCCCAGCGCCAGGCTCCGGGGGCAAGGTCGTTCAGCTGCCAGGTCCCGATGCCCCACCGGATCAGCCGCAGGGTCGGCAGGCCCACATGCGCCGTCATCCGGCGCACCTGGCGGTTGCGGCCTTCGCGGATCGTGATCCGCAGCCAGGCGTCCGGCACGGTCTTGCGAAAGCGCACCGGCGGGTCGCGGTCCCACAGGCCCTCCGGCGTGTCGATCTGGGCGATCTCGGCGGGTTTCGTCGGCCCGTCCTTCAGCGTCACGCCCCGGCGCAGCGCATCGAGTGCTGCGGCATCGGGGCGGCCTTCGACCTGCACCAGGTAGGTCTTGGGGTGCTTGTATTTCGGATGGGCGATCCGGGCCTGCAACGCCCCGTTGTCGGTCAGCACCATCAGCCCCTCGCTGTCGCGGTCCAGCCGTCCGGCGGGGTAGAACCCCGGCTGGTCGATAAAGGCCGACAGCGTGGGCCGGGTCGAGCCTTCGGTGCCCTTGTCGGTGAACTGCGACAGCACGCCGAAAGGCTTGTTGAACAGGATCACGCGGTTCACGGGCGCGCGGGCCGCAAGGTGGTGATCCCGACCGAGGCGGCCCGGGCCAGATCCTCGTCCAGCGACATCGGGATGTATTCGCCCCGCCGCCAGAGCTGCGCCAGGTCGTCGTAGTGGCGCGACAGGAAATGCCCCGATTGCCCGGTCGAGGTGATAAAGACCGAGGAATTGGGGTCGGCAAAGTCGTAGACCCCGCGATAGCCCGCCCCATGCACGTTATCGAAGGGGTCGGGCAGGCTGCCCTTGGTGCGGCCCCGCTGCAGGGTGTTGTCCCCGCCCGAGGTGGATTGCCGGATGTTCACGAAATAGCGCAGCACCGGCACCGTGCCCAGCACCGGGTGGTCGTGGGTGGCCTGATGCGCATCGCCCCAGCGCAGGGATTCCAGCTGCGACCCCCAGTTTTCGTTGATCCACAGCAGCGCGTCGTCCAGCGCCAGCCGGGCCATGTCGGGGCAGGTCTCCACCGGGGCGGACTGGCGCACGTCGCACCAGTCCGACGCCCCGTCCACATCGCGGAACACCCGTTCGATGAAGAGCGGCTCCACATGGGTGAACTCGGCGGCGAGCGGGCCCAGGTCGTCCTGGATCAGCCGCGCCTGAAGCGCCCTGAGCCAGGCGGCATAGATCAGCGGCTCGGGCAGGTGTTCGTTCATCTCGCCCGACCATTCCGCCAGCAGGTTCAGCGCCCGCTGGCGCTGCCGCTCGGCGGTGCCGTCGGGGGCGGCGCCTTCGGTAAACCACAGGTCCGCGCCGATCAGCGGCAGCAGCGACCGGGCGGTAAAGCTCACGGTGTCGAGCTGCGCCTCGATAAAGCTGTCGCGGGTGTGCACCTGCCGCCCCTGCATCAGACGCCGCCACCGCTGGATGCGCTGGGTGTCGCCCCACAGGTACGAGACATGGTTGGGAAAGGGCCGGTCCACCGTCTTGTTGTTGGTATTGCCCAGAATGCCCCCCGCAGGCGCGACGAAGGCGGGGTTGGCGGTAAACGGCATGACCCCCTGCCAGCGGTTCGCGGCGATCCAGCCGGGCGAGGGCAGCCGCCCCTTGGACTGATGCGCCGGGTCCCGGCGGGGCAGCGCGCCGATGGTCTTCATCGCGATCTGCTGGCGGTCCACCAGCGTCAGGTTCTGGGCCGGTGCGATATAGCGTTCCGACGCGCGGATCGCTTCGGCGATGGATTTGGCCTCCATCAGGTCCATCGCCGCGGCAATCGAGGTGTCCTTGGCGCTGAGCACCGTCCAGCTGACCGAGGCGACATGCCCCGGCGGGGTGATGCTGGCCAGGTTGTAATGGCTGCCGGGCAGGACGGGACCGTTGTCGGTCCAGCGCAGGGTGACGGTGACGGGGTCGGCATCCTTGACCGTGATGATGGAGGACCGGGTGACAAAGTCCTTGAACCCTTCGGGCGTGCGGTATTGTTCGCCGTCATCGGGGTTCAGCGCCTCGATATGCACGTCCTGATCGTCCACATAGGCCGAGGTCAGCCCCCAGCCCAGCGTGGCGGAGCGGCCCGTCAGCACCGTGGGGATGCCCGGAATGGTGCCGCCGATCACCCCGCCCGAGGCCAGCTCCATCCGGGCCAGATACCAGATCGACGGGGCGGTGAAGCCCAGATGCGGATCGTTGGCCAGCAAAGTCCCCCCCGAGGCCGAGCGCGAGGGTGCTGCGGCCCAGGCGTTGGAGGCCCCGGCAAAGGCGATGTCCTTGAACGGCGACAGCGGATGCGGATCGAGCGGGATGTTCTCGGCAAAGCGCGGCACGCCCGGCACGAGGGCGGCGTATTCCGGCAGCGCGGCCACGCCGGGGCCCGGCACGTCGGGCAGGATGTCATGGATGCGCTCCTGCTCGGGCAGGGCCAGCGACACCCGCGCGCGCAGCACCTCCGCCTGAAGGTGGCCCGACAGCTGCAGGCCCATCAGCTTGGTAATGGCGATGGAATCGGCAGGCCGCCAGGGCGCCATCGGGGCGTTGAACAGCATCATCTCGGGCGCGCCACGGCCCAGCGCCTCTGTGTTGATCTGGGTGATGCGCGCGTTCACCCCGGCGGCATAGGCTTCCAGCTTGGCCCGGGTCGCCGCGTCCAGCGCATCGACCGACTGGACCGAAAGCCGGTAGATGTCAAAGCGCCGCAGCAGGCGGTCGGTGTTCAGCGTCCTTGCCCCGAACACTTCGCTCAACCGGCCCTGCGCGGTGCGGCGCAGGGTGATCATCTGCCACATGCGGTCCTGCGCATGGGCAAACCCGAGGCCAAAGAACACATCCAGATCGTCGTCGCCGAAGATATGCGGCACATTGGCGTTGTCGCGCACGATCTCGACCGGGGCGGTCAGCCCCGCCACCTCGACGGTGTCGTTGTAATCGGGCAGGGACCGTGACGCCAGCCAGTAGACCAGCCCCACGGTCACGACGCTGAGCACGATCAGTGCTGCGGTGATCCTCACGAGCCAGCGAAAGACAGTGACCATTGAACGCTCCGCGGGAGAGGCGCGATTGACCAACGCGCACAGGGTGATAGGTAAACCTCTGACTAGCGCAACTGATGGACAAGGAAAAGCAGATGGCGAAACTCGCATTCTTGGGACTGGGGGTCATGGGCGCGCCGATGGCGGGGCATCTGCAGAAGGCGGGGCATGACGTGACCGTCTATAACCGCACCGCCGCCAAGGCCGAGGATTGGGTCAAGGCCCATGGCGGCGCGATGGCACGCACCCCGCGCGACGCGGTCAAGGATGCCGAGCTGGTCATGGCCTGCGTCGGCAACGACGACGACCTGCGGTCGGTCTGTCTGGGCGATGACGGCGCCTTTGCCGGGATGACGGCGGGGGCGGTCTTTGTCGATCATACGACCGTTTCTGCGGCGGTCACGCGCGAGCTTTACAAGACCGCCGACGCGACGCAGATCAGCTTTGTCGACGCGCCGATTTCCGGCGGCCAGGCGGGGGCCGAAAACGGTGCCCTTTCGATCATGTGCGGCGGCGATGCGGGGGCCTTCGACCGGGCGTTGCCGGTGATCGAGGTCTATGCCAAGATCTGCCGCCGGATTGGTGAGAGCGGCGCGGGCCAGATGACCAAGATGTGCAACCAGATCGCGATTGCGGGTCTGGTGCAGGGGCTGTCCGAGGCGCTGCATTTCGCCGAAAAGGCAGGACTCGACGGCCGCGCGGTGGTCGAGGTGATCAGCCAGGGCGCCGCCGGGTCCTGGCAGATGGAAAACCGCTATGAAACCATGCTGGACGACAGGTTCGACCACGGTTTCGCGGTGGACTGGATGCGCAAGGACCTCGGGATCTGCCTGGACGCGGGCGACGAAGTGGGCGCGAGCCTGCCCGTGACCGCGCTGGTCGATCAGTTCTACAAGGATGTGCAGAAGCAGGGCGGCGGGCGCTGGGACACGTCGAGCCTGATCAAGCGCCTGCGCGCCGCGGGCTAGGACCTGTCCCCGCGGGGACATGAATTTAACCTTGCATTAACCCCGTGTTATCAAGGGTTTGCGTTGACAAGTTAATGTAATCACGTTCGGTGATCGAAAATGGCTGATAGTGTCGTTATCTGGACTCTGGACTGGGTCCCGATGCCGGATGGTCCGGCTGGCTTTGTCCGCGACCTGCGGCTGCGATGGGCTTGTGAAGAAGCGGGCGTGTCTTACAAGGTCCGCACAATTCCATTTGAAGGCCGCGAGACCAACCACCTTGACCGGCAACCTTTCGGACAAGTGCCCTACCTGGACGACGGTGAGATCAGAATGTTCGAAAGCGGCGCCTGCCTGCTTCATCTCGCCCGGAAAAGCGAGGTCCTGATGCCCCGCGACCCGGTGGACGAAGCCCAGGCCCTGCAATGGACCATTGCCGCGCTGAACTCGGTGGAAATGGTATCGGTCCCCTGGTGGTTTCTGGACATCACAGGTGCGCAGGAAAACGGCTTGACCGGCTGGCTCGAAAGTCGGCTGTCGCATATCGAACGTGTCCTGAGTGCGCGCGAATGGCTGGCGGCGGATCGTTTTACGGTCGCTGACCTCGCGATGGCCGATGTGCTTCGTGTCACAAAAGTCAGGGCTTTCGGAAACCGCCCTGCGACAGAAGCCTATGTCAGCCGTGTTACGGATCGACCGGCCTTCAAAAAGGCTTACGCCGATCAAATGGCCCATTTTGAGGCGGCGAACGCGAAGACAGCCCGCGCCCAGGAGTGAGCGGCGGGATTGTCCGCATTCGGCAATTCGGCTGGGGACGGTTTTCCTGACCACCAGCGCCCAACTCGCGTCAGTGCACTGGCAGGGCTGGGCAATGTCGGCTCGGCCCCGACCCGGATCAGGGAATGATGCGGGTGTATTTGGTGCCTTCCAGCGTCGCGCCCAGCCGCAGGCCCGCCCGGCCGAATACGGCGGCCAGAACCGGGGCCAGAACGGTCGTGGTATCCGCCGACACGCTGTCCCCCTTGTCCGAAATCACGTATTCCACATCCGCACCGGCGGCCCAGCCGGGGGAGCGGCGGAAATCGGTCAGCGCGGCGGGGGTCATGAAGAACAGCACATGCGCGTATTGCTGCGCGCCGATCTGCAGGCCGCCGGACCCTTTGACGACGGAATAGTAATCCACCGTGACGTCGTCGATCAGCAGCGCGCCCCGCCCGTAGGCACCGCCAAGACCGAGGCCCGCCTCGGTCACAAGTGGCATCACCAGCATGCCGTTGGCCTTGTCCGCCAGGTTGCGGGTGTTGGGGTAGAGGCGATACATCTCGTCCAGCGTGGTGCGCACGCGGGCGTCGATCATCGCACTGCCCCGCGACCCCAGGCCGTTGCCGCATGCTGCCAGTACAGGGGTGGCGGCCAGCGCCCCGAGGGTGAAGGCCCGCCGCGAAAGCATAGATTTGTTCATGTTGTTCTGCCCGTAGAAGTTGCCTGTTGCCGGTTGCTCCGACTTGTCGGCAACTTTAAGCATAATTCGGGCCGGTGTCATGCCTTTTGGCCCTTTGGGCGAATTATTGCCCGGAGTTCCGCCCGGTCGATGCCAGCGGCACGGTGAACCAGAATTCGGTAAAGCCGCCGGGGGTGCTGTCGTAGCCGATGTCACCGCCGAGGTTTTCGACGATCTGCTTGCAGATGCTCAACCCCAGCCCGGTGCCGCCGTGGTCGCGCGTGAGGGCGCTGGCAGCCTGGGCGAAAGGTTTGAAGATGGATTCGCGGAAATCTTCGGCGATGCCCTTGCCGGTGTTGCGCACAACCACGCGGGCGCGGTCGTTGTCGCGGGTCAGCGTGACCAGAACCTCGCTGCCACGGTCCGAGAACTTTGCCGCGTTCGACAGCAGGTTGTCCATGAGCTGTGCAAAGCGTTCGGCATCGACAGGGGCGGTCAGGGCGGTGTCGGGCAGGCGCGTCGCCACCGTGACGTCATGCGGATCGGCGATGCGGCGGATGTCGGTCGCGGCCCTGTCGATCAGCGGGCGCAGATCCTGCGCCGAAATCTCAAGGCCCAGATCGCCCCTTGAGAATTTCTCGAAATCCAGGATGTCGCCGACCAGCAGGGCAAGCCGGTCACAGTTCTGCAACGCGATCTGCAGCAGGCGGCGTGCCGGTGCGGACAGGTCGTGGTCGGCGGTCTGGGCGTTGAACAGCTTGAGCGCGCCCTGGATCGAGGTGAGCGGTGTGCGCAGTTCGTGGCTCACGCTGCTGACGAATTCGCTTTTCAGGTCCTGAAGCCGGCGCTGTTCGGTCACATCGACCACCTGAACCACGAATTGCCTAACCTCTTCGTTTTCGTCGCGCACGGCGGCGATGCTGAGGTCGCCCCATATCTCATGGCCGCTTTGATGCAGGAACCGGCGCTCGGCGGATTGGCCGGTCCACGCGCCGCCGCGTTGCCGCCGCAGGTCCTGCAGCGTGGCCTCCAGATCATCGGGGTGCAGAATGGCGTCCAGTCCCGCGCCGATCAGATCGTCCCTGTTGCGGCCCAGAAGCGCGCAGAAGGCCGGGTTGATCGCTAGCAGCATGCCGTCCGGATCAAGAATTGCCTTGCCGATGGTGGCATGATCGAAGGCGGACCGGATTTCCACGGCGCTGTCGTCCGGGGCGGGGTCAGGCCAGCCGTGATCGGTGATATCAGTCTTCGCGCGCAGCACGAGGGTATGCCGGGCAGGGGCATAGTCGTTCTGCCAGGCGGTGATCTGAACGTTAAGGTCGATGGGCTGGTCGTCACGACCACGGCCCGCGACCGCGCCAAGCGTGGTTGAGGGTGCAGGCGCGGGGACATGGCTGTCGAGCAACGCGCTGTCGTACCCCGGCAGAAACGCCGAGACGGAGCGCCCGGTCAGCTGCCCGGTGTCGTATCCCAAAAGCGTATCGGCGGCCGGGGTGCTCTGAAGCACGGTGCCATCATGGTCGAGCACGAGGATGGCCAGGCCCAGACCTGCGACGGCCTGTCCCAACAGGTCAGGCTCTGCCGCCCCGTCCGGCCCGTCGATCGCAATGCTGGACAACAGAGCCATACGCCTCACGCTTTACACACCCGAACTGGCAGCCGACCGAACCTATCCGGGAGCCCGCTACCCCTGAAGTTGAGTAAGGACACAGATCATGTTCAAATGTGGACGGGTTTGCGGCAGATTGGTGTTTTCTTGCCCGGGCGGAATGACGACCGGACGACATCCGCATCGCAGTCCTGCCGTGCGGCAGGGCAAGCGGCGGCGTCTGACCCTTCGGGCGGGCGCTTATGCGCCGTTCAGCAATCGGGCGGCGGCGGGGGCAAAATAGCTCAGCACGCCGTCGCAGCCCGCGCGTTTGAAACCCATCAGGCTTTCCATCATCACGCGTTCTTCGTCGATCCAGCCATTCTGCGCCGCCGCCTTGATCATCGCGAATTCGCCCGAGACCTGATAGGCGAAGGTGGGGGCGCCAAAGCTGTCCTTTACCCTGCGGCAGATGTCCAGATAGGGCTGGCCGGGTTTGACCATGACCATGTCCGCGCCCTCGGCCAGGTCGCGGGCCACCAGCCGCAGCGCCTCGTCCGCGTTGCTGGGGTCCATCTGGTAGGTCTTCTTGTCGCCGGTCAGCGCACCCGACGCGCCCACCGCGTCGCGGAAGGGGCCGTAATAGGCGGAGGCGTATTTGGCGGCGTAGCTGAGGATCATCACGTCGGAATGCCCGCCCGATTCCAGGCCGGCGCGGATGGCGCCGATGCGCCCGTCCATCATGTCGGAGGGGCCGATGATGTCGGCGCCCGCCTCGGCCTGGGCCAGGGCCATCCTGACCAGCGCCTCCACCGTGCGGTCGTTGACGATGATCCCGTCCTCGACGAAACCGTCGTGGCCGTTGATGTTGTAGGTATCCAGCGCCACGTCGGTCATCACGGCGAGGTCGGGAAATTTCGACTTGATCGCGCGGATCGCGCGGTTGGCGTGGTTGTCGGGGTCCCAGGCCCCGGTGCAATCCTCGGTCCGTTCCTCGATGCCCGTGTAGGGAAAGATGCACATGGCCCCGATCCCCAGCGCGTCGGCCTCTGCCGCGGCCTCGACGATCTTGTCGACGGAGCGGCGCATGACACCGGGCATGGAGGGCACGGGTTCCTCTATGCCGTCGCCCGCGCGGACGAAGACCGGCCAGATCAGGTCGCCGACCTCAAGCGCGTTTTCACGGACCAGGGCGCGTACGGCGGGGCTGACGCGGGTCCGGCGCAGACGGGCAGCGGGGAAGGGGGCGACGACGGGGTTCATGCAAAAATACCTCAGTTGGCCTATGCACGTGCTTGGCATGAAAAAATCGCGCTCTCAAGGGTAGGAATTGCCCGGTGGCTTGGGTATGACCTGCGCACTTGTGAACCAGAGGTCAAGCGTTGGACTGGTACCAAACCCTTTTCGAACTCATCGACATGCGGTCCTTTTCGAACCTGTGGTTCTGGATCGTGCTTGCCGTGACCTGGTCGACCGCGAGTCACTGGGTGCTGGGCGTGCCCTTTGACATGGTGCTGCGCGCGCGTCGGCAGGGCGGGCAGGCCGAGGTCGATCTGGAAGACATGGTGCGGATCAACGTGAACCGGCTGCTGTTCATCGCGCAGGTCTCGGGGCTGTGGATCCTCGGCTTTGGCTGTTTCGGGCTGACCATGCTGGTGCTGCTTGGGTTCGTCTACGGGATGGAATTCGCGCAGGCGGTGTTCCTGCTGGCCTTTCCGCTGTCGCTGGTGGGGCTTCTCAGCCTGTCCACCGCGCGGCTGATCGTGGCCGAGGACGCAGGCGGTGAGCGGTTGCGCAAACGGCTGACGCGGCACAGGCTCTACACCCAGATCATCGGCATGCTGTCGATCTTTGTCACCGCGATCTGGGGCATGTATCAAAACGTGGCGCTGGGGCCCCTGGGCGCTTGACAGCGCCCCGCGCGGGGCCAATTGGGACGACATGACGGAGCAGAGCAAAATCACGCTGTCGGGCGTGCCCGAAGGTTTCGATGCCCGCGCGGTGCTGGACGAGGTCGCCAAAGGCGGGCCGGTGCTGCATGTGGCGCGCGACGACAAGCGGATGGCGGCGATGCGGGCGGCGCTGGCGTTTCACGCGCCGGAGATGCCGGTCATCCTTTTTCCGGGGTGGGATTGCCTGCCCTATGACCGGGTTTCGCCCCATGCGGACATCTGCGCGCAACGCATGGCGACGCTGGCGGCCCTGGTCCACGGCATGCCCGAGAGCTTTGTGCTGCTGACCACCATCAACGCCGCCACCCAGCGCATTCCCGCGCGATCGGTGCTGCGCGAGGCCGCGTTTTCCGCCCGCGTCGGCAGCCGCATCGACGAGGCGGGGCTGCGCGCCTTTCTGGTGCGCATGGGGTTCGTGCAAAGCCCCACGGTGACGGAACCGGGGGACTACGCGATCCGGGGCGGGATCATCGACATCTATCCGCCGGGCGATCTGGGGCCGGTGCGGCTGGATCTGTTCGGCGACGTTCTGGACGGCGCGCGCCGCTTTGACGCGGCGACCCAGCGCACGACGGACACGTTGGAGGTGGTCGAACTGGCCCCGGTGAGCGAGGTGATCCTGGACGAGGCCGCGATCACGCGGTTCCGGCAGAATTACCGCATCGAGTTCGGCGCGGCGGGCACGGACGACCCGCTCTACGAGGCGATCAGCGCGGGCCGCAAGCATCAGGGGGCCGAGCATTGGCTGCCGTTCTTCCATGACGGGCTGGAGACCCTGTTCGACTATCTGCCGGGGGCCACGGTGACGCTGGACGATCAGGTGACACCGGCACGGCTGGCGCGCTGGGACAGCATCGCGGACCAGTACGAGACCCGGCGCATCGCCATGTCGAACCGGTCGAAGATGGACAGCGTCTACAAGCCCGCGCCGCCCGAGGGGCTGTACCTGGACGATGACGCCTGGCTGATGGCGACGCAGGACCACCGGGTGATCCAGTTCATGCCGCTGCCGCAGCCCACGGGGCCGGGAGTGCTGGACGCGGGCGCGCGCATCGGGCGCAGCTTCTCGCCCGAGCGGCAGCAGGAATCGGTCAGCCTGTTCGGCGCGCTGGCCGATCACATCCGCCGCAAGCTGGACGAGGGGCCGGTGCTGGTCGCCAGCTATTCCGAAGGCGCGCGGGAACGTCTGACGGGCCTGATCGAGGACGAGGGACTGGCCGAGGCGATCCCGGTCGGCAACGCCACCCGCATCGGCAAGCGCGGTCTGCACCTGGCGGTCTGGGCGCTGGAGGCGGGGTTCGAAGCCCCGTGGGCGGCGGCGGGGCCGAAGGGCCGGATCACGGTGATTTCCGAACAGGATGTGCTGGGCGACCGGCTGATCCGCGCGCCGCGCCGCAAGCGCCGGGCCGAAAACTTCCTGACCGAGGCGCAAAGCCTCAGCCCCGGCGACCTGATCGTGCATGTGGACCACGGCATCGGGCGCTATCACGGGATGGAGGTGATCACCGCCGCCGGGGCGGCGCATGAATGCCTGCTGCTGGAATATGCCGAAGGGTCCAAGCTGTATCTGCCGGTCGAGAACATCGAACTGCTGTCGAGATACGGCCACGAGGAAGGGCTGCTGGACAAGCTGGGCGGCGGTGCCTGGCAGTCCAAGAAGGCCAGGCTGAAGGAACGCATCCGCGAGATGGCCGACCGGCTGATCCGCATCGCGGCGGAGCGCGCCCTGCGCAAGGCCCCGGTGCTGGAGCCGCCGGTGGGTGCCTGGGACGCATTCGCGGCACGCTTTCCCTATACCGAAACGGACGACCAGCTGCGTGCCATCGGCGATGTGGTGGACGATCTGACCAGCGGCAATCCGATGGACCGGCTGGTCTGCGGCGACGTCGGCTTCGGCAAGACGGAAGTGGCGATGCGCGCGGCCTTTGTCGCGGCGATGTCGGGCGTTCAGGTGGCGGTGATCGCGCCCACGACGCTGCTGGCGCGGCAGCATTACAAATCCTTTGCCGAACGGTTTCGCGGTTTTCCGGTGCAGGTCCGGACCCTCAGCCGGTTTGTCTCGGCCAAGGAGGCGGCGCTGACCCGCGACGGCATGGCCAAGGGCACCTGCGACATCGTCATCGGCACCCATGCGCTGCTGGCCAAGGGGATAAAGTTCAAGAACCTCGGGCTGCTGATCATCGACGAGGAACAGCATTTCGGCGTGACCCACAAGGAGCGGCTGAAGGCGCTGCGCACGGACATCCATGTGCTGACCCTGACCGCCACGCCGATCCCGCGCACGCTGCAGCTGTCGCTGACGGGGGTGCGCGACCTGTCGATCATCGGCACGCCGCCGGTGGACCGGCTGGCGATCCGCACCTATGTCAGCGAATTCGACGCTGTCACCCTGCGCGAGGCGCTGCTGCGCGAACATTACCGCGGGGGACAGTCGTTCTACGTGGTGCCCAGGGTGTCCGACCTGGCGGAGATCGAGAATTTCCTCAAGGACCAGCTGCCGGAGCTGACCTATGTCGTGGCCCACGGCCAGATGGCGGCGGGCGAACTGGACGACCGGATGAACGCCTTTTACGACGGCAAGTTCGACATCCTGCTGGCCACGACCATCGTGGAATCCGGCCTCGACATCCCCACCGCCAACACGATGATCGTGCACCGGGCCGATATGTTCGGTCTGGCGCAGCTTTATCAGATCCGGGGGCGCGTGGGCCGGTCCAAGACGCGGGCCTATGCCTATCTGACGACAAAACCGCGCGCCAGGCTCACGGCGACGGCGGAAAAGCGTCTGCGGGTGCTGGGCAGCCTGGATTCCCTGGGCGCGGGGTTCACGCTGGCCAGCCAGGATCTGGACATTCGCGGCGCGGGCAACCTTCTGGGCGAGGAACAGTCGGGCCAGATGCGGGATGTGGGGTTCGAACTCTATCAGTCGATGCTGGAAGAGGCGATTGCCAAGATCCGCGCGGGCGAGATGGAGGGGCTGTCGGAGGCGGACGAGCAATGGGCGCCGCAGATCAACCTCGGGGTGCCGGTGCTGATCCCCGAAGAGTATGTGCCCGATCTCGACGTGCGGCTGGGGCTGTACCGCCGCCTGTCGGAGCTGACGACGAAAGTGGAGCTGGAAGGCTTTGCGGCGGAACTGATCGACCGGTTCGGCAAGCTGCCGCGCGAGGTCAATACGCTGATGCTGGTGGTGCGGATCAAGGCGATGTGCAAGCGCGCGGGCATCGCCAAGCTCGACGGCGGGCCGAAGGGGGCGACAATCCAGTTCCACAACGACAAGTTCGCCTCGCCCGAGGGGCTGGTGGCCTTTATCAAGGACCAGCGCGGGCTGGCCAAGGTCAAGGACAACAAGATCGTGGTGCGGCGCGACTGGAAGAACGACGCGGACAAGATCAAGGGGGCCTTTGCCATTGCCCGCGACCTGGCCGAACATGTGATCGCCAAGGAAAAGCAGAAGTCGGGAAAGCCCAAAGCGTCCTGACCTGCCGCGGTGGTGCGTTCGGTCGCTATTTGGCGATGGCCACGCCGCTTTCGCTGCGCGACAGCAGCAGCATCAGGGCCGAGGCGGCACAGGCCATGACAAAGATCGCGCCGAACAGCAGCGACGCATCGCCCTGGAACATCATTGCCACCGGCGAGGCGATGAGCGCCGCAAGCACGGTCGAGACCGAGCCGATGATCGACGCCGCCATGCCCGCCATATGGCCCATCGGCTCCATCGCGATGGCGTTGAGGTTGCCCAGCGTCAGCCCCGCCTGGGCAAACAGGCACAGCTGCCAGAACAGGAACAGCCCGAACCCCATGGGGTTGGCCGGGTCGGCCAGACCCGAGAAGAACAACGCCGATGACAACACAACCTGGCCGGCCAGGGTGATGCCGACCAACCGCCGCATGCCCAGACGTTCGACCAGCAGCGCGTTGAGGATGCTGGAGCCGCCCGCCACCAGTGCGATGGCGCCGAACCAGTAGGGAAAATTCTCGGCCCTGTCATAGAACTGGGCATAGACCGGCTGGATCAGCATCAGCGTGGCAAAGAGCATGGCCATCGCCAGCGATTGCACCAGCACCGATAGCCGGACGGTCCGGTGGCTGGCGATCTCGCGCACGGCGGCAACCATCAGGCGCATCCGCAGAGGGCGGCGGTATCGGCTCGGCAGGGTTTCGGGCAGGCGCAGGGCCATCCATATTACACTGACGGCAGAGAAGGCGACGAAAGCCAGGTAGATGCTGCGCCAGTCCGACAGGTCGATGATCAACTGCCCCATCGCCGGGGCAAAGGCTGGCACCAGGGTAAAGATCAGCATGATGAAAGACACGATCTTGGCCATTTCACGCCCGGTGAACAGATCGCGCACCACCGCGATGGCCACCACGCGCGGCCCCGCGGCGCCCAACCCCTGAAAGACGCGGGCCACCAGCATCAGCTCAAGCGAATTGCTGGCCCAGGCGACGATGGTGGCCAGGATGTAGAGCGCGACGCCGCCGAAGATCACAGGCCGTCGGCCAAAGGCATCCGACAGCGGGCCGGTCACGAAGGTACCGACGCCCATGCCTAGGACGAAGGCGGCCAGGATCAGGGGCGCGCGGTGCGCCAGCTCCGGCGCCAGTTCATGGGCGATTTCCGGCAGTGCCGGCAGCATGGCATCAATCGAAAAGGCGATTGTCGCGAACATCATGGCGATCAGGGCGACGAATTCCGCCCGGTGCATCGGCAGTTCTTGTGTCTGCTCTTCCACGCATTGCTCCGAAAACCGCGCCGGATCAATATCTGACGCCAAATAGCGTCTTGATAACTCATGGTTGCAGTTGCGACAATCCTCAATTGAATTGTGGCACGAATTTACGGCTTTCAGGACGCAAGACGGGCATCCGTGTCCACATAAGGTGCAACCCGCCCTGGCAGCGGCAGCAGCTGTACGATGTCGGCAAGGCTGCCAAGGTCAACCCCGGCGGGCACCGTGCCAAGGGCGAGGGCACTGACATTGTAGTTCACGATATCCGTGCGCAGCTGGTCCCAGCAGTCCTGGCCGATCACGCGTGAGACGTAGCGCGTGCGTTCCAGCCGCATGCGCCGCACCGCGTAGGGTGTGGTCACGGGTCGGCCCATGCGCCGACACAACGCATCGGTGGCGCAGCCGACGATCAGTTCGCGGCCCAATCCGCTCAACCGGCGCAGCCGCGCGGTGCTGTCCGGCCCGAGGTCGTCGAAAACGCCGTAGGTCAGCAGGACGCGGTGCGGGATCGAGGTCACAATCATGCCTCGGTCCGCCCGACCGGCCCGGATTCCTTGAGCCAGATCGCCTGAACCGGCGAGCGGCGGGGCCGGAACACCGGTTGATGGGCAGGCGCGCCGCCCGACGGCGGCGGGGGAAGGATGATGAAAGCCCGTCCGGTATACCAGACGGTATCCCCGTCAGGCGTTGCCTCTTTATCTGCCATTGAACCCGCTCGATCTGTTGTGTGCGGGGTCTTTGCCCCGTTATGACCCGAGGTTAGGCGAGGGGCGGGGCACTGGCAAAGGTCTGTTGCGACAAGGCCGCGCGCTGTGGCCGTTCTGCCATAGTCGGGGGTCAGGAGGCCTCGGTCAGCTCGGCGATGACCCTGGCCCACAGCTCGGGCGGCTGGGCGCCGGGCACGGCGTGCCGGTTGCCCACGATGAAGGTGGGAACGGAATCGATGCCCATCTTGCGGCTGTGGGCGTCCCGGTCGATGATCGCCTGCCGGTCCTCGTCCGTCCGCAGCAGCCGGGCGACGACCGCCGCGTCCATCTCGATGCTGTCGGCGATATCGGCCAGCACCTCGGGATCGCCGATGTCGCGCGCCTCTACGAAATAGGCATTGAACAATGCCGACACGGCGGCGGTCTGACGCCCCTCGATCCCCGCCCAGTGGATCAGGCGGTGGGCATCCAGCGTGTTCGGCGTGCGCCGCATGGCTTCGAAATTGATGCTCAGCCCCGCGTTCTGCGCGTGCTCCACCACCGGCGCATAGGCTTTCACCGCCCCTTCCTTGCCGCCGAACTTGCGCTCCAGGTACGTCCGCCGGTCCATGCCTTCTGCCGGCATGTCCGGGTTCAGCTGAAACGGATGCCATTCGATCGCGAAGGGATGGTCGGGGTGATCCTGCAAAGCGCGGTCCAGACGCGTCTTGCCGATGTAGCACCAGGGGCAGATCGGGTCCGACATGATATCAAGCTTGATTGGGTCCGGCATCTTTCCTCGCCTGGTAATCCGCGCGCAGCTGGCGCCGCTGAAGCTTGCCATTGGCGCCCGTGGGCAGCGCGGCAAGGTGAATGTAGAGGCGCGGCTGCTTGTAGCGCGCCAGCCTGCCTTCGGCATAACGGGCCAGCGCCGCATCGTCCAGTGGGCTGGCGGCGGTATAAAAGGCGGCGATCACGCTGACGCCGGGCTTGACCTCGACCTCCGCCGCGCCGACGCCGGTCACGCCGGGTGCCTCGGCCAGCGCCGCCTCAACCTCCAGCGGCGAGACGCGGAAGCCGCCCGCGTTCATCATGTCGTCGCCCCGGCCAAGGTAGGTGATCTGCCCGTCACCGTCCATCACCCCCTGATCGCCGGTCAGGAACCAGTCGCCCCGGTACCGAAGGGCGGTCTGGTCCGGTGCGCCGAGGTAGCCCAGCATCAGCCCCGGGTCGCTGCGGTGGATGGCGATGGTGCCGGGGGTGCCGGACGGGGCCATGCCGCCGTCCTCCGCCAGGATCGCCACGCGGCGGCCCGGCTGCGGGCGGCCCAGCGCGCCGGGGGCCGCCGGGTGATCCGGGCAGCCCGAGATGAAGGTCGAACATTCCGACATGCCGAAAGCCTCGAACACGGGCGTGCCGGTCGCGCGTTCCCAGTCGGCGCGCACCGCGGGGCTCAGCTTTTCCCCCGCGCTCAGCCCGTGGCGCAGACGGGGCAGATCAATGGTGTCGCGATCCTTGAGCATCTGGCGGTAAACCCCCGGAGCCGCTGCAAAAAGCGTCGCGCCATGCTCAGCCAGCAGTCCCGGCAGGTCGCGCGCCGGCGTGCCGGGGGCCGGGATCAGCGCGGTCGCGCCAAGCGTCCAGGGGTCCATCAGCCCGGTGCCCAGCGTATAGGTCCAGTTGAAAGCCCCCGCGTGCAGCATCCGGTCGTCGGCGCGCAGCCCGTACCAGCCGTCGAACATCATCCGCCGCGCCAGGATCGCGCGATGCGCATGCACGACGGCGGTGGGCCGCCCCGACGTGCCGGAGGTATAGATGACATAGCCCGGCCGCTCCGCGTCCCCCAGGTGCCAGTCCACCGGTGGCAGGTCGCGCATGGCCCGCAGCCCGTCCAGGTCGATCCGCCCGGGGTGCGGCGGACAGGGGACCGATGGGTCGTGCAGCACCGCGGCGGGCGCGAGCCCCGGCAGCAGCTTTGCCACTTCCGCCTCGGTCAGCGCCGCCGCCGTGGGCACCGGCACCAGCCCCGCCGCCAGCGCCCCCAGGTAGGCGATGGGGAAATCCGGCGTATTGCCCAGCCGCAGCAGCACCACGTCGCCCGGCGCCAGACCTGCCCGCAGCAGCCCCGTGCCGGTGCCCCGCACCGCCGCGCGCAGCCGGGCAAAGCGCCAGTCCTCGCGGCCCTCAGGCCCCAGCAGCGACAGCGCGACCTTGTCGGGCGTGTCGCGTCCGGCGCGCAGCACGTAGCGCGCGAGGTTGAACCGGTCTTTCTGGGTTTCCTCCGTCATGCCATGGCGCTAGCCCAGCACGTCGCGCGTTGCAAGCACCATGGAACGGCGCTAATGCAAGGAGATGAACCGCAACGCCAGCCTGATCGAGATTGCCCGCGCCAGCGGAGAACCCGACGTGACCCCGCCGCTCGACCTGGGCGCACGGGTCCGCGACCTGCGCAAGGCGCGGGGCTGGACGCTGGAACAGGCGGCGAAACAGGCGGGGCTGGCCCGCTCGACCCTGTCAAAGATCGAGAACGGCCAGATGTCGCCCACCTACGAGGCGCTCAAGAAGCTGGCGACGGGGCTCGAAATCTCGGTGCCGCAGCTTTTCACCCCGCCCGCGGCGGAAAAGATCAACGGGCGCATGGCGGTCACGCGAACCGGCGAAGGCACCGCCAAGGCCACCGCCACCTACGAACACGACCTTCTGGCCGAGACGCTGCGCAAGAAGCACATGCTGCCCTACCGCGCGCGCATCCGGGCCCGCAGCATGTCGGAATTCGAGGGCTGGGTGCGTCACGATGGCGAAGAGTTCCTCTACGTCCTGACCGGGGTGATCAAACTCTACACCGAATTCTACGAACCGGTCGAGATGCGCCGCGGCGACAGCGCCTACTACGACGCCACCATGGGGCACAACGTAATCTCCACCTCCGCCGAGGATGCGACCATCCTCTGGGTGACGTCGCTGTCGTGATCTTCTTTATGCCCCCAAATACCTCCGGGGTTTGGGGCAGAGCCCCAAGTCATCGGGAATCGAATGCGGCGCAGCCGCCCCTTCGGGTCACTTCGCCGCTGGCGCCCACCACCACACCTCGGGCATGAAGTTCGGCCCGTCCCCGTAGAGCGGGATGTGGTCGGGATAGGTCATCTCGGCCCGGTGGGCGATCAACCCTTCGTCGAACTGCCAGAACGGGATCACGTAGCGCCCGGCGGTCAGCACACGGTCCAGCCCGCGCACCGCATTGGTGAATTCATCCGCTTCGCGGGCGGTCAGCATGGTGTCGATCATCGCGTCCACCGCCGGGCTTTCGATCCCCATCAGGTTGCCCGATCCGGGCTGGGATGCGGCCTGCGTCCCCCAGTAGTACCGCTGCTCGGTGCCGGGGCTGAGCGACAGGGCGCGGCGGAAGGTGGTCATGTCGAAATCGAAGGTCTCCAGCCGTTTGGTCATCTGCGCGGGATCCACCACCTCGACCCGGGCCTTGATGCCCAGCCGTTCCAGCGCCTGGACATAGAGATCGGCGATCTTCTCGGACCCGCCCACGTCCAGACGGCTGCCCTTGGACAGGGTGATCTCCACCTCCAGCGGTCTGCCGCCCGCGTCGCGCATCACGCCGTCCGCAGCGGAATATCCCGCCGCCTGAAGCTGCTTCATGGCCTGGCGGATGCCCGCGCGGTTGCGGACCGACCCGTCGCCCTGTGGCAGCGCGTAGCCGGTCAGCGCACCCTCGGGCAGCGTGGCCTCGAAGGGCGTCAGCAGCGCCGCCACGGGGGCCGGGGCGGGGCCGGGGCGCATCGCCAGATCGGAGTTCGAGAAATACGAAGTGATGCGCGGCAAGGCACCGCCGGTGAGCGTTTCGTTGATATACTCGAAATTGAACGCCCAGATCATCGCGTCGCGCACCCGCCAGTCGTCAAAGGGCGGTCGGCGGGTATTCATCACAAAGCCGGTCATCCCCGACGGCTTGGCGTGGGGAAAGGTGGATTTCACGATCTCGCCGCGCTGGATGGCGGGAAAATCGTATTGCGTGGCCCAGGTTTCGGCGTTGAATTCGCGCACCGCCGAAATCTCGCCCGCCTTGAACGCCTCGAAGACCACATTCGCGTCACCGTAGAAATCCAGCCGGATCTCGTCGAAATTGTTGGTGCCGCGCCGGAACGGGATATCGGCGCCCCAGTAGTCGGGGTTGCGTTCCAGCGTGATGGAGCGGCTGGCGGCGTAATCGGTGATCACGTAAGGGCCGCTGCCCAGCGGCACCTCCTGCAGGGGCGCATTGGCGAAATCCTTGTCCTCCCACTGCGCCTTGCTGAGAATCGGGCGCATCCCCGCCAGCAACGCCAGTTCGCGGTTGTCCGTGTTGAAGGTGATGCGCAGCGACCGGGGGCCGGTCTGTTCGATGGTCTCGATCTGGTTCCACAGTCCGGCGTAGCGCGGGTGCCCTTCGGTGCCGAGCAACTCGTAGGAAAAGATCACGTCCGCCACCGTCAGGGGGCTGCCATCGGAAAACCGGGTCCCCTCGCGCAGGGTGAATTCGACCCAGGACCGGTCCTCGGGCACCTCGACCGATTCGGCCAGCAGACCGTAAAGCGCGAAGGGTTCGTCCCAGGATCGGCCCATCAGCGTCTCGTGGGTGAAAAAGGGCAGCTGCCAGGGAACCGTGCCTTTGCGGACGTATGGGTTGAGGCTGTCGAACCCGCCGGAGTTGCCCAGCACGATCCGCCCGCCCTTGGGGGCTTCCGGGTTCACATAGGGCAGGGACACAAAATCGGGTGGCAGCGCGGGGTCGCCGTACATAGATATCCCGTGCCGTGGCTCCGCCCCGGCGACGGCGGCGCAGAGAATCAGTGAAGAAAACGCCGCAACCGCCGATGGTATCTGGAAAAAATGAGTCAGCATTTTTGCAACAATCCCGCACTGCCCTTGTTTTGTTGGGCCTTGAATAACTGGGGTTCGAGGGCACTTCAAACTTTATGCTTGGCGTAAGGCACGAGATTGCTTATACATAAGTCACTGCTCGATAGGTTTCTTGCCTGTATGAAACCTGCCTCAATAACTTAACGCCAGCTTCGTGCTGGCGTTTTTTTTTGGCCTTGCGGGTGCCGGCGGCGGGGCGGGCGGGCTGACAGCGCGCTCCGAGGTTTGTGATCCGTCGCCGCCGCGCTATGCAGGGTGAAACATTCCGGCGCGCCGTGCGTTTCCTTTGCAGTTGCAGCATGTCAGGATGCGGCGCAGCATTCCATCAACAGGAGCTTTCATCATGCCTTATACCATCGACCTTTCGGGCAAGACCGCCGTCATCAGCGGGTCCAACTCCGGCATCGGGCTGGGAATCGCCTGGGAACTGGCGCGGGCGGGGGCGGATGTGGTCCTGAATTCCTTTACCGACCGGGACGAAGACCACGATCTGGCCCGCGAGATCGCCAAGGAGACCGGCGTGACGGCGCGCTACATCAAGGCGGACATGTCCAAGGGCGACGCGTGCCGCAAGCTGATCGCCGACGCGGGGCGGTGCGATATTCTGGTCAACAATGCGGGGATACAGCATGTGGCCCCGATCCCGGATTTCCCGGTGGAGAAATGGGATGCGATCATTGCCATCAACCTCAGCTCGGCCTTCCATACCTCTGCCGCGGCCCTGCCGCTGATGCGCAAGGCGGGCTGGGGCCGGGTGATCAACATCGCCTCGGCCCACGGGCTGACGGCGTCGCCGTTCAAGTCGGCGTATATCGCGGCCAAGCACGGGATCGTCGGCCTGACCAAGACCACCGCGCTGGAAACGGCGGAAGAGCCGATCACCGCCAACACCATCTGTCCGGGCTATGTGCTGACACCGCTGGTGGAAGCGCAGATTCCCGACACGATGAAGGAATACGACATGTCCCGCGACGACGTGATCAAGAACGTGATGCTGAAACGCCAGCCCAGCAAGGAGTTCGCGACCGTTGAACAACTGGGCGGCACGGCGACCTTCCTGTGTTCGGACGCGGCGGCACAGATCACCGGCACGGCGATCAGCGTGGATGGCGGCTGGACCGCGCTTTGATGGCGCAGGGCAGCGGCAAGAAGAAGCGGATCAACCTTGCGCTTCAGGGCGGCGGCGCGCATGGCGCCTTTACCTGGGGCGTGCTTGAGCGGTTCCTGCAGGACCCGGAGCTGGAAATCTGCGGCATCTCCGGCACCTCGGCGGGGGCGCTGAACGGCGCCGCGCTGAAGGCCGGTTATGTCGCGGGCGGGGTGGAGGGGGCCCGCGAAAACCTTGCCTGGCTGTGGCAGCAGGTTTCAGGCATGGCGGACCTGCGGCTGCAATCCTGGATGGCGCCTTTTGGCATCGGGGCGGTAAGCCAGGCGCTGGAATATTCCTGGCCCGTGGCCGTTGGCGATGCGGTGTCGAACATCACCTCGCCTTACGTGTATGGACCGTTCTATCGCAATCCGCTGACCGACATCGTGGCCAAGATGGATTATGACAACGTCTGCAACGGGGTGGCGCCGTTGCTGTACATCTGTGCAACGCGGGTGCGCAATGGCAAGATCCGGGTGTTTTCGGGCGATGAGATCGGGCCGGAGGCGATCATGGCGTCGGCCTGCCTGCCGACCGTGTTTCAGGCGGTCGAGATGTACGACGCCGAGACCGGGCAGGTGGAGGCGTTCTGGGACGGGGGATACACTGGAAACCCCGCGCTTTTCCCGTTGTTTGACAAGGGCTTGCCCGACGATATTGTGGTGATCAACATCAACCCGCTGGAGCGTCACGACCTGCCGCGCACGCCCAAGCAGATCCAGAACCGGATCAATGAAATCAGCTTCAACTCCAGCCTGCTGCGGGAACTGCGCGCCATCGAGTTCGTGCAGCGCCTGATTGACAGTGGCCGGGTCCCCGAAGGCGCCATGAGCCGGGTCCGGGTGCACATGGTGGCGGATGACGACCTGATGGAGAAGCTGTCTGTGGCGACCAAACTGGTGCCGCTGCCGTCGGTCATCGCGACCCTGTATGCGGCCGGCCAGGAGGCGGCGGACCGCTTTCTGGCGGCACACCGCGACAAGATCGGGGTAGAGAGCAGCATCAATCTGCCCGAGATGTTCGGCTGAGGGTCGGGGCTGTCCGGTCAGCTACGGGCGTCCGGAAAGGCGTCGGGCAGGGCGGATTTTTCGGACCGGTCGGGCGGATAGACCAGACCGGCGGAAATCACCAGTTTCGCGGCGTCTTCGACCGACATGTCCAGTTCGATCACGTCTCTCTTTGGAAAGAACAGCAAAAAGCCCGACGTCGGGTTCGGCGTCGTGGGCACGAAGACGCTGACCATTTCGCCGGAAGAGTCCGATTTTGCTGCAACTTCGCCTTTGGCCATGGTCGAGATGAAGCCAAGCGCCCAGATCCCCTTGCGGGGGTATTCGATCAGGCAGGCGGTTTCGAAGCTGCGTTCGGACTGGGCAAAGATCGTCTCGGAAATCTGTTTGATCCCGGAATAGACAGTGCGCACCACCGGTGTCCGCTCGACCAGGCTTTCGGCAAAACGGATCAGCGACCGGCCGATGATGCCCTTGGCCATCCAGCCGACGATGATCGTGAAGATCAGGAAGATGACAACGCCCAGGCCGCGCACGTTGATCTGCAGGTCGGGGTCCAGCCCCAGAAAGTCCTGAAGCATCCGGTCGGGGTGATAGGCCTGGGGGACCAGCGGCAGCACGAAGCCGTCGATCCATCCCACCACGGACCAGATCAGCCAGATGGTCAGGCCCACGGGCGCGATCACCACGAGACCGGTCAGAAAGGACGCGCGCAGGCGTGCGACCAGTCCGGGACGGCGGGGTTCAGATGTATTGATGTCGAATGGCGTATTCATGAAAGGCCCCGGCAGGATCGCGCCATAGCTAAGGTGTTTGCAAGGCTGCGACAATGCCGGACGCGCGTTTTCCGCGCAGATTAGGTCCTGTCGCCCAGACTTTATGCGGGCGGCTGGTTGATCCTGGTGGCGATGCGGGCCGCCAGACGGGCATTGTTGCGCACGAGTGCGATGTTCGCGGTCAGCGACCGGCCTTCCGTCAGCTCGAAGATGCGTTGCAGCAGGTAGGGGGTGACGGATTTGCCGCTGATTCCATGCGCGGTGGCGTCGGCCTGGGCCTGGGCGATGACCGGGGCCATTTCGGCGGCGGGTATCTCGTCCGCAAGGGGGATCGGGTTGGCCACCAGTTGCCCGCCCGGCAGGCCGAGGGCTGCGCGCATCTCGTGGGCACGGGCAATCCCGGCGGGGTCGTCCATGCGCAGCGGTGCCTTGAGCGGCGATGACGCCGACCAGAAGGCGGGGAAACTGTCCTGGCCGAAGGCGATTACCGGCACGCCCTGGGTTTCCAGCACCTCCAGCGTCTTGGCCACGTCGAGAATCGCCTTGGCCCCGGCCGCGACCACGGTGACGGGGGTCTGGGCCAGTTCCATCAGGTCTGCGGAGATGTCAAAGCTGTTTTCGGCGCCCTTGTGCACGCCGCCGATCCCGCCGGTGGCAAAGACGGCAATCCCCGCCAGATGTGCTGCGATCATGGTGGCGGCGACGGTGGTGGCCCCGGTGCCGCCGCGGGCGATGCAGACGGCCAGGTCGGCGCGGCTGAGCTTGGCGACATTGCGCGCCTGTGCCAGGGCGTCGAGCTGGCCGGGGTTCAACCCGATGTGCAGCTGTCCCTCCAGCACCGCGATGGTGGCCGGGACCGCCCCGGCGGCGCGGATGTCGCTTTCGACCTGGCGGGCCACCTCGATGTTCTGGGGATGGGGCATGCCGTGGGTGATGATGGTGCTTTCCAGCGCCACGACCGGCGTGCCCGCCGCGCGGGCCTCGGCCACTTCGGTACTGTAGGTCAGGGGCAGGGTCATATGCGGGTCTCTCCGGAAACGTAAAGGGCGGTGGCGGCAAGCGCCTGGTGCAGCGCCGCGTCGGCAAGCACGCCGCCGCGTTCTGCCGCGATATGGGCGGCCATGAAGGTATCGCCCGCGCCGGTCACGCGGGCCACCTGCACGGACGGCGGTGTCTGGGTCAGCATGCTGTCCGGGTCGGCCACCGTGGCGGGGTTGCCGCCGTCCGTGACCACGGCACGGGCCGCCCCGCGCGCCAGCAGCCCCGCCGCCGCCGCGCGGGAATCGCTGAATTCGGCCTGGCACAGCAGACCCGCTTCTTCGAGGTTGACATAAAGCGTTCCGCGTCCCGCCTTGACGAAGGGCCCCAGGCGCAGCGCCTTGCCGGGCGAGGCCGGGGCGACGCGCAGATCGGCATGGGCCAGCAGCGGGCTGTCGGCCATGCGGTCGAGCAGGTCGATGGTCAGGTTGCCGTCAAGCGCCACCGCCCCGGTATAGGGCTGCGGCAGGCGTCCGTCGGACAGCGGCCCGAGGATCTTGTCGCCGGCCGCTTCGAGGGAATGGGCATCGGCGATGGCGGCGATCAGCCCGTTGGCCGCTTCGACGGCCATGTAGCGGTCGGTGGGCAGGTCGTCCGAGCGGTAGATCAGGTCGGTGATCAGCCCGCGGGCCGCGCAGGCGGCGATCAGCTCATCGCCCTCGGGGTCGCGGCCCACTGCCGACAGCAGCGCGGGCGCAAGTCCGAAGCGCGACAGGGCCATGCCGATGTTCAGCGCCACCCCGCCGGGCAGGCGGCTGATCCGCCCCGGCATGTCAAAGCCCTGTCGCATGGGCTTGTCGCAGCGGCCGATGATGTCCCACAGGACCGAGCCGATGCACAGAATGTCGGGAGAATGCGATGCCGTCATGGCATCGGTTTACCCGCGCTCCGGCGGCGGGCGCAAGACGTTATGCCGCCGTCATTGCGGCACTTCGAAGCTCAGCGCCGCCCAGAGCGTTTCCCAGACCGGCGCATCTTCGGTTTCGCCCGCGTCCGGGGCCTCGCGCAGGACCACGGCGTCAAAGAGATATTCGTGACCGGGGGTGACGGGAATCCGGGCGATGCCTTGCGCGTCGGTGCGGTGCAGGGTGATGCTGACGCTGTCGTCGGGCGCGCGGTCAAAGACCTCGACCTGCGCGTCGGGGCGGGGGGCGCCGCCGTAGGTCAGCTTGACCTCCATCGGGCCCTGGAACTCTGCATCATAGGGGTTGGTCAGCGCCGTGAATTCGGTCGCAAGGCCCACCGTCTGGTCGGCGCCAGCACCGGTTCCCACCCCGATGAGCGCCTTGACGTGGCGGGTATAGCGTTCGCGCACGCGCTCCTTGCTCCAGCCGTTGGCTTCGTGCGTGGCCAGGGCGTCCGCGAAACCCTTGTGCTCGGTGAAGCGGACGAACTTCTCCCACTCCCGGTAGGTCACGTATTGCGGTGTCGATTCGTAGACCACGGCCACCAGCGCATCGTCGACCGGGGCCTCCACGTTCAGCGCGGGGCGGTCGCCCGCCCGGGGCTTGAGCCGGGTGCCCACGCCATCCGCGACCATCACGTAAAGATGGGTGCTTTTGTTGAAATGGGAGAGCGTGTTGCCGATGAATTCCTCACCATTCTTGAAATCGCCCTGTATGGTGCCGCCATTCTCGACTTGATAGTCGAGCGGTTCGATCCAGAATTCATGGGACAGGGCCGGTGCCAGAGGCAGGGCACAGAGGGCGGCGGGCAGAAGAAGTCGGGACAGGTACATGCAACACACTTTCACTAGGATGCTTTCAAAGCTGGCAGCGACACTGCTTTTGTCAAGTGCGCTGATAGTGCTGGCGCTGCGCGCGCAGGCGCATGAGCTGCAACCGACGATTGCGGATCTCACGGTGAACGGCGACACGGCCGAGCTGGTGCTGCGCATCAATCCGGATGCCTTTCTGGCGGGCATCGACCTGGACGGCATGGACGATACCGACAACGCGGAGAATGCCGAAAGCTATGACACCCTGCGGGCCCTGCCGCCCGAACAGATCGTCACCCGGCTGCCGGCGCTGCTGGAGCGGTGGAACGCGCTGCCGCTGCTGAGCGCCGACGGCGCGCCGGTGCCATTGCGCAGCGCGCGGATCCGGATGGACGAGGACATCGGCCCCGAATTCGCGCGGCTGGCGGACTGGACATTGCGCGGCACGGTGGACCCGAGGGCCGAGGTGGTGCAGGTCAGCTGGCCGGACGGGGGCGGGGCGCTGGTGTTGCGCCAGCAGGGGGTCGACGAACCCTTTACCGGCTATCTCGACGGGGGCGACAGCAGCCCCGAGATCGCGCTGCAAGGCGGTGCCGAGCAGAGCGGGCTGAGCACCTTCATCGGCTACATCCGGGTAGGGTTCGATCACATCCTGCCCAAGGGGCTGGATCATATCCTGTTCGTGCTGGGGCTGTTCCTGTTGTCGACGCAGCTGCGGCCGCTGGTCTGGCAGGTGTCGGCATTCACCCTGGCGCATACGGTGACGCTGGCATTGGGGGCGCTGGGGCTGGTGCGGGTCCCGGCCGAGATCGTGGAGCCGCTGATCGCCGCCTCGATCGTCTATGTCGCCGTCGAGAACATCTTTTTCCACCGGCTGAGCCGGTGGCGGCCCCTGGTGATTTTCGGCTTCGGCCTGCTGCACGGGCTGGGGTTTGCGTCGGTGCTGGGAGAGTTCGGGCTGCCGCCCGGCCAGTTCGTCCCGGCGCTCATCGGGTTCAACCTGGGCGTGGAGCTGGGTCAGCTGGCCGTCATTGCCCTCGCCGCGCTGTTGCTGTGGGGGGCGGTTCTGGCGGCGCGGCGGGCGCAGCTGGAAGGGCAGGAAGAGCTGGTCACGGAATACCCGGTGATGTTCCGTGCCGTTTCGGTAACGGGGTCGTTGCTCATCGCGCTGATCGGGGCGTATTGGGTGGTGGAGCGCGTGTTGCTGTAGCGCGCCCCCGCGGTCCTGCGGTGTTTCAGCCCATGTCGGCGATAAACCCGCCCAGGGCCGCGACGGGATCCTCCGCCTTCCAGATTTCGTCACCGATGCCGAAGAAATCGGTAAAGGGCGCCAGGGTCCGCACCATCTGCGCGTCAAGCGCGCCTTCGGCCACCACCGGCACTTCGATCACTTCGGACCACCATTGGAAAAGGGCGGTTTCCGCATGGCTGCCGTCGCCCAGCGCCGAGGGCTGCACGGGGCCGAAGCTGATGTAATCGGCGCCCGCTTCGCCGGCGGCCATGCCTTCGTGCTTGGAGGGGCCGCAGAAGCTGCCGACGATGGCGTCCTCGCCCAGTTCCTTGCGGGCGTGGCGCACGCTGCGGGCGGCGTCGTTCAGGTGGACGCCGTCCAGCCCCAGCCGTTCGACCATCAGCAGGTGGTCCGAGATCACCAGCGCCACGTCGCGGGTATGGGTCACGTCGCGCAGGGCGTCGGCGGCGCGGGACAGGCGGTCTTCGTCGCGGGTGGACAGGGCCAGCCGGACACAGGCCACCGGATGCGCATCGAGCACCGAGGCAAGGCGGTCGGGGAAGGTGCCCAGTTCGATTTCAGGCGGGGTGATCAGGTAGATCTGCGGCTTTTCCGGGGTGTCCATCGCGGCGGTCCTTTGCGGTCTCTGGCGGTCTGGGTACCCCAAGCCGCAGGGAAATGAAAACCTTTCTTGCGGGGCGGCGGAGGCGCCGGTAAGAGGCCCGCATGAGCCAGCCCGTCAGCCCCCCGTCCATCCCGGCCTTTGTGCTGGTGCGCCCCCAGATGGGCGAGAACATCGGCGCCGCCGCGCGGGCGATGTGGAACTTCGGGCTGGATCACATGCGGGTCGTGGCACCGCGGGACGGCTGGCCGAACCCTTCGGCGGTGGCGATGGCCTCGGGCGCGGGGCGGCTGCTGGACGCGGCGCGGCTGTGCCCGGATCTGCCCGATGCGCTGGCCGACTGCGATTTCGTGCTGGCCACCACCGCGCGGGGGCGCGACATGACCAAGCCGGTATACGCCCCCGAGGCGGCGATGTCCGAAGCCGCGCGCCGCATTTCCGAAGGCCAGCGGGTCGCGGTGATGTTCGGGCCGGAGCGCGCGGGGCTTGAGAACGAGGACGTGGCGCGGGCCAATGCCATCGTGTCGGTGCCGGTGAACCCTGCGTTCCCCTCGCTCAACCTTGCGCAATGCGTCTTGCTGATGGGATACGAATGGCGGCGTGCCACGGCGGAGGTCGCGGCGGTGACGACCGAAATGGCGGGCACCGACTGGGCCAGCGGGCAGGAGGTCGAGCACCTGGCGGCGCATTACGAGGACCGGCTGGAGGAGGCTGGTTTCTTCTTTCCGGCGCACAAGGTCGGTTCGATGAAGCTGAACCTGCGCAACATGTGGTCGCGGATGCCGATGACGCGGGCCGACGTGCAGATGCTGCACGGGATGATGCGCCAGATGGTGCGCTGGAAGGAGCGGGGGGAGTAGGCCGGACCGGGTCGGGCGATGCCGTGCCGGGAGGATGCGGCGGCGGTTTCGATCTCCATCGGGCCAGCCGGGGCGAACTGCCGTCAGCGAGGATACTACAGTCTGTACCGATGACGTCGCGTACAACGATGATGTCGCGTTCAACGATGACGCCGCATGCAACGATGACGTCGCGTGCAACGACGGCGTCGCATGCACCGATGACGCCGCGTGCAACGATGACGTCGCGTGCAACGATGACGTCGCGTGCGGGATCACATGTCCATGAAGACATGTCAAAAATGACATGTCTTCATGGACATGTGTCTGTCCGACATGTGTCTGTCCGGCATGTGTCTGTCCGGCATGTGTCTGTCCGGCATGTGTCTGTCCGGCATGTGTCTGTCCGGCCTGTGTCTGTTCGGCATGCGTCTGTTCGCGACAGGTGGCGTGGCTGTTCTCGCGCTGTTGCGACGATCGCACACATTCATTTCGGACAGTAATTTCGCACCGCAACGCCCCGGGCACCCTGACGATCAGAATGCGTCCCTGCGGCCCCTGCGCCGCGTTGGGTTCCATGTGCAGCGTCGCGCCCCTTCGGGTTGTGGATGATCCGCCCGGCCTCACTGCCCGTATACCGCCACGGGTCACATCCCGTTCCCAAGGGTGCGACACCGGACCCCGCCGCGAAACGCCGTGCCGCACTGGACCTTGCCCGCTGCGTGACCTACCAAGACACCAACCAGCAACCGAGGCGGAATATGGCTGAAAAACGCAAGTTGTTTGAAGACGTGGCCGAAACCGGTCCGACACGGCCCGTGGTCCAGACCGGGGTCATCGACAGGGGCAGGGGCGCCGGCCGCCGTGCGATGCGGATCTGGCTGATGGTCCTCTTTGCCCTCGTCTTTGTCATGATCGCGGTGGGCGGCATGACCCGGCTGACCGATTCAGGCCTGTCGATCACCGAATGGCGGCCCGTGACCGGGGCGCTGCCGCCCCTGAGCGAGGCGCACTGGCAGTCGGAGTTCGAGAAATACCAGGCCATCGACGAATTCCAGGTTCAGAACTCCTGGATGGAACTGTCTGATTTCAAAAGGATCTACTGGTGGGAATGGGGGCACAGGCAGCTGGGCCGCGTGATCGGGCTGGTCTGGGCGCTGGGATACGGCTGGTTCGCCCTGCGCCGACAGGTCCCGGCAGGCTGGCACGGGCGTCTGTTGTTGCTCGGGGCGCTGGGGGGCGCGCAGGGGGCCATCGGCTGGTGGATGGTGTCATCGGGTGTGACCAGCGGCGAAGGCGTGACCGACGTCGCCAGCTACCGGTTGGCGACGCACCTTGGCCTTGCCTTTGTCATCATGGGTTTCATCACCTGGTACATCCTGATGCTGGGCCGGTCCGAGCGCGACCTGATCCAGGCCCGCCGCGCCAAGGAACCGAAACAGTTCGGCATGGCGACGGGGCTGCTGCATCTGGCGTTTCTGCAGATTCTGCTGGGGGCGCTGGTGGCGGGAATCGACGCGGGCCGCTATTTTATCGACTGGCCGCTGATGCAGGGGCAGGTCTTTCCGCCGGACGCCTTCAACCTCACGCCCGCATGGCGCAACTTCTTTGAAAATCCGGGGCTGGTGCAGTTCATCCACCGCGTGACCGGCTACCTTCTGCTGGTGTTCGGCATTGTCGTCTGGTTGCGCGGGCGGCGGTCGGCACATGCGACCACCCGGTTCGCCTTCAACGCCGTGATGGCGGCGCTGGCCCTGCAGATCGTGCTGGGCATCACCACGGTGCTTTATGCCGCCCCGGTTCACATCGCGCTGCCGCATCAGGCGCTGGCTGTCGTGCTCTGGGTGCTGATCCTGCGGGCGCGCTTTCTGTCGGCCTATCCTGTTGCAACATCCCTGAGAGGTAATCGCCCATGACCGCCTATGACGACCTGATGGCCCATCAGCGCGAGACCGAAGCCCTGGCACAGGTGGCCGGGCGTCTGGGCTGGGACCAGGAAACCATGATGCCGCGGGGCGCGGCGGCCCAGCGGGCGGAAGAGATGGCAGCGATGGAATCGGTGTTGCACGCACGCCGGGTGGACCCGCGCGTTGCGGATTGGCTGGCCGGGATCGACGACAGCACACTCGATCCCGTGGGCCGTGCCAACCTGCGCCACATCCGCCGGGACCATGAGCGTGCCACCAAGGTGCCGGCGCAGCTGGCGGCGCGGATTGCCCGTGTCACCTCGGAGGCGCAGGGCATCTGGGCCGAAGCGCGGGCGGCGGATGATTTCTCTGCCTTCGTGCCGACGCTGACCGAGGTGATCGCGCTGAAACGCGAGGAAGGTCAGGCGCTGGCCACGGCGGGCGATGTCTATGACGCGATGTTGCAGGACTACGAGCCGGGCACCACCGGCGACCAGATCGCGGCGATGTTCGACGCATTGCGCCCCGAGCTGAGCGAGTTGCGCGCCGCGGTCCGGGCCGCTGAGGCACCGCCGAAGCTGGAAGGTCTGTTCGACGAAGCCGCGCAGATGAAGCTGACCCGGCATCTGGCCAAGACCTTTGGCTACGATATGTCGATGGGCCGGGTGGACAAGGCGGTGCATCCGTTCTCCTCGGGCTCGGGGCTGGACGTGCGGATCACCACCAGGACCAACCCCGCGGACCCGTTCAACTGCTTTTATTCCACCATCCACGAGGTCGGCCACGCGGCCTACGAGCAGGGAATCGACCGGGCCTTTCTGCTGACCCCGCTGGGCCGGGGCGTGTCCATGGGCGTGCACGAAAGCCAGAGCCGGATCTACGAAAACCAGATCGGCCGCAGCCGCGCCTTCACCGGGTGGCTGTTCGGGCAGATGACGGAGGCCTTCGGCGACTTCGGCATCCCCGACGCCGACACGTTCTACAGGGTCGTGAACCGGGTCAGCGACGGGTACATCCGGACCGAAGCGGACGAATTGCAGTACAATCTGCATGTCATGCTGCGCTTTGACCTGGAACGCGCCCTGGTCTCGCACGATCTGCAGGTGTCCGACCTTGAGGCGGCGTGGAACGACCGGTTCGAAGCCGATTTCGGCTATCCGGTGGACAGACCCTCGAACGGGGTCCTGCAGGATGTGCATTGGTCGGTGGGCCTGTTGGGCTACTTCCCGACCTATTCGCTGGGGAATGTCTATGCCGGATGCCTGCACGAGGCGATGCGCGCGGCACTGCCCAATCTCGATGCCGAACTCGCGCGGGGCGAGACGGGCAGCGCCACCGGCTGGCTGCGCGCGGCGGTCCAGACCCACGGCGGGCTGATGGAACCGCGCGAGGTGATCGAACAGGCCACCGGGCATCCGCCGTCCGAGTCGCCGCTGCTGGGCTATCTGCGCAGGAAATTCTCTGGAATTTATGGCCTGTAGGTCCCGATGAGCATTTTTTCGCCAAGTATGTCCTAATAAATGTGCGGCAATTCGGTATCAGCAGGTGCAATCGGCCGTTGAATTGAATACAGGACTTTCAGTGCCTTTTGATACATGCCATAAGGGCTGTGAACAGAAATACTCTTGGGAGTTTGGTCCAGATGAAGAAGATTTTCGCACTCACCGCAGCTGTCGCGATGACCGTCGCCGCAGGTGCCTCCGCACAAACCACCACTCAGGCCGCAGTTCTGGGTAACTCCGGCGTTGAGGGCTACCCCACCAACGTTCAGGGTACCAATGGCCAGATCTACGCCTGCACGGCACCCACAACCATCGACGGCGTACTTGCGCGTCGTTGCATCCAGCCTAGCGGTGGGTCGCTCTTTGATGCCGGTGCCGGCCTTGGCACTGGTGCTGCTGTCGCAGGCGCAGCTCTGGCGCTGATCGTCCTGGCCGCCAATGACGGCAGCTCGGGCACGACCACGACAACGACCGTAGACTAATAAGTCAGCCGCCGCCCCAAGCGGGGCGCGCGCGCGAAGCAGATGAAACCCCCGCGCAGATGAGTGCGGGGGTTTTTTCGTGCCGATTCAGGGGTTTCAGCCGTTTTACTTTTCAGCCGTCTTACGGCGTGACCGTTTGCCGATCAGCCGCCGCGCCCAAACAGACGCAGACAAAAAAGCGCCCCCGACCGGGACCGGAGGCGCGTTTTTCTGCTGTCCGGGTGATCCGCCGACGCTTGCCGCCGGACCCCGCAAGGATCAATCGACCGGTGTTTCGGTGCCGTCGTCGTCAACATCCGCATCGCCCTGGTCCGCGATCCATGCGACGCTGACGACCTCTTCGCCCTTGCCGGTGTTGAATACCTTTACCCCCCCGGCGGAGCGGGACCGGAAGGAGATGCCATCGACGGGGACCCGGATCGACTGCCCCTTGGAGGTGGCCAACATGATCTGGTCGTCCATCTCGACAGGGAAGGAGGCGACGATGTCGCCGGTCTGCATCCGCTTGTCCCAGGCTGTGACACCCATGCCGCCCCGGCCGCGCAGCGGATAATCGTGGGACGAGCTGAGTTTGCCCGCGCCCCCGGCGGTGATGGTCAGGATCAGGTTCTCGGCCTCGGACATCTCCACGTACCGCTCCATCGGGAGGATCGCGTTTGCGTTGCCTTCGTCTTCATCCTCGATCTCGGCGTCGTCGGCAATGCCAGCCATGGCGCGGCGCATCTTGAGATAGGCGGCGCGTTCGTCCGAGGTCGCGTCGAAATGGCGGATCACCGACATCGACACGACGCGGTCGTTGCCCGCAAGCTTGACCCCGCGTACCCCGGTCGACGCGCGGGAGTTGAAGACGCGCACGTCATCGGCGCGGAACCGGATCGCCCGCCCGGAATTGGTGGTCAGCATCACGTTGTCGTCGTTCGACGCGATGCGGGCATTGATCAGCTTCCAGCCCTCGCTTTCGCCCTCGAACTTCATCGCGATCTTGCCGTTCGATTTGACGTTGGTGAAATCGGAAAGCTTGTTGCGCCGGACGGTGCCGTGGTCGGTGGCAAAGACGACCTGAAGATCGTCCCATTCGTCCTCGTCCCGGTCCACCGGCATGATCGCCGCGATGGAGACCCCCGTGGGGATGGGCAGGATATTGACGATCGCCTTGCCCTTGGAGGTGCGGCTGCCCTGCGGCAGGCGCCAGGTCTTGAGCTTGTAGACCATGCCTTCGGTTGTGAAGAACAGCAATTGCGTATGGGTGTTGGCCACAAAGAGCGTGGTGACAACGTCATCCTCTTTCAGCCCGCCGCCCGACAGCCCCTTGCCGCCGCGGCGCTGGCTGCGGAAATCGGCCAGCGGGGTCCGCTTGATATAGCCGCCCGACGTCACGGTCACGACCATGTCTTCGCGTGCGATCAGGTCCTCGTCCTCCATGTCGCCGGACCAGTCCACGATCTCGGTGCGGCGGGGGACGGCGAAGAGGTCTTTCACCTCGCGCAGCTCGTCGGCGATGATGCCCATGATCCGCTCGCGCGAGCCGAGAATCTCAAGGTATTCCTTGATCTTGCCAGCCAGTTCTTCCAGTTCGTCGGTGACTTCCTTCACGCCGATCTGGGTCAGGCGCTGCAGCCGCAGTTCCAGAATCGCCCGCGCCTGCGCTTCGCTGAGGTTATAGGTGCCGTCGTCGTTGGCGGTATGGGTCGGATCGTCGATCAGCGCGATATAGGGCAGGATGTCCTGCGCAGGCCAGCGCCGGGTCATCAGCTTTTCGCGCGCCTCGGCGGCGTCGGCGGAGCTGCGGATGGTGGCGACCACCTCGTCGATGTTGGTCACTGCCACGGCCAGACCGCACAGGATATGGCTGCGGTCGCGCGCCTTGCGCAGCAGGTAGGCGGTGCGCCGCGCCACCACGTCTTCGCGGAAGTCGATAAAGCAGGTGAGGAAGCGGCGCAGCGTGAGGGTTTCGGGCCGTCCGCCGTTCAGCGCCAGCATGTTGCAGCCAAAGGACGTCTGCATCGGCGTGAACCGGTACAGCTGGTTCATCACCACCTCGGCGGTCGCGTCGCGTTTGAGTTCGATCACCACGCGCACACCGTTGCGGTCGGATTCGTCCTGAACGTGGGCAATCCCCTCGATCCGCTTTTCACGGGCCTGTTCCGCGATGCGTTCGATCATCGTGGCCTTGTTCACCTGATAGGGGATTTCGTCGATGACGATGGCCCAGCGGTCCTTGCGCAGCTCTTCGACGCGGGTTTTCGACCGCACGATCACGCTGCCGCGCCCTTCCAGATAGGCCTTTCGCGCACCGGACCGGCCCAGCATGATGCCCCCCGTCGGAAAATCCGGGCCGGGCACATAGTCGATCAGCTGCTCGGAGGTCAGATCCGGGTCTTCGATCAGGGCAAGACAGGCGTCGATCACCTCGCCCAGATTGTGCGGCGGGATGTTCGTGGCCATGCCGACCGCGATGCCCCCCGCGCCGTTGACCAGCATGTTCGGGAAACGGGCGGGCAGGACCGAGGGTTCCTGCTGCTTGCCATCGTAGTTGTCCTGAAAATCGACGGTTTCCTTGTCGATGTCGGCCAGAAGATAGGCTGCGGGCTTGTCCATCCGCACCTCGGTATAGCGCATGGCCGCGGGGTTGTCCCCGTCCATGGAGCCGAAGTTGCCCTGACCGTCGAGCAGCGGCAGCGACATGGAGAAATCCTGCGCCATGCGCACCAGGGCGTCGTAGATCGCGCTGTCGCCGTGCGGGTGGTACTGGCCCATGACGTCGCCCACCGGACGGGCAGACTTGCGGTAGGATTTGTCGTGGGTGTTTCCGGTCTCGTGCATGGCGTAGAGGATGCGCCGGTGCACGGGTTTGAGCCCGTCGCGCAGGTCCGGGATGGCGCGGCTGACGATGACCGACATGGCGTAATCCAGATAGGACGTGCGCATCTCGTCTTCGATGGTCACGGACGGGCCGTCGAATTCGGGCCGCTCTGGCGGCATTTCGTCTTCGTTTTCAGGGGTTTCCGGCGTGTCGTTCACGTTGTCTGCTCTGCTTCTGATGGCGATCTAAATGTTGTGATTTTTTATAGCAGATGGGGCATATCAGGTGCAATGCGGGATACCCCGCGATCTCTGGCAGCCATTGAGACGGAGTGCCAACACACTGTTTTTGTTGAAAAGTAATTCATTCCCGGCATGATCGTTGCAGTGCAGCAGCAAGGAGAGGTCCCAGATGGCCCAGACGCCCAGTCCCAGCGAAACCGAAATGATGCTCAAAGGATACGGATTGACGACGGCGGAGTTCTTTTACCGGATGCCGGATTACACCCATGTTCTGAACTCCTACATCTGGCAGGATTACGACCTGGCGCCGGATCATCCCAAGTTGTTCGGTTTCGTCGAATTCTGGCAGGAAAAGATCGACGGCGCGCTGCATTCGGTGCGTTTTACCCATCGCAAGCTGATCGGCCCCGGTGAGTGGCGCAATCAGGTGGGGGAATTCATCCTTCATTAGCGTATCGCCAGGCGACGTTGTGTCGGTGGGGGCCGGGCGAAATCGAGAAGCGGATCACGGCGGCCCGGAAATGCCTCGCGGCAGGGGGGGGCGACTGGATGACCGTCCGGGCGCATGAAGGCCCCAGCGCCGCGCCGACCCGCGCGGCGGGCATGTCATCCGTCTCTGAATGTCTGAGCTAGGCCGAGCAGCTGGCCCCGCCCAGCACGCAGAACTTGGCGCAATGGGGGTGGTTCAGGGACACGTCGCCTTCGGCCTCGGCCAGGGTGGTGCCCAGTTCGAATTCGGGGGAATAGGGCAGCAGGGTGCAGGCCAGCACGGCAGGTTTCTCGGCGCCCTTGCGCTTGACCACCATGCGGGATGACGCACACATGACCGCGTCGGGCGACTTGTCCAATATGCCCCAGCAGGCGGTGGTGATCTCGGGCACGTCGATGCGTTCGTCCATTTCGGGAAACAGCACCGTCATGCCGGGGTCATGCGCGTCGATGTCGAAGCCGTGCTCGGCAAAGAAGGCCGCATAGCCCGCGCGGCTCTGCGCTTCGCTGTCCGCAAAGACCGAGCGCCCGGCGATGGCCATGCGAATGCCGTTGTCCCGCAGCCATTTCATGCCGGTGAGGGTCTTGGCAAAGGAGCCTTCGCCGCGCTCGGCGTCATGCAGCGCCGGATCGTGGTGATCGACAGAGATCCGCAGCGTCAGCTTGCCGGGATGTGCCGCGTTCAAACGCTTGATGCCCTCCTGCATGGTCTTGCGCATCATCGGGCGCATGGCGTTTGTCAGGATCAGCACGTCATAGCCGCGCGCCAGCGCCGCTTCGGTCATCTCGATCATCTGGGGATTCATGAAGGGTTCGCCGCCGGTAAAGGCGATTTCGCGCACGCGCCAGTCCCGCGCCTCAAGCTGATCGAGATAGTCGCGGACCTCGTCCGCGGTGATGTAGACCAGCGCGTCGTTCGTGGGCGAGGAGTCGATATAGCAGTTCGCGCATTCGATATTGCAAAGCGTCCCGGTGTTGAACCACAGCGTTTGCGGGTGCGTCAGCGCGACCCGCGCGCGCGGCTCGCCCTTGGCGGTCACTGCAGGATCGCTGAACTTGCCCTGGTTCGCCCGCCCCTTGGCGGGGGCCATATCTTTCATGATAGGTCCTTGTCTGATCGTTACGGATGCTGTTCCCTGTGCTAAGCGATCGGGCAGGACATGAAAAGTCTTGTCCGTGGGCGGTGCACGACCTTGTGATGCCCGGATTTACGAGTATGGTAGCGCTAACAATGCCGTTAGGAAGAACAGCGTCAGGAACAGTGGCGCGTAGAACAGTAGCTGACAAACCGCGGGGGGCACCATGACCCAGACCAGAGACAGGCTGCCGAATATGGTCAGCCGGGTGATTCCCGTCGATCCGTTCGACCTTGTCATTTTCGGCGGTACCGGCGATCTTGCGCAGCGCAAGATCCTGCCGGGCCTCTTTCGCCGCTTCGTTGCGGGGCAGATGCCGGCGGAATCGCGCGTCATCGGGGCGGCACGGACCGACCTGGACCGGGACGGCTACCGCGAGATGGTGGCAGGGGCGATCAAGGAGTTCGGCGGCGATTTCCAGTACACCGCGCAGTCCCTGAAGGATTTTCTGGACCGGATCGAATACACCCCCATCGACGCGCTGGGGGATGCGGGCTGGGCCGAGCTGCAGGAGATGATGAAGGGCAAGGGCCGGACAGAGGCCTATTATTTCTCGGTGTCGCCCACGCTGTTCGGGGAACTGGCCGAACGGCTTCAGCACTGGGGCATGGCCGACAAGGATGCCCGCATCGTCGTGGAAAAACCGTTCGGCCGCGATCTGGAAAGCGCCCATGCGCTGAACGCCACGCTGGCGACCTATTTCAACGAGGACCAGATCTACCGGATCGACCATTATCTGGGCAAGGAGACGGTACAGAACCTGATGGCGGTCCGGTTCGGCAACATGCTGTTCGAGCCGTTGTGGAACGCCCAGTTCATCGACCATATCCAGATCACGGTGGCCGAAACCGTCGGTGTCGGGGGCAGGGGCGAATACTATGACAAGGCGGGCGCCATGCGGGACATGGTCCAGAACCACCTGATGCAGCTGCTGTGCCTGATCGCGATGGAACCGCCCGCGCGGTTCGCCCCCGACGCGGTGCGCGACGAAAAGCTCAAGGTGATCCGCGCGCTCGACCCGGTGCTGCCGCACCATATCGTGCGCGGTCAGTACCTGGCCGAGGAAGGCAATGAACAAAAGATGCCCTCCTACCGCGAGGCCGTCGATGCGCCCCGGTCGCGCACCGAAAGCTTCGTGGCGCTCAAGACCCATATCAGCAACTGGCGGTGGGCCGGGACGCCCTTCTATCTGCGCACGGGCAAGCGGTTGTCTGCGCGGTCGTCCGAGATCACGGTGGTGTTCAAGGAAACCCCGCATTCGATCTTTGGCGAGGATGCGGGCCGGCACCGCAACGTGCTGTCGATCCGCCTGCAGCCGAACGAAGGGATTACACTGGGCGTGACCATCAAGGAGCCGGGGCCGGGCGGCATGCGGCTGATCGACGTGCCGCTGGACATGAGCTTTGCCGAGGCCCTGGGCGAGGACGCGGATCAGGTGGACGCCTACGAGCGGCTGATCATGGACGTGATGCGCGGCAACCAGACCCTGTTCATGCGCGGCGACGAGGTCGAAGCCGCCTGGGCCTGGACCGACCCGATCATTCAGGGGTGGGAGTCGCGCAACGATGTGCCCAAACCCTATGACAGCGGGTCCGCGGGGCCGGATTATGCCAATGAACTGATGCGGCGCGATGGCCGCGAATGGCGGGAGGTAACCCCATGAACCTGATCGAATATCCCGACCGGGAAATCCTGGCGATGAAGGTGGCGAACCGGCTGGCGGGCGAGCTGAAGAAATGCCTGATGACCCATGAGCTCGCCTCCTTCGCGGTGCCCGGCGGGACCACGCCGGGGCCGATCTTTGACATGCTCAGCGGTACCGCGCTGGATTGGGACCGCGTGCATGTGATGCTGACCGACGAACGCTGGGTGTCCGAAAACGACGACCGGTCCAACGGCGCGCTGGTGCGGGACCGGCTGATGACAGGCCACGCCGGGGCGGCGCGCTTCATCCCCTTTTTCCAGCCCGGCATGGACGCCGAAACCGGCGCGGCGGCGCTGGCGCCCACGCTGGACGCCGAACTGCCCCTGTCGCTGCTGGTGCTGGGCATGGGCGAGGACATGCACACCGCCTCGCTGTTTCCGGGGGCCGACGGGGTGGCGGCCGCGATGGCCAGCGGGGCACCCAACCTTTGCCCCGTGCATGTGGCAGGGCAGGATATCGCCCGCGTCACCTTGCCGGCGCATGTGTTGCGCGGGGCCATGTCGACCCATGTGGTGATTTTCGGCGATGCCAAGCGCGCGGCGCTGGAACGGGCCGAAAACCTGCCCCCCGAAGAGGCGCCGATCGCCACCGTTCTCAACAGCGCAGAGGTACATTGGGCCGCATGACACCGATCTGGGACAAACTGAACCGCCGCGCCGGGGCCGCGGCAGACCGCCCGCTGCTGACATTGTTCGAAGACGCGGGCAGGGCGCGGGATTTCTCCGTCACGCTGGAGAACCTGCATTTCGACTATGCAAAGACCAACATCGACACCGACACCCGCGCCGATCTGATCGCGCTGGCAGAGGCGGCCGGCGTGGCCGCGCGGCGCGACGCGATGTTCGCGGGCGAGACGATCAACTGGACCGAGGGCCGCGCGGTGCTGCATACCGCCCTGCGCAACCTCGATGGCGGGCCGGTGATGGTGGACGGGCAGGACGTGATGCCCGGCGTGCGCGACACTCTGGCCAGAATGCGCGACTACGCCGACGCGGTGCGCGGCAGCGACATCACCGACGTGGTGAACATCGGCATCGGCGGCTCCGACCTCGGCCCCGCGATGGCGGTGGCGGCGCTGGCCCCTTACCACGACGGGCCGCGCTGCCATTTCGTGTCGAACGTGGACGGCGCGCATATCGCCGACACCCTGCGCGGGCTGGATGCAAGGACAACGCTGGTGATCGTGGCCTCCAAGACCTTCACCACCATCGAGACCATGACAAACGCCCGCACCGCCAAGGCCTGGATGACCGACCACGGCGGCGACCCCGCCCGGCAGTTCGCAGCACTCAGCACCGCCGGGGACAAGACCGCGCAGTTCGGCATCGACCCGGCGCGGGTCTTCGGCTTCGAGGACTGGGTCGGGGGGCGCTATTCCATGTGGGGGCCGATCGGGCTGTCCCTGATGATCGCGATCGGGCCCGGGGCCTTCGACGCGTTCCTGCGCGGCGGACAGGCGATGGACCGGCATTTCCGCGCCGCCGACCCGCAGGAAAACATGCCCATGCTGCTGGCGCTGGTGGGGATCTGGCACAACCAGGTGCTGGGCCACGCCACCCGCGCCGTGCTGCCCTACGATCAGCGGCTGCGTATGCTGCCCGACTATCTTCAGCAGCTGGAGATGGAGAGTAACGGCAAATCGGTCCGCATGGACGGCACGGATGCCGCGCACCACACCGGCCCGGTGGTCTGGGGGGCGGCAGGCACCAACGGCCAGCACGCCTTCTACCAGCTCATTCATCAGGGCACCCGGGTCGTGCCCTGCGAATTCCTGGTCGCAGCCAACGGTCACGAGCCGGACCTGGCCCATCATCACCAGCTATTGCTGTCCAATTGCCTTGCACAGTCCGAGGCGCTGATGCGGGGCCGGTCCCTCGACGAGGCCCGGCAGAGGATGGCGGCCAAAGGGCTTGACGGAGAAGAACTGGAACGCCAGGCCCGGCACCGGGTGTTCCCCGGCAACCGGCCCTCCACCACGCTGATCTACCCGCTGCTCGACCCCTTCACGCTGGGCCAGATCATCGCGCTCTACGAACACCGCGTCTTCGTCGAAGGGGTGATCCTGGACATCAACTCCTACGATCAATGGGGGGTGGAACTGGGCAAGGAACTGGCCACCTCGCTGCAACCCATCGTGGAAGGCAATGAGCCCCCAAGTGACAAGGACGGCTCCACCGCCGCCCTGGTGGACTACATCCTGAAACACCGGAGCTGACCCGGCTTCTTTATGCCCCAAATACCTCCGGGGTTTGGGGCAGCGCCCCAAAAATCGGGCATCGAATGCGGCGCAGCCGCACCGTCGGGTCACACCAGGTCCGGCGCGCGCCCCATCCGGTTGGCAAGCCGCCCCACCGTCAGCCCCTGCACGACGATGGAAAAGACGACCACCACGTAGGTGCAGGTCAGGATCAGCGATTTCCATTCGCTCTCCGGCAGCGACAGCGCCAATGCCACGGAAATCCCGCCCTTCAGCCCGCCCCAGGTCATGATCGGCGTGACCCCGGCCGAAAAGCTCCGGAAGGGGCGCAGCATGGCAATGGGCACCGCCACCGCGGCCAGCCGCGCCAGCAGGGCCAGCAGGACCGTCGCCGCCGCCGTCATCAGCACCTCCCCGCCAAAGGCGATGGCAAAGACCTCGAACCCGATCATCAGAAACAGCACCGCGTTCAGGATCTCGTCGATCAGTTTCCAGAACGCTTCAACGTATTTCCGGGTCTCTTCCGACATGCCGCGTGCGGTCCCCACATCGCCGATCAGCAGCCCCGCGCAGACCGCCATGATCGGGGCCGAGACATGCAGCCAGACCGCCAGTTCGTAGCCGCCGAACGCGAGACCGAGGGTCAGCAGCACCTCCAGCGAATAATCGTCGATCCGGCGCATCACCCGGAACGTCAGCCAGCCCAGGATCAGCCCCAGGACCGCGCCGCCGAATGCCTCCTGCACGAACAGCAGTGCCGCATCGCCAAAGGGGCTGCCGCCCGACCCGTGCTCTGCAGCGGGAAAGGCAAGCCCCAGCAGCACCAGGAACACCACGTATCCGACCCCGTCGTTGAACAGGCTCTCGCCCGCGATCTTGGTCTCCAGTGCCTTGGGCAGGCTGGCCTCCCGCAGCACCCCCAGAACCGCCACCGGATCCGTGGGCGAGATCAGCGCGCCAAAGACCAGTGCCACCATCAGCGGCATGCCGGTCAGCCAGGAAAACCCGACGCCCACCACCAGGGTCGACAGCGCGATGCCCAGCGTCGCCATCAGGAACACGGTCAGCCATTCGCTGCGCAGGTCGCTCAGCTTCACATGCAGCGCCCCGGCAAAGAGCAGCAGACCCAGCATCCCCTCCAGCAGCGCCTCGGAAAAGTCGATGCCGTTGACCAGTTGCCGCACCGTGTCCGCGATGCCCAGGGCGGGCAGGACAAGGTCCAGCCCCAGCAGCCCGAAAGACGCCAGCAACGACACCACCAGAATACCGATGGCCGACGGCAGCTTCAGAAACAGGTAGTTGATCGCGCCGAACACCCCCGCCATGACGATCAGCAAGGAGGTGATCTGCAAAAAGTTCATGTCTTCAGATCGTAGGTGATCCACATGGTCCGGCTGGCCATCCGGTCATAGACACTGCGCCCGCGGTAGTTGTCGTCCGCCGTGATCCAGCGCACCGTCGCCCACCCGCGCGCCCGCGCGTGATCGGCCACCGCATCTATCAGCGCCTGCGCCGCACCCGATCCGCGCGCCGCCGGATCGACGAAGAGATCGTCGAGAAAACAATTGGTCGCGGCCCGCAGGGGGCTGGCGAAGGGCCTGAAGTGGGTGAGGCCGATCAACTGGCCATCCGGCCCCTCGGCGACAAACCCCTTGCATTCATGCGCCTCGTCCATCAGCCAGCCAAAGACCGTATCGCGCATCTGGGCCGTCTGGTCCACGCGGTAGAATTCGGCGTATCCCTGGTAAAGCAGATCCCAGCCGTCGCGGTCCTCGGGTCTGGTCGGGCGAATGGTCACGGTCATCTGGACACCTTCGGTTGAGGACCCGGCAAGGGCCGACAAAACAATAGCTTGTATGACGTTTAGGCAGGTTATCGCAGGCTTGCAAGTGGTCGGCGCCTGCTCCACTCTGGGTTCAAGAACGGATGAGGAGGATCCCGATGCTTGGTCAGATGATGTCGCAACCGCTGTTGATTTCCAGCTTGATAACCCATGCCGAACAATACCACTCCGGGGGGGGTATCTACTCGGTCAACACCGGCGGCGGGGTGGAGGAAACCACCTGGGGCGAGGTTGCGGCCAATGCGCGGCGGCTGGCGTCGGCGCTGACGGGCCTCGGGCTGGACCCGCAGGCGCGCTGCGGCACCATCGCCTGGAACAACCGGCGGCACCTTGAGATTTACTTTGGCGTGTCGGGCGGGGGCTTCGTGTGTCACACGATCAACCCACGGCTGTTCCCCGAGCAGCTGGTCTATATCCTCAACCATGCCGAGGACAAGGTGCTGTTCATCGACGCCACCTTTGTCCCGCTGGTGGCCGCGATCCGCGACAAGCTGGAGCATCTGGAGCATATCGTCCTGATGGAGGCCGAGGTGGGCGATGCTGCCGAGAAACTGCCGGGCATCATCGCCTACGACGACCTGCTGGCCCAGGGCGATGCCGGGTACGACTGGCCGGACATGGATGAAAACACGGCGTCAAGCCTTTGTTATACCTCGGGAACCACCGGGAACCCGAAGGGTGTGCTCTACAGCCACCGCTCGACCGTGCTGCACAGCTTCGGCATCAATCTCGCCGACAGCGTGGCGATTTCCGCAGCCGACGTCGTCCTGCCGGTGGTGCCGATGTTCCACGTCAACGCCTGGGGCGCACCCTATGCCTGTGCCATGGTCGGGGCCCGCATGGTGATGCCGGGGCCGGGGCTGGACGGCCCCTCGCTGGTCAAGCTGATCGACAACTACCGCGTGTCGCTGGCGCTGGGGGTGCCGACGATCTGGCTGGGCCTGCTGGGCGAAGCCAAGAAGGGCGGCAGCAAGCTGGAAAGCCTCAAGCGTACCGTGGTGGGCGGCTCGGCCTGTCCACCGTCGATGATCAAGAGCTTCCGCGAAGAATTCGGCGTCGATACGATCCACGCCTGGGGCATGACCGAGATGTCGCCGGTCGGCACGGTGAACCGCCCGCTGGCCAAACACGCGGACCTGCCCGAACAAGAACAGCATCGCCTGCGCGAGAATCAGGGGCGGCCGGTCTTTGGGGTAGAGCTGGAAATCCTCGACGAGAACGGCAAACCGCTGCCGCATGACGGCAAGGAACAGGGCGATCTGGTGACACGGGGGCATTGGATCCTCGATGCCTATTTCAAGAAGACCACCGATGAGACGCTGACCAACGGCTGGTTCGACACCGGCGATGTCGCCACGATGGACCCTGATGGCTATGTCACAATCAAGGACCGGTCGAAGGACATCATCAAATCGGGCGGCGAGTGGATCAGCTCGGTCGAGTTGGAAAACATCGCCATTTCCCATCCCAAACTTGCCGATGCCGCCGTCATCGGGGCCCGGCACGAGAAATGGGATGAACGCCCGGTGCTGGTCGCGGTCAAGGCCGAGGGAGAGGACCCGTCAGAGGAAGCGATCCTGGAGATCTTCGACGGCAAGATCGCCAAGTGGCAGATCCCCGACAAGGTCGTCTTTACCGACGAGTTGCCCCGCAACGCGACGGGCAAGGTGCTCAAGCGGAACCTGCGGGACGAATTCGGCGACGTGCTGATGGGGTAGGGACCGGTTGGTGCACTCGCCCGGTGTCCTGTACGGCCCGGGCGGCACCGCGGCCCGGCCTCAAGCCCCTTTCCACCGCTCCAGCCGCGGGATGCCGCGGGTGAAAAGCGACGCCATCACCCTGGGCATGCCCGAGCGCATCCAGGCCGGGAAGGTGGAGCACATGCAGCCCGTCCTGCCCCCCAAGATCGCCGAGGTTTCCGACCCCCTTGCCGCAAGCCGACGTTTCCTCGACCTGCCGGAACAGAGGAAACAGACGCTTGCGCGCGCGCCGCAGGATGGATTGAATGAAGTGGAAGATGGAGCGGGTAACGAGAATCGAACTCGTAACTAAAGCTTGGGAAGCTGCCGTGATACCTTTTCACCATACCCGCGCGCCGGTGGAATGGATATGCCCGGGGCGCTTCGCCGTCAAGAGGCGGCGGTGACAAAACGGAGGACGCGATGAGTTTCAAACCTGACGGATACAACAGCGCGTCGCCCTATCTGATGGTCCGCGATGCCACTGCGACCCTGGACTTTCTGCAGGCCGCTTTTGGCGCGACCCGCCTGCGGGTCATCCGGGGCGAGGGCGGCAAGGGGATCATGCATGCAGAGGCGCGGGTGGATGATACGGTGATCATGATGGGCGAGATGCCCGAAGGCCCCGAGGCCCATGTGCATGTCTACGTGGCCGAGGCGGAAGCGACCTTTGCCCGGGCGCTGGCGGCGGGCGGGACGGAGGTGCAACCGCTGACGGACAAGGGCGACGGCGACCTGCGCGGCGGCGTGCGGGATGCCAATGGCGTCACCTGGTGGATTGCCCGGCAGCTGGATTGATGGGACCGGGCTTGGTGGAGACGAAAACGCATCATTTCCCCTTGCCGCCGGATCGCCTGCGATCCGGTTCGCACCCGACCTCGCCCCCCAGGGCGGGTGCGAAACTGCGACCGCGCAAAATGCTGCGAAGTATGGAAAAATGGAAACGCCTCGACAAATGGAGGGCCGCCATCGGGATCGGGTGCGAACCTGCCGTCGACAGCTGTCTCAATGAACCGAACTTTGCCGCCGGGAAGCTGAGCGCGGTCAGCCTGCGGTTCGGGCGGTGAAGATGTTGATCAGCGCGGGAATGCGGATGCCGTCGGGCGTTGCATAGGGGGCCAACCCTTCGGCCAGGGCGTTGCACAGGCGGGCGCGCTCCTGCGGTCCTGCCTCGAAATGGGTGAGGGCGCGATGCGCGGGGCCGATGTCGCACATCAGTTCCGCGACCTTTTGCGCATCGCCCGGCGGCGTGAGCGGGAGCGTGACCTCGCTGGCGGCAATGTCGCGCAGCCCTGCCCCCCCAAGCTGGGCCACAACCTTGCGGGTGTCGCGCATCGCAAAGGGGCCGGGCGCTTCGGGGTCGGTCTTGGGCGGGGCGCCGATCACCTGCTTTGCGATCCCGGCAGGCATGGTGAAATAGGGGTTTTCGGCAATCTCTCCCCAGGTGGCGAAGGTCAGGCGCGCACCGGGGCGCAGGCCGCCCGCGATGTTGGCGAAGGCCGCTGTCGTGTCGGCAAAGAACATCACGCCGAAGCGCGAGATCATCGCGTCGAAGCGGTCCGGCCCGAAATCGTGGGTCTGCGCGTCGCCCAGCACGAAGGACACGTTTTTGTGGTCTGCCGCCAGACCGCGGGCGTGATCCAGCAGGCTGCGCGAGATATCGAGCCCGCAGGCGCCGCCCGCGTCTCCGACCTGCCGCGCCGCCGCGACCGTGCTGGTGCCCGCGCCACAGCCGATGTCCAGCACCCGGTCGCCCGCCTGCAGTTCCGCATCGGCCAGCACCCGGTCCAGGACCGGGGCAAGGGTGCGGTCCATCGTCTGCATCCGGGCGACCCAGGTGGGTCCAGCCTCGTCGGTCCAGAAGTCCTGTTGTTCGGTGTTGCTCATGCGCGGCGTCTCCTGCGGCGGCCACCGCCCTCGGTGCCCTTGTCCGCGCCGGTGTTGAAGGTGACGTCGGGCAGCGACACGATGGAGTTGAGGATCGGGAAGGGCTCAACCGCGTTGGGGATGGCGGAGGCGTTCACGAAGTGCTCCTGAAAGCGCGGCTCGATCGCTGTTTCGACCTTGTGGATCTCGCGCACCGTCTGTTCGATCCCGGCCCGGGCATCGACGTTCAGCAGGGCGATGCGCGCGCCGGTGCCCGCGGCGTTCCCGGCAGACGTCACCTTGTCCAGCGGCGCATCGGGGATCATGCCCAGCACCATCGCATGTTTGGTGCTGATATGCGCGCCGAAGGCACCGGCCAGCACGATGCGGTCCACCTTGTCCACGCCGAACTTGTCCATCAACAGACGCGCGCCGGAATAGAGCGCGGCCTTGGCCATCTGGATCTCGCGGATGTCGCGGTTTGTTACGGTGATGCGGGGGCCGCCATGCGCGGTGCCGTCATAGACGAGGTAGGAATTGGTGCGCCCGTCCGCAAACACCGCCGAAGAGCCGGTCTGCTCCGCCGTGCCGATCAGGCCGGGGGCGTCGACGATACCGTGGATGCGCATCTCGGCCACCATTTCGATGATGCCCGACCCGCAGATACCGGTCACGCCCGTGGTGGCGATCTCGGCCTCGAAACCCGGATCGTCGGACCACAGGTCCGATCCGATCACCTTGAACCGCGCCAGCTTGGTGCCCGGGTCGATTTCCACCCGTTCGATGGCGCCGGGCGCGGCCCGCTGGCCCGAGGAGATCTGCGCACCTTCGAAGGCGGGACCGGTGGGCGAGGAGCAGGCCAGCACCTTTTCGCGGTTGCCCAGCAGGATTTCCGCGTTGGTGCCCACGTCCACCACCAGCATCAGGTCGTCGGATTTCTCCGGCGCCTCGCTCAGCGCGACGGCGGCGGCATCCGCGCCCACGTGCCCCGCGATGCAGGGCAGAATGTAGGCCCGTGCGGCGGGGTGGATGGTCAGCCCCAGGTCCTTGGCCCTGAGCCGCATGGCGTTGGATGTGGTCAGGGCAAAGGGCGCCTGGCCCAGCTCGAACGGGTCGATCCCCAGGAACAGGTGGTGCATCACCGGATTGCAGACAAAGACCGCATCCACGATCAGCCCCGCGTCGATGCCCGCCTCCGCCGCGATCTGGTCGAACAGGGTGGCCATCCCCTCGCGCACCGCGCGGGTCATTTCTTCGGCGCCGGAGGGGTTCATCATCGAATAGCTGACCCGGCTCATCAGGTCCTCGCCAAACCGGATCTGGGGGTTCATCACACCGGAGGACGCGAGGACCTCTCCGGTCTGGAGGTCGCACAGATGCGCCGCGATGGTGGTGGAGCCGAGGTCGACGGCAAGACCGTAGAGCGTCCCGTCGTAATACCCCGGCCAGATGTGCAGGATGCGCGGCATGTGCTTTGCATCGCCCAGATTGATCGCGACAGTAACCTTCCAGTCGCCTTTGCGCAGGATCGGCTGCATCGTCTGCATGATGTGAAGGTCCGCTTCGACATTCTCGATCTTCCATTGCGTGCGCAGCGCATCGCACAGCCGTTCCAGATCGCCCGACGGGTCATGCATGTCCGGTTCCGCGACATCCACGTAGAACAGCCGGGTCGAGGGGTTCAGCACGATGTCCCGCGCCTCCGCCCGTTTGCGCACCACCTGCTTGTGCACCTGGCTTTCGGGGGGCACGTCGATCACCACGTCGCCCTGAACGGTGGCCTGGCAGCCCAGCCGCCGACCGTCCTTGAGGCCGCGCTTTTCCTTGTAACGCTGTTCGACCTTGTTCCAGTCGGACAGGGCGTCCGGCTTTACCTCCACATTGTGCTTGGAGAAGCTGCCGTAGCTGGGCGTGATCTGGCATTTCGAACAGATGCCGCGCCCGCCGCAGACCGAATCCAGGTCCACCCCCAGCTGCCGCGCCGCCGTCAGGATCGGCGTGCCGACCGGGAACCGCCCCCGTTTGCCGGAGGGCGTGAAAATAACCAGCGGATCAACGTTCATCGGGGCACTCCATGAATTCTGCCGCCAACATAGCGGTCCGCGTGCCGGGTGAAAGGCAAGAGGCGGCAAAATGTCGTTGGCCTGCGCCATTATCGGCACAGCCCCGCGGAACGGCCCGGATTTTTCGCGCCGCGTCGCGCCTGGGCGCGTGGTCCGGGCCGCGCATGGCCAGCGGATCCAGCATCGGCCCTTTCCAATCCCGTCCATCCGTGAAATAGCAAACCGCCAAATGAACCCCGATGAACGCAAAGCGGAGAGCGACGATGGAGATTCGTGAGGCACTGACCTTTGATGATGTACTGCTGGTGCCGGGAGCGTCTTCGGTCCTGCCATCCACGGCCGATACCCGGACATTCGTCACCCGGCGCATCGCGATGAACATCCCCCTGCTGAGCTCGGCCATGGACACCGTTACCGAAAGCCGGATGGCCATCACCATGGCGCAGGCCGGAGGTATCGGGGTCATCCACAAGAACCTCAGCGTCGAGGATCAGGCGCGCGAGGTCCGGCGGGTCAAACGGTTTGAAAGCGGGATCGTCTACAACCCCGTGACCCTGCGCCCCGACCAGACACTGGCCGATGCCAAGGCGCTGACCGAACGCTACCGCTTTACCGGCTTTCCGGTGGTCGACGAAAACGGGCACCTGCTGGGGATCGTTACGAACCGCGACATGCGCTTTGCCCAGCATGACGACACGCCGGTCCACGCGATGATGACCGCCGAAAACCTTGCCATTCTGCGTGAACCCGCGGACCGCGACGAGGCGATCAGCCTGATGAAGGCGCGGCGCATCGAGAAGCTGCTCGTCACCAATTCGCAAGGCAAGCTGACCGGGTTGCTCACGCTCAAGGACACCGAGAAGTCCGTGCTGAACCCGACCGCCTGCAAGGACGATCTGGGCCGCCTGCGCGTCGCCGCCGCCACCGGCGTCGGAGAGGCCGGTTTCGAGCGGACCGAGGCGCTGATCGACGCCCAGGTCGATATCGTGGTGATCGACACGGCGCACGGGCATTCCGCGGGCGTGCTTCAGGCGGTGGAGCGGGTGAAACGGCTGTCGAACGACGTTCAGGTGATTGCAGGCAACGTCGCCACGCCCGAAGCGACCCGCGCCCTGATCGACGCCGGTGCCGATGCGGTCAAGGTCGGGATCGGTCCCGGCTCCATCTGCACCACGCGCATGGTGGCAGGCGTGGGGGTGCCGCAGCTGACCGCGATCATGGATTGCGCGGCCGAGGCGGGCGATGTGCCTGTCATCGCGGACGGCGGTATCAAGTTTTCGGGCGATTTCGCCAAGGCGATCGCGGCGGGGGCGTCCTGTGCCATGGTCGGTTCGATGATCGCGGGGACGGATGAATCCCCCGGCGAGGTCATTCTGTACCAGGGTCGCAGCTTCAAATCCTATCGCGGGATGGGCTCTCTCGGGGCGATGGCCAGCGGGTCGGCGGACCGGTATTTCCAGAAGGACGCCGCCAGCGACAAGCTCGTCCCCGAGGGGATCGAGGGGCAGGTCGCCTACAAGGGCAGCGCGGGCGCGGTGGTGCACCAGATGGTCGGCGGTCTGCGCGCCGCCATGGGCTATACCGGCTGCGCGACGGTGGCGGAGATGCGCAAGGACTGCAAATTCGTGCGGATCACCGGCGCGGGGCTGAAGGAAAGCCACGTCCACGATGTTCAGATCACCCGCGAGTCGCCCAATTATCGCGGTGGCTGAAATATGGTTTTGTATATCCTTTTCAATACCATGTCGGATGATCTTCATGCAGGCCTCGGGTCGTGACACCCGGTGCCCGTGTCGCGGCGGCGATCGAGATACTTGAGGACATCCGCGCCGGACAGGCGGCGGAGCAGGCGCTGACCCGCTGGGCGCGGCGCAGCCGCTTTGCCGGGTCAAAGGACCGTGCCGCGATCCGGGACCATGTGTTCGACGTGCTGCGCTGCCGACCGCTGGCGGCCCATTACGGGCGCGGTGAGACGGGCCGTGCGCTGATGCTGGGCCTGCTGCACCTGCAGGACGGGCAGATCGACGCGCTCTTTTCCGGTGAGGGACATGCGCCCGCACCCCCTGAGGGTACCGAACTGGACTTTCCCGCACCGCCCGACGACCGCGCGACCCGCTGGTGCCTGCCGGAGTGGCTGGTGCCGCTGTTCGCCACGGCTTTGGGCGACGGCGCGGGCGACACCGCCCGGGCACTGCAGTCCCGCGCACCGGTTTCGTTGCGGGTCAACCTCGCCCGGATCGACCGGGGGGCGGCGCAGGCTCTGCTGGCGGAACAAGGGGTCGAGACGGCTCTGAACCCAGCGACCGACGCGGCGCTGACCGTCACCAAGGGGGAGCGGCGTATCCGCAATGCGCCCGCCTATGCCGACGGTCTGGTCGAGCTGCAGGATGCCGCGAGCCAGGCGGTGGTCGCGGCCCTGCCGGGCGGCGGTCGCGTGCTGGACTATTGCGCCGGTGGCGGCGGCAAGGCGCTGGCGCTGGCGATGGACCCCGCGCGGGTCGTGCTGGCCCATGACATCGACCCCCGGCGGATGTCCGACCTGCCCGCGCGGGCGGCCCGGGCCGGTGCGTCGATCCGGCAGGTGGGGACGGAGGATCTGGCGCAGGCGGGCCCCTATGACGTGGTGCTGTGCGACGCGCCCTGTTCCGGTTCGGGCGCCTGGCGGCGCGCGGCCGAAGGGAAATGGACGCTGACGCCGGACCGCCTGGCCGATCTGACAGCGATCCAGGACGGCATTCTCGACGCGGCCTGCGGGCTGGTGGCACCGGGTGGCACGCTCGCCTTTGCCACCTGTTCGGTGCTGCGCGAAGAGAACGAGGACCGCAGCGCCGCCTTCCTCGCGCGGCACCCGGAATGGGCCTGCGGATTCGAGCGGCGATTCCCCGTCGATGCGGCGGGTGACGGGTTTTACACTGCGCATTTCAAGCGTGTCTGACCGCCTTCCTTTCCCCTCCAGATAGCATCCTTGCGACGGTTAAGCTTCGGTTAACCCTGAGGCCGCCTAATAGCCGACGATTCGAGCAGAATTGGAGGAGAGGACGTGTCTGATCGCCTGGGGCTGGACGCAACGGATGCAAGCCCGGTTTCGCGGTCGCCAGTATCGTCAGCGGGCACGGCGCGGCCCGCGGTCGGGCGCGGCGCGCCATGGGTCTTGCTGGCGCTGGCGGTGCTTGCGATAGCGGCGGGATATCTCGTGCCGGACCGGATGATGACGCTGGGGCTGCTTTCTGCGGGGGGGACATTGGCCGTGATCGGCTGTGTGATGCTGGCGCGGGCGACGGTTCAATCGGCGCGCCCGATCGCGGCCACCGACAGCGCGGACAGCTTTATCGCCCATGATACCATCGCTTCTTTCATCGCTGAACAGGATGGGCTGATCCATACCGCCAACCGCGCGGCCCATCGCCTGCTGCAGCAGGACAGCTTCACCACTCTGGGCGCGGCGCTGTCCGAGACTTTCGCGAACCCCGCCGGTATTCTCTACCGCCTGCAATCGCGGGCCGATGCCACCGGTTCGGCCCAGGAAGACGTGGCAACGCGCGCGGGCCAACTGCGGTTGTCGGTCTTTGCCATTTCCGCGAACCGCTTTGTCTGGCGGCTGGAACAGCTGGGCGCGCGGGCGGCCCCGGTGCGCGCGGGGCAGGAGGGGGTGCAACTGCCGATGCTCATGCTGGGGCGGAGCGACGTGGTGCTGTTCACCAACGATGCCGCGCGGCGTCTGCTGGGCGGGCGGGTCAAGACGCTCGACCGGGTGTTCACCGATCTGCCGCCGGTGTCCGGTGCGCTGGCAAAGGTGTCCTGCGCCGAAGGCACCCGCGACATGTTGGTGTCGGTGGTCGATGCCGGGGCGGGGCGTCGGGCACTCTACCTGCTGCCTCCGCCCGAGGCGGGCGTGCAGGGGCAGGTTCAGGGCTGGCAGGCCTTTCAGGACCTGCCGGTGCCCATGATCCGGCTTGCGCCCGACGGGGCGGTGCGGTCCTTCAACCGGATGGCCGCCACCCTGGTCGGCGCGAAACTGGCCGAAGGGGTCAACATCGCGCAGCTGATGGAGGGGCTGGGCAGGCCCATCGGGAACTGGCTCAGCGATACGCTGTCCAACCGGGTGGTGCAGAAGTCCGAGTTTCTGCGGCTTACCCGCACCGACAGGGAGCGGTTCGTGCAGGTGGTGCTGAACCGGATCATGGAGGACGGCGAAGCGTCGCTGATCGCGGTCCTGCACGACGCGACAGAGCTGAAATCCCTGGAGGCGCAATTCGTGCAGAGCCAGAAGATGCAGGCCATCGGCCAGCTGGCCGGTGGTGTCGCGCATGATTTCAACAACCTGCTCACGGCCATTTCCGGCCATTGCGACCTGCTGCTGTTGCGCCATGATCAGGGCGATGCCGACTACGGCGATCTGGTCCAGATCAACCAGAACGCCAATCGCGCCGCGGGTCTGGTCCGTCAGCTTCTGGCGTTTTCGCGCAAGCAGACCCTGCGCCCCGAAACGCTGGACCTGCGGGACACGCTGGCGGATCTGACGCATCTGCTGAACCGCCTGGTGGGCGAGAAGGTGACGCTGACCCTCAGCCACGATCCGGTGCTGCGCCCGATCCGCGCGGACAAGCGACAGCTTGAACAGGTGCTGATGAACCTGGTGGTCAACGCCCGCGACGCCATGCCGGCGGGCGGCGAGATCAGGATCGTCACCGAATGTATCACCCTGACCGAACCCTTGATGCGGGACCGTGTGCATGTGCCCGCCGGCGACTATGTCACGGTAGAGGTGATCGACAACGGGCAGGGCATCCCGGCGGACAAGGTGCCCAAGGTGTTCGAACCCTTCTTCACGACCAAACGCACGGGGGAGGGGACAGATCTGGGCCTGTCCACCGCCTATGGCATCGTGAAGCAGACCGGTGGCTTTATCTTTGTCGATTCGCAGCCCGGCACCGGCACCACGTTCATCCTGTATTTCCCGGTGCAGGAGACGAAGGACGAAGCGCCCCCGCGCCCGGACACCTCTGCCGGAACGCATGCCCCGGCGTCATCGGACGGTGTGATACTGCTGGTGGAGGACGAAGCCCCGGTGCGTGCCTTTGCCAGCCGCGCGCTGCGCATGCGCGGATTTACGGTGCTGGAAGCGGAATCGGCGGAAGCCGCGCTGAAAACGCTGGAAGACCGCGACCTGAACGTCGATGTCTTTGTCACCGATGTGGTGATGCCGGGAATGGACGGTCCCAGCTGGGTGCGCGAGGCGCTCAAGGAGCGGCCCGGCGTGCGCGTGGTCTTTGTCTCAGGTTATGCCGAAGACAGCTTTGGAGAGGAGCAAAAACAAATCCCGAATTCGGTGTTTTTGCCGAAACCGTTCTCACTCACGGAACTGACCGAGATGGTGAACAAGCAGATGCACTGACCCACCACCGGTATGCGCCAGGTCCGGTCGGCACGCTTCACATATGCGACAGGCCTGCGCCGGGCACCAGCCGCCCCGGGTCGTCCGGTGGGGGCCGTGACAGGCCCGGCCGCTGTTCCGGAGCGGGCGATGCGGTGATGCGCAGCCGACCGGGGGACATGGCGTCTTGCGCCTGCCGCCACTGGTGTTCGGGCAACGACCATTCGGGCAACGACCATTCGGGAAACGAACGGCCCCCCTTTTTGCCGACCCTTCCATTCGCCCGAGCCGTCCGTTGCCGAAGAATGCCGTGATAAGGCAGCCAAGCCCGGAAACGGCTGTCAGGGAATCGACGCGTAAAGTTCGAACTCATCCGCGCATTTGCGGCGAAACCGCTCCGCCACCCCCGGCGACAGGGTCAATTCCATCGCCGGAGAGACATTTTCCCGCGCAAGTTCGATTTGAATATCGAGCCGGTCTTCGAGAAAGGACTTGAGCCTGGGTTGATCCTCGTACCGGAAATAATGGGTCACGCCCGTCCCGTTGGGCTGGGCCTTCATGAACTGGACCTGACTGCCCACATCGGCAAAGCCGGGTTTGTCGCCCTTCATGTAGGCGAGCACGAATTCGTCGAAACTGATTCCATGGGTCGCATTTGGCTTGCCCTCCATGAAAGGACGCTGCCGGTAGCGGTACCAGCTGCCCAGCCAGGAGACCGGCTCGCGCATGACCGCCATCACCTCCAGCTCGGCGCCGCAGACACGTTCGAACATCGGCCGGATGAACCGGTTGTAGCGATAGACCGGCGCGTGTTTCAGCATCGGCGGATCCGAGATCACCATGTCCGCCCGCGCCGCGAGCGCGCTTTCGTAGGCGGTGGTCCCGGTCTTGGGCACCGACAGAAAGGCGAGGCGTTCTTTATAGAAAACAAGCATGTATGCCCCTCATCAGCCTCTCACCGCTCCCGGTTGTTGTCGTAAACTACTTCTTAACCACCCGGCGCGAAAGATGGGGGTGGAAATAATTTGATTGAAATGTTCCGGTTTTGGTCTCATAAGAACATTAATGGAACAAAAATGCGGCGCGGACGGCGATTGCTGATCCCGCGCCACTGTGACACTAAGGGAACGGGCAAATGGCAACGGCAGATTTATTGACAATGGACAATAAGAAATCAGCGGAAAAGCAAAAGGCGCTGGACAGCGCACTTGCGCAGATCGAACGGCAGTTCGGCAAGGGCTCCATCATGAAGCTCGGTGCCGAAGGGGCGATCCAGGACATCAAGGCGAGTTCCACAGGGTCGCTGGGGCTGGACATCGCCCTGGGCATCGGCGGCCTGCCGATGGGCCGCATCATCGAGATCTACGGCCCCGAATCCTCGGGCAAGACCACGCTGACCCTGCATTGCGTGGCCGAACAGCAAAAGGCCGGCGGCGTCTGCGCCTTCGTCGATGCGGAACACGCACTCGATCCGCAATACGCCCGCAAGCTGGGCGTCGACATCGACGAGCTGCTGATCTCGCAGCCCGACACCGGCGAACAGGCGCTGGAAATCACCGACACGCTCGTGCGCTCGGGGGCGGTCAACATGGTGATCGTCGACTCGGTCGCGGCGCTCACGCCGAAGTCCGAGCTTGAGGGCGATATGGGCGACAGCTCCGTCGGGGTGCAGGCCCGTCTGATGAGTCAGGCGATGCGCAAGCTGACCGGCTCCATCAGTCGCTCCAACTGCATGGTGATCTTCATCAACCAGATCCGGATGAAGATCGGCGTCATGTTCGGCTCTCCCGAGACGACGACCGGCGGTAACGCGCTCAAGTTCTATTCGTCCGTCCGGCTGGACATCCGCCGCATCGGCGCGCTGAAGGACCGCGACGAGGTGGTCGGCAACGCAACCCGCGTGAAGGTGGTCAAGAACAAGGTCGCGCCGCCCTTCAAGCAGGTGGAATTCGACATCATGTACGGCGAAGGCATCTCCAAGATGGGCGAACTGCTGGATCTCGGTGTCAAGGCCGGTGTGGTCGAGAAGTCCGGTTCGTGGTTCTCCTATGGCGACGAACGGATCGGCCAGGGCCGCGAAAACGCCAAGACCTTCCTCAAGGACAATGGCGCGATGGCGATGGAGATCGAAGACAAGATCCGCGCGGCGCATGGGCTGGATTTCAACGGCACCGAAGACAACGACGGCGACATTCTGGAGGCCTGACCGGCCCCCGACCGCCACGAAGTTTCAGACCGAAGGGGCGCGCTGGCATGTCGCGCCCCTTTTCGCATGTGCAGCCTGTGGACAGGCACGGCCCCCGGGGTTATCTGACAACGACCGCATTTGTCCCGGAAGGCCAGATTGATGAAGACCCTGAACGAAATCCGATCCAGCTTTTTGTCCTATTTCGACAAGAACGGTCACCGGGTTGTCCCCTCCAGCCCGCTTGTCCCGCGCAACGATCCGACGCTGATGTTCACCGCAGCGGGCATGGTGCAGTTCAAGAACCTCTTTACCGGGGTCGAGACCCGCGATTACAGCCGCGCCGTGACCGCGCAGAAATGTGTGCGGGCCGGGGGCAAGCACAACGATCTGGACAACGTGGGGTATACCGCGCGCCACCACACGTTCTTCGAGATGCTGGGAAATTTCAGCTTCGGCGATTACTTCAAGTCCGAGGCGATTCCCCTGGCTTGGGATCTGCTGACCAAGGTTTTCGGCATCGACGAAAAACGCCTGCTGGTGACGGTCTATCACACCGATGAAGAGGCGGTGGATATCTGGAAGAAACATGCGGGCCTGTCGGACGACCGGATCATCCGCATCGCCACCGATGACAATTTCTGGTCCGCGGGCCCGACCGGCCCCTGCGGCCCCTGTACCGAGATTTTCTACGATCACGGGGATCACATCTGGGGCGGCCCTCCGGGCAGCCCGGAAGAGGACGGCGACCGGTTTGTCGAAATCTGGAACCTCGTCTTCATGCAATACGAACAGTTCGAAGACGGCACCCGGCGGGATCTGCCGAACCAGTCGATCGACACCGGCATGGGCATCGAAAGGGTCGCGGCCCTGCTGCAGGGCACAAACGACAACTACGCCACCGACCTGATGCGCAGCCTGATCGAAGCCTCCGCGACGGCGTCGAACACGGACCCCGACGGTCCGGGCAGGACCCACCACAGGGTGATCGCGGACCATCTGCGGTCGACCTCCTTTCTGATGGCGGACGGGGTGATGCCGTCCAACGACGGGCGCGGCTATGTGCTGCGCCGGATCATGCGGCGCGCGATGCGCCATGCGCATCTGCTGGGCGTGCAGGACCCCTTGATGCACCGGCTGGTGCCCGCGCTGGTTCAGCAGATGGGCGCGGCCTATCCGGAACTGGGCCAGGCGCAATCGCTGATCACCGAAACCCTGCTGAACGAAGAGACCCGTTTCAAGCAGACGCTGGATCGAGGGCTGCGCCTGCTGGAGGACGAGGTGAACGGTCTGGACGAGGGCGCGAACCTGTCGGGGCAGGCGGCCTTCAAGCTTTACGACACCTATGGGTTTCCGCTGGACCTGACGCAGGACGCCCTGCGCGAACAGGGCCGGGCCGTGGACATCGAAGGTTTCGACGCCGCCATGGCCGAGCAGAAGGCGAAGGCCCGCGCAGCCTGGGCCGGGTCGGGCGAGGCGGCGGATGCCACCGTCTGGTTCGACGTCGCCGAAAGACACGGCCCCACGGAGTTCCTGGGCTACGAAACCGAAAGCGCGGAAGGCCAGATCAAGGCGCTGGTGATGGGCGGCGTTCTGACCGAAATGGCAAAGCAGGGCGACAGCATACAGGTCGCCTTCAACCAGACGCCGTTCTACGCCGAAGCCGGCGGTCAGGTCGGTGACACCGGCACCATCCGCACCGGAACGGGCGAGATCACCATCACCGACACCCGCAAGGCGGCCGGGGTCTTTGCGCATTTCGGCAAGGTGACGCAGGGCGAGGTCAAGGTTGGCCAGGCCGCCGTGCTGGAGGTGGACCACGCCCGACGGGCTGCCATCCGGGCCAATCACTCCGCCACCCACCTGCTGCACGAGGCGCTGCGCGGGGCCCTGGGGGATCACGTGGCACAGCGCGGATCGCTCAACGCACCGGACCGGCTGCGCTTTGACTTCAGCCATGCCAAGGCGCTGTCGGCGGCGGAACTGACCCGGGTCGAAGCCGAGGTGAACGACTACATCCGCCAAAACGCGGCGGTGGACACCCGGATCATGACGCCCGACGACGCCCGTGCCCTGGGGGCGCAGGCCCTGTTCGGAGAGAAATACGGCGACGAGGTACGCGTGGTGTCGATGGGCCGGCAAGAGGGGTCGGGCAAGGGCACCGACAGCAACACCTATTCGCTGGAATTGTGCGGCGGGACCCATGTGCGCCAGACCGGGGACATCGGTGCGTTTGTGCTTCTGGGCGACAGCGCCAGCAGCGCGGGGGTGCGCCGGATCGAAGCCTTGACCGGTGCGGAGGCGCTGTCCTGGCTGCGTGCGCAGCAGACCGCCTTGTCGCGTACCGCGGAGGCGCTCAAATCGACGCCTGCGGATGTGCCCGACCGGGTGCGGGCGCTGATGGAGGAACGCCGCAGCCTCAGCAACGAGGTGGCGCAGCTGCGGCGCGAACTGGCCATGTCCGGCGGCGGTGCCACGCCACCCGACGTGCGCGAGGTGGGCGGCATCCGCTTCGTGGCCCAGGTCCTCACCGGCGTGACCGGCAAGGACCTGCCGTCGCTGGTGGATGACCACAAGGCCCGGCTCGGCTCCGGCGCCGTCCTGCTCATCGCCGACACCGGGGGCAAGGCTGCCGTGGCCGGTGGCGTCACCCAGGACCTGACGGATCGTCTCTCGGCGGTGGACATCGTCCGCGCGGCAGTGGCCGAACTGGGCGGCAAGGGCGGCGGCGGCCGTCCTGACATGGCCCAGGGCGGGGGTGCCGGCACCGACAACGCCGAGGCCGCCATCGCGGCCGCAGAAACCGTACTGAAAGGATAGGCTCATGGCCGCACTCTGGATCGCCCATGTCACCGTCACCGACGAAGAAGCCTACGGCAAATACGCCAAGCTCGCCGGTCCCGCCATCGCCGCACATGGCGGCAGCTTCCTCGCGCGGGGGGGCCGTTTCGTCCAGCTCGAAGGCAAGGAGCGGGCCCGCAACGTGGTGGCGCGCTTCCCCTCGGTCGAGGCGGCGGAAGAATGTTATCACTCGGAAGCTTACCAGGAGGCGCTCAATCACGCGCGCGGCGCATCCGAACGCGAGCTTCTGATCGTCGAGACAACCGAATAACAGCCGCCATATCGCGGCCCCGGGCTTCTTTATGCCCTAAATACCTCCGGGGTCCGGGGCAGCGCCCCGGAATGTCCCGTCAGGCGGACTTGGCCATCCGCTTGCGTTCATGCGGATCCAGGAACCGCTTGCGCAGCCGGATCGCGTTCGGGGTGACTTCGACCAGCTCGTCATCGTCGATATAGGCAATCGCCTCTTCCAGAGAGAGGGTGATCGGTGTCGTCAGGCGCACCGCCTCGTCCGTGCCCGAGGCGCGCACGTTGGTCAGCTTCTTGCCCTTCAGCGGGTTCACTTCCAGATCGTTCTCGCGCGAATGCTCGCCGATGATCATACCGGTATAGACGTCGGCCTGCGCGCCGATCATCATCTTGCCGCGCTCTTCGAGGTTCCACAGGGCATAGGCGACGGATGTACCGTTCTCCATCGAGATCAGGACGCCCGCGCGGCGGCCCGGGATCGGCCCCTTGTGCGGCGCCCAGCCGTGGAACACGCGGTTCAACACGCCGGTGCCGCGCGTGTCGGTCAGGAATTCGCCGTGGTACCCGATCAGCCCGCGCGAGGGCACATGGGCGACGATGCGGGTTTTGCCCGCGCCCGCCGGTTTCATCTCGACCAGTTCACCGCGCCGCGCGCCGGTGATCTTTTCAATCACGGCACCCGAATATTCGTCGTCCACGTCGATGGTGGCTTCCTCGATCGGCTCGTGCCGCTCGCCGTCGATGTCCCGGAACAGCACCTGGGGCCGCGAGATCGACAGTTCGAACCCTTCGCGGCGCATGTTTTCGATCAGAACCCCCATCTGCAATTCACCGCGTCCCGCAACTTCGAAGGCCTCGCCGCCCGGCGTGTCGCTGATCTTGATGGCCACGTTGCTCTCGGCTTCCTTCATCAGGCGCTCGCGGATGACGCGGGACTGCACCTTCTTGCCATCACGCCCGGCAAGGGGCGAATCGTTGATGCCGAAGGTCACGGTGATCGTCGGCGGGTCGATGGGCTGCGCCGGGATCGCCTCGGTCACGGACTGGTCGGCGAGCGTGTCGGCCACGGTGGCCTTGGCCATGCCAGCGATGGAAACGATATCGCCTGCTTCGGCCACGTCGATCGCCGTCTGTTCCAGCCCGCGATAGGCGAGGATCTTGGTACAGCGGAAATTCTCGATCAACTTGCCATCGCGCGACATCGCCTTGATCGTCTGGCCCGCCTTCAGGCTGCCGGTTTCGACCCGGCCCGTCAGCATCCGGCCCAGGAACGGGTCGGCGCCCAGCGTTGTGGCCAGCATGGTAAAGGGTTTGTCGATATCCGCCGTCTGTTTCGGTGCCGGGACATGGTCGAGGATCAGCTCGAACAGCGCATCCAGCCCCTTGCGCGGCCCGTCCAGGCTGTGATCGGCCCAGCCTGCGCGGCCCGACGCATACATGGCGGGGAAATCAAGCTGCTCTTCGCTGGCGTCGAGGTTGGCGAACAGGTCGAACACCTCGTCCAGCGCGCGGTCGGGTTCGCCGTCGGGCTTGTCGACCTTGTTGATCACCACGATGGGCCGCAGGCCCAGTTTCAGCGCCTTGGAGGTCACGAATTTGGTCTGCGGCATCGGGCCTTCCGCGGCATCCACCAGCAGGACCACACCGTCGACCATGGACAGGATGCGCTCCACCTCGCCGCCGAAGTCGGCGTGGCCGGGGGTGTCGACGATGTTGATCCGCGTGCCCTTCCATTCGACCGAGGTCGGCTTGGCAAAGATCGTGATGCCGCGTTCGCGTTCCAGATCGTTGCTGTCCATGGCGCGTTCGGTGGTCGCCTGGTTTTCGCGGTAGGTGCCCGATTGCTTGAGCAGTTCGTCCACCAGCGTTGTCTTGCCGTGGTCGACGTGGGCGATGATTGCGATGTTGCGCAGATCCATGAGGTCAGCCTTTTTGCGGAGTTGCGCGCGCCATACCGTGCAGACGCAGCAAAGGCCAGCCCTAAAGCGTTTCGTGCTGTTTTACCGCCGGGTCCAGAGCCGCGTGTGTCTCGGCTGCGGAAAACAGGTGGATCACCAGAATCCCCGCGATGATCAGCGCCAGCCCCACGATTGCGGGCAGGTCAAGCCTCTGGCCGAACAGGAAAAAACCGATGCCCGCGATCAGCACGATCCCCAGCCCGGACCAGATCGCGTAGACGATGCCAACCGGCATCACCTTGAGCGCCATGGCCATGAAATAGAATGACGCACCGTAAAACAGCACCACACCGACCGACGGCCACAGACGCGTGAACTGTTGGCTGGCTTGCAGCGCGGTGGTTCCCAGAGTTTCGGTCAGGATGGCAATGAACAGCCAGACATAGTGCAGCGGCATGAGGGTCCTCACAGGGGCAGGGCGGTGGTTTCCTTGATCTCTTCCATCACGAAGCTGGCAGATACGTCTGACAGCGGAACTTTGCGGATCAGGCTTTGATACAGCCTGTCGTAGTCCGCCATATCCCTTACCTGTGCCCGGATCAAATAGTCCAGATCGCCGGACATGCGATAGACGCCCATGATCTCGGGCAGGGCGCGGGTCGCGGCAGAGAACCGATCCAGCCAGTCGGGGGCATGGGCATTGGTGCGAACCTGGATAAAGACGGTCAGCGGCAGGCCCAGGCGCGCCGCATTCAAGAGCGCGACGCGGCCCCGGATGATGCCGTCCTGTTCCATCTGGCGGATGCGCCGCCAGCAGGCGTTGCGCGACAGGCCCACGGCGGCACCGAGCGATTCAAGCGATTGCTCTGCATCGCGTTGCAATTCGATCAGAATGCGGCGGTCTATGTGGTCAGTTTCACTCATATGACCTGAATGGAGTGAAATTCTCCCACGGACAAGAGTTCTGGTCGAAAATTTGGGAAAAATTCATCCCGGCTGTCGCATAACCTGGTCGCAACCAGACAAAGGAGAGATCTATGATCACGCGCGTATTCCTGGACCATCCGGCCAAGGTCGATGAAACCTTCTTCGAGCACATGATGTTCGCGCTGCGGTTTTCGGGGTTGCTGTTCGCGGCGGCCGGCGCGGCGTTGGTGCATGCGCTTATCCCTTGCCTGTTCGAGAAGACGGCGAGCGGCATCATCGCCCGGCTATACGCCCGTACCCATAATCGGGGGCAGTAACCCATGTGCCGCTGGGCGGCCTGGATGGGCGCGCCATTGTTCCTGAGCGAGATCATTTCGGCGCCGGATCATTCCTTGATCCGCCAGTCGCGCGATGCCACCGAATGCAAGACCGCGATCAATGCGGATGGTTTCGGTCTGGCCTGGTACGACCGGCGGCCGGCGCCGGGGCTTTACCGCGATGTTTACCCCGCCTGGTCGGACCCGAACCTGCGGTCGCTGGCCGAACAGGTGCAGGCGCGGCTGTTCATGGCCCATGTGCGCGCCTCGACCGGAACGGCGACCAGCCGCAACAACTGTCACCCTTTCGTGCAGGGGCGGTGGAGTTTCATGCACAACGGCCAGGTCGGCGGGTTCGAACGGTTCCGCAAATCCGCCGACATGATGATCGAGGATGCGCTTTATCCGCACCGCAAGGGGGCCACGGACAGCGAGGCGCTGTTTCTGGTGGCCTGTGGACTGGGGATCGACACGGACCCACAGGCGGCCATGGCCCGCAGCGTGGCGCGCTTCGAGGCGCTGTCGCGTGCCGAAGGCACAGGCCCGCACATGCGCATGGCCGCGGCGCTGTCGGACGGGCATACGCTTTATGCCCTGCGCTATGCGTCTGACGATCTGGCGCCGTCGCTGTTCTATCGCTGGTGCGCGGACTGGCAGGGCTGGGCCGTCGTCTCCGAACCTTATGACCTGGATCGGACAGGCTGGACAGAGGTGCCTCAGGGCAGTTTCTGCCGGTTCACGCCTGAGGGGTGCGAGATCACCGGGTTCGCACCTGACGGGATGGCACGCGCCGCCTGAAAACGGCCACCCCGGAAAACCCGGCGCATGTTCGCATGATCCACCGGGCAAAAGGAAAGGGCCGCGCTGTTGCGCGGCCCCTGATCGTTCAGCCTGCCAGGGCCTTGTTCAGGTTTTCGTCGACCTTCTCAAGGAAACCCATGGTGGTCAGCCACTTCTGATCCGGGCCGACCAGCAGCGCGAGGTCCTTGGTCATGAAACCGGATTCGACCGTATCGACGACGACCTTTTCCAAGGTCGTGGCAAAGTTGGTCAGGGCCTCGTTGCCATCCAGCTTGCCGCGGTGCTTCAGGCCACCGGTCCAGGCGTAGATCGACGCGATGGAGTTGGTCGATGTCTCTTCGCCCTTCTGGTGCTGGCGGTAGTGGCGCGTGACGGTGCCATGCGCCGCTTCGGCTTCGACCGTCTGACCATCGGGCGTCATCAGCACCGATGTCATCAGCCCCAGCGAGCCGAAGCCCTGTGCCACGGTGTCGGATTGCACGTCGCCGTCGTAGTTCTTGCAGGCCCAGACGTAGCCGCCGGACCACTTCATCGCCGCTGCGACCATGTCGTCGATCAGGCGGTGTTCGTAGGTGATGCCGGCTTCTTCGAACTTGTCCTTGAATTCCTCGTCAAAGACCTGCTGGAACAGGATCATGAACTGGCCGTCGTAGTTCTTGAGGATGGTGTTCTTGGTCGACAGATACACCGGCCAGCCGCGCTGAAGCCCGTAGTTCATCGAGGCGCGGGCGAAGTCCTTGATCGACTGGTCGAGGTTGTACATGCCCATGTAGACGCCGGAGGAGGGCGCCTTGAACACCTCTTCCTCCACCACGGTGCCGTCTTCGCCGACGAATTTCATCGACAGGGTGCCCGGCCCGGGGAATTTCATGTCGGTGGCGCGGTACTGGTCGCCGTAGGCGTGACGCCCGATGACGATCGGCTTGGTCCAGCCCGGCACAAGGCGCGGCACGTTCTTGCAGATGATCGGCTCGCGGAACACCACGCCGCCCAGGATGTTGCGGATGGTGCCGTTGGGCGACCGCCACATCTTTTTCAGGCCGAATTCCTCGACCCGGCCTTCGTCCGGGGTGATGGTCGCGCATTTGACGCCGACGCCATATTTCTTGATCGCTTCGGCGGCGTCGATGGTGATCTGGTCGTCCGTCTCGTCGCGGGCCTGGATGCCGAGATCGTAGTATTTCAGGTCGATGTCCAGGTAGGGCAGGATCAGCTTTTTCTTGATGAAGTCCCAGATGATCCGGGTCATTTCATCGCCGTCCAGCTCGACGACGGGGTTGTCTACCTTGATCTTTGACATGAAGCCTATCCCTTTCGGTTATGAAGATGCGTTGCGTCGCGCATAGCCCAAAACCGCGGCAGGGGAAAGCGGTATACGATAGTATACCGTGCCTTTGACAGATATTTTCCGCGGCCGCCGCCGTCGCGGGCGGTCCCGGCGGTCAGGACGGGTCGCGCACCGCGAAGAAGTCGGCGATCCGCTTGCGCGCATAGTCCCACAGCGCGGGCGCACCAATGGCGATCTTGCTGCCGACCCGGTCGTGAATCTGCTGTTCGGAGACGTTGAAGTCGGTCCAGCTGCCGCCGCCCGAGGCGAGGTTCTGGATCGGCGGCTGGAACCGGTCGAGCGATTTGGCAAATTGCGCGGACGGGGTTTCGGCGGCTTCGAATTCCTCCCAGATCGCGCGCAGGTCATCGCGCTGGTCGTCGGGAAGCAGGCCAAAGATGCGGTCGGCGGCGGCCTGTTCGTCCGCTTCGATCGCGGCATGGTCCAGCGCGCCGAAGATCGGGTTGTCGCCGGCGTCGATCTCGACCAGATCATGCAGGATCAGCATCCGGATCACGCGGTCAATTTCGACCCCGGGTCCGGCCTGATCCGACAGTACGAGCGCGTAGAGCGTCAGATGCCAGGAATGTTCGGCGGAATTCTCATAGCGCGAGCCATCGCAGAGTTCCGTCGCACGGATGGTGTTCTTGAGCTTGCAGGCTTCGACCAGAAAGTCGATCTGCCGGTCGAGACGGGATTTTTCCGTCATGTTTCGGGATGCTTTTCGCGGTGATCCTTGAGTTTCCTGCGCAGAAAGGCGCGGCCCTGATCATTGGCCATCCGGGTGCGGATGGCGGTCAGGAACGCCTCTTCAAGGGTCTGCGAAGAGGCGCCCAGCACGCTTGCGACTTCCATGAACAGCCGGTCTTCACCCGTCTCGCTCTGCACGGCGAGGCATTCTTCGGCCAGCTTGTTGGCCATGTCGATGACAACCTCGTCGGCCATGCGGATGCTCCTGTCAGCGGCTGGTTTCGGTCAGGCGGCGTTTGACGTAGTCGGTGGTGGAGCCGATCAACTGATCCATGTAGGGTTCTTCAAAGAAGTGGCCTGCGCCCTCGATCTGTTCGTGTGTGATCGTGATACCCTTCTGCTCGTGCAGCTTGCTGACCAGGCTGACGGTATCCGCGGGCGGCGCCACCCGGTCTGCGGTGCCGTTGATCACAAGTCCCGATGAGGGGCAGGGCGCGAGGAAGCTGAAGTCGTACATGTTGGCGGGGGGCGCAACCGAGATGAACCCGGTGATTTCCGGACGCCGCATCAGCAACTGCATGCCGATCCATGCCCCGAATGAGAAGCCCGCGACCCAGCAATGCTTGGAATTGTTGTTCATCGACTGCAGGTAGTCGAGCGCCGAGGCCGCGTCGGACAGCTCGCCGATGCCCTGATCGTATTCGCCCTGGCTGCGGCCGACACCCCGGAAGTTGAAGCGCAGCACGGTAAAGCCCATGTTGTAGAAGGCGTAGTGCAGGTTGTAGACGACCTTGTGGTTCATCGTCCCGCCGAACTGCGGATGCGGGTGCAGCACGATTGCGATGGGCGCGTCGCGTTCCTTTTGCGGATGGTAGCGGCCTTCGAGGCGGCCTTCTGGTCCGGGAAAGATGACCTCTGGCATGGGCGTCCCTGTGTGCGGGTTCTAATGTCTGGGCAGGTTGGCGCGGTCTATAGTTGACGACTTCACTCAGGCACTTTAGAACGGTTCTAATTCTGATCGGCCGGCAGGATGTACCGGGTCGGGAATGCATGTATGCGCATCGCGCGTCCGCGTCAATCAATGCGGGCAGAATGAGGACGACGAAACATGAAGCTGTCGACGAAGGGACGTTACGCAATGGTCGCCCTGGCCGATATCGCGCTTCAGCCCGGCGACAGGCTTGTGTCGCTGGGCGACATCGCCGAACGGCAATCCATCTCGCTGCCCTATCTTGAACAGCTTTTCGTCAAGTTGCGCCGGGCGGAACTGGTGTCTTCGGTCCGCGGCCCGGGCGGCGGCTACCGGCTGGCGCGGCCTGCGGCGGACATTCGAGTGGTGGATATTCTGGCGGCTGTCGACGAGAAAGTCGATGCGATGCACAAGGGCGCGGGCGCGTCGGGCGGGCTTTCGGGCAGCCGCGCGCAATCGCTGACGAACCGGCTGTGGGAGGGGTTGAGCGCGCATGTCTACGTGTTCTTGCACCAGACCCGTCTGTCGGACGTGATTTCCAACGAACTGGCACCCTGTCCGGCGGTGCCGAACCTCTTTGCCGTGGTGGATGAATGATGCGGCGTGATCTGAAAGCCGCGCAAGCGCGACACGATTCACGGTTGGCTGGGGGACGCTGTCCCCCAGACCCCCTGGAGGTATTTGGGGGCATAAAGAAGGGATGAGAACCTATCTGGATCATAATGCCACCACGCCTTTGCGGGCGGAAGCGCGGGCAGCCATGGTTGCGGCGATGGATCTTGTCGGAAACCCGTCGTCGGTGCATGCCGAGGGCCGCGCGGCCAAGGGGCTGGTGGAGCGCGCCCGGGCCCAGGTTGCGGCACTGGTCGGCTGCAAGGTGTCGCAGGTGATCTTTACCGGCAGCGCGACCGAGGCGGCGGCGCTTGCGGTCGCGCAGAAGGCGCGGCACGGCGGGACCTTTGCCGCCCTGCCGACGGAGCATGACTGCCTGCGGGTCTGGAGCGAGCAGGACCTGCCGTCGCCCTATGACAGGGCGGGGCAACTGGCGCCCGACTGGCGCGCGGCGCTGCCCGACGGGCTGGTGGCGGTGTCCGCCGCGAACGGCGAGACGGGTGTGATGATGCCGGGCGGCACGGTCGCGGGCAGTGGGCGGGGACACTCCGTGATCAGCGACATCACGCAGGTCGCGGGCAAGATGCCCGTTGTCTACCAGGACGAGACCCCGTCCTATGCCGTTCTGTCGGGGCACAAGCTGGGCGGTCCCAAGGGCGTGGGCGCGCTGATCAACTTTACCGCGTCGGACCCCGAACCGATGCTGCGCGGCGGCGGGCAGGAGATGAACCGCCGCTCCGGCACCGAGAACATCATCGGGATCGCCGGTTTCGGCGCAGCGGCGGAGGCGGCGGCACGGGATGTGGCGGCGGGAACCTGGGACCGGGTCGCGCGGCTGCGCGATCTTCTGGAAACCACCCTTGCGGGCGCGTCAAGGAAGACTATTTTTGTCGGGAAAGGGGGGCCGCGTCTGCCGAACACCTCCTGCATCCTGACCGAAGGCTGGAAGGGGGAAACCCAGGTCATGCAGATGGACCTTGCCGGGTTCGCCATATCTGCGGGATCGGCCTGTTCCAGCGGCAAGGTCAAGGCCAGCAACGTGCTGCGCGCGATGGGTTACGACGACGCGCAGGCCGCCAGCGCCATTCGCGTCTCGCTGGGACCGGAGACAACCGAAGAGGACGTTTTGCGCTTTGCCGAAGGATGGGCCGCGAAACGCGAACGACACGCTGAACGGGCCGCTTGAACGCCCAGAGAAAGGATGATGACCTTGGACATCGTAAAAGAGCAGGACAACGTCAAGGAAGGCGTCGATCAGGAAACCGTTGATGCGGTGCGTGAGGTCGGCGGCAAGTACAAGCATGGCTGGTCCACCGACATCGAAATGGACTATGCGCCCAAGGGCCTGTCGCCGGACATCGTCAAGCTGATCTCGGAAAAGAACGGCGAGCCGCAATGGATGACGGACTGGCGGCTGGAAGCCTACGACCGCTGGCTGACCAAGAAGGAACCGGACTGGGCGATGGTCGATTACCCCGAAATCGACTTTCAGCAGCAGTACTACTATGCCCGGCCCAAGAGCATGGCCGAAAAGCCCAAGTCGCTGGACGAGGTGGACCCCAAGCTGCTGGAAACCTACAAGAAGCTGGGCATCCCGCTGAAGGAACAGATGGTCCTGGCCGGCGTCGAGGGCGCCGAGGACGCGCCTGCCGAGGGGCGCAAGGTGGCGGTCGATGCGGTGTTCGATTCCGTCTCTGTCGGCACGACCTTTCAGGAGGAGCTGAAAAAGGCCGGGGTCATCTTCTGTTCCATCTCCGAAGCGATCCGCGAGCATCCCGAACTGGTGCGCAAGTACCTCGGGTCGGTCGTGCCGGTCAGCGACAACTTTTACGCGACGCTCAACAGCGCCGTGTTTTCGGACGGGTCGTTCGTCTATGTCCCGCCCGGTGTTCGCTGCCCGATGGAACTGTCCACCTATTTCCGCATCAACGCCGAAAACACCGGCCAGTTCGAGCGGACGCTAATCATCGCCGACAAGGGGTCATACGTGTCCTATCTCGAAGGCTGCACCGCGCCGCAGCGCGATGAATCGCAGCTGCATGCCGCCGTGGTCGAGATCATCATCGAAGAGGACGCGGAAGTGAAATACTCGACCGTCCAGAACTGGTATCCCGGCGACGAGGACGGCAAGGGCGGGATCTACAACTTCGTGACCAAACGTGCCGACTGCCGGGGCGACCGGGCGAAGGTGATGTGGACACAGGTCGAAACCGGGTCGGCGGTGACGTGGAAATACCCGTCCTGCATCCTGCGCGGCGACGACAGCCAGGGCGAATTCTATTCTATCGCCATCGCCAACAACATGCAGCAGGCCGATACCGGCACCAAGATGGTGCATCTGGGCAAGCGCACGAAGTCGCGCATCGTGTCCAAGGGGATCAGCGCGGGCCAGGCGCAGAACACCTATCGCGGGCTGGTGTCGATGCACCCCAAGGCGAAGGAATCGCGCAACTATACCCAGTGCGACAGCCTGCTGATCGGCGACAAATGCGGGGCGCACACCGTGCCCTACATCGAGGTCAGGAACAACTCCTCCCGGGTGGAGCACGAGGCGACCACATCGAAGGTGGACGACGACCAGATGTTCTACTGCCGCTCCCGCGGGATGGACGAGGAAGAGGCCGTGGCACTGGTGGTCAACGGTTTCTGCAAGGACGTGCTGCAGGCCCTGCCGATGGAATTCGCGATGGAAGCGCAGGCGCTGGTGGCGATTTCTCTGGAAGGGTCGGTCGGGTAACGGTCAGCCGCGTTTTACGGACCGGTCCCGATGCGGCGACCGGACGGACATCATATACACATGAACGCCCCGACGTGGGGGATGAAGGACAAGACATGCTAAATATCAAAAACCTGCACGTGAAACTGGAAGAAGAGGACAAGCAGATCCTCAAAGGCGTCGACCTGGAGGTCGAGGCAGGCAAGGTCCACGCGATCATGGGGCCGAACGGGTCCGGCAAGTCTACGCTGTCTTACGTGCTGTCCGGCAAGGATGGCTACGAGGTGACTGAGGGATCGGCCGAATTGCTGGGTACCGACCTTCTGGATCTGGACCCCGAAGAACGCGCGGCGGCGGGGCTGTTCCTGGCGTTTCAATACCCGGTCGAGATTCCCGGCGTTGGCAACATGACCTTTCTGCGGACCGCCGTGAACGCGCAGCGCAAGGCGCGCGGCGAAGAGGAGATCTCCGCCGCCGATTTCCTGAAAGAGGTGCGGGCCAAGGCAAAGGACCTCAAGATCGACGCCGACATGCTCAAGCGGCCCGTCAACATGGGCTTTTCCGGCGGCGAGAAGAAGCGCAACGAAATCCTGCAGATGGCCATGCTGGAGCCCAAGATGTGCATTCTGGACGAGACCGACTCGGGGCTGGACGTGGATGCGATGAAGCTGGTGGCGGACGGTGTGAACGCCCTGCGCAGCGAGGGGCGCGGCTTTCTTGTGATCACGCACTATCAGCGCCTGTTGAACCACATCAAGCCGGACGTGGTGCACATCATGTCGGATGGCCGCATCATCAAGACGGGCGGTCCCGAACTGGCGCTTGAAGTCGAGAACAACGGCTATGCCGATATTCTGTCCGAGGTGGCGTAATGGCGCAGGCAGCGGAAAAACCGAACCCCACCGAAACGCGTCTCGCCGGGATGACCCTGCCGGGCAGGGGCTGGTCGGTCGCGGCGCGCGAGGATGCCTTGCGCCGGGTGCGCGACATGGGGCTGCCCGAGCGCCGGGACGAGTATTGGAAGTATACGCGCCCCGATACGCTTACTCAGCCCGACCCTGAACCGGCGGCTGTTTTTGAAAACGACGAGGCGCCGCTGTTTGATGCGATGGACCGGCTGAAGATCGTCTTTGTCGATGGGGTGTTCGACGCCGAAGCTTCGGACGATCTGAGCCTGGAAGGGATCGAAATCGAGCGTCTGGCGGAGGCCGACAGCGATCTGCACTGGGCGCGCGACCTATACGGCACGCTGGAACAAAACGGTCAGGCTCCGGTGGCACGGCCCCTTGCGGCGCTGAACACGGCTTTTGCCACGGACGGGGTGCTGATTCATGTGACCGGCAAGCCCGGCAAGCCGGTGAGCCTGATCTATCGTCACGAAGCGGAGACGTCGGACGCTGTCCTGCACCATGTGGTGAAACTGGACGCGGGGGCGGAGCTGACGGTTCTGGAAAACGGTCCGGCGGCGGCGCGGTTCAACAAGGTGCTTGAAGTGGACGTGGCCGATGGCGCGTCGTTCCACCACGTGCGCGCGCAGGGCCGCGACCACGAGCGGCGGGCGGCCACCCATATCTTTGCGCGGCTGGGCACGGAATCGACCTTCAAGAGCTTCACGCTGACCGTCAACGGTCTGCTCACGCGCAACGAATGCGTGATCGAGCTGACCGGCGACGACGCATCGGCCCATGTGGCCGGGGCCTGCGTCGGCGATGGGGCGTTTCACCACGACGACACGGTCTTTATCACCCATGACGCGGTGAACTGCGAAAGCCGTCAGGTGTTCAAGAAGGTGCTGCGCAACGGCGCAACGGGTGTTTTCCAGGGCAAGATCCTGGTCAAGGCGGGGGCGCAGAAGACCGATGGCTACCAGATCAGCCAGTCGCTGCTCTTGGACGACGACAGCCAGTTCCTGGCCAAGCCTGAGCTGGAGATCTACGCCGACGATGTGGCCTGTTCGCACGGTTCGACTTCGGGCGCGATCGACGAGGACGCGCTGTTCTACCTGCGCTCGCGCGGGGTCCCGCTGGCCGAGGCGACGGACATGCTGACGCTGTCGTTCCTGGCCGAAGCCGTGGAGGAGATCGAGGCCGAGCCACTGCGCGACGAGATCAACACGCGCATGGCTGCCTGGCTGGCCCGCCGCCGCGGCTGATGGCGGCGACACGCGATATCGTGGCCACCTACCGGGGGCCGGGTCAGGTTGTGCGGCGGTTGCTGGGTCAGGGCGCGCGCGAGGACCGGGCGCTGATCTACCTGATGGTCGGCTGCCTGCTGGTCTTTGTCGCGCAGACCCCGCGACTGGCCCGTGAGGCTCATGTCACCGGCGAGGATCTGGGCATGATGATGGGCGGGACGCTCATGGCCTGGCTCTTTATCGCGCCGCTGATCCTGTATGCGGTGGCGGGGCTGAGCCAGCTTCTGGGCCGCGCGCTGGGACGGGGGCCGGGCGGCTATGGCGCCCGGATTGCGTTGTTCTGGGCGCTGCTGGCGTCCACACCTCTCATGCTGCTGTGGGGTCTTACGGCGGGGTTCGTCGGCGAGGGGATCGAGCTGAACACCGTCGGGGCGATCTGGCTGGCGGTGTTTTTGTGGTTCTGGGCCGCGGGATTTGGCGCCGCCGCCCGCGTGGAGCGTGGGCCATGAACCCGGCAATTGGACAGCTGGTGCAGACCAGCCTGCGCGCGCCCCGTGATGCGGCAGGGCAGATCATGGCGCTTGGCCTGACGCGCGAAGTGCTCTGGACCGCGCTTGCGCTGGTCGCGATCTTCAACGCGGCGCTGCTGTATTTCATTTTTCAGACCTCCGAGACCGCCCTTCCGGTGCCGGGTTATGCGGAGCGGCCGCTCGCGCTGTTCGTGATCATCGCGGGTATGATGGTGGTCTATGTGCACGCCATGTATTGGGCGGGCCGGATGCTGGGCGGGTCCGGCACGTTGAACGACCTTCTGGCGCTGGTGGTCTGGTTCCAGATGCTGCGCGCAGCGGCACAGCTGGTCATCATGGTGGTGTCGCTGGCGCTGCCGGCCGCCGGGCTTCTGCTGTCGCTGGGCGTGGCGATCCTGGGTGTCTGGATCTTCCTGAACTTCGTGACCGCGGGGCTGCGGCTGGCCTCGGTCTGGCAGGCGCTGGCTGTGCTCATCGCCGCCGCGGTGGGTCTGATCCTTGGCCTCGGCCTTCTGTTGACGTTAATCGGGCTCGCAGCCCAGGGAGCCACGTGATGTATGATGTGAACGCGATCCGCCAGGACTTTCCGATCCTCGCCCGCGAGGTCAACGGCAAGCCGCTGGTCTACCTCGACAACGGCGCTTCGGCGCAGAAACCCCAGGCGGTGATCGACGCGGTCACGCAGGCCTATTCGATGGAATACGCCAATGTGCACAGGGGCTTGCATTACCTGTCCAACCTTGCGACCGACAAATACGAGGCCGTGCGCGGGACGGTGGCGCGTTTCCTCAATGCCGGGTCCGAAGACGAGATCGTGCTGAATTCGGGCACCACCGAGGGGATCAATCTGGTCGCCTATGGCTGGGCCATGCCGCGCATGGAGGCAGGTGACGAGATCGTGCTGAGCGTGATGGAGCATCACGCCAATATCGTGCCCTGGCATTTCCTGCGCGAACGGCAGGGTGTGAAACTGAAATGGGTAGATACCGACAGCACCGGCGCGCTGGACCCGCAGGCGGTCATCGACGCGATCGGCCCCCGGACCAAGCTGGTGGCGATCACGCATCTGTCCAACGTCCTGGGCACCAAGGTGGACATCAAGGCGATCACCCAGGCCGCCCATGCCAGGGGGGTCGCCGTGCTGGTCGACGGATCCCAGGCTGCCGTGCATATGCCGGTCGACATGCAGGACCTCGGCTGCGATTTCTACGCGATCACGGGTCACAAGCTTTACGGCCCGTCGGGATCGGGCGCGATCTATATCCGCAAGGAACGGCTGGCGGAAATGCGCCCCTTTATCGGTGGCGGCGACATGATCCGCGAGGTCAGCAAGGATGCCGTGACCTACGCCGATCCCCCGATGAAGTTCGAAGCGGGCACCCCCGGCATCGTGCAGACCATCGGGCTGGGCGTGGCGCTGGACTACATGACGGCGCTGGGGATGGAGAACATCGCCGCCCACGAGGACAATCTGCGCGACTACGCGGTGTCGAAACTGGGCGGTCTGAACTGGTTGCAGGTGCAGGGCACGACACCGGACAAGGCCGCGATCTTCAGCTTTACGCTGGACGGGGCGGCCCATGCCCATGACATCTCGACCATTCTCGACAAGAAGGGCGTGGCGGTCAGGGCGGGGCATCACTGTGCCGGGCCCCTGATGGATCACCTTGGTCTGACCGCGACCTGCAGGGCGTCCTTCGGGCTCTATAACACGACGCAGGAAGTCGATGTGCTGGTCGAGGCGCTTGAGCTGGCACACGACCTGTTTGCCTGATCCCGGGGATTACTCCCCGGGACCTGACGCATCGTATCACGCGCTTGGCGTATTCGCCTTCCAGGCCGCTTCGGTCGGCCCGCAGCGCAGGTGTTTGGCAAAGGGCACATCGCCGTAGTGCTTTTCGACAAAGGCGATGATGCCCGCCAGCACGCTTTCGTTGCCGCCAAACCCGTGCCACGGCGCGAAATGCGGCACATGGTAGACGCTGGCCTTGTCGCGTTTCAACAGGTTGGCAAAGACACCCGCGACCAGGGTGCCGCCGACGCCGGTCAGCTTGCCGCCGCCGAACTCTTCGGCCTCCTGCAGGCAATAGAACCACAGCGGAGTCTTCTTGAACCCCTTGTGCTTCAGCGTGTCGGGCACCTCGGGGCGTTTGTCGATGTCGAAATGCGCCGCCGCCATCTGCCCGCTGGCCAGCTCGTAGGTATAGCGGTCGCGGATCATGTTGCGCAGGGCGAGGTTGCGGGACTGATCCAGCGTCAGGGTGTGGTCGATATCCTTGAGGTGAATCCGGTCATGAACGAAGGGCAGGTTGAGCAGCGGCAGCCCCAGCCCGGTGCCCACGGGACGCGCGTGCTGGTGCGTGCCCCCGCCCGTCATATGGAACATCAGATCGTAATCCATATTGGCGCTCTCGGGCCGGGGGCCGAAGCCGAGCGTGGCAAAAAGACCCAGCGGATCGCCGTCCTTGCGCAGCTTGTACTGAAACTGCGTCGTGGCATGGCCGAACCGGTAGGCCGCCCCGTTGAATTCCACCGGCATCACCGGTGCCATCGGGGGCAGCACATCGTGATGCCAGGCCGCGTCGAGACAGGCCTGATCCACAAAGGCCGGCAGCATCTCGTGCCAGACGATGTACTGGTAATGCAGCCGGATAAAGCGGCGGACCTGCTCGAAATCCTCCAGCGATGGCACCACGTGGTCTTTCCAGACCTCCGCATCCATCCCGGCCATCGCACAGGCCTTGATGTCCTTGGCCTTGTCGCCGTCCTGCTGCCGATAGGTCATCAGGATATTGTGCAGCCGGATGAAAATGCTCTGGATCTGGGCCACGATCACGTTCTCGTCGTTGCGCGGATCGCCGATCAGCGCCTTGCCCGAACAGGTCCGCGCGAGGTCGAGATGGTTTTCCTCCCGCCCGAACATCAGGAATTGCTCTGCCGCGCCGTTGCCGTAGAGATGCGGCGAGGCTTCGGGCCCCGCGCCATAGACGCAGTCGAGGTCGAGGTTCGGTGTCCGCACGTTGGCAATGGTCGCCGGATCAATGCGGGACCCCAGCGCGCTGGTGGCATCCAGCGTGATGTCGTGATCGACGAACTGCCCCAGAAAGGTCATCCCGGCCTCTGCCGGCCCGTCGGTCTGTTCATCCTTGCCCATCGTCACCGACAGGTCCGTGAGCGCGTCGATCACGTCGGCGTGGCTGATGTTGTCGATATGCACCGGGTTGCGCTTGAGCATCCGGTCGAGCACGCGGGGAAAGACCGCATTGGGCCCGCTGCCCTCAAGGCATGTCTTTGCGAGTTGATCGAGCCGTGACAGCCCGTGATATTGCTTGGTCATTTCAATCTCCTGGTTACGTCAAATTTTTGGAACAAAATGGCACTGGCTACGAAATTCCCTTAATGCGGGTATCATGCGCCCAAGCGGACCTGTGCATAAGTCCGGAAAACCATACCCGAGGGCATTGCGGGGGCAGGGGGGCTTATGTATAGGAACTGCAGTGGACCATTAGCTCAGCTGGATAGAGCGCTGCCCTCCGAAGGCAGAGGCCAGAGGTTCGAATCCTCTATGGTCCGCCACTCACCGCCGCCGACAGCTTGTTCTTGCCGGGATGGACAGGTCCGCATCCGCCGTTTCCCGGCAGGCTTTGCCGAAGTCCCACGGAATGTCAGAACGCCGACCCTGGTCGGCTCGGTGCGTGATTCAACCTGCGGCGTCCCGGGTCCAGAGAGCGGCGGTCGAACAAGGGATTGGAGAAGGGGCGGATGCCGCTGTCCTTCGGGCGCGCGGCCGTGTCCGCCCGCAGACGGTATTGTCTGCGTGATTTCGGTGCCGCATCAATGGCGCGCGCGCCTGCAGGTCAGAGGGACAGAAAGTCAGTCCAGGTTGCAATGCTGTCATCAAGCGTTTCTTCCGCGCCGAGAATGACGTTTTCGCCCAGTTCCAGGTCGGTCACATCCGCAAAACGCAGACGCGCGATCAGATCTCCGTCCACTTCCAGACGAACGTGTCTTTCCCTTTGATCGAAGGTGACAACCGCAGTTTCGCCGAAGCCGTAGAGCGCAATGATGTCCTCTGCGGCGTCAAAATCCTTGACCGCGTCATAGCTGCTGCTCTCGGGTCCGAAAATGAAAACATCGGTCCCCTCGCCACCGGACAGACGGTCGCGTTCGTTGCCGCCGACCAGGATATCATCGCCGATGTTGCCGATAAGCTGGTCATTGCCGTCGCCGCCGATCAGCACGTCATTGTCGGCGTTGCCCTTGAGCCTGTCATTGCCCGCTTCGCCCATCAGCATGTCAGCCCCGCGACCACCATATAGCTTGTCGTTGCCGCTGCCACCTTCGATCTGATCTTCGCCGCCGCGCCCGCGCACATGGTCGCGTCCGGCACCGGCGATGACAAGCCCGCCATTCGTATCGCAAACCAGTTCATCGTTTCCACCGCGCGTGAACAAGGCGTCCCACCGGATCTGCCCCGCCTCGGCCACCTTCTCTCCCACTTCCAGACCACGCAGGTTGCCGTCCATGATGTGGATGCCGCCGTACAAGCGACTGATCCCCGCTTCCTGTGCTGCTTCGGTCAGGGTTTCCCATTGCAGGACGACAGGATCTTCGCCGATCCATGTCTCGAACGTCAGATCGGTGGCGACGTATTGTCCCAGAAGGTCAATCCCCCCGGCGTGGTCCAGATCGTAATTTCCATAGCTTTCGCCATCGTAGTAGACGTCCGATCCGACGAAGGCGGCGATGGTCTTCGCAGCCGCCATCGAGAACGTGGAGTGACCCGAGACGAATTCAGGGAACGGCGGCGTGACAAAGGTCACGTTCTGATAGGGTTGCCAGAATTGTCCCAGGATCGTTTCTGTCCCGTGCTCGGGCCCACCCCAGGCCTCGATCTCCTGATCGAAATAGAGATCACGGATCGCCGACTGGGGGCGAATGAAGTTGTAATAGTACTTTGCTTCCCAGGTCGCGATGCCCGCATCGAACACCGCAGTGTTCAAGGCAAAGAACATCTTGGCGTCCTCGTCGATGCCGTGACCTTCACGCAGGGCGATGTCCTGGGCAATCTGGTTCCAGTGACCGGGAGGCGATTCCGTGCGCGGTCCGTCGGCCCAGAATTCCGCGATCACCTTGCCGCGATTGTCCAGGTTGGCGCTGTAGTCGACCACTTCGGTAAACTGGTCGCGGTAGGCCTGGTCACCGGTCGTGACGTTGCCCCGACCGTCGACATATTCACTGAAGTCGCCCAATTTCGGCGGTGCCGGGGGCCGGAAAACAGACATGTCGGAGCCAAGCGCGAAGGAGTCGACGCTGCCCCAATGCGGCGCAAGTGCGACCTGATCCGTGTAGGTGCTGGGGTCGTCGTTGTCGAAGATCGGAATGCCTTCGTCGTTGACGAGCGTTCCGTTTGGCACGCGCAGGGGCTGCCAGCTGTTCGGGTCGAAATCCGCACCACCCGGCGCATTGGCGGCATCCGGATCAGGTGAATTGACCGGGGTATACCCTGTGGTGTCGGCAAATCCGTTCTCGGCGTTGGAGCCGTCGCCGACCCGAGCCGCCAGCACGTTCGCGGCCGCCAGATTGCCGATCGCCGCGCCGCTGCCAGTCCCTGTGGCCGTGTCTTCGGTATCGTAGCCGAGCGTGTTCATGAAGGCGTCGAAAGTCGCGGTATGCTCGGGAAACAACGTCGCGAGCATTCGGTACGAGGCAAAGCTCACGGCCTCGGCCTTGACCGCTTCGGTGATCAGGCCCGGGTCAATGGTGATCTCGGAATAATAGCCGTAAGCGTCGTCATCGAACGCCGCGAAAGCGTCGTAGACGGCGGCGGATTGCAGGTGAAGCTGATAGGTCGTCGACGTCGGTTTCGCCCCGCCGTCGCGGATCGCTTCAAGCATGAGCTCGTTCCATTGCGAAACGAGGGATTGTTGATTTGGCATCGCGCGGGGCTCCTTATGCGGTCAAAGGGTGACACTCATTTACGGAGACACGACATCTCAGCTGAACAGGCCGACCCACTGTTGTCTGATTACATTCAGTCTTCACAAGAAAGTGAAGAGCCCGCTATCCCCATTTGGGTACTGATGTCGAGTGCGCGAATTTCTGAGTGGAATTAAACGATTGCCATGCCCTGACGCGGATGGCTCTGGCGCCGGTGCCACAGGAATTGTGGCGCCCGGGCCTAGAACATCCCCATACTCAGCCCGGCCCCCAGCGCCGCGCCAAGCTCACGGCACCTGGCCAGTTCGTCCTCCGGGATCGTCTTGTCGGCGAGTATCTCTTCGGGGCTTTGGGCATGTGTGCAGACGATCATCGGCTCCTGCACCTCTTTCAACCGCCAGCCCTGCGCGATGCGCGCGGTCTGGCGGACCGCGTTTTCGCCGTCGGACCCGGCGCACACCATCTGGGCATAGGGCCGCCCCTCGATCCGGCCCAGAACCGGGTAATAGCTGCGGTCGAAGAAATCCTTCATCACACCGGCGATGGCCGCCAGGTTTTCCGGTGCGCAGAAGATGTAGCCATCGGCGTCCAGCAGGTCGTCCGGCCCCGCATCCGCCGCGGCCAGCAGCCTGGTCTTGATTTCCTCGCGCGCGGCTTTTGCCGCCGCCTCGGCCATCTGACGGCTGCCGCCGGTTTTAGAGTGATAGACGACAAGCAAGGTCGGCATGGAACACCTTTCGATGCTGGTTCTGGCCAAAGGCTGATCCGTCTCGCGCCGGGGTGCAACCTGAAACCGGGCGCGGCGCGCCGGATCGGTCGCCTGTTTTGTAGGCACTTCTTCAGAAATGATCGGTAATTGGGCGGGGTTGCCGGACTCTGATGCGGTCAACGATTGCTGCAAGGCCGCTTTGACCTATCCTACATGCATGACAACAAAAGTCTTTCCCTTTGATGAAATGCGGTCAGACGCGGGCCCACGCGGCCCTTATGATTATTACGATGCCTGGTTCGCGGCGCAGGACAACCAGCGCCTGGCCCAGAAGGCGGCGGAGGCCGAAGCCTTTTTCCGCCGGACCGGCATCACGTTCAACGTCTACGGCCAGACCGATGCCGAGGAACGGCTGATCCCCTTCGATCTGATCCCCCGTATCCTGTCCAGCCGGGAATGGACCAGGCTGTCGCGCGGGATAGAGCAGCGTGTGGCGGCGCTGAACGCCTTTCTGCATGACATTTACAACCGGCAGGAAATCCTGCGGGCCGGGATCATTCCGACGGAGCTTATCGCGCGCAACGACGCCTTTCTGCCGCAGATGATCGACTTTACCCCACCCGGAGGCGTCTACACCCATATCGTCGGCACCGACGTGGTACGCACCGGAGAGGACGACTTCTTTGTCCTGGAGGACAACGCCCGCACGCCATCGGGTGTCAGCTATATGCTGGAAAACCGCGAGACCATGCTGCAGATGTTTCCCGAACTCTTCAGCACGATCCGCGTGCAGCCGGTCAGCGACTACCCCAAGAACCTGCGCCGCGCGCTTGAAGCGTCGGCACCGGCGTCCTGCACCGGGCGGCCCCGTGTGGCTGTGCTGACGCCGGGCATCTACAATTCAGCCTACTACGAACATAGTTTCCTTGCCGATCAGATGGGTGTGGAACTGGTGGAAGGGCATGACCTGCGGGTCGTGGACGGTCATATCGCCATGCGGACCACCCAGGGCTACAAGGTGATCGACGTCATCTACCGCCGGGTCGATGACGCATTCCTCGATCCGCTGACGTTCAACCCCAACTCCATGCTGGGGGTGCCGGGGATCATGGATGTCTACCGCGCGGGCAATATCACCATTGCCAATGCGCCCGGCACCGGTGTCGCGGATGACAAGGCGATCTACAGCTACATGCCCGACATCGTGGAATTCTATACCGGCGAACGGGCGATCCTGAAGAACGTGGAGACGCACCGCTGTTCGGAGCCCGACAGTCTGAACTACGTGCTGGACAACCTTGCCGACCTGGTGGTGAAGGAGGTACATGGCTCGGGCGGGTACGGGATGCTGGTGGGGCCCGCCGCCAGCAAGAAGGAAATCGCAGCTTTCGCCGAAAAGCTGCGCGCGCGGCCGAACAACTACATTGCCCAGCCGACACTGGCGCTGTCCACGGTGCCGATCTTTACCGAAAGCGGTCTGGCCCCGCGCCATGTGGACCTGCGCCCCTTTGCGTTGGTGTCGCCCAAGGGGATCAACATCACCCCCGGCGGCCTGACCCGGGTGGCGCTGCAAGAGGGGTCGCTGGTGGTGAACTCCAGCCAGGGCGGCGGCACCAAAGACACCTGGGTTCTGGACGACTGATATGCTGGGAAAGACCGCAGGTGGATTGTACTGGATGTTCCGTTACCTTGAGCGGGCAGAGAACATCGCCCGGCTGGTGGAGGCGGGGTTCCGCATCGCGCTGACCCGCTCCAACGACGCGGAGGCCGAATGGAAATCGGTGATCGTCACCTCGGCCAGTCAGGACACTTACGAGGCGCGTCATGACGGGTACGACAGCAGCCAGGTGATCAATTTCCTGCTGCGCGAGGCGCACAACCCCAGTTCGGTCCTGTCGATCATCAAGGCCGCCCGCGACAACGCCCGGCTGACACGCACCGCCCTGACCACCGAGGTCTGGTATGCGGTCAACGACACCTGGATGATGTTCTCGGACCTGTTGAAGGATCCGGTCCCGGAAACCGAGGTGCCCCGCGTGCTTGCCGTGATCCGGCAGCAGGCGGCGCTGGTGCGGGGCGCGCTGCACGGGACGATGCTGCGCAATGACATCTACGACTTTTGCAGCCTGGGGATTGCGGTCGAACGGATGGACAGCACCGCGCGCATCATCGACGTGAAGTATTATTCGCTGCTGCCGTCGCCGTCCTTTGTCGGCAGCCGGCTGGACAATGTGCAATGGGAAACCGTGCTGCGCTCCGTTTCGGCACACAGGTCCTTCCGCTGGGCGGTGGAGGACGACTTTACCGCCCCCGCCATCGCGAATTTCCTGATCCTCGATTCCCGGATGCCACGGTCATTGAATTTCTGTGCCAACCAGATCGCCGCGAACCTCGGTCTGCTGGCAGAGGAATACCAGATGCGCAAACCGTCCAACGATATGGCCGAGCAACTGCTGGCGCGGCTCAAGGGCCGCGACATCGGGTCGATCTTTGAGGAAGGATTGCACGAATTCGTCGAGACGGTGATCGACGACACCGCCCGGCTTGCCCAGCAGATCGAGCAGGATTACAGGTTCAACGGATAGATGCATATCGAGATCAGCCACACGACAGAGTATCTCTACACCGCGCCGGTCAGCTATGCGCTGCAAAAGGTGCGACTGCGTCCGCTGTCCTCGGGTGTGCAGGAGGTCGTTGACTGGTCCGTCACCGTCAGCGGCGGCAAGATCGAAAACCAGTACATCGACCATTACGGCAACCACGTCGATCTGGTCAGCCTCGACCCCGGCGGGCAGGCGCTGTCGATCAGGGCATCCGGATCGGTCGAGACGAAATGCGCCGATGGCGTAACGGGCAAGATCTATACGCGCGCGCCGCTGTGGCACTTCAGGGAACCGACAGCAGCAACGGAACCGGGCGCTGAAATCCGCGATATCGCGGGCGTGCTGACCCGCTACGACACGACGCTGGACGGGCTGCATGGCCTGTCCGCCGCGATCCTGGAAAAGGTCCCTTATACGCTGGGGGCGACCCACAGCCACACCACCGCCGAAGAGGCGCTGACCAGCGGCGGTGGCGGGGTCTGTCAGGACCATGCGCAGATCTTCATCTCCGCCGCGCGGGTCGCGGGCATTCCCGCGCGCTATGTCAGCGGCTATCTGATGATGAACGACCGGGTGGACCAGGACGCCACCCACGCCTGGGCAGAGGCGCATGTGGACGGGCTGGGGTGGGTCGGCTTCGACATCTCCAACGGCTATTCGCCGGACGAACGCTATGTGCGGATCGCCATCGGGCGGGATGCGCGCGACGCGTCGCCGATCGAAGGGCTGCGGTTGGGCGCGGCGGAAGAAGAACTGATTGTATCTTTGCAGGTGCAGCAGTAATTCTGACACGCACGGCATTATCGGAAAATCGGATGACATACTGCATCGGGATGAGGATCGACAAGGGGCTGGTCTTTATGTCCGACACCCGCACCAGCGCGGGCGTGGACAACTTTGCCACCAGCAAGAAGATGTTCACCTGGTCCACGCCGGGCGAACGGGTCATCACCATCATGACCGCAGGCAACCTTGCCACGACCCAGGCGATGATCAGCCTGCTGGAGGAACGGTCCAAGTCGCCCGAGGACCGCGACCCGAGCATCCTGCGTCAGACCACCATGTTTCAGGTCGCGCGCCTGGTGGGGGCGACGCTGAAGGAAGTCATCGCGGAAAGTTCGCCGGGCGGGCAGACCTCCGACGACCAGTTTGCCGCCTCGGTCATCGTGGGCGGCCAGATCGGAGAGGGGCCGCCGACCGTCTTTCTGGTCTACCCCCAGGGCAATTTCATCGAGATCACCGACGATACGCCGTTCTTCCAGATCGGAGAGACGAAATACGGCAAACCGATTCTCGTGCGCGCCTACGACCGCAGGATGAGCTTTGAAGAGGCGATCAAGCTGTTGCTGGTTTCCTTCGATTCGACGGTGAAATCGAACCTGTCGGTGGGGCTGCCCTTTGACCTGATGGTGTACGAAACGGGGTCTTTCGACACATCGCGGCAAAAGCGCGTGGGGCAGGACGATCCGGTGTATCAGTCCATCTCCACCGGCTGGGGCGACGCGCTGCGCGATGCGTTCCAACTGCTGCCCAGCTATTCCGTCTGACGGGCCGGGCAGGGGGCGCAGGGCGCGGTCCAGGGGTGCCCGGAATCAAACTACATTACATTGATACAGACGCACGACAGAGGTTCGCGCCCGGCCCCGAGGGCGGGCATGGTGAGGCTTGGTGCGCGATCCGGTCATAGCGAAAGGTTGCAAAAGATCGAAACGTTCGAATAATTCGCGCCCGCCCTGGGGGGCGGGGTCGGGCGCGAACCGGATCTCAAGCGATCCGGGGGCAAATGGCCAATGTAACATACTTCGGATACAGGGCCTTACGTACGGCCCAGCCGTTCATCCTCGGCACTGAGCGCCGGGTCACGTTCGGAGGCGGGGCCGAAACCACCGCCGCCGGGGGTCTTGACCCGCACGCGGTCGCCCGCTTTCAGCGCGATATCCTGTTCCTTGGACAGATGGTCGGGAATGTAACGGACACCGTCGCGCCAGACCTCGACCTCGTTCACCGCGCCATCGCCACCGCCCAGCGCGCCCTGCGGCCCGAAGCGGCCGTGGTCCATCACGAAACTCGCCCGGGCGTCACCGCGCCTGAGTTCCAGCTCATAATCCAGCCCCAGACCGCCGCGATGCCTCCCGGTGCCGCCCGATCCTTCGCGCAGAGCATAGCGGTGGTAGAGCACCGGAAAATTCTGCTCCATGATCTCGACCGGGGGGGCCTTGGAGATGCCGATGGTGGAACAGCCGTTGGCGATGCCGTCATGGTCCGCATTGCCGCCGTAGCCGCCGCCCGAAAGCTGGTACATCACGAAATCCCGGCCCGTCATCGGGTCATGCCCGCCCAGCGCGAAATTGCCGCTGGTCCCCGCGGGGGCGGCGGTCACGCGGTGCGGCAGCGCCTCGACCAGCGCGGCAAAGACCGCTTCGGCGATGCGCTGGCTGACCTCGGCCGCGCAGCCCGACACCGGACGCGGGTACTGCGCATCAAGGAAGGTCCCGACCGGGCGGATCACCTCCAGCGGTTCGAACGCGCCCGCGCTGATCGGCACCTGCGGAAAGATGTGGCGCATCGCGAGGTAGACGGAGGACAGCGTGGTCGCCAGCACCGAATTCATCGGCCCCATGCAGGGCGGGCTGCTGCCGGCAAAGTCAAAGGTCAGATGGCCGGGCGTCTTGGTGATCTTCAGCCGGATCGCCAGCGGCTCGTTCACCACGCCGTCGCTGTCGATCCAGGCGGCGGAGGTATATTCCCCATCCGGAATTTCGTCGATCAGGTTGCGCATCTGGGCCTCGGCCCGATGGCGCAGCTCCGCAATCGCCGCCCGCACCACGTCGTCGCCGTAGCGGTCCAGCAGCGCATTCAGCCGCTCCTCGCCCACCATCAGCGCGGCGGCCTGCGCCTTGACGTCGCCGATGCGCTGGTCGGCCACGCGGATGTTGGAACAGATGATCGCGTAGATCTCCGGGTCCAGCACGCCCTGTTTGAACAGGCGCACCGGCGGCAGGCGCAGCCCTTCCTGTTCGACAGATGTGGCCGACGCTGAAAAGCCCCCCGGCACGGCGCCGCCCGTGTCGGGCCAATGCCCCGTGTTGCTGAGCCAGCAGAAGATTTCACCGTTGCGGTAGAACGGCCGGGCAAAGCGGACATCCATCAGATGCGTGCCACCCAGGTAGGGGTCGTTCACGATATAGATGTCGTCGGGCTGCGGGGCAGGGGCGGTGCCCGCGGCAATCATCTCGATCAATGTGCGGGTGGAATACTGCATGGTACCGACAAAGACCGGCAAGCCGCCCGCGCCCTGCGCGATCAACGCGCCATCCTCGGCGGCATAGATCCCGTCCGAGCGGTCGTTCGCCTCTGCGATCACGGGGGAAAACGCGGCGCGGGAAAAGCTGAGATCCATCTCGTCGCAGACCTGTTGCAGCCCCGCCTGGATGACCGAAAGGGTGATGGGGTCGATGCTGCTCATTCCGCCGCTCCGATATGGATCATCAGGTTGCCGTCCGCGCCGCCCGTTACCCGGTCGCCGGGGGGGACAAGCGTGGTACAGTCAAGTTGTTCAATGATGACGGGGCCGTCCAGCGTCACATCGGCTGGCAGATGGTCGCGCCAGTAGACCGGCGTGTCATGGGGGCTGCCATCGAAATGAACGGTGCGGCGGCCCGTCGGGGTGGCGCTGGCCTGCCTGCCGCCCGCGTCGATCAGCAGCGACAGGTCCACCGGGGCGCAGACCCCGATGACCGAGCAGTTTACGTTCACGATCCGGGCGCGGATCTCCGGCAGGTCCACCTTGAACCGCTGCCAATAGACCTCGTTGAAGCGGGTCCGCAGGGCCTCTGCCGAGGGGGTTGCATTTTCCAGCGGCACCCGCACCACATGGCTTTGGCCCAGAAACTGCATGTCGGCGCTGAAATGATGTTCGACACGCGTGACGGTGACGTTTTCGCGCGCCAAGGCCGCCTGTCCTTCCGCCAGTTGCGCGGCGAATGCAGCGTGCAGCGCGGGCATGTCCAGATCGTCCAGCGGCTGGTTCAGGGTTTGCACAAAGTCATGGCGCAGGTCGGCCACGGCGCAGCCCAGCGCATTGGTGATCCCGGGGCGCGCTGGCACCAGCACGCGGGGCACGCCCAACTCGCGGGCAAGCGCCGCGGCATGCAGCGGCCCCGCGCCGCCAAAGGCAAAGAGAGCAAAGTCGCGCGGGTCCGCGCCCAGCGACAGCGACACCATGCGGATCGCGCCCGCCATTTTGGCATTGGCCAGACGGATCACCGCCTCGGCGGCACCATGGGCATCGACCCCCAGCGGCGCCCCAAGCTCGCGGGCAAAGATCGCGGCAAGCGCGTCCATCCCGACGCCCCCCGCCACCGCGTTCAGCTTGTCGGTGTTCAGACGGCCCAGCAGCATGTTTGCGTCCGAAATCGTGGGCCGCGTGCCACCCTTGCCATAGCAGATCGGGCCGGGATCGGCCCCGGCGCTTTCCGGTCCGACCTCAAGCAGCCCCGCCGCATTGACCCGCGCGATGGAGCCGCCCCCGGCACCCACGGTGCGCACATCCACCATGGGCACATGGATCGGCATGGCATATTCCACCTCGATCTCGTTCGAGACAGGCGGCGTGCCGTCGCGGATCAGCGCGACGTCCGTGCTGGTGCCGCCCATGTCATAGGTCAGCAGGTTCGGCTCGCCCGCGCGCCTGCCGGTATAGGCGGCGGCCATGACGCCCGAGGCGGGGCCGGACATGACGGTCTTTGCGGCCTCCTGCGCGACCAGTTTGGACGACACCATGCCGCCATTGCCGTTCATCACCAGCACGTCGCCGCGATACCCCTTGGCCGCCAGTTCATCGCGCAGCCGCGCCACATAGCGTTCCAGCAGCGGCTGAACCGAGGCATTGACCGCTGCCGTCACGCCGCGTTCGAACTCGCGGCTTTCCGACAGCAGGCTGTGGCCGGTGGTGATGTAGGCGTTCGGCCAGACCTGGGCGGCGATCTCGGCCGCGCGCAGCTCGTGGGCGGGATTGGCATAGGCATGCAGGAAATGGATCACCAGCGCCTCGCAGCCCGCGTCGATCAGCTGCCTGATCGCGCCGCGCAAAGCGTCCTCGTCCAGCGGGGTCAGCACGTTGCCCTGCGCGTCCATCCGCTCAGCCACTTCCAGCCGCAGATCGCGGGGGATGATCGGCGTGAATTGTCCTTTCATCCCATAGGCCTGCGGACGGGTCCGCCGCCCCAGTTCGAGCACGTCGCGGAAGCCAGCCGTGGTGATCAGCCCGGTGCGCGACAGTTTGCGTTCCAACACCGCGTTGGTGGTGGTAGTGGTGCCATGTACGATCAGCCCGACATCGCCCAGTGCGACCTCGGCCTGCTCCAGCGCCGCCAGCACGCCAAAAGCCTGGTTATCAAGGGTTGTCGGTGTCTTGGCGATGCGCATGGTGCCGCTTGCGCTGTCCACCATCACAAGGTCGGTAAAGGTGCCGCCGACATCCACACCAATGATGCTGCCCTTCGTCTCGGACTGTTTCACGCCGGTGCCTTTCGCCAAACTCACTTGTATACCAATAAAATCGGAAAGCGGAGGGTTTAGTCAACCGTTATGATGGTGCTGGCGGTGACGGGCGTATCGCCCACCACATAGGCGCGATGATCGTTGGTGTTCAGCGTCACGCGAACTTCGTGGGCACCCGGGGGCAGGGGGCCGATGTGGTATTCGGGCGCAAAGAGCCGCCCCAGCTTCATCCCGCCGACGTAGATATGGCCGTGACCAGTGCCGGGCACGTGGTAGAGCCCCATCAGGTCTTCGGAAAAGGTGAAGTCGCGGGCGGTGATCTTTACCTGCCAGCCGTCGCCGTCGGGCAAGGCGTCAATCGCGATCTCCGGGGCCGGTTCGCCGTCCCCCACGACACAGATGTCGCCCCTGCCGAACAGGCCGACTTCGCCGGCGGCCCCGGCCTGTGCGGGGTCCGACATCCGGGCCTTGACGGTCACGTCACCCGCCTTGGCAAAGGTGAGGACAAGCGGAACCAGGGCGCCATGCGCAAACGGGGTTTCGGGCTGGCGGATGTCGATATGCGCCGCATCCAGCGCCAGCGCGGAATGTCCGCTGGGCACTGGCAGGCCATCCGCACTGGCCGGGTTATACAGCGTCGCCGCCGCCACCGGGCTGGACACCGCCAGCAGGCGGTCGGGCGTGCCCTGGTTGTCGATGCTTAGGAAAGCGCCAAGCCGGGTGTCGTCCATCGGCTGGGCCAGCGCATTTTCGATCAGCAACGCCGAGGAGGACCGCCCGAAGCCGGTCAGCCAGATCGCGCAGGACAGCAGCGCCAGCCCGAAAAGAACAAAAGCCGCTTTCAAAATTCCTGTCCCCTCGCCAGAGTGCAGCCATGAGACTGCGTGAGATCGTCATAGGCGTCAAGCTGGCGGGGCTGCTGGCGCTGCCCGCGCAGGCGCATGTGTCCGAGCAGGGCTTTGTGTTGCTCTTGCCGACCGGGGTCTACACGGCAGCGGGCGTGGCGGCGGTGGCGCTGACGGTGCTGGCGCTCTTTGCGGTGCCGGGCGCTGTGGTTCTGGCGCTCTTCGGGCACCGCAGCTGGCCTGCGCGCGACTTTTCCGCCGCGCGGCAGATCACCAGCCTGATCTCCTTGGCTGGCATGGGCTTTGTCCTTTACCTGGGGTTTGCGGGGCCGCGCGACCCGCTGTCGAACCTCATGCCGCTCAGCTTCTGGACCCTGGGCTGGGTGGCGACGGTCAGCCTTGCGATCCTGTTCGGGAACCTCTGGGCCTGGATCAATCCGTGGACGGGGCTGTACAGCCTGCTGGGGAAGCTGCGGCCGGTCGTCACCCTGCCCGAGGGGCTGGGCCGCTGGCCTGCCGTGGCGCTGCTGCTGGGGTTCGCGGCCTTCCTGCTGGCGGACATCGCGCCGGACGATCCGGCGCGGCTGGCGCAGTTCGTGGCGATCTACTGGGTTGCGACCTTTGCCGGCATGGTGGTGTGCGGCCCCGGCTGGCTGCGCCACGCGGAGCTGGGGCACGCCATCTTTGCCGCTTACGCCAGCCTCGCGCCCCTGCGGCTGTCGGCCCCGGCGGGGCTGGGCGGCCCCGGCTGGCGACTTCTGGCGGTGCGTCCGGCGCCAGCGTCAGGCGTCTTTGCCCTGTGTCTGCTGGGCGTGGGCAGTTTTGACGGCCTGAACGAGACGTTCTGGTGGCTGGGCACGATCGGGGTGAACCCGCTGGAGTTTCCGGGCCGCTCCGCCGTGGTGGGCCAGACGGTCGCCGGACTGGTGCTGGCCTGCGCCGCGCTGATCGCGGTATTCGCGCTGTCGGTCTGGCTCGGGCTGCGGCTGGCGCGGACCGATCTGCGCTTTGCCGAGGCCTTTGGCTGGCTGGCGCTGAGCCTGCTGCCCATTGCGATGGTGTATCATGTGGCGCATTACCTCACCTCCTTTCTGGTGCAGATCCAATACAGCATCGCGGCCCTCAGCGACCCGTTCGCGCGGGGGGCGGATTGGCTGGGGATCGAACCCTTCCGCGTCACGACCGGCTTTTTCAACAGCATCGACAGCGTGCGCCTGATCTGGACCACGCAGGCCGGACTGGTGGTGCTGGGGCATGTCTGGTCCGTGCTGCTGTCCCACCGCATCGCGCTGGATCTCTTCGGCAACCACCGCCGCACGGCCCTTGCAACCCTGCCGCTGTCCGTGTTCATGATTGCCTATACAATGCTCGGTTTGTGGCTGCTGGCGGCGCCGAAAGGGGCCTGAACTGCGTGATCACCGGCTTCGTCTGAGAAAATTCTGGACAAATTGCATGTATGCAAACAACATTCAGGGGCAATAACGGGAAACCGCAAATGGTCCCGCCCAACAGGGAGAGTTGGAATGACACGTAAACTGATGACCAATCGCCGTACCGTGCTGAAAGGTGCCGCCGCCGGGGGGCTGCTGGCCGCCGCACCGCTTGCCGCCCGCTTTGCCAGCGCGCAATCAAGCGCCCCGATCAGGATCGGATTTCAGCAGCATTCAACCGGCATCGGCGCCGCCTATGGCCGCTGGTACGGGCGCACCACCGAAGCCGCGGTCAAGATGATCAACGACGCGGGCGGCATCAATGGCCGACCCGTCGAGATCGTGGCCGAGGATGACGGCACCGATCCCAAGCGCGGCGCGGAAGTGCTGGAGAAATTCGCCAACCAGTCGAACTGCGACGTGGCCTTCGGCACCTTGTTCAGCCACGTCGTGATCGGCTCGGCCCCCGCCGCGGGGGAGCTGAAGCTGCCCTATTTCGTGGTCTCCGAAGGGCACCACGTCGCCAGCGGCATGCTGAACCGCTACACCCTGCAACCCGGCATCACCGATGTGAAAAGTCAGGTGCAGGCGATGGCGCCCTATGTGTCGGAGAACCTGGGCAAGAAGGTCACGATGATCTACCCCGACTTCGCCTTCGGTCACGATCACCGCGACTATTTCTCGGCGGCGATCGAGGAACAGGGCGGCGAGGTGCTGGAGATGATCGCGATCCCGCCGACCGAGACCTCCTTTACCAAGTATTTCCCCAAGATCCCGCGCGATACCGAAGTGATCTATCACGTCATGGTCGGCCCCGCCGTTCTGACCTTCGTCAAGGAGCTGGGCGAGTTCTTCGGCCCCTCGCGGCCCGAGATTTTCGGCTTCATCGACTCGCTCGAAGCGGTCGATCTGGCGTCGCCGGGGCTGGAATTCCTGGAAGGCACCTATTTCTGGGAGGGCAACCCGCGCTACGCGCAGGATGACCAGTCCAGCCATGACAAGCTGTTCCGCGAGGCGGTGGGCGTGGATGCCAACGGCGCGTCCGTGTCGGACCCCAAGGATGTGTCGACCTATGCCCATATGTTTGGCTGCTGGGAAACCCTGCACATCATCAAGGCCGGGATGGAGGCCGCGGACTATCAGGGTCCGCAGGATCGGGCCAAGCTGATCGAGGCGGTGGAGGCGATGACCGACATGCCGGAAAGCGACGCGCATCCACAGGGGCCGAAACGGTTCAACGGCAAGACCCACCAGGTCTTTGGCGTGCAGTACATCTCGAAAGTCGAAGAGGGCAAGCTGGTCAAGGTGCACACGACTTCTATTGAGGATACGCTCTATCCCGATGAGGTCGATTACACGACCATGTCCTTTTAAGGGCCAGGCGCCGGGGTTTAACTCCCCGGCGCAACCTGCTGATATTCATGGATTTCGGACCTCACCTTCTTCTTGCCGTACTGGAAGGCGCCGTTGGCGCTGCGGTGCTGGCACTCACGGCGCTTGGCCTCAGCCTGGTGTTTGGCGTGATGCGCGTGGTCAACGTGGCGCACGGCGAATTCTTCATGCTGGGCGCGGTGGTCGCCTGGTTTGTGGCGACCTCCATCGGCGGGCACCCTGCGGTGGGTTTCGTCGCCGCGCTGGCGCTGGCGCCGCTGATCGCGGCGCTGGTGGCGGTGCTGGTGGACCGTCTGATCCTGAAGCCGGTGAAATACGACCCCGAAGCGACCATCGTCGGCACCATCGGGGTGCTCTATATTCTGCAACAGACGGCACTGATGACCTATGGCCCCGAGGCGCGGCCCGTGGAGCCGCCCTTCAGCCACCGCATCGCGCTGCCCTGGTTCGAATGGGGCGAAAACGGCTTCGCCATGTTCTATCCCTGGGGGCTGAGCACCAACAGCTACAAATTGTTCGTGATCGGCGCCGCCATCGTGATCCTGCTGGCCTTCTGGCTGATCATGACGCGCAGCAAGGCGGGGTTGATCATGCGTGCCACGCAATTGGACCGCGAAACCGCGCTGGCCTTCGGCATTCCGGTGTCGCGGGTCTATTCCATCGTCTTTGGCCTCGGCGCGGGGCTGGCCGCGCTTGCCGCCGTGCTTATCGTGCCGATCCAGCAGGCGCATTACCTGATGGGCCATGACCCGCTGCTGCTGAGCTTTATCGTGGTGATCATCGGCGGGCTGGGGTCCATTCGCGGGACCGTTCTGGCGGCGGTGCTGATCGGCATGTCCGACGGCATCATCTCGGTCTTTCTCAGCCCGACATTGGCCAAGATCATCGCAACCCTGCTGGTGGCCCTCGTACTGGTGTTCCGCCCGCAGGGCCTGTTCGGAAAGAAACCGGCATGAGCATCGGCACCCGGTCCACCCTGCTGCATCTTGGATTGATCGCGCTGCTGTTCGTGCTGGCCTTCGTGTTGCCCAGCTATCACCAGGGCAATCTTGCGCGGATCATGGTGCTGGCGACCTATGCCATCGGGTATAACGTGCTGTTCGGCTATACCGGGCTGCTGAGCCTGGGCCATGCGATGTTCTTTGGCGCTGGCATGTACGGGCTGGGTCTGGCGATGCAACATGGCGGGCTGGGTGTCATCCCCGCTTTTGCCGTGGGCCTGATCTGCGCCGCCGTGCTGTCCGCGGTGGTGGCGCTGCTGGCGCTGCGCACGATCGGGGTGGCCTTCATGATCGTGACGCTGATGTTCGCGCAGGCGGGCTATCTGACCGTGCTCTACTTCGGGGCCTGGACGCGCGGCGACGAGGGGTTTGTCATCGCGCAATCCGCCCGCCAGATCGCGGGGCTGGACCTGACGGCGCCGACCACACGCTACCTGGCGGCGTTGCTGCTGTTCTCTGCCGCCTTGCTGATCACCGCGCGGATGATGCAGGTGAGTTTCGGCAGCGTGCTGATCGGCGTGCGCGAGAATGAAGAACGCACCCGAATGCTGGGCTATGACGTGTTCCGGCACAAGCTGGCGGCGGTCATCATCTCCGGCACCATCTCCGGCGCTGCAGGGGCGGGGTACGCGGTGCTCTTCGGTTATGTCGGGGCGACCTTCACCTCGGTGCAATATTCGATCTTTCCGCTGCTCTGGGTGCTGCTGGGCGGGGCGGGCACCACCATCGGGCCGCTGGTCGGGACGCTCTTCATGTTCTACCTGATCGACTATTCCAGCGGGCTGACCAACGCCTATATGCTGATCGCGGGCGTGGTGCTGGTGCTGCTGACGCTGTTCGCCCGGGCCGGTCTGGTGGGCGAGATCCGCAAACGCTGGGTGGCGTGGCTGCCATGACATTGCTTGAGACAAAGGCGCTGACACGGATTTACGGCGGGCTGACGGCGGTCGACGGGGTGGATTTCGCCCTGCCGCAGGGTGAGGTCCACGCGCTGATCGGGCCGAACGGCGCCGGCAAAAGCACCTTTGTCGGCATGATCTCGGGCCGCATTCCCGCCAGTTCCGGCGAAGTCTGGTTCGACGGGCAGAATGTGACCGCGCTGCCCGCCCATGCCCGCATCCGGCGCGGCATGGCCTATACCTTCCAGATCACGGCGGTCTATGCCCGTCTGTCACTGGCGGACAATCTGGCGCTGGCGCTGCGCAGCCGCGACCGGGCGGCGGCGCTGGCCGCACTCGACCGGGTCGGGCTGGCCGACCGCGCCGACCAGATGACCGGAGACCTGGCCTATGGCCACCAGCGCCTGCTGGAGATCGCCATGGGCGTGGCGCAGCGGCCCCGTCTGCTGATCCTGGACGAGCCGACACAGGGCCTGGCAGAAAGCGAGATCGAGGGCTTCAACGCGCTAATCCGCGAGCTTGCCGGGGAAACCACCATCCTGCTGATCGAGCACAATATGAACGTGGTGATGGCGCTGGCCGACCGGATCACGGTGTTGGACATGGGGCGCATCCTGGCCTCCGGCACGCCCGATGAAATCCACGGCAACCGGGCGGTGCAAGACGCCTACCTGGGGACTGGATGATGCTGAAACTCGACAAGATCTCAACCGGTTATGGCCCGATCCAGGTGCTGTTTGATTTCAGCCTAGAGGTCCGCGCGGGCGAGGTCCTGTGCCTGATGGGCCGCAATGGCGCGGGCAAATCCACCGCGATGAAGGCGATCATGGGCCTGTTGCCGCTGAGCGCCGGACAGATCAGCCTGGACGGCAGCCCGATCAGCACGCTGCCCGCCCATGAGGTCCCGCGCCACGGCATCGGCTACATTCCGCAGGGCAGGCGGCTGTTCACCGAGATGACGGTGGCCGAGAACATCCAGATCGGGCTGATGACGCGGGGCCGGGGGGCCGAGACCCGCGCGCGTGTGCTGGACATGTTTCCACGCCTGCGCGAACGGCTGGACCAGCGGGCCGAGACGCTGTCGGGCGGTGAGCAGCAGATGCTGGCCACGGCGCGTGCGCTCTGCCTTGAGCCGAAGGTGCTGCTGCTGGACGAACCGACCGAGGGGCTGCAGCCGTCGATGATCCAGCTTATCCGCGAGACAGTGGAAAAGATGCGGGACGCGGGTGTCGCGATTATCCTGGTCGAGCAGCGGATCGAGGCGGTCCTGCAGATCGCCGACCGCGTCGCCTTTATCGAAAACGGTCATGGCCGCGAGGTGGTGGACACCGATCTGCTGCGCGGCGACCGGCGCCTGTTCGAAACATATGTGGGGGTCTGACGCACCTCGGAACAAGCGGGGAGTTCGGGCCGCATGATCGCCTATGTCACCGTCGGAGCGGACGATATCGCCGCCGCCCGCCGCTTCTACGACGCGGTGCTGCCTGCGCTGGGTTACGGGTTCAGCCAGGGGCCCGAGGGCCTGAGCTATGCGCTGCCGGTCACGCCGGGCAAGCGCCCCGTATTGCCCGATTTCTACGTGAAACCGACGTTCGACGGCAAACCGGCCAGCGCCGGAAACGGGTCCATGACGGCGTTTGAGGCAGCCAGCCAGGCCCAGGTGCGCGCGCTCTACGCCGCCGCGCTAGCGGCGGGCGGCACGGCGGAGGGCGCGCCGGGGTTCCGCGCCTCCTATGGCGCGCATTTCTACGTCTGTTACCTGCGTGACCCGCAAGGAAACAAGATTGCCCTTTTCAGTGACAATCCGGACGAACCCGGCCAGGACGACCCATAGTGACTTTGGCTAGACCAGTTTGGCCAGCAACGCCTCGAACTGTGCCGCTTCCTTTGCGGTCAGGGGCGCCATGGTTTCGGCCCGCGCGGCCAGGGCCTGCGCCTCGACATGTTCGAACAGTGACCTGCCGTCGGCGGTCAGTTCCACCAGCCGCAGCCGCTGATCGTTCAGGTCAGGGCGGGAGGTCACAAGGCCCTTCGCCTTTAACCGCTCTACCACACCCTTGATCGTGGCACTGTCCATGGCCGTTTCCCGGCCCAGCAGGTTCTGCGACAACGTCCCCTGTTCATAGAGCCGCGCCAGTGCCGCGAACTGTGTCGGCGTCAACCCATCGACATGGCGCGCAAAGATCGCGACATGCCGCTGGTTCGCCCGGCGCAGGTTGAACCCGACCTGCGTGGACAGTTGGTAGGCGTCGTTCGTGATCTCTGTTTCACTCATAGCTAAATTATTGACAGTTTGCGCAGGCTCCCGCAACATCTGCTTGTGTACCAACAATCGGGACAGCCATGACCGATACCGCCGAATACCACCGACCGGACACGCTGCAAGGGGCACTGGACCGTCTTCAGGAGGGCGGCTGTCGCATCGCGGCGGGCTGTACCGACCTCTTTGCGGTCAACCAGCACAAGACCCTGTCGGGGCCGATTCTCGATATCACGGGCATTCCCGAGCTGCGCGGCATCCGCCGGGACGCCGACGGCCTGCGGATCGGGGCCGCCGCCACCTGGACCGACGTGATCCGCGCCGACCTGCCTTGTGCCTGCGCCGGGTTGCAGCTGGCCGCACGTGAAGTGGGCGCGCGGCAGATCCAGAACCGTGGCACCGTCGCGGGCAACATCTGCAACGCATCGCCGGCTGCGGATGGGGTGCCGCCCCTGTTGACGCTGGACGCGGTGGTCGAGATCGCCGGTGCCGACGGCACGCGCCGTTTGCCGCTTTGCGATTTCATCACCGGCCCCCGCCGGACCGCTCTGGCACCCGGCGAAATCGTCACAGCTGTCGTGATCCCCGAAGCGGCACTGGCGGGGCAGGGGCATTTTCTGAAACTGGGTGCGCGCCACTGCCTGGTGATCTCCATCGCCATGACCGCCGCGCGGATCGTGTTGCGCGATGGCGTTGTGGCGCAGGCGGCCCTGGCGGTCGGGTCTTGCGGGCCGGTGGCCACACGTCTGCCGCAGGTCGAGGCGGCGCTGATCGGCGCGTCGCTGGATGCGACCCGCGTGACCGATGCGGATGTCGCCGCCGCGCTGCGCCCGATGGACGATATGCGCGCCACGGCGGGCTACCGCAGCATCGGCGCGGCGGAACTGCTGCGCCGCACGCTCGCGGCCCTGCAGGATCTGACGGAGGCCGCATGAACGTCCACCCGAAAAACAACAGCGACATCACCCTGACCATCGGTGGCACCGCACGCCGCGTCCCGACCGCGCCGGGCCGCCGCCTGTCCGAGGTCCTGCGCGAGGAGCTGAACCTGAAGAGCGTCAAGGTCGGCTGCGATGCGGGGGACTGCGGCGCCTGTACGGTGCTGATCGACGGACGCCAGGAATGCGCCTGCCTTGTTCCGGCGATCCAGGCCGATGGCCGCACGGTCGAGACCCTGGAGACGGCCGAGCCTGACCTGCGCGCACGGCTGCAACGGGCCTTTCTGGCCAAGGGGGCCGCACAATGCGGCATCTGCACGCCCGGGCTGATGATGGCGGCGATGGAACTGCTGCGCCAGACGCCCCAGCCGGATGAGGCGCAGGTCGAAGACGCGCTTGCCGGGGTGCTGTGCCGATGCACGGGCTACCGCAAGATCATCGCGGCGGTCCGCACGGCGAATGCCCCCGCCGACGCGCCGCAGGCCGTGGCGGCGGGGCGTTCCGTGGGGCGCGCCATTCCCCGGCTCGACGGACAGCGCAAGGTGGACGGCACCGAGGTCTTCGGGGCGGACTACGCGCCCGAAGGTGCGCTGCTGGTGCGCGCGGTCCGCAGCCCGCACTACCACGCCAGTTTCGAGTTGGGCGACATCGACGCCTGGGCGGCGAAGACCCCCGGCATCGCCTGTGTCATCACCGCCGCCGACATCGAGGGTGAAAACCGCTATGGCGTGATCCCGCCGCTGGCCGACCAGCCCGCGCTGGCCGAAGGGGTCGCGCGCTACCGGGGCGAGGCGGTGGCGCTGGTTGTGGGCGAGGCCGCCGCGGTGGAACCGCTGGACCTGGGCCGGTTTCCCGTGACCTGGACGCCGCTGGCGCATGTCTTGACCGAAACCGAAGGCGTCATGCCCGACGCGCCGCAGCTGCACGGTGACCGGCCCGAGAACACGCTGATCCGGGGGCGTGTCGCCTGCGGCGCACCCGATGCGGCGCTGGCGGCGGCGGCCCATGTCGTCACGGGCCGGTTCGAGACGTCCTATGTCGAACACGCCTACATCGAACCCGAAGCCGGCGCCGCCTGGATGGAAGGCGATACGCTGGTCATTCAGGCCTGCACCCAGGCCCCGGTCATGGACCTTGAAGACACCGCAAGGGTTCTCGGCCTGCCGCAGAACCGGCTGCGGATCATTCCGGCGGCGGCGGGCGGCGGGTTCGGCGCGAAACTGGATGTGACGCTGCAGCCGCTTCTTGGGCTCGCCGTGCTCAAGACCGGCAAACCCTGTCGCATGGTCTTTGGCCGGACCGAATCCATGCAGGCCAGCACCAAGCGGCACCCCGGCACGATGGAGGCGACCATCGGCGCGGATGCCGAAGGTCGGATCACCGCGATGACCTTTCACGGCGAATTCAACACGGGTGCCTATGCCAGCTGGGGGCCGACGGTGGCGACCCGCGTGCCGGTCCATGCCTCGGGGCCGTATCTGACGCCCAATTACCGCGCCACCAGCCGGGCGGTGCACACCCATGGCCCCACCTCGGGCGCGTTTCGCGGATTTGGTGTGCCGCAGGCGGCGATCACGCAGGAACTGCTCTACGACGAACTCGCGCTCGCCTGCGGGCTGGACCGCCTCGCGTTCCGGGTGAAGAATGCCCTGCGGGACGGTGACAGGTCGCCCTGCGGGCAGGTGATGCAGGCCGTGGGGCTGGTGGACTGTCTGGAGGCGCTCGCGCCGCATTGGCAGGACGCGCAAGAGGCGGTCGCGGCGTTCAACGCCAGCTCTACCACGCTCAAGCGCGGTCTCGGGATCGCCTCCTGCTGGTACGGCTGCGGCAACACCGCGCTGCCGAATCCGTCGACCATCCGCATCGGCATCACCGCCGAAGGGCGGCTGAAGCTGCACCAGGGCGCCACGGACATCGGGCAGGGGGCGAACACGGTGATCACCCAGATCGCCGCCGACGCCATCGGCATCGCCATCGACGCGATCGACCTGATCGGCCCCGATACCGCCCTGACCCCCGACTGCGGCAAAACGTCGGCCTCGCGGCAGACCTTCATCACCGGCCGCGCGGCAGAGGCTGCGGGCAGATCCCTGCGCGGCGCGATCCTGCGCCAGACCAACCTGTCCGACGCGGACGCGATCACCCTGCACGACGGCAGGCTGACCGTGACACAGGGCAATCAGACAGGCGAAATCGACCTGACCGGCCTCAAGGCGGATGACAACGGCTATGTCATCGCGGCCGAGGAAACCTACGATCCGCCGACCACGACGCTCGACGCCGACGGCCAGGGCACGCCCTATGCCGTATACGGCTACGGCGCGCAGATGGCCGAGGTCGAGGTGGACCTGGCGCTTGGCACCACGCGGGTCCGCCGCATCGTCGCCGCGCATGACGTGGGCCGTGCGATCAACCCGCTGCTGGCCGAGGGCCAGATCGAAGGCGGCATCGCCCAGGGGCTCGGCCTGGCGCTGATGGAGGAATATCTGCCCGGCCTGACCGAAAATCTGCACAACTATCTGATCCCCACCATCGGCGACATGCCTCCCGTCACCTCGATCCTGATCGAAAAACCCGACCCCGAAGGGCCGATGGGGGCAAAAGGGCTGGGTGAACACGTTCTGATCCCCACCGCGCCCGCGATCCTGAACGCGATCCGCGATGCCTCGGGGGCGAAAATCACCAAGGTGCCGGCGCTGCCCCATCGCGTGCTGGCCGCGATCAAGGCGTCACAGACATGACCAAGCCAGAGAAAATCCGCTGCGACGCCTGCCCGGTGATGTGCTACATCGCCGAAGGCCGGGCAGGCGCCTGCGACCGCTATGCGAACCAGGGTGGCGAAATCGTGCGCTGCGATCCGCTGACCATCCTGGACCGGCGCATCGCCAAGGGCGATGCCGTCAAACCCTTCCTCGCCGCGGACTGGGACGGCACCACCGCCTCGGGCGATGACATCGTTGTCTCTGCCATCGGCGCGGGGACCACATACCCCGACTACAAACCGGCCCCCTTCATCGTCAGCCGCGACATCGACGGGGTGGATTTCGTGACGGTCGTGACCGAGGCGATCTTTTCCTATTGCGGCGTCAAGGTAAAGATCGACACCGACAGGCACCTGGGATCCGAGGCCGCCACCGTCCGCGCACAGGGCGAAGCGGTGGGCCATGTGATGACATCGGAATACGGCTCGCAGATGCTGTCGCTCGGCGGGGTCGACCACCTGACCGGCGGCGAAAAGTCCGAAGGCCGCGTGACCTGCGACACGCTGCTGCGCCTGTGCAACGGCGAGGCGGTTGAGCTGAGCATCGACGGCGGCTCAACCGTTGTCGTGCAGGCCGGTGCGGCCCCCATCGTGGATGGTCGGCAGGAAACCCGGATGCGGGTCGGATGCGGGTCGGCCACCATCGGCATGTTCGCGGTACAATGGCAGGGGTTGGTGGACGAAGTCGTGGTCGTGGACGACCACATCACCGGCGTCGTGTCGGAGCACCAGGCGGGCAAGGTGATCGACTGGCCCGAAACCGGCATCAAGATCAACGGCAGACGCTCCACGCCGGGGCGCTATTTCAAGGTGGCGGAGCCGGGTCTGGGCTGGGGTGGGACCGACATCGACGACCCGCTGAAGATCCTCGGCCCGTGGCGCGCGGCCAAGGGCGCACGTCCCGGACTGTCGCTGCTCATGGTGTCGACCACGGGGGAACATTCGGCCTATTACGTGCTCAATGACGATCTGGAGCCCGAAGCACAGCCGATGCCCGAGGCGCTGAAACCTTCGGTCGATCTGATCGCGGAAAACTGCGAACCGGCCCTTTGTACCGTGCTGTTCATGGGCGGCGCGGGCGGCTCGCTGCGGTCTGGCGTCACGCGCAACCCGATCCACCTGACCAATTCGGTGAAACAGGACCGCACCCGCGTCACCATCGGCGGGGCGCCGACCTATCGCTGGCCGGGGGGCGGGATCACGGTGATGGTGGACGTGACCGAGGTGCCCGCGGGGGCGTTCGGCTATGTGCCCACACCGGCGCTCGTGGCGCCGCTGGAATTTACCGTGCGCCGTGCGGATTACGAGGCGCTGGGAGGGCACAGCGGCAAGGTGCGGGACTTGGATGACGTTCTGGCAAGGGGCGGCGAATACGGCCGCGCCTCGCGCGTGATCGGAACCGGATCGTGAGCGAAGGACCGCAGGCGCATATCCTGCCCGACGGACGGCGGATGCATCTGCATCACGGCCCCATCGACCTGATCATCGAAGTCACCGGGGGCGATGTCACCGCCTGCTACCGCGCGGCGACGGCGCGGTTTCGCACGCTTCTGTCGGGTCTTGCCGCCGAATTGCCGATGCTGCGCCGCCCGGTCGACGACAGGACCGTCGTGACCGACCCGGTGGCACGACGCATGGTCGCGGCGGTCTCGCCCTACGGGGCCGAATTCGTCACGCCGATGGCCGCCGTCGCCGGGGCGGTCGCGGACGACATGCTTGCGGCCATTCTGGACGTTCAGCAGGCCCAGAAGGTCTATATCAACAACGGCGGCGACGTGGCGTTTCACCTTGCGCCGGGGCAGCAGATCACGGCGCAGGGGCCAGCGGGGTCCATCAACATCATGTCAGATGATCCGGTGCGCGGCCTTGCGACATCGGGCTGGCAAGGGCGCAGCCATTCGCTGGGCATCGCGGACGCCGTCACCGTCGCCGCCGCGACGGCGGCTGCTGCGGACGTTGCCGCGACGCTGATCGCCAACAGCGTCGATCTGCCCGGTCATCCCGCCATCCGCCGGGTCCCGGCCAACACCCTCAGCCCCGACAGCGACCTGGGCTGTCGGCTGGTCACGACCCATGTGGGCCGGCTCGACCCGGCCGAGGTGGCCGCGGCCCTTGCACGCGGTCAGGCATTTGCCCGCGGGCTGTGTCGCCGGGGCCTGATCCAGGAGGCGGTGCTGTGCCTTGCAGGCCGCACTGTCCATGCAACCCATTCCGAAGGAGCCCTGAGCAATGCCTGACTTTTCCATCCGCAAGATGCAGCTGACCCTGGAAGAGGTGCATCACGACGGCGGCACCCCGCCCGAGACGCCGCGCCGTCTGGGCGCCATCCTGGCCTGCGTCGCGAACCCCTTTGCGGGCCGCTTTGAGGCGGATTTGCAGCCCGCGATGGAGGATTTGAAACCGCTGGGTGCCGAAATGAGCGAACGGCTGATCGCGGCGCTTGGCGGAAAGGAGGCGATCGACGGCTACGGCAAAGGCGCCGTCGTGGGTGAGAACGGCGAGCTGGAGCACGCCGCGCTCTGGCATGTGCCGGGGGGATACGCGATGCGCGGACTTCTGGGCGAGTCAAATGCAATCGTGCCGTCCTGCATGAAGCGCGGCGGTGTCGGCACCCGGCTGGACGTGCCGCTGGGCCATATCAACGCCGCCTATGTGCGCAGCCATTTCGACGGGATCGAGGTTGGCCTGCCCGACGGGCCGCGCGCGGACGAGATCGTATTTGTCCTTGCCATGTCCTGCGGCGGGCGGGTCCATTCCCGGATGGGCGGGCTGGAAGCCTGGCAGGTCAAGGGCCAGGACGGATTGCGATGACACGCCGCGCCGGTCGGGCGGTTTCCCGAGCGGATCCCCATATCGCGCGGTCCTGTCGCACCTTGTTCCGTCGGCCGAACCATCCTGTCCTGACGCCTTCTTCGGGTGCGCCCACTGATGCGTCACTTCCACTTGGCCCGGCAACCTGTTGACATTTCGATAAAAACTGATCCGCCCTCTTCTTGGCAAAGCCGTCGAGCATCCGGCTGGCGAGCTGTGCGAGCTGGCCGCCAACCTTGGCATCCATTTCGTGATGCAGGATGGTCCAGCCCCCCGCTGGGCCCAGTCTGACCTGCGCGCCGACCTCGGCAAAATCGACAGCGCGGTGCGATATTGGACTTTCGTTGGGAACGGGAAGTCCGGGCCAAGACCTTTTGGCTAGATACGCCGTGTCCGATTGGTGCTAGCGTATCCCCCATGACAGCCTATTCATCCGCGACGACCAGGCCGGCCAGCCCCACGAAATCCAGCAACTGGGCGCTGATCGTCGACGACCATCCGCTGTTCTGCGATGCGCTGGAGCTGACGCTGAGGTCGGTGACTGAGTACACGGATGTGCGCACGGCCAACTCCCTGTCCGGTGCGCTTGATGAGATTGAGCGGTCCGCGCCGCCGGATCTGGTATTGCTGGACCTGAACCTGCCCGATGTCAGCGGCCTGGACGGGCTCTTGCGGCTTCGGCGGCAGGCGGGCGGTGCCCATGTGGTCATCGTCACATCCGTCACCGACAACGCGGTGATCAGCGGCGCGATCGCGGCAGGCGCCTCGGGGTTCGTTCCGAAACACAGCCGCAGGGAGACCTTCAGGGATGCCATCGCCGCCATCAATGCCGGACAGGTCTACACCCCCAGCGGTTTCGTCGCCGGAGAGGCCGCGGCAGCGGAAACCGAGAACCTGCGGCGGCTCCGCTCGCTGACCAAACAGCAGGCGCGGATTCTGGAACTGGTCTGTGCCGGGAAGCTGAACAAGCAGATCGCCTACGACCTGTCCATCGCCGAGACGACCGTCAAGGCACATGTCACCGCGATCATGCGCAAGCTTGGCGTGCAAAGCCGCACGCAGGCGGTGCTCGTCGCCCATGAGGCCAGCTTCACATCCCCGTTGCCAAAAGACGAGTAGCCCCTCTATTCTGGCAGGAGGGAGACTTCATTTGGCCATTCAGCAGGACCTGGAACCGCATGCGGAGTCACGGCACAGGTTGCGCCGCGGGCAGGTCGGTGTGGATCATCCCGATCCCGTCGCCAAGCTGGCGCAGGATCTGGGCGCAGAACCGCTGGCGATGGTGGCCCTGTTCATCTCCGCCAAGGCAGACTTTGACCGGTTGGTGGCCGAAGCGCATGCCGCCTTTGGCGGCGCGGACGTGATCGCCTGCACCACGGCAGGAGAAATCGGCGCAGGCGGCTATGCCAGTGACACGATCATTGCCATCGGTTTCCCCCGTGCGCATTTCGCCACCACGTCGATCCTGATCGAGGACCTGGATGACCGATCTTCGCAATCCGTGCTGGACCGGATCGCGCTGGACCGCGTGATGCTGCAACAAGCCAACCCTGACAGGCGGCACGGCTTTGCCTTTCTGCTGGTGGACGGCCTGTCGCTGCGCGAGGATATGCTGACCGTCGCCATCGCCCCCGCCTTGCGCGACATGGCGCTTTTCGGGGGGTCGGCGGGCGACGGCCTGGACTTTGGCCACACCCGCGTCGCGCTGAATGGCCGGGCGTGTGAAAACGCCGCCGTGCTGACCCTTGTGCAGTCCGATCTCCGGGTAAAGGTCTTCAGCATCGACCACCTGGTCCCCACCGAAAGCCAGATGGTCGTCACCGAGGCCGATCCGGACCGCCGCATCGTCAAGTCAATCAACGCCGAACCAGCCGCGCGGGAATATGCCCGGCTGGTTGGCAAGGACCCCGAACAGCTGGATCAGTTCACCTTTGCCTCGCACCCGGTTGTCGTGCGCATCGGCGGCGATCACCACGTACGTGCGATCCAGCAGGTTAAGGAGGGCGAAGAGCTCTTGTTCTTCTCGGCCATTGACGAGGGGATGGTCCTGACACTCGCCCAGCCACAGGACATGGTGGCCCATCTGCGCCGGAAGCTGGACGAGCTTGCCGACGCGGGGCCGTTGACGGACATCCTGGGGTGCGACTGCGTCCTGCGCCGGATCGAAGCCGAGCAGATGCAGACCACCCATGCCATGTCCGGCATCCTGTCCGACCATCGCGTCATCGGCTTTTCCACCTATGGCGAGCAGATCGGCGCGCTACACGTCAACCACACCATGACGGGCGTTGCGATCTACGCCCCCGGGACCGAGACGGAGTGACACCGTGTCCTTGATCAATCCGGCGGATTCGCTTGAACGCCAGAATGAGAAGCTGTTGCAGATCACCCAGGCCCTGATGCGCCGGGTGGAACAGAAGAACGAGCAGTCCGGCGTGGCCTATGCCCAGTTCGAACGTGCGGCGCTGCTGGAGGTGCAGGTGCGCGAACGGACCATCGAACTGGAGCGCACGCTTGACCTGCTGCAGGAGTCGAACGCGCGGCTGGAGGTGGCCAACCGCGAAACCGCCATCGCGCGCGAAAACCTGACCGAAGCGATCGAGACCATCAGCGAAGGTTTCGCGCTGTTCGATCCGACGGATCGGCTGGTGTTGTACAACAGCCGGTTCTGCCGGGATCTGTCGGACATCGAAGGGCAACTGCACGAGGGGCTGTCCTTTGACGCCTATGTGGGGTTGATCTCGGCCAGCCGCATGTTGTCTCTGCCGCCGGGCATGACGGCGAAAAGCTGGGCGCGGCAGCGCAACCGACGCCACCGCGACGACCACGTGGTCTTCAACGTCAGCCTGACCCATGACCGCTGGTTGCAGGTCAGCGAACACCGCACCGCGCGGGGCGGAACCGTGATCCTGCAGACGGATGTCACCAACATCATCCGGCTGGAGCGGCAGGAGCGGCAGAAGCTGCGGGACGAACAGGCCCAGATCCTGCGCGCCACGCTGGATCACCTCGATCAGGGCGTCTGCATCTTCAACCGCGACCGCAAGCTGATCGGTTGGAACCGTCGCATGGAATACCTGCTGGACCTGCCCCCGCGGGATGCAGCCCTGGGGCGCGGCTTTCTCGTGTTGCTGGAACGGCTGAGCCTGCAACTGTCCTTTCCCGAGCATTTCGGCAGCCAGATGCTGATCGACTGGGCCGCGCAGGAAAGCGGACGCAGACCCATCTCCTTTGAAGTGACGGGGGAGAAACAGCAGGTGTTGAGCGTCTTTGCGCAGGAAATGCCGGATCGTGGTTTCGTCATCAGCTTTACCGACGTCAGTGCGGAACGCGCCGCAGCCCGCGCGCTGTCGGAGATGAACGAAATGCTGGAACGCCGTGTGCAAAGCCGGACCCGCGAACTGGGCATCGCCTTGTCCGAGGCGGAACGCGCCAACGCGTCCAAGTCACGCTTTGTCGCAGCGGCAAGCCACGACCTGCTGCAGCCGCTGTCGGCGGCCAAGCTGTTTGTCTCGGCGCTGTCCGACCAGGTGATGAGCACCGACCAGCGCGGAATCGTGGAAATGGCGGAAACCGCGCTTGCCTCCGTCGAACAGATCATCGAGGCGCTGCTGGACATTTCGCGGCTCGACGCACACCGGCCCACGTTCGACATCCAGCCGGTGAAGCTTGCCGCCGTGCTGGGACCCCTGCGCGACGAACTCACGCCCGTGGCACAGGCCAAGGGCATCGACCTGCGGGTGGTAAAGAGCGGCCTGTCGGTGCGCAGCGACCCCGGATATCTGCGCCGGATCGTGCAGAACCTCGTTTCCAACGCGGTGCGCTACACCCAGACAGGCAAGGTTCTGGTGGGCGTGCGTCATCGCGGCGAGCTGGCGCAAGTGCAGGTCTGGGACACCGGCCCAGGCATCGCAGAGGACGATCAGGAAGCGATCTTTCACGAATTCCGGCGCCTCTCTGCGGATCAGGCAGAGCATAGTCTCGGTCTGGGTCTGGCCATCGTCGAACGGGCCTGCACGTCGCTGGGCCACCGGCTGGGGCTCAGCTCTGCCCTGGGGCGGGGCAGTCTGTTTCAGGTGGATCTGCCCATTGTCGACGTCGGCAAGGCGCGGGAGCCGGAAGCCCCCGACCGAACCGCCAGCGCCGGTCTGGCACGCAAGGGCGATGTCGTCTTTCTGGTCGAGAACGACGATGCGCTGACCAATGCGCTGGTGTTGATGATGGAAAGCTGGGGCGCAGAGGTCATCCACGCCGGCAACGGCGAAGAGGCGCTGAAGCTACTGTCGGACATCGACCTCAGACCCGATGCGCTGGTGGTCGACTACCAGCTTGGCGAGGGGATGTCGGGCCTCGACCTGCTTGCCCGCATCCGCGCGATGCACGGTGATGTGCCTGCACGGCTGATCTCGGCCAACCGGAGCATGGAACTGGACCGCGCCTGCCGCGCAAAGAACGTGAAGTTGCTTCCGAAACCCATTGACAAAAGTGATCTTTTTGCATTTCTGAATGATCCTTCCGGGACGGGCTGAAGCAGTCGATACAGCCTGCCTCTGTGTGGCTGGCCACGGCGTCCGCCAGCCGCCGAAGCCGTTCAGGGCAATGCGTCAAGTCCGATCCGGCAGGTCTGCACCGCCGCACCTCGTCACCGGTGACGTCCCCCGGGGGCGGCCCCGCCTATTCCAAGCTCTTGCGCATGCCCGCCAGCAGCCCGTCCGCCGCACGGGCCAGAAGAACCACATCCGTCCCGCAGGCGACAAAGGAAAAACCGTCACGAAGCAGGTCTGCGGCAAAGGCCGGATCCTGCACCAATGTTCCCACGGGGACACCTTGCGCGATCAACTTTTCCGCAGCAGGGCGGATCAGCGACCAGACGTCTTCGTCCATCGGTCTGCCGACCTTGCCCATGTCGGCGGCGATATCGCCGGGACCGAAGAAAATCCCGTGCACGCCGTCCACCGCGCCGATCTCCTCTGCACGGTCCACGGCGGCGGCGGTTTCGACCTGCAGAAGGACGGTCGTTTCCTGCTCCACCCGCGCGGCGTAATCGGTGATCCTGCCGAACTTTGTCGCCCGCGACGCGCCGGAGTAGCCGCGCAGGCCACGCGGCGGATACCGGGTGGACGCGACCGCCTTTTCAGCCTCTTCGACCGTTTCGATCATGGGGAAAAGCAGACCGGGGGCGCCCAGATCCAGCAGGCGCTTGACCTTGACCGGATCGTTCCATTCCACCCGCACGATGGCTGTCGTCGGGGTCGCGGCATAGGCCTGCAACTGACCCAGAACACTGAAGTAATCGTTGGGGCTGTGCTCCATGTCGATCAGCACCCAGTCGAAACCGGCGGGGGCCGTGACCTCGGCTGCGAAGGGGCTGGACAAGGTGATCCACAAGCCCAGCTGCTTTTCCTTCGCGGCCAGCGCATGGGTGAAGGGATTGGCGGTCAGTTCCATCTGTCACCTGTCCTGTTGAGGGGGCCGGTTCTGGCCCGTAGCGCGGCGCCGATTTTCACGCCGGGCCGGGTCCATCCCGGTTTCATTTCGGGTCCCCTTGGTTTTCCAGCGCCGCCAGCGTCTCACAAGCGATCCGGGTACGCCACCCGGTTTCCGCCTTCACGCGGCGCGGCAGGTGGCGAAGGCGTTCATTCGCATCTTAAAGACCTGTTCACGAAATTCGAGCATAGAGGGGCAGTGGTCCCGCCGGGATCGCGCAGGGTATGTTTGATTTCCAGCGGGACATGGTCATGAGGCGCATCTTTGGGAGAACTCGGCCATGACCGGGCCATCGCTTTCCCCGGGGGCGGACCCTGCGCACCTGACACGACCCCGCAGGGTGGTGATCGTCGACGATTCCGTGTTCCTGCGGCGGTGGCTCAGGGTTGTGCTGGAGGGCAATCGCAGGCTGGCTGTGGTGGGCGAGGCGGGCGATGCCCAGGAAGCCCGCGCCGTGATCAAGGCGACCCGCCCCGATGTCATCACCCTGGATATCGAGATGCCCGGCATGGACGGGCTCAACTTTCTGGAAAAGCTCATGCGGCTGAACCCGCTGCCGGTCGTGATGTTTTCCGGCATGACCACAGGAAATTCCGAAGCGACGGTCCGCGCGTTGATGCTGGGGGCGGTGGATTGCCTGGAAAAACCGGAAAACGGATCCGATCAGCGTCTGCGGGACAATATCGCGCGCCGGGTTTTTGCGGCGGCCTGCAGTCAGGTGCAGGCGCCGTCCCGGCCGCGGACAGGCGGGCCGGTGCGGGCGGCTTCAACGCCCTTTGGGCGCTGGCCCCTGATCCTGATCGGCGCTTCCACCGGCGGTGTGGCCGCGCTGGATACGCTGATCGACGGGCTTGACCCTGCCGGGCCGCCGGTCGTGATCGTACAGCACATGCCGGGCACCTACCTGGTCAGTTTCTCCCAACTCCTCGACCGCAGGTTCGCGCAGCAGGTCAGCCTTGCCGAGCCGGGCATGACCCTCGGACCCGGGCAGATCGTGCTGGCGCCGGCCCTTGGCGAACACACGGAAATCGACCGCAGGGCAGGGGCCTGGGAAATCCGCCTGACGCCGGACCGGGGAGGTGCGCGCCACGTTCCGTCGGTCGACAGGCTCTTCGCCTCTGCTGCGCCGCATGGCCAGGACGTCATTGCCGCGATCCTGACGGGACTGGGCCGCGACGGCGCCACCGGGATGAAGGCGCTGCGCGAGGCGGGTGCCATCACCTTTGCCCAGGATGCGCAGAGCAGCACGGTTTACGGGATGCCGCGTGTCGCCTGGGAAACCGGCGCCGCCCTCGTCCAGGCCCCCCTGACGGAGCTGCCCGACCGGATCAACGAAGCCGCGGCACGCCACCGTGCGCAACAGACAGGACACCGGCCATGACCGCAAAGCCCATTGTCATCACGCAAGGCGAACACGCGGTGTCGGCGCAGGAGGATGCCGTGATATCCACGCTGCTGGGGTCCTGCGTGGCCTGCTGCCTGCACGATCCGGTCGCGCGGGTGGGTGGGATGAACCACATCCTCATCCCGAATGCGTCTTATTCCACCGCGCGCTTTGACCCGGAGGGGCTGAATGCGATGGAATTGCTGATCAACGACATGCTCAAGCTGGGGGCACAGAAATCCCGGATGGAGGCCAAGGTGTTTGGCGGGGCCAAGATGGTGTCAGGCCTGTCCGATATCGGGAACGCCAATGCCAGGTTCGTTCTGGATTTTCTGGAGATCGAGAATATTCCCTGCCTGTCCCGCTCTATCGGCGGAGAGACGGCCCGGCACCTTGTTTTCCTGCCGACAAGCGGGATTGCCCGGCAGAAAACCAAACCGCGCACCACCGTTCCCGACGTGGTGCCGGTGGCCGCGCGGACGTCCCCAGCCCAGGATGTGGAGCTGTTCTGAGGCCTGCCGCCGTTAACCTGCGCTTCAGGCCCGCAAAGTCATCTGTGAATGGGGGGCAGCCCCTGGTTAGAAGAGGTCGACCTCGCCACCGGGATCGGAGGCAAAAGGCATGCCAGCAGGCCCGGCGCCGGGACAGAGCAGGGCGCGGGTGTCCGCCAACCGCAGCGCAGCACGCGCCTGCGCCATTCCGTTGAACCCTGCCGGACCCGTCGCGTCGCTCAGTGCCGCCGTCAGCAGGGCCAGATCTTCCAGCGACTGCCGCAGGTAGTCGAGGTTCTGCAAATCCGATATGCCCTGTGCACCGCCGTGATGCAGTGTCAGGCGATCGCCGACGGCATCCTCGGTGCGCGCAACCTTCTGCGCCAGCATCTCGACATGGGCAGACATGCGGCGCAGCACTGCACCGAACTCCGGATCCGGGGAAGACGATCCGCGCATTACAGGCGCCCGACCACCTGTTCGATACATTTGCGCAGGTCCGACGGCTCAAACGGTTTCTTGAGGTAGTTGTTCATCCCCAGCTTCTTGCCGTGGTCGATGATCTGCTGCTCGGCCCGGCCTGTGATGAGAATGAAACCGATCCCCTTGGTCCGGGCGGTGCCGCGCAGATTATGCAGCAGGTTCAGGCCGTCCATCTCGGGCATGTTGTAGTCCGAGATCACCAGATGCACGGGCTTCACGCTCAACGCCTGTAGGGCCTGCTTGCCGTTGTCGGCGGTGAACACATTGCGCACCCCGAATGAATCCAGCGCCTGGGTGATCAAACCACGGCTGGTGGACATGTCATCGACAACCATGATGTGAAGTTGGTCACGCAGGGCCATTTCGAATTCCTCAGGGGTTGCGGCGCGGATCGCGCCGGGGTTTTCGGGGTCAGTTCGGGTGGTAGGTGGTCGGTTCGCCCACACGAAAGCCGAAAGCTTCGGGCGGGGCGATACGTTCGGAATGGCCCAGAAACAGGACGCCGTTCTTGTGCAGCATCTGGTGCAACCGCGGCCAGAGCGTGCACTGGGTTTCCAGATCGAAGTAAATCACCACGTTTCTGCAGAAGATAGCGTCGAAACGGCTTTTCATGGGCCAGGGCTTGAGCAGGTTCAGCGGGTTGTAGCGGATCAGCGCCTTGAGCTCTGGCCGCGCGGCAAAGCACGGCTCTCCGGCTTTGTCGTCCTGATGCACGGTGAAGTAGCGCGCGCGCATCGCGTCCGGCACGCCGTTCATCAGCCGCTCGGGGTAGATGCCGGCACGGGCAAACCGTACCACGTTGGGGTCGATGTCGGTGGCCAGGATGCGCAGGTCGAGCTTGTGCATGTCCGGCGCCTGATCCAGCAGCGTCATCGCGATCGACAACGGCTCCTGCCCGTTGGAGCACCCCGCCGACCAGATCCGCAGGCTGCCGCCCGCGCGCAGGGACGGCAGGCGTTGCGCCACCAGATCCCGCAGCGTGTCGAAATGGTGGCTCTCGCGAAAGAAATGCGAGACATTGGTCGTCAGCGCGGAGATGAGGTGGCGGTGCTCGTCCTGGCCCCGGTCAGATTGAATGAATCGGCAATAGCTTGGGAAATCCGGCAGCCCGAGGGCACGCAACCGGTGACGCAACCGCGACTGGATCATCGTGGCCTTCTTGTCGGCCAGCGTCAGACCGCTTTCGCGATAGGCCAGTTCCGCGATGGCGCGGAAGCTGTCCGGGTCCAGGGTCGAAGAGGCAAGCCGGTCGGCGATCATGCGGCAGTGCTTTCGCTTACGTCGATCGTCGCGCCCAGGTCCAGCACGCGGATCATCCGATCGTCGATCAGCGTCAGCGCGCTGACCACGCCACCGCCACCGGCAGAGCCGTCGGGCGGCGGCTGCAGGTCGTCCGACGTCAGCGCCACGATATCCGATACCGCGTCCACCAGCAGGCCGGTCATGCTTTCTTCGTGCTTGACGACGATGATGACCGCGCGGTCGCTCTGGGTGCGGGGCGGCAGGCCCAGGCGGTTTGCCAGGTCCATCACCGGCAGCACGGTACCGCGCAGGTTGATGACGCCCTTCATGTAATGCGGCGCCTGTGGCAGGGGGGTCGCCCGTGTCCAACCCCGGATTTCGCGCACCGACATGATGTCGATGGAATATTCCTGTTCGGCCAGCTGGAAGGTCAGCAATTCGATGCTGCTGGGGGACGTCTTGTCTGTCATGCGGTGGCTCCTTCGGTGCGGGGCAGGGCGGCCATGGCCAGATGCGCGGACATGGCGTTGGAGATGATGTCGGAAGGGTCGAGGATCAGTGCGATCTGTCCGTCCCCGAGGATCGTGGCGGCGGCGATGCCCGGCGCGCGATGAAAACTCTCGTCCAGGCCTTTGATCACCACCTGGCGCTGGTCGACGATGTTGTCGATCAGCAGGGCGGCAGTCGTCCCGTCCTCCTGCCCGATCAGCAGCACGACGCAGCCGGTGAAGTCCTCCAGCGGCGCGCGATAGCCCAGCGCCCCGCCCAGGTCCAGCAAGGGGACGAAGCCGCTGCGCACCCGCACGACATTCCGGCCCGGACGCAGCATCTGCACGTCATTCGCCCCCAGCGTCAGCGTCTCGACCACCACGTTGAGCGGCAGGACAAGGGTTTCGCCCGCCACTTCGACCACCATGCCATCGAGCACGGCAAGCGTCAGCGGCAGCGAGATCGAGAATGTCGTGCCTTCGCCCGGCTGGGATGTGGTCGTGATGCGCCCACCCAGCGCCTGGATCGCTGTGCGCACCACATCCATGCCCACGCCGCGGCCGGACAGGTTCGATACCTTCTCGGCGGTGGAAAATCCCGGCATGAACAACAGGTTGTCTATCTCGCTGTCGCTGAGCACGGCGTCCGGCGGGATCAGCCCCTTCTGGATCGCAAGCTGTTGCACCTTGGACCGGTTGATCCCGGCACCGTCGTCGGCAATTTCGATCACCACCCGGCCGGAGCGGTGCGCGGCGGTCAGATGGACCTGGCCCTGTTCGGGCTTACCGGCGGCGGCGCGATCGGCGCGGCTTTCCAACCCGTGGTCTACCGCGTTGCGGATCATATGGGTCAGCGGGTCGGACAGCCGTTCGATCACGGTCTTGTCCACCTCCGTATCCTCACCCTGGACAATCAGGCGCACATCCTTGTCCACCGCGCTGGACGCTTCGCGAACGATGCGCGACATGCGCTGGAACAGGGATTTGACCGGTTGGGCGCGGATCATCATCACGGAATCCTGTATGTCGCGGGTCAGGCGCTGGAATTCTTCCAGACCGTTCATCGCGTCGGAATGCGGCGACAGGCCCGAATGTTCGAGACTCTGGCTCAACATGGCCTGGTTGATCACCAGCTCCCCGACGAGGTTTACAAGCCGTTCGATACGGTCCAGATCCACGCGCACGATGGTCTTCGGCGCGGGGGCGGGGGCCGCCGCGGCCGGTTTCGGCGCGGCAGAGGGCGCCATGGGTTGCGGCATCCCCTCTATCGCGGCTGATGGGGCCGGCGGTTCGGGGACCGGGTCCTCTGGCGCCGGTGTCGCTTCGACCTCAACGGTGTGAAAATCGGAGACCTCCTGCGCCGGTTCCGCCGGATGTTCAGGTGGCTCCGGCGCGATCGGCGCGCGCCGGTCCGCCTCGGAGTCGATCTCCAGATGGCACAGCCCTTCGACAAATTCGAAAACCGAAGCGATTTCGCGGTCGTCCGCTTCGGTCTCAAGCGTGATCCGCCAGGCCAGGTGCGGCACCTCCGGCGCGAGCTTTTCCAGTGGCGGCACATCAGCGGTGTCGCAATGCACCTCCATGTGGCCCAGGGCGCTGAGATTGCGCAGCAGGATCGCAGGGTCGTTGCCGGTCTCGAACAGTTCCGCGGCAGGGGCAAAGCGGATCGTATAGCGGTTCATGGCGGCAACCACGCCCTGCGCCGACGTCAGATCCGGCAGCCCGTTCTCAGCGTCGCCCAGGTCGAGGTCGAGCGACAGGCCCATCGGCTGAAAGTCGATCTCTTCCTCCGGCTGCGGTTCATCCGCCGGGCCCTCGTCACCCAGAAAACCGTTGAGCGCGGCAAGCAGCGCATCTGTCTGCGACTTGGGTTCACTCAGCCCGTCACGGCTGGCGCGCACCAGATCGGAAAGATGATCCGCCGCCTGATAAAACACCTTGAGCGCCTCGGGCGTGACGTTCAGCCGTCCGGCGCGTACCTCGTCCAGGACGGTTTCGTACCGGTGGGCGAACCGCACCAGAAACTCCAGCCCGAATGCCCCCGCGCCGCCCTTGATCGAATGGACCGCCCGGAAAACGATATTGATCGTCTCTTTGTCGTCAGCGCCGTCGGCCATGATCTGCAGGCCGTCCTGAAGGGCTTCGAGCAGTTCCTCGCACTCAATGAAAAAGGACGCGCGGATTTCCGCCATGGGGTCGTTTTGATCACTCATCACATTTGCCCTCTCAGCTGGCGATCATCTGCAAGGCCTTGACCAGTTTGTCCGGGTCGAAGGGTTTCACGATCCAGCCTGTCGCCCCTGCCGTTCGGGCGCGCTGCTTGAGTTCCGGCGCGGCCTCTGTCGTCAGCACGAGGATCGGCGTGGCGCGGTGACGGTCCTGGCCGCGCACCGCGTCGATAAAGCCGAAACCGTCCATGCGGGGCATGTTGATGTCGGTGATGATCGCGTCTGGTTCGATCCCTTCCAGCACCTCTATCCCGTGCACGCCGTCGTCGGCGGTATGTACGGTAAAACCGGCAGGCAGGAGCGCCAGACGGATCATGTCGCGCATGGTGCGGCTGTCATCGACCGCAAGGATTTCAAGGGTCATTGTCGTCCCTCCGCAATGGCTTCGGGCGACAGGCCCATGACGTTCATCTGTGCCAGCACCTGATCGGACACATTGATCAGCTGCAGCGTCTCCCCCGCCGTGCGGGCGGATTTCCCCGCCGCGACCAGCACCTGCAGGCAGAGCGCGCCCAATTGGACAACCTGACGCATATCCACGGTCAGATCCTCACCCGCCCGCGCCTTCATCGCGGCGTGCAGGCTGGCGGCCTGTGTCACGTTCAACCGGCTTTCCGGGATCAGCGGCTCAGACATGGCTATGCAGTCCCGAAAGGGGATCGGCAGACTTCATCACGCAACTCCACTTCAGCTTCGTCAGCATCGTGTAGCGCGCGGTGAGTTAATTCCGCGTTACCGTTCCCGGCAGGAATCGCGTTTCACGACGGCAAACAGAAAAGCCCCGGAGGATGTCCTCCGGGGCCCTGTCGTCACATCGCGAAGGCGGCCTCAGCCGCGGCGGCGGCGACCACCGGTGCGGCCCGCGCGGCCGCGCCCTTCCTGGCCCGCCTTCGGGGCCTGCTTGTTGAACTCGATCCAGGCGCCGCCATGCGGGTCGCGGTCGAACAGGAAGTTCGCGGCGCGAATGGCCTCCATCTCCTTGCCGGGACGGGGCAGGGTCGATCCCATCCCGAAAAGCTGCACGAAGACTTCGTCGTCCATGCCTTCGGGCAGCACCACGCCAAGAGCGTCCAGTTCGGCTTTCTTCTCGGCGATCTTGGCCTGGTTCACGGGCAGCGCGACCGGGTTCATGATGGCCGAGGTCATGCCGGCCCCCATCGCCATCGGCAGGAAGGCGTTGTTGATGCCGTGCCGGTTCGGCAGGCCGAAGCTGATGTTGGACGCACCGCAGGTGGTGTTCACGCCCAGTTCCTCGCGCAGACGGCGGACGAGGGTAAAGACCTGGTGGCCCGCGGTTGCCATTGCGCCGATCGGCATGACCAGCGGGTCCACCACGATGTCATGGGCGGGAATGCCGAAATCTGCCGCACGCTCCACGATCTTCTTGGCCACGGCAAAACGCACCTCGGGGTCTTCCGAAATGCCCGTGTCGTCGTTCGAGATCGCAACCACGGGCACGTTGTACTTCTTGACCAGTGGCAGCACCAGCTCCAGACGCTCTTCCTCGCCGGTGACGGAGTTGAGCAGCGGGCGACCCTCGCAGGCCTCAAGCCCGTTTTCCAGCGCACCGGGGACCGAGCTGTCGATGCAGATCGGCAGATCGGACACGGCCTGCACCCGTGCGATGAGTTCCGGCATCAGCGTCGGTTCGACAAAGTTGTTGTCGGCATACCGCGGGTCTTCGGCCATCTTGTTGGAAAAGACCGCACCGGAGTTCACGTCCAGGATGTTGGCGCCCGCGTTGGTCTGTGCGACCGCGTCCGCCTCGACCCGGCTGAAATCGCCGCGCTCCAGCTCTTCGGACAGGATCTTGCGGCCCGTGGGGTTGATCCGTTCGCCAATGACGCAGAACGGCTCGTCAAAGCCGATGATGGCGGTCCTGGTCTTGGATTCGACTACGGTACGGGTCATGGATTGGTCCTTTATTCGGCGTTGGCAGGAACGGCGGCGGTGCCACCGTTCTCGATGGCCCAGTTGGCATTGGTCTTGATGCCGCCAAGCGGGAAGAAATGCACGTGGCTGATGTTGAAATCGGGGTTTTCGGCCTTGTGACGGGCCAGTTCGGTCACGACATCGTTCGGCTCGTAAGGCAGCAGCAGCTTGGTCACATCCATCGCGCGTTTCTGCAGGACCTTCAGCGACGGGCCCACCCCACAGGCGATGGCGAACTTGATCAGCGTCTGAAGTTTGGCCGGACCCGCGATGCCGATGTGGATCGGCAGGGTGATGCCCGCATATTTCAGGCTGTCGGCCCATTCGATGATCGGCTGCGCCTCAAAGGCGAACTGGGTCGCGATGGCCATTTCGGCGTCGGTGCGGGACTGGAAATCGTTCTTCCAGCGCAGCGCCTCGTCCACCCGCAGGCGGGTGCCGTCGGTGTCGATGTCGCGGTTGCCTTCGGGGTGGCCCGCCACATGCAGACGCTCGAACCCCGCTTCGTCGAAAAGACCGGTTTCCATCAGCTGCATGGAATCGCTGAAATCACCGTGCGGCGTTGTGACACCACCGGCCAGCAGCAGCGCCTGTTTCACATCCGCTTCGCCCTGGTACATGGCGATCCAGTTCGCCAGCGTCGCGCGGTCCTTGATGATGCGCGCGGGGAAATGCGGCATGACCTTGTAGCCGTCGGCGTTCAGGCGCTTTGCCGTCGCGACCATGTCCTCGATCGGGGTGCCCTCGATATGGGCGATATAGACGCGGGTGCCTGCGGGCAGCAGATCGCGAAAATCCTCGACCTTCTCGGCGGTGCGCGGCATCACCTCGATGGAATAATCTTGCAGGAACGCCTCGACCTCGGGGCTGCCGACGGGCGCTGCGGGGGTTTCCTTGCGGCGAAAGTTCAGCAATGACATGATGTTATCCTTGAACATGGGGGCGGCCCTCAGGCCCAACCGTCGTTGGCGATCAGCGCCTTGATCCGGTCCCGGTCGTAGTCGGCATCCAGACGCGCGGCCTCTGCATCGGCCACGGCGTCAGGCTCCCCGTCCACCACGTAGGGATCGGCTTTGCGCCACTCTGCAAGATAGGCATCGGTGTCTTCGGCCCCCACTTTCATGGCGGCGCGGTCGATGGCCTGCTCAAAGCGCTCGGGCAACTGGCGTTTGGATCCACGACGGCCCTTGCCGACGATCACCTGTGCAGGAATGTCGCGCCAATATACGATCGTGACGTCCGGCATGCCTTGATTCCTCCGTTGCGCTTTGTGGCCTTCTATCGGCAGTCGCATTTTTCCCGTCGCCGTTTTTCGACAATCGGGACCCCATCCGCGACCTGCGTGTTGTAGCTTGCCGCTGCGAAGGGGGCGAGAGGGCCGGGGGCTCATAATTCTCAACAAGGTTGTGAGGCGCGCCGCATGGTCAGACCGCCTGACACATACGGATGGTGGAAAGAGCGCCAGGGCGGGCAAGCGCAAATCCCGTGTCCGGTGCAGCAGCCCGCGCAGCGCGACAACTCTGGTGGGCGACAGGCAGGCGTTTATCGGCCCTGATCCCGCAATCGCCGCGGATAGCGCCCCCGGCATCCGGAAGACCGCCGATGCCACCAGGCCACCAGACCAGGCCGCCCGGATCGCGCGGCACAGGGCCAAGACAGGCCTGACGTAACAGGAATGCGACCTGTCGGCGCCTGCTAGCCCTTGCGCAGGGGCGGCTCAGGGAATAGCCTGTCATCAACTCGTTATACAAGGCGCGAACACCATGGCGCCACAGCGTCCCAAAGGTGCGGGCGCGCTCGAAAAAGGAAAACGACCGGCTCTGAGCCCCGCGCCAGTCACGCCCGGTTCGACCGAGCTTTATGCCGCGCTCGATCTGGGAACAAATAGCTGCCGCATGTTGATCGCCCAGCCCAAGGGCAGCGGTTTTCATGTGGTGGACAGCTTCTCCAAGTCCGTCCAGCTGGGCGCGGGGCTTGAGAAAACCGGCCGCCTGTCGCGCGGGTCGATGTCGCGCACCATTCAGGCACTGCGCATCTGTCAGCAAAAGCTGCGTCGCAACAAGGTCAAGCGCATGCGCCTGGTCGCGACCGAGGCCTGCCGCCGTGCGCTGAATGGCGCCGAGTTCATGAAGCGCATCCAGCGCGAGACCGGCCTGCGGCTGGACATCATCAAGCCCGAGGAAGAAGCGCAGCTGGCGGTCATTTCCTGTGCGCCGCTGGTCAACCGCAAGACCGAGAACCTGCTGGTGGTCGACATCGGCGGCGGGTCGACCGAATTGGTCTGGATCGACATTTCCAAGGTGCCGCGCAAGGACCGCGCGCACTCCATCATGCGCCTGCACACCGGGTTCCAGCAGGCCGTATCCGACATTCCCGCTGCGCGGGTGGTGGACTGGATCAGCGTGCCGCTGGGCGTGGCCACCCTGCGCGACCAGTTTTCAGACGTTGAGGACGACGCCGCGCGCTTTGCCCTGATGAGCTGGTTCTTCGAGGAAAACCTGACCGATTTCACCCCCTATCAATCCGCCCAGCCGCAGGAGAACTTCCAGATCATCGGCACCTCCGGCACGGTAACGACCGTGGCCGCCAGCCACCTGCGGCTCAAACGATACGACCGGACCAAGGTGGACGGGCTGCGCATGACCTCGGAGCAGATCGACCGGGTGATCCATTCCTACCTCGCCATGGGGCCGGGCGGTCGGCGGGCCGATCCGCGCATCGGACAGGACCGGTCCGCGCTGATCATGTCGGGCGCGGCCATTTTGCAGGCGCTCATGCGGTGCTGGCCGACGGACCGCATGTCGGTTGCGGACCGTGGCCTGCGCGAAGGGCTGCTTTATGCCCAGATGAGCGCGGATGGCGTGCTGGAGGACGGGACCTACTAGCCGCCGGGACCAGCCGCGACCCGGGTCAGCCGCGCGACACCATAAGCTCTGAAAAGCCGCCGAAAATCATGCGCTTGCCGTCAAACGGCATCTCCATCTCGGGCGCTTCCGACATCATCTTTTCCCAGCCTGCGTCGCGCACGTCCTTCGAGGGCCAGATCACATAGCCGGCGGTGACAACTTCGCCCGCTTCCAGTTTGACCGCCATTGGCAGCGACGTCAGCTTGCCATCGTTCACGTCATCGCCCCACAGGTCCACGACCTCTGTCGCGCCGTACCCCAGGATCATTTCATGGGACGCCTTGAGAAATGCATCATAGTCCGCGCGCTTGTCGGCGTGGATGGGGGCGATGAAAATATCGTAATAGGCCATTGGATCCTCCGTTCAGAATGACTAAGTTCAAATAAAGGTCCACTAAGTTCAAAAAAGCAACCTAATTGTTCTTTTAAATGATCGGGCAGGCGGAATGGCGCGCAAGAAACCTTATGACGATGGCTGTGCAACGGCCCATGCGATGGAGATCATCGGCGAACGCTGGGCGCTGCTCATCGTGCGCGAGCTGGTTCCCGGCCCGCTGCGTTTCTCCGACATCAAGGCGGCACTGCCCGGGATCAGCTCCAACATCCTGACCACGCGCCTGACCGATCTGGAACAGGACCATATCGTCGCGCGGCGCAGCCTGCCGCATCCTGCCGCCACGACCGTCTATGCGCTGACCGACTGGGGGGCGGAGCTGAAGCCGTTGATCATGCAGCTGGGCCGCTGGGCGGTCCGGTCGCCGCAGATGGCGGGGGGCAAACCGATGAGCGCCGCGTCGGTCGGCATGTCCTTCGAGACCATGTTCAATCCGTCCCGTGCGCGGGGCGTTGACATGGTGGTGCAGCTCGACCTCGGCGGCAGGCCACAGGTGCTGCGCATTGCCGACGGGGCGCTGGATGTCACGGCAGGACGGGCGGATGTCGCGCATCTGCGGCTGTCGGGCGATGCCACGGCGCTGGCCTCTGTCGTTTACGGCGGCGTCGCAGCGGACGCGGCAGAGGGGCTGAGCGTGACTGGCGATCCCGCGCTGCTGGCGCGCTTCGTCACCTTCTTTGAGCTGCCCACGCCGGTTCAGCCGGGCTGACCTCCACCCCGGCACGGCTGGCAACGTCCGTTCGGAGCGCAGGTGCGGTTCCGCATGGCGTTCGACCTCTGGCGAAAACTGCGCAAAGCCTTTATGGGTGACGCGAAACTCGGATTGGTAGCATGGCAAAGACACCCACGGGCAAGAATACCTCCGGTCGCGGCCAGCGCGACCTGAAGGTCAAGGTCAAGTCTGCACGCGGACGCAAGCTCAGCTCGACCCGCTGGCTGCAACGGCAATTGAACGATCCTTACGTCAAGCGCGCGCAGGCCGAGGGCTATCGCGGGCGCGCGGCCTACAAGATCATGGAACTGGACGACAAGTACCGGTTTCTCGTGCCCGGCGCCCGCATCGTCGATCTGGGCGCCGCCCCCGGCGGCTGGTGCCAGGTCGCCGTCAAACGCTGCAACGTGCTGGGCGAGCGGACGGACAAGAAGGTCGGCACGATCCTGGGCATCGACCTGCAGGAGATGGAGCCGATCGCCGGATGCGAATTGCATGTGCTCGATTTCATGGCTGACGATGCCGACGAACAGGTCAAGGCGTGGCTGGGCGGCAAGGCCGATGTGGTGATGTCGGACATGGCCGCCAGCAGCTCGGGCCACAAGCAGACCGACCACCTGCGCATCATCGCCCTGTGCGAAGCAGCGGCCTATTTCGCCTTCGACGTGCTGGACGAGGGCGGCACTTTCGTCGCCAAGGTGCTGGCCGGAGGGGCAGAGGGCGATCTGCAGAAACTGCTCAAGCAGCGGTTCGCCAAGGTCGCCAACATCAAGCCGCCCGCCAGCCGGTCCGACAGTTCTGAGAAATTCGTGGTGGCGACCGGATTCCGCGGCGCATCCTGACACTGTCTGCGCGCGCCGGTTCTGACCCCGGAATGGCATTTACGGCGGATTAATCTGTGCGTTCTACGGTCTGCCGGATTGGCCCGGCCTGCGACGCCGGGCGTCAGATCAAGGATGCCAATATCATGTCACGCTCTCTTCTCCTTTCCCTGCCGTTCCTCGTCGGGGGCATGTGCCACGCCGCGGAAGTGCCCCCCGCCATGGCCGATTACATCTCGGGGGATCTTTCCACCTGGATCAACGCCCCGCGCATCGTCGCGGCGATTCAGGAACAGAACATGCGCCACGAGGGACTGAGCGCCGCTGACATCGACGAAATGGACACCGCGTGGCGCGCGCAGGTCGGCACGTCGGAGACGCCGATCATCGCCCCTGTAATGGGGCACCCGCTGTCGGACTTCCTGCGCGAACAGGTGACGCAGGCGAAAGGGCGGATCACCGAAGTTTTCGTGATGGACAACCGCGGTCTGAACGTCGCGACCAGCGATGTGACCTCGGACTACTGGCAGGGCGACGAAGCCAAGTTTCAAAAGACCTTTGGTGCGGGGGCCGGTGCGGTGTTTGTCGACGATGTCGAACTGGACGAAAGTACGCAGACCTACCAGGGGCAGGTGTCGTTTTCCATCACCGACCCCGACAGCGGGGCGGTGATCGGCGCGATCACGGTCGGCCTGGACGCCAGCGCATTTTACTGAAGAACCTGCGGTGTTCCCGGTTGGCGGCGATGCGGCCCTCCGGGGCATTCCCCCGCAAAGACGCCTGGGCGCTGGCCAGGAATTGGCCAGTTGCCGCTTCGTCCAGCGTTGCGCCGCGCTTTGATCCTGCCGCACTGACACGTTCTGCGGCGCGTAACGCCTGCCGGTGCAGCTCGAACAGCTTCGCCCTGCGGGACGGAATATGATCATCGACCTCTGACATGCCTGCACCTGGCCCCCGGTACGGAACTGCCGAAGAATTGGGCCGGGAATTTGGCACAAGCAAGGCGGTTTTACGCCCCGACCGCCCGCAATGGCAGCAACTTAGCACCGGGCTGATGGGATCAGTGGCGGAGAGACAGGGATTCGAACCCTGGGACCCCGTGAAGGGTCAACGGTTTTCGAGACCGCCCCGTTCGACCACTCCGGCACCTCTCCGCGGGGGTCTGGAGCGCCCGTTTAGTGGGCTTTCGGCTTGCAGGCAAGAGGGCATCTGCCGCAACCCGCACCACACGGGAATTTTCATTGCGACCGCGACAAGAGAGCCTAAGTTCGGGGGAGACGAACAAAAGGATATTCTCATGCCCCTTGCCCTGCGCCAGCCTCTGGTCACTCTGTCCGCGGCAGTCTTGCTGCTGATGTCGGCGTTGGTTCCGCCCGCGCAGGCCGCCGACGAGGCCAAGCTGCGCGAATATCTCGAAGTCACCGGCTTTGACGTGGCACTTGAAAGTATCCGCCTGTCGGCGGACAGCGCCCCCGAGATGCTGGGGATCGAGGCCGACGCCTTTGGATCGGAATGGTCACGGCTGGTGAGCGAGGTTTTCGCAACCGACATCATGCACGAGATGGCGCTGACCATCCTGGGCGAAACCTTGAGCGACGAGCTGCTGACCCACGCCGCCGATTTCTACGCCACCGACCTGGGCCAGCGGCTGGTCGCGGTCGAGAACGACAGCCACATGGAAGAGGAGGACGGGCTCAAGACGGAAAGCGGCGCCGCCATCATGCAGGGGCTGGAGCGGATCGACAGCCCCCGGATCGACCTGTTGGAGCGGCTGACGACGGCAACGGACGCAGACGGTGCGTCGCTGAGGGCGATACAGGAGGTGCAGGTGCGTTTCCTGATGGCCGCCGCGGCCGCGGGCGTGATCGAATTGCAGATGGACGAACCCGATCTGCGCGAAGCCATGCGGTCTCAGGAGGACGAGATGCGCACCGCCCTTGCCGCCAGCGCCCTCACCAACGCCGCCTATACCTATCAGGCATTCTCGGACGCAGAGGTCGAAGCCTACGCCGAGGCGCTGGAGGACCCCAGAATGCAGGAGGTCTATGCGCTGATGAATGCCGTGCAGTACGAGATCATGGCGAACCGGTTCGAAGCGGTGGCAGCACGGCTTTCCGACATGCAGCCGAGCACTGACCTATGATTCGCCGCGCACTGCTGCTCTGGCCGTTGCTGCTGGCCCTTGCGCTGCCCGCCCATGCCGATGCACGGCTTTCGGTGCTGGTGGATGTCCTGCGCCTTGACGAGGTTGCGGCGATCCTGCGCGAAGAGGGACTGACCTCTGCCGAAGATCTCAACGCCGGTATGCTGGACGGGCAGGGCGGTGGCGCCTGGCAGACGCAGGTGGAGGCGATCTATGACCCCGCCCGCATTGTCGAGGCGGTGCGCGGGGCGCTTGACCGGGAGCTGGACGATGCCGCGCTCGAAGAGGCCGTCGCGTTCTTTGCGTCCGACCTTGGGACCCGGATCGTGGCGCTGGAAAACACCGCCCGAGAGGCGATCCGCGCGCCGGACGTGGAAGAGGCCGCGCGGCTGCGGTATGCCGAGCTGTCCGATACCTTGACCCCGCGGCTGGAAATGCTGCGTCTTTTCGTGGCGGGGGGCGACATGGTGGAGCGGAACGTGACCACTGCGCTGAACTCCAATTTCCAGTTCATGCGGGGCCTTGCCGATGGCGACGCCCTGGATGTGTCGGAGGACCAGATGCTGGCCGATGTCACAGCCGAAGCCGAGGCGATCCGCGAGGACACGGAAGGCTGGCTTTATGGCTACCTGCTGATGGCCTATTCGCCGCTGACCGATGCGCAACTGCAAAGCTACATCGACTTCAGCAGCACGCCTGCGGGACAGGCGGTGAACCGCGGGCTGTTCTCGGGTTTCGGCGCTGCTTACGAGGATATCTCATATGCGCTGGGACGTGCGGTGGCGTTGAACATGACCGCCCGGGACCTGTAAGCCGGGGGCCAAAAACCCGCTTGACTTGCAGGCCCGATACCCCGATAAGCCCGCATCCCGGCGAGGCTTCTCGCGTGGGATCTGTATCAATGACGCCCCAAGGGCGCGCTGTTCGAGGTGGACGCGGCTGCGATGCCGGTCCGAAACGCCCGGAAGGGGACCACAGGACGCGGCAAAGTGAAGGAAGACGCGATGTTTGCGGTCATCAAGACTGGCGGTAAGCAATACAAGGTAGCCCCCGGCGACATGCTGCGGGTGGAACGTATTGCGGCGGATGCCGGTGAAACTGTGATTTTCAACGAAGTGCTGATGGTGGGCGGCGACGATCCCAAGGTCGGCGCGCCCCTTATCGAGGACGCCGGTGTCGAAGCCGAAGTCGTGGACCAGATCAAGGGCGACAAGGTCATCCACTTCGTCAAGCGCCGGCGGAAGCATTCGTCCAAGCGCACCAAGGGCCACCGCCAGAAGCTGACACTGGTCAAGATCGGCGATATCATGGCGTCCGGCGCTGGCAAATCCAAGGCCAAGGCAGCCATCGGCACGGGGTCGGTCAGCGCGTCGATCGTTGCGGCGATGGAAGAACGCTACACCATGAACAAGACCGACCAGGCCGAAATGGCTAAGCGTGTGTCGGAAGGTGAAGCGCAGGAGAAATCCGCCAAGCCGGTGAAGGCCAAGAAGGCAGAAGCCCCCGCCAAGGAAGAGGCCCCCGCCAAACCCGCCAAGAAACCGGCAAAAGCCAAGAAATCCGACGGCGACGACCTGACGCAGATTTCCGGCGTCGGCCCCGTCATCGTCGAGAAGCTGAACGGCGAAGGCATCACCACCTTTGCGCAGATCGCCGCATGGACAGATGCTGACGTTGAAGCTATTGAAGAGAAACTGTCGTTCAAAGGTCGGGTCGGTCGTGAAGACTGGATCGCACAGGCCAAAGAACTGGCGAAAGGCTAAGGAGAGACCAAATGGCACATAAAAAAGCAGGCGGTTCATCCCGTAACGGGCGCGACTCAGCCGGTCGCCGCCTTGGCGTCAAGAAATACGGCGGCGAATCCGTCATCCCGGGCAACATCATCGTGCGCCAGCGCGGCACCAAGTTCTGGCCCGCCGAAGGTGTCGGCATGGGCAAGGATCACACGATTTTCGCGACCGTCGACGGCGCCGTGACCTTTCACAAGGGTCTGAAGAACCGCACCTTTATTTCGGTCCTGCCAGCGGCGGAGGCCGCCGAGTAAGCCGTACCCGCAAGGTTTGAAAAAATTTCAGGGATCGGCGGAAACGCCGGTCCCTTTTCTTATTTGTACCCCGACGGCGATCCAGAAAGGAGCCGTGCCATGAACAGATCACAACGCGCGCCTGGGCCAGCTGTCGGTGGAGGGTCGAGCGGCCGGATCGGACCAAAGGGACTCCCCACGGCACGCTTGCCCTGTTCGTTCCAGACACTGGCGGTTGGCACCGCTACCCGTCTTGTTTTTGCGCCCGCCGCACGGGCCGCCTGAGTTGATGTTCGGAGGAGGAACATGACCATGCAGATGGAACCCATTCTCAACCAGCCGATGATCGAGACGGAGCGCTTTGACCTGCGCCCGGTGCGCCGGTCGGACAAGGGGCTGATCGAATTCTACGCAGGCGATGCCCGCGTTGCGCTGACCACCGCTACGATACCCCATCCGCTGCCGCCCGGCACAATCGAAGCATTCATCGCCCGCGCAATCGCCGAACCGCGGATAGAAGACGTCTGGGTGATGGACGGGCTCAAGAGTGGCGGGTCCGAGGTGATGGGCGTGATCTCTCTTACCCGGCTGGACCGCGACCAGTCCGAGATCGGGTATTGGGTTGCCCCGGCCTATTGGAACAGCCATCTGGCCTCTGAAGCGGTGCAGGCGCTGGTGGCCGGCAATCCGCAGGGCAACCAGGCGATGTTCGCCTCGGTTTTCCACGACAACCCCGCATCGGCCAAGGTGCTGACCAACGCCGGTTTCGTCTACCTAGGCGATGCGGAAACCTATTGTGTGGCCCGTCAGGCTGCCGTACCCACATGGACCTATAGCCGCAAGCTGTAGCCTGTCCAGAAAGGCCCCGACATGAAGTTTCTCGACCTGTGCAAAGTCTATATCCGCTCCGGCGCGGGCGGGGGCGGTTGCGTGTCTTTCCGGCGCGAGAAATACATCGAATTCGGTGGTCCCGACGGTGGCGACGGCGGCAACGGCGGATCGGTCTGGGCCGAAGCGGTGGACGGTTTGAACACGTTGATCGACTTTCGCTACCAGCAGCATTTCTTTGCCAAGAACGGCCAGCCCGGCATGGGCAAACAGCGCACCGGCAAGGACGGCGAAGACATTGTCCTGCGGGTTCCCGTGGGCACCGAGATTCTGGATGAGGACCAGGAGACCGTCCTGGTGGACATGACCGAACTGGGCCAGCGGGTTGAACTGGCGCGGGGCGGCAACGGCGGCTGGGGCAACCTGCATTTCAAATCCGCAACCAACCAGGCACCGCGGCGGTCGAATCCAGGACAGGACGGGGTCGAACGCACGCTCTGGCTGCGGCTGAAGCTGATTGCGGACGTGGGGCTGTTGGGCCTGCCAAACGCGGGCAAGTCCACCTTCCTTGCCGCGACATCCAACGCGCGACCCAAGATCGCGGATTATCCGTTTACCACGCTGCACCCGAACCTGGGTGTGGTCGGCGTGGACAATGCAGAATTCGTGGTCGCGGATATCCCGGGACTGATCGAAGGCGCGTCCGAAGGCCGCGGGCTGGGGGATCTGTTCCTGGGCCACGTGGAACGGTGCGCGGTGCTTCTGCATCTGGTCGACGGAACCTCCGAAACCATCGCCGAGGATTACCGCACCATCGTCACCGAACTGGAAGCCTACGGCGGCGAACTTGCCCAGAAGCCCCGCATCACGGTGTTGAACAAAGTTGATGCTTTGGATGAAGAAGAGCGTTCAAACGCTTGTAAAGACTTGGAAAAGGCCAGCGGAGGTGAGGTCATGCAGATGTCCGGCGTTGCCCGCGAAGGTGTGACCGAGGTGCTGCGGGCCCTGCGCGGACAGATCGACGACGACCGTCTGCGCCACAAACCTGCGGAAGATGTCGCGCCATGGCAACCCTGAGCGCCGCGAAACGGATTGTTGTCAAGATCGGTTCGGCCCTTCTGGTGGACCGCCAGACCGGGCAGCTGCGTGCCGAATGGCTGCTGGCGCTGGCCGAAGATGTGCGCTGGCTCAAGGGGTTGGGCGCCGATGTTGTTTTGGTGTCGTCAGGTTCCATCGCGCTGGGTCGCGGTGTGCTGGGCCTGCCACCGACAGCCCTGCCGCTGGAGCAATCCCAGGCCGCCGCTGCGGTCGGGCAGATCCGGCTGGCCCGCGCCTATGAGGAAGCCTTGCAACCTCATGGCATTACCACCGCGCAAGTGCTTGTGACACTTGAAGATTCCGCAGATCGCCGCCGATACCTCAACAGCCGGGCGACGATGGAGACGCTGCTGGGGCTGGGTGTGGTACCCATCGTGAACGAGAACGACACCGTTGCCACGGATGAAATCCGCTATGGCGACAACGACCGGCTGGCGGCCCAGATCGCTGTGACAGTCGGGGCGGACCAGTTGATCCTGTTGTCCGACGTGGATGGCTTCTATTCCGGCAATCCTGCGACCGACACGGGCGCAACGCGCTATCCCACGATCGACCGGATCACCCCCGAGATCGAGCAGATGGCCGGGGACGCAGGCTCCGGGTTGTCGAAGGGCGGGATGAAGACCAAGCTGCTGGCCGCCCGCACTGCCACATCGGCAGGCTGCGCGATGGCGATTACCGAAGGTTCCGTGCTGCGGCCCTTGCGGGCGCTGCAGGACGGCGCCAACGCCACATGGTTCACGGCCCAATCGGACCCGCAGGCGGCCCGCAAACGCTGGATCGCGGCGATGAAGCCGCGGGGGTCCGTGATGCTGGACGCCGGTGCCGTGCAGGCGATGGCGCGTGGCAAATCCCTGCTGCCCGCCGGGATCACCGCCGTGACAGGCAGTTTCGAACGGGGCGACAGCATTTCAATGCTGGACCCGCAGGGCCACAGTATCGGCACGGGCCTTTCACGCTATTCCGCGGCAGAAGCATTGCAGATCAAGGGCCATCAGAGCGCCCGGATCGAAGAGATCCTCGGCTACCCGGGCCGGGCGGCTTTGATTCATCGCGACGATATGGCACTCTGACTGGGCTGAACTTGAAGTTTTGGATATAAAACCATGAAAGATATGGAAAACATACCCGGTTTGATGGCGGATATCGGCAAACGGGCCAAGGCAGCGGCGGCGCAGCTTGCCTATGTCACAGCCGAAACGAAGACCCGGGCGCTGAATGCTGCCGCCGATGCCGTCTGGGCCGCGCGGGCGGATATTCTGGCCGCCAACGGCAAGGATCTGGAATATGGCCGGGAAAAGGGCCTGTCCGACGCCATGATGGACCGTCTGATGCTGGACGAAGGGCGCATTCAGGGCATGGTCGACGGGCTGCGCAGCGTGGCCGCGCAGGATGACCCGGTGGGCGAGACGCTGGCGGAATGGGACCAGCCTTCGGGGTTGAACATACGGCGCGTGCGGACCCCACTGGGCGTGATCGGCGTGATTTACGAGAGCCGGCCCAACGTGACCGCAGACGCCGGTGCGCTCTGCCTCAAGGCGGGAAACACGGTGATACTGCGGGGCGGGTCGGAGAGCTTTCATTCCGCCCGCGCGATCCACGGCTGCCTGCAGGAAGGGCTCCGTCAGGCCGGGCTGCCGGAAGATGCGGTGCAATTGGTGCCGACCCGCGACCGGGCCGCCGTCTCTGAGATGCTGACCATGACCGATACCATCGACGTGATTGTACCGCGTGGCGGCAAGGGTCTCGTCGGACTGGTCCAGCGCGAAGCACGGGTGCCGGTTTTTTCACATCTCGAAGGCATCGTGCATATCTACATCGACGCGGCCGCAGATCCGGAAAAGGCGCTTCGGATCGTGCTGAACGCCAAGACGCGGCGCACGGGCATCTGCGGCGCGGCGGAATGCCTGCTGATCCACCGCGACGTGGCGGACACCATCGGTCAGGGGATCATTCGGGCATTGATCGACGCGGGCGTCGAAATGCGCGTCGATCCGGCGCTGGCCGGGATCGACGGCACGGTGCCTGCTGGCGAGGACGACTGGGGGCGCGAATATCTGGATATGATCATGGCCGCCCGCGTGGTGGATGATGTGGAGGACGCTATCGCCCACATCCGCAGCTATGGGTCCAACCACACCGATTGTATCGTGACCGAGGATGCAACGGCGGTGCGCACCTTTATGGAGCGGCTGGATTCCGCAATCCTGATGCACAACGCCTCGACCCAGTTCGCCGATGGCGGTGAATTCGGCATGGGGGCCGAGATCGGCATCGCGACGGGCAAGATGCACGCCCGCGGACCTGTGGGTGCGGCGCAGCTGACGTCGTTCAAGTACATCGTCACCGGCGACGGCAGCGTCCGCGGCTAGAATTCGACGGTGACGGTGTTGTTTGTGGCGCGGTAGCCGACCTGCCGGCCCATGTCGGCGGCGATGATCGGCAGCAGTGCGAATTGCACATGGGCCGGTTGCAGACCGTCGCGGTTGCAACCCGGTGCCAGCAGGTCCCAGAGCGCATGATCGACCTTGAGCTTGTCGGCGGCGGCGCTCAGCCGCCAGCGATCGTCGTCCTGTGCCACAGTGATCTGGCCGCCATAGGGCAGGGCGCTTTCCAGGCAGAGCATCGCCAAAAAGGCAAGCTGCACGCGGGCGCGGGGCTGTGGCTGATCCGGCTGCCAGTCAACGCTCAGCCGCGTCCCGTCATAGAGGTCGCGCAGGATCGAATGAACTTCGGATGCGCCCATCATCTGGTTGCCCGCGGCACCAAAGGCGACCCGGAAGAACCGGATCCGCGCAGAGGCATTGCCGACGCTTTCGCCGATCAACGCAATTTCGGGCCCCGCCGAGGCACCCCCTGCCATTTCCAACAGCTCCAGCCCGTTGTTGATCGCGCCGATTGGCGATATCAGATCGTGACAGATGCGACTGCCGATCAACGCGGCCAAATCCAACTGCGCGCTCCGCATCACGCCATGCTTTCCGAAAGGGTGATTTCGATGGACGATCTCAATGCGCTGCTGACGCCCGGCATGCTCGTGACCCATCCCGGGCGTCCCGAGTGGGGCGTCGGACAGGTGCAAAGCAACATCGGCGGGAAAGTAACGGTGAACTTCAGGGATGAGGGCAAGGTAGTCATTGACTCTTTTCGGATCGGATTGATGCCGGTCTTTGATGACCCATGAATCCTTTTCAAACGGTTAACGCGAGAACAGGTCGAATGTTTCTACCCAAGCGGGATCATGGGGCATTTTCACGTTTCGCACAAGGATTGCGCTGACCAGGAGGATTGCCTATCAGTCGCCAGGGTTTTCCAACGGCGAAGACGGGCAGATGGATCAGGCAGTTGTGACAGATTTCTCGGTCAGCCTCGCAGGTTCACAGGCAGACCTGGAGGCGGCGCAGCGTCTGCGCTATGATGTTTTCGTCACCGAATTGGGCGGCAAAGGTGCCCTGGTAGATCACGAACGGAAGCTGGAGCGCGATCATCTCGATCCGTTCTTCGACCATCTGCTGCTGACCGACAACAGGACCGGCAGCGTCGTCGGCGTCTATCGGCTGATGCGCGCAGAGCGTGCGGCGCAAGCGGGTGGGTTCTATTCCGAATCCGAATACGACCTGTCTCCGCTGTTAAGATCGGGCCGCAAGCTATTGGAATTGGGTCGTTCCTGCCTGAAGCGTGATTACCGCGGCGGGATCGGGATGCACGTTCTGTGGGCGGCGCTGGCGGATTATGTAAGAGCGCATGAGGTGGAGGTTCTTTTTGGGGTCGCCAGCTTTCACGGGACGGACCTCGACCGGCTCGCGGCACCGTTGAGCCTGTTGCACGAACGCCATCTGGCACCGCCTGACCTGCGGGTGAGGGCGCTTGAAAAATCGTTTCAAAACATGAACCTGATTGACCATTCTCAACTGGATCGCAAGGCGGCGATGCGCCAGGTGCCAAGCCTGATCAAGGCGTATCTCCGTCTCGGCGGCTGCGTGGGCGAGGGGGCCTATGTGGATCACGCGTTCAATACCGTGGATGTCTGCCTGATCCTCGACACCAGTCGGATCAACGCGCGGGGCGCCCGGTTTTACGGTGGCGGTCCGGCATGACAACCGCATGGGACAGCGGCGTGCCACCGGCCTATCCGCGGATCACGGCGATGGGCTGGTTGCGGGTCGTCCTGCGGATGCTGGCGCTGGTGGCCACAGTGTCCGGGGGGCTGCTGATCAAACTGGTCCTGCGGGCGGTGGAATGGCCGCTTTGCGGAACGCACCGGCCTGTGACCCCCTATGTGACACAGATCGTCTGCCGCCTTTCGCTGCGGATCATCGGGCTGCGCCATACCACCTTCGGCATGCCGATGTCTGGCCGCGGCGCCGTCGTGGCCAACCATTCCTCATGGCTGGACATATTCGTGCTGAACGCGGGCAAGCGGGTGTATTTCGTGTCAAAGTCCGAAGTCGCGCGCTGGCCCGGCATCGGGTGGCTCGCCCGGGCGACCGGCACCGTTTTCATCGAAAGGAACCCGGCCCGCGCCCGCGAACAGACGGCGCTGTTTCAGGACCGGCTGCTGGCGGGGCACAAACTGCTGTTCTTTCCCGAAGGCACCAGCACCGACGGACGGCAGGTGCTGCCGTTCAAGACCACGCTGTTCCAGAGCTTTTTCGCGCCAGACCTGCGGGAAGAGATCGCGGTGCAGCCTGTCAGTGTGATCTATCATGCGCCGCCGGGGGCGGAAGCGCGGTTTTATGGCTGGTGGGGCGACATGGACTTTGGCACGCACCTTGTGCACACGCTGGCGCCAGCCAGGCAGGGCAGGGTTGACGTGGTCTACCACCCGCCGGTGCGGATATGCGACATGCCGAACCGCAAGGCACTGGCGCAGGCCTGCGAAACTGCCGTGCGCGCGGGACACCACGACCGGCTGGGCCCGTCGTGACGCCCTGCCGCGCGGATCACTTGTAGCCGAAGGCGCTGTCCGGCACCGGCTCCATGTTGCCCGACTGGCCCCAGTCCATCAGCAGGCAGGACGTGCCCTTGCGCTGGAAATACGTCGCCTCGATCTCGTACCAGCCGGCCTGGGGCACCTCGACCGTGGTGACACCGGCGGATTCGCATCCGTGCACCCCGTCGAAGAACGCCACCTGCTGACCGCCGATGCTGGCCTCCAGCCCGTCGTTGCTGATGAATTCCAGATCATAGCTGCCCGGTGCGTCGAACTTGATGTAGCCGCTGATGGCAGCCAGCACCTTTTCAGCGCTGGTCGATGTCAGCGCCTTGTCACCCGGATCGGAGTCGAGATAGGACAGCCCCTGCAGCGGCGGCCCGGCCTTGGCGCGGTCCAGCTTGCCCTTGGCATCGGCCAATGTGCGCACACCGTAATAGGCGTAATCGACGGCAAGGCCCTGTTTCAGACCGGAAGGCTGCGGCGACGCGGGCGTCAGCGTCTGAGAGAGCGCAGGCCCCGCCAGCACCAGGCCGACCAGAAGTGCGGTGCGTTTCAGCATGTGATGTTTCCCCTTTTATCCTTCAATCCACATTGCGATATAGACCCCGACCTGTCCATGCCAATGACGAACAGTTTATCCCTTGCACAGCGGCCTGCGCTGGCCTATAGCACGCCCACTTAATCCCGCAGTCGGGGTTGGGCTTCTGGGAGAGACATCCCCAGGCGTCCGCCGGTTGGCAGCACACGCTGTCATACCCCCGACGAGGCTAAACCGGAAAGGTATAAAGACATGGCTCTTCCTGAGTTCTCCATGCGCCAGCTGCTTGAAGCAGGCGTACACTTCGGCCACCAGACGCAGCGTTGGAACCCCCGCATGGGTCCGTTCATCTACGGCGCGCGCAACGGCATCCACATCATGGATCTGACGCAGACTGTTCCCATGCTGGACCAGGCCCTGCAGGTCATCCGCGACACCGTCGCCAAGGGCGGCAGCGTCCTGTTTGTCGGCACCAAGCGTCAGGCGCAGCAGCCCATCGCCGAAGCCGCCGAGAAATGCGCGCAGTACTACATGAACCACCGCTGGCTGGGCGGCACGCTGACCAACTGGCAGACGGTGTCCCAGTCCATCAACCGGCTGAAGTCCATCGACGAACAATCCGAGCGCGGCTTTGAAGGGCTGACCAAGAAAGAGCGCCTGGGCATGGAACGCGACCAGGCCAAGCTGGAAGCATCGCTTGGCGGTATCCGCGAAATGGGTGGCCGCCCGGACCTGCTGTTCGTGATCGACGTCCGCAAGGAACAGCTGGCCGTCGCCGAAGCGAACAAGCTGGGCATCCCGGTCGTGGCCGTGGTCGACACCAACTGCTCGCCTGACGGCATCGACTATATCATCCCGGGCAACGACGACGCGGCCCGCGCCATCTCGATGTACTGCGACCTGGCGTCCCGTGCCGCACTTGACGGCATGTCGGCCCAGCTGGGCGCGGCAGGTGTCGACATCGGCGCCATGGAAGAAGCCCCGGCCGAAGAAGCCCTGACAGAGGAAAGCACCGGCGTCGAAGTCGGCAATGCCTCGTCCGAGACGGTGTCGAACGACGCGATGGCAAAAGACGCGCCCTATGACCTGGAATCCAAGAAGGAAACCGTGGCCAAGGCGGACGAGAAGGCCGACAGCTGAACAGCTGTCACGACGCTGACACAAGCCTGACATATGGGGCAGGGAGACCTGCCCCGATCGTTTGATTGAATTTAGGAGACTCCAAAGATGGCAATCACAGCATCTATGGTAAAAGAACTGCGCGACAGCACCGGCGCAGGCATGATGGACGCCAAAAAGGCGCTGACCGAAAATGACGGCGACATGGAAGCTGCCGTCGATTGGCTGCGCACCAAGGGTCTGGCCAAAGCGGCCAAGAAATCCGGCCGCACCGCCGCCGAGGGTCTGGTGGCCGTCAAGGTCGAGGGCGGCCACGGCGTCGCGGTCGAGGTGAACTCCGAGACCGACTTCGTCGGCAAGAACGCCGACTTCCAGAAAATGGTCGCCGGCATCGCCAACGTGGCGGTCAAGGCAACCGACATCGACGCGCTGAAGGCGGCTGACATGGGCGGCAAATCCGTCGAGCAGACGGTCACGGACGCGGTTGCCGTGATCGGCGAGAACATGTCGGTGCGCCGGATGGCAAGCGTGGACGGCGACACCGTGGTGTCCTACGTGCACAATGCCGCGGCCCCCGACATGGGCAAGATCGGCGTGCTGGTCGCGATGACCGGCGGCGACGAAGCCTTTGGCCGTCAGGTCGCGATGCACATCGCGGCGGTGAACCCCGCGTCGCTGTCCGAGGATGACCTGGACCCCGCCGTCGTGGAAAAGGAAAAGCAGGTGCAGATGGACATTGCCCGCGAAAGCGGCAAGCCCGAGCAGGTCATCGAAAAGATGATCGAAGGCCGGATGAAGAAATACATGTCCGAAGTGACCCTGCTGAACCAGTCCTTCGTGGTGAACCCCGATCTGACGGTGGGCGACGCCGCCAAGGAAGCAGGCGCCACGATCACCGCATTTGTCCGGCTGGAAGTCGGCGAAGGTATCGAGGTGGTCAAGGAAGACTTCGCCGCCGAGGTGGCCAAGGCTGCCAAGGGCTGATCTGCCGGTCCCGCCGCGGGCGGACAGGACAAAGACAGGGAAGGGCGGTGCCGCAGGGTGCCGCCCTTTTTCCTTGCAGGCGCATCGCAGGGCCACAGGTGAAACAGGCGGGCCCCGGAAACCGGAACCCGCCCAACGCCCGATGACGGAACGCTCGGGGAGGAGCAGAGGCGCCTTCACCCCGGACAGCCGGACGGAACAATACGCCCAGCTGTACCCGGAACCTACACAGAGCCTTGTAATTTCAAGGGTTTGCAGGCTTTGCTCCTGCGGTCAAACCGCGTATCAGGAACAGGATTACCTTGCGTTAACACCTTCAATTTCGCCAGTCAGGGATTCCTTACCCCGGGCAAGAAAATTGCGGAAAGTTCTTCAAACAAACGGGTTTGCGTAACTTTTCAAGCGTCGAGAATGAACATCTGGTTCGAAAATGACGCCTTGAGCACTGCCTGCGCGGTCGTCTCGACCGCCAGCGCCTCCCGCGCAAGGCGCAGGTGTTTCTCAACCGTCGCCGAGGTCAGGCCCATGATCACCGCGATGTCCTGCATGGTCTTGCCGTCGCCAACCCATTCCAGCGCCTCGCGCTGGCGCGGGGTCAGGGACCGCCGCTGCGAATGATAGGGCAGGGTCAGGATCTTGAGATGCGCGATGTCGTTCATCAGCTTGATGTCGCTGCCGTGCTCCTCCCAGATCCTGTCGACCTCGTCCTGGGTCATGCCCGGTTTTGCCGTCAACGCAATGGCCCCCTTGGACCGGACGGAGATGGATTTGAAACTAACGGTATAGCCCGCCACGACGTTCATGCGGCGGTTGAAGTCGATGACGCGTTCCTCGGCCGGGGTCATGGCCCGTTCGCGCGCCATGTCGTGCAACACCGTCCAGCTGCAGGCCCCATCGTGCTGCAGCGCCCAACGCACCATCGGGGCGTGATAGTACAGACCGTTGCCCAGAAATTCGTCGGTGTACTCGCGACTGTGGTTGGTCAGGATGACGAAATCCTCGGGGTCGCCGAGCGAGGTCGAGGTGCGGTAGCGGGTAAATCCATAGATCAGCCGATCAAACCCGTAGGCCGCCATCCTGGTCGTGTGCAGGTCCCAGAGTTCCTCCAGCGTCGGGCACCGCGCGACCGAATGAAGATACTCTCGCAAGCTCATGTTTTTAATAACCTCTCTGCAAGCGCGTCCAGCGCCATGAGATAGCCTTTCGGCCCAAAGCCGGAGATCTGGCCAATGGCGACGGGTGCGATGTACGATTGATGACGGAAACTCTCGCGGGCGTGGATGTTGCTCAGGTGAACTTCGACGACCGGCAGTTCGACCGACGCAATCGCATCCATCAGCGCGACGGATGTATGCGTATAGGCACCGGCGTTGAGGACGATCGCATCATGCGACCCTTTGGCCGCATGAATTGCGTCGATCAACGCGCCTTCATGGTTGCTTTGCACAAAGGCGACATCGAGGCCAAGCCTTTCGGCGGCTTCGCGGCACATGCTTTCCACGTCCGCCAGCGTGGTGCTGCCATAGACCTCGGGCTGGCGGGTTCCCAGCAGGTTGAGGTTCGGACCATTGATGATCAGGACGGAGGGCATACACAAACCTTTGATGAGGTGTGCATTATTAACGGTGGAAGGGGCGCGAAGTCCAGCATTCTGAGCAGCCGCAAGGGTTTGGCGCTGTCGTTTTGACGGAGTGCTGACGCCGATCCGATGGACAAGCAAAACCCATAATCAGTATTATGTAAATAAATGATGAACCCAGAGACCTTAGAATACGGGTTTGCGCAATATGCACGCCAAACCTCAGCCCAGAGCGTATCCCGCGCCCCGGACGGTCCGGATCGGGTCGATGCCGCCGTGGATGGTCAGCGCCTTGCGAAGCCGTGCGATGTGGACGTCGACGGTGCGTGTGTCGACATAGATGTCGCGGCCCCAAACGTGATCGAGCAATTGATCGCGGCTGAAGACACGGCCCGGTTTTTCCAACAACGTGACCAGCAGCCGGTATTCCGTCGGCCCCAGCTTCAGTTCCTTGTCCGCGCGGTTGACCCGGTGGCGTTCGGGATCGAGCCGGATGTCATCGAACACAAGCTCTGCGCCGCTGGCTGCCGGCCGCGACCGGCGCAGCTGGTTGCGAACGCGCGCCATCAGTTCGCGCAGCGCATAGGGTTTGACGACATAGTCGTCCGCACCGGTTTCCAGGCCACGCACGGTGTCGACCTCTTCGGACCGGGCCGAAAGCATGATGACGGGAATTTCCCGCGTGTCCTCGCGGGTCTTCAGCTGACGGCAAACCTCGATCCCGCTCATCAGCGGCATCATCCAGTCAAGGATCACCAGATCGGGACGCGCTTCGGACACCATCAGCAGAGCTTCTTCGCCGTTTTCGGCGCGGCGCACGGCGAAACCTTCACTTTCGAGATTGTAGGCCAGGACCTCCCGCTGCGCCGGCTCATCCTCGACCAGCAGGACCTGGGGTTGCGTCACGGACATGTCACTTCACCTCGGCCGCTGTCGACGTATGGTCAGCCTTTGGGCGATCGTCGTCGGGGTGTTCACCGGTGACGAGATAGATCACCTGCTCGGCGATCGACGTCACCAGATCACCCATCCGTTCCACGTTCTTGGCGATGAAATGAAGGTGCATGCACGCGGTGATGTTGCGCGGGTCCTCCATCATGAAGGTCAGGAATTCGCGGAACAGCGCGTTGTACATCTGGTCCACGTCCTCATCCCGGTCGATGATGTTCGCCGCCAGTTCCGCATCGCGCTGAATATAGGCGTCCAACGCATCCTTGAGCATTCCCTCGACCGCCCGCGCCATGCGACGGATCGCACCGGCACTGTCGTTCACGGGCTGCATCTGGGTCAGCACGCCGGTACGTTTGCCCATGTTCTTGGCATAGTCGCCGATCCGCTCCAGGTTTGCGCTGATCTTGATGACACTGAGGATCAGCCGCAGGTCAATGGCGGTGGGCGCACGCAGCGCGATCACGCGGGCCGCACTTTCGTTGATCAGGTTCTCAAGCTCGTCAATGACCTTGTCCCCTGCCCTGACCTGCTCGGCCAGTTCGACGTCGCGGCTCTCCAGCGACAAGGCGGCATTTCGGATGGCATCTTCGACCAGTCCGCCCATTTTCATGATCTGCGCCTGAACCGCTTCCAGGTCGCGGTCAAAGGCGGACGCAATGTGTTGATCTTGCATAATATTATCCAATCCGGCCTGTGATGTAGCTTTCAGTGCGCGGGTCGTCGGGTGAGGTGAAAATCTTGTCGGTCTCGCCGAATTCCACGAGGTTCCCAAGGTGGAAGAAAGCGGTTTTCTGGCTCACGCGGGCAGCCTGCTGCATGGAGTGGGTGACGATGACGACCGAATAGTTCTGGCGCAGCTCGTCGATCAGTTCCTCGACCTGGGCGGTCGCGATCGGGTCCAGGGCGGAACAGGGTTCATCCATCAGCAGCACTTCGGGTTCGGTCGCAACCGCGCGGGCGATGCACAGGCGCTGTTGCTGACCGCCGGACAGCCCCGTGCCGGGCGCATCCAGACGGTCCTTGACCTCGTTCCAGATGGCACCGCGGCGCAGCGCGCGTTCCACGATGTCGTCCAGTTCCGCCTTGTTCCGCGCCAGCCCGTGAATGCGCGGCCCATAAGCCACGTTGTCGTAGATGGATTTGGGGAACGGGTTCGGTTTCTGGAACACCATCCCGACCTTGGCGCGCAGCTGCACGGGATCCACCTTGCGGTCGTAGATGTCTTCGTCGTCGATCCGGATGTCGCCGGTCACGCGGCAGACGTCGATGGTGTCGTTCATCCGGTTGATGCAGCGCAGGAAGGTGGATTTGCCACAGCCTGACGGCCCGATGAATGCGGTCACGGTCTTGTCTTCGATCTCGACATTCACGTCCTTGATGGCATGGGTGTCACCGTAATAGACCTGCACGTCGCGGGCCGCGATCTTGATGTTCTTTGTGGCCACTTCACTCTCCGCAATAAAATTGTCTTTCATCGGTCTCTCCCTCCTACCAGCGGCGCTCGAAACGGCGGCGCAGGATGATGGCGATGATGTTCATGGTCAGCAGGAATATCAGAAGGATGATGATCCCGCCCCACGCCTTTTCGTAAAAGCTCGCGTCCGCCCGCGCCGCCCAGGTGTAGATCTGCGCCGGCATGGCCGAGTTCGGTTCGGTGAAACCGGCGATGAAGCCATCGGGATAGCCCCGTGCGACAAAGCCTACCATACCGATCAGCAGCAGCGGCGCGGTTTCGCCCAGAGCCTGTGCAAGGCCGATGATGGTCCCTGTCAGGATGCCCGGCATGGCCAGCGGCAGCACATGGTGAAAGACCGCCTGCATCTTGGACGCCCCCACGCCCAGTGCCGCGTCCCGGATCGACGGTGGCACCGATTTCAGCGAGGCGCGGGTAGAGATGATGATGGTCGGCAGTGTCATCAGCGTCAGCACGAGGCCCCCCACCAGCGGCGCGGACTGCGGCAGGTGCATGAACTGGATGAAAACCGCCAGCCCGAGGATGCCGAACACGATCGAGGGCACCGCCGCGAGGTTCGAGATGTTCACTTCGATCAGATCGGTGAACCGGTTCTGCGGTGCGAATTCCTCAAGGTAGATGGAGGCGGCAACGCCGATGGGCAGCGACAGGACCAGCACCACCAGCATCATGAAGAAGGAGCCGATGACCGAGGCGCCGATGCCTGCGCCACCGGGGTTGTCCACACCGGAATCCGCACCGGTGATGAAGTTCCAGTTGAAGGCCCGGGTGATGATGCCCGCTTCGACCAGAGCGTCGACAAGGTCGAGGTCCGAGGCCTGCATGAACCGGCTGTCGGTCATTGCCTCACGGGTGACGCGGCCGGTCAGATAGCCATCGACCCGCGATGCCGCCGCCAGCTGGAAGGACACCGGGCTGCCGAGGTCCTGTTCGTTGGCTCTGTAATGCTCGCGCAGGGTGCCGCCGGGTTTGCCCAGCAGGCGCTGGATGGCCTCGGCGTCGAACGCAGTTTCAAGCCCGCGTGCGTCGAGTGCTTGGCGGATCTCTTCGACCAGCAGGTTTTCATAGGCCTTTGTCTTGAACAATTCGCCTTCGGCTGCGGTATATTGCTCTTCGGTCAGGGTGAATTCCACATCCACGACCGTCTGGGTAAAGGCAGGCGTGCCGGACCGGATGATCGAAAACGCCAGCACCACGAGGAAGAACAGACCGATCAGGATAGCGATCATGCCATAGGCCTGGAACCGTTTTTCCGCCGCGTTACGCTTGCGGGTGCGCGCGTCCTGCACCAGCAGGGATTTTCCGCCGGAATGGGGTGCAGCGCCGCTGCTGAGGCTTGCATCGGACATCAGTCGTATTGCTCCCGGTACTTGCGCACGATGTAGAGCGCGAAAACATTGAGGGCGAGGGTGATGACAAACAGCGTCATCCCCAGCGCAAAGGCCACCAGCGCCTCGGGGCTGGCAAAGTCGGCGTCCCCGGTCAGCTGGCTGACGATCTTGGCGGTGACCGTCGTCATCGCATCGAAGGGGTTGAGCGAAAGCCGCGCCGCCGCCCCTGCCCCCAGCACAACGATCATTGTCTCACCGATGGCGCGCGAGGCCGCCAGCAGGATCGCCCCGACGATGCCGGGCAAGGCGGCGGGCAGGATCACCTGGCGGATGGTCTCCGACTTGGTCGCACCCAGCCCGTAGGAGCCATCGCGCATCGCCTGCGGCACGGCGTTGATGATGTCGTCGGACAGCGAACTGACAAAGGGGATCAGCATCACGCCCATCACCAGCCCGGCGGTGATCACGGCTGTCCCCGACTGCATGATGCCCAGGCCGTCACGGCCAAAGACCGACACCAGCAGCGGCCCCACCGTCAGCAGCGCGAACAGACCGTAGACGATGGTGGGAATGCCCGCCAGCACCTCCAGCATGGGTTTGGCAATGGACCGGACATTGTTGCTGGCGTACTCCGACAGATAGATGGCGGCGAAAAGACCGATCGGGATGGCCACGGCCAGCGCCACCAGCGAGATGTAGAAGGTCCCCCAGAGCAGCGGCAGCACGCCAAGGTCCGAACTGCCCCCCCGCCCCGAGAAGCTGGGCGCCCAGTTGGTGCCGAAGAAGAAGTCCGACGCCGGATAGAGGCGGAAGAATTCCACCGTGTTGAAGACCAGCGACAACACGATGCCCAGCGTGGTCAGGATCGCGATGGACGCGGCACCGATCAGCAGCCAGCGCACCGCGGTCTCGACCACGTTGCGCGCCCGGTAATCGGCCTGCGCGCCGCGCAGCCCCCAAAGCGCGCCCAGCAGCGCCAGCACGATCACCGCCGCGCTCATCATCAGATTGCCGCGACGGCTCATGTCGCGGTACGTCTGCGCCGCGTTCAGCACCGGCTCCGTGATCTGCGAGGTCAAGATGGCGCCAGCGTCTCTCAGCCCGGTGGTGATGGCGTCAAGGTCGGCGTTGGCATCGGCGGCCCGATCCGCATCAAGCGTGCCCGCCGCCACGGCAAGGTCCAGCCCGTCGGCCGCACGGCGCACCTCTGACAGGACCAGCCCCCGCGATGAGTTCTCTGCAATGGCGGACTGCGGGATCATGCCGGAAACCGAATTGCTGACGATCATGGGCTGCACCAGCAGCCAGACCAGCATCAGCAGGAAAGCAGGCACCAGGGCCTTGATGGCGACATTGCCGCCGTAATAACTCGGCAGCGAATGCATGTGCCGCCGGTCCCCGTCCGCGCTGCGCATCACGCGCGCCTTGCCCAGGTAATATCCGGCAATGGCGATGGCCAGAACGATGATGAAAAGCCAGAGGATCGGCATGTCGCGCCCTGCCCGTCGATAAAAATTCAGTCGTCAGTCGATGGTGTGGCACGGGGACGGCATGGTGCCGCCCCCGGCCAGGGTCATTGGCCTGCGGTTCAGGAACCGGAACCCATTGTCGCTTCGTCCGCGACGGATTTCTGCGTATCCGCCAGCTCGGGGTCGGAAACGAGGCCGTAGTTGGCCAGCGGGCCGGAGGGGCCGGCCAGTTCATCTGAGATGAAGAACTGCGCGTATTCCTTCAGACCGGGGATCACGCCGATGTGGGCTTTCTTCACGTAGAAGAACAGCGGGCGGGACACCGGGTACTCGCCCGACGCGATGGTCTCAGTCGTGGGCTCGACACCGCTCATGGTGGCGACCTTCAGCTTGTCGGTGTTGTTCTCGTAGAACGCCAGGCCGAACACGCCGATGCCGTTGGTATTGGCGTCGATACGCGCCAGGGTCTCGGTGTAGTCGCCGTCGATGTCCACGGACTTGCCGTCCTGACGCACGTCAAGGCAGGCATCTTCCGCCGCGTCTTCGTCCATGCCGCTGTCCAGCATCGCCTGCATGGCGCCGGTTTCCTCGCAGCCGACCAGCAGAACCTTCTCTTCAAAGACTTCGCGGGTGCCGTGCTTGGTGCCGGGAATGAACATCGCAATTTCAGCGTCGGGCAGGTCGCCGTTGAACTCGGACCAGTTCTGGTAGCTGTTGTCGACCAGTTCGCCGTCCTTCAGCACCTTCGCGCCGATGGCGTTGAAGATGTCGGTGGGCTGGAACGCGGTGAAGTCCGGGCCGGACTGCTGGCTGGCAAAGACGATCCCGTCATAGCCGATGCGGACTTCCATGATGTCGGTCACGCCGTTCTCGGCGCAGGCCTTGATTTCCTTTTCGCGGATGGCGCGCGATGCGTTGGCAACGTCGATGGTGTTTTCGCCGACACCTTCGCAGAACCGCTTCAGACCTGCGGAAGAACCGCCCGATTCGACAACCGGCGTCGGGAAGTCGGTGTTTTCGCCGAAGGCTTCGGCCACGATGGAAGCATAGGGCAGAACGGTGGAAGATCCGGCAACCTGTACGTTGTCACGTGCGGCGGCAGCCGTTGCGGACAGGGCTGCGATGGCCAGTGCGGATGCGGTGAGTTTAGTCAGTGACATGACGTCTCCTGTTTGCATGTATTCATCGACCCCCCGTGGGCGATCTCCCGGCCCGTCTACGGCGCGCGCCTATACCTTTTGTGACAGTTCCATTACAGTTTTATGACAGTCGGCGGGACCGTTGCAAATCAGGCTATTTCGGCGATCAGACGTCGGAGGCCACAACATCCTGAGGCAGGATGACGCAGAACGACGCGCCCTGCCCCTCTTCGGACGTGATCTTGAGCCGACCGCGGTGCCGGTTGAGAATATGTTTCACGATGGCCAGACCCAGCCCGGTCCCGCCCAGGGCGCGGCTGCGGTGGCTGTCGGCACGGTAGAATCGCTCCGTCAGCCGCGGAATATGATGCGACGGTATGCCGGGGCCGTGGTCCCTGACCGTGATCCGCACCGACGGCCCCCGCAGCATCGGGTCGCGAAGACTGACTTCACAGCCGATGTCCACCGGTCGGCCCTCGCCCCCGTATTTGATGGCGTTCTCGACGAGGTTGGTGAAAACCTGCAGCAACTGGTCGGCATCCCCCAGAATCATCAGCGGTTCGGTGCCCAGATCGGCGCGCAGGGTCACGTCTGCCTCCACCGCCAGCGGATTGAGGTTGCGCAGCGTCGTCCGCAGCACTTCGGCCAGGTTGATCTGGTTTGTCGGGCGCATGCGCTCTTCCGCCTCGACCCGGCTCAGCGACAGAAGGTCGCCCACCAGCCGGTTCATGCGGCCCGCTTCGGTCTGCATGATCTGCAGAAACCGGTCGCGGGCCGCGGGATCGTCGCGGGCCGGACCGCTCAGGGTCTCGATGAACCCCATGAGAGAGGTCAGCGGCGTGCGCAGCTCATGGCTGACATTGGCGACGAAATCCCGGCGCATCTGCCCGGCCTGGGCGTGGTGCGTGACGTCCTGAAAGGTGACGATCAGCAGCCCGGTCCCGGCCACACAGCGAAGCGTTACATCATAGGTGACATCGCGGTCGCCCTCGCTTGCCAGAAAGCGCGACTGACGCCCCTGCCCGTCCTCGATGCAGCGTTCCACCGCATCGACCAGCGCGGGCTGGCGCAGGACGGTGACAAAGTGCCGGCCCACCGTATGCCCCCCGAACAGCGACCCGGCCGCCGGGTTCACCGCCGCGATCCGCTCGGCGCGATCAATGACCAGCGTCGGCAGGGGCAGCGCCGCAATCAGGTCAGGCAGCAGCGGTGCTTCGGTCATGGTGTCAGAGCGCAGTCAGATCTTTGGCAAAACGCGCCGCGTTGTCGGCGTAATGCCGTGCGCTGGCGGTCAGCATGGCAATGGCCTTGTCGTCGAGCTGGCGCACCACCTTGCCAGGTGCGCCCATCACCAGCGACCCATCGGGAATTTCCTTGCCCTCGGTGATCAGCGCCCCCGCCCCGATCAGGCAGTTGCGGCCGATCTTTGCCCCGTTGAGGATCGTCGCCCCCATGCCGATCAGAGAGTTGTCCCCGATGGTGCAGCCGTGCAGCATCACCTTGTGCCCGATGGTGCAGTTCTCGCCAATGGTCAGCGGAAAGCCCATGTCTGTGTGAAACACGCAATTCTCCTGCACGTTGGACCCGCGGCCTACGTGGATCCGTTCGTTGTCGCCGCGCAGGGTGGCGCAGAACCAGACCGAGCTTTCGGCGTCCAGCACCACATCGCCGATGACATTGGCATCGGGTGCGACCCAGGCCGTGCCGTCCACCTTGGGTTTTCTGTCTGCAAGCGCATATAGGGTCATGGGAGGTCCTCGAATTCATTTTGAAGTTTGCGGACGTGATCCAGAAGACGGGGCTGCTGGGCGACCCGCATACGTTCCGCGCGAATGATGGTCTTCAGCTTTTCCTCGGTTTCGGTGAGATCGTCGTTCACGATGACATAATCGTAGCCGTCCCAATGGCTGATCTCGTCCCAGCTTTTGCGCATCCGCTTGGCAATGGTCTCGGCGGTGTCCTGGCCCCGGCTGATCAGCCTGCGGCGCAGCTCCAGAATGGATGGCGGCAGGATGAAGATGGACAGCGTATGAGAGCCAAGCGCAGATTTCTGGATTTGCTGCGCCCCCTGCCAATCAATGTCGAACAGCACATCCCGACCGGCATCTATGGCTTCCTGTACCGGTCCCCTCGGAGAGCCATAATTGTTGCCAAAGACATGGGCGTGCTCCAGCAGTTCCCCGTCCTTGACCCACCTGCGAAAGTCCTCCTCGGAGACAAAGTAGTAATCCTGGCCCTCGACCTCCCCCGCGCGTGCGACACGTGTCGTCGCGGAAACAGAGAACTTCAAAGAGGCGTCCCAGTTCATCAGACGGCGCGCGAGTGTCGATTTGCCCGCCCCGGAGGGCGAGCTGAGAATGACAAGAAGGCCGCGCCTTTCCGGCAATTGGGTCATGGGTTACTCCACATTCTGGACCTGTTCGCGCATCTGGTCGATCACCGCCTTCAGCGACAGACCGACGCGGGTCAGCTCGGTGTTCTGCGCCTTTGCACACAGGGTGTTGGCCTCGCGGTTGAATTCCTGGGTCAGGAAATCCAGCTTGCGCCCCACCGGCCCGCCTTCGGCCAGCAGGGCACGGGCGGCGGCCACATGGGCGCCCAGACGGTCGATCTCCTCGGTCACATCCGCCTTGACCGCGATCAGCGCCAGTTCCTGGGCGAGCCGCGCCTCGCTCAGCCCGTCGGCATTGTCCAGAATACGCGCCACGTTCTGGCGCAGGGTTTGCGCCATCTCGTCTCTGCGCGCCTCGGCCAAGGCCGCGGCTTCGGCGGTCAGGGCCTCGACCTCGGTCAGACGGCTTTGCAGTACCTCGGCCAGCGCCGCGCCCTCACTGGCGCGCATCGCGGTAAAGTCCTGCAGGACCGCATCCGCATCCGCCAGGATCGCGGCGCAGAGCGCCGCGGTGTCGTCCTGGCCCACCGACTGCTCCAACACGCCCCGCATGGTGGCAATATCCGTGGCCTTGGACGGGGCAAGCGACACGCCCGCGTCCATCGCCCGCGATTCGATCTGGTGCAGCGCCTCCAGCACGGCGTCGAGCTGAGCGCCGTTGACGCCAAGCGCACCTGCCCCCTCTTCCCGGCTCACACGCAGGTTGCAGGTGACGTTTCCGCGTACCGCAACCTTGCCCAGTTTCTTGCGCAGGCCCGTTTCCAGCCCCGCGATCCAGTCCGGCACACGCAGGCGCAGATCCAGCCCCTTGCCATTGACCGACCGGACCTCCCACGCCCAGGCATGGGGACCGTCGCCGCCTGTCCTCGTGGCAAAGCCGGTCATCGAATGGATCATGATGGCAATTCCCGTTGTTGTGTGTCCTGACGGGGATAGGTCGAAACGCCCCGGCGGGGCAAGCCCATGCGGTGCGGCATTAACCATTGCTTAAGAATTTCTCCCTCCGCCGCGCGAGACCCGCTAGAAAAGAGGATGTGGAAATATCCGGCAAAGCTGACAGTCCACATTGTTCAGTGTGCCATGCGGACACCGTTTCGCATCATAATTATGAAACTTGTCGAGCCGAAGGTGCAGTCCGATGGACAATTCTCACCATACGTCGCAGAATGTTATCGCCATGTCAGAGTATCAACCAGAAAGCGGTTATGCCGCCATTGCCCAGATAGAGGCCTATTGGGAAGCCCTGCGCGGGTCCCGCATGGTACCGAAACGCTCCGAAATCGACCCCCGTGGCATAGAGGGCGCGCTTGAAAATGCCTTTATCGTGGAACGGGTCGCAGCAGGCATCGCACGGCTGCGGATCGCGGGCAGTCACCTCAACGACCTGATGGGCATGGAGGTCCGCGGCATGCCGCTGACTGCGCTGTTCGCCCCACCGGCCCGGCAAGAGGTGTCCAAAACCATCGAAGAGGTCTTTCAGGCCCCCGGTACCGCCACTTTCAAACTGACCGCCCCCGCCGCCGAAGGCCGGCCAGAAGGAGAGGCCAGGATGATCCTGCTGCCCCTGAAGAGCGATCTGGGCGATGTCAGCCGATTGCTGGGCTGTCTGGTGTACCGAGGTACCATCGGCCTGGCCCCTCGTCGCCTTGACGTGGTGGACAGGTCATTCACGATGCTGCTTCCGGGCGGCGATGCGCAGCCCATCCGGGGCTTTGAACCCAGGCCCGACAGAGCCGACTCGACGGGTGTTCCGGGCTTTGCCGCCCCCGCGCCGGAATTCGAAAGACGCGGCACCGGCAATCGGGACACGGACGGTGGCGGCAGGCCGGGCAAACGGCCCCCCTATCTGCGCCTCGTCAAATCCGACGACTGAGCGCGGCACGCGCGTTTCACCATCTCCCGCTTCGATATCTCCATCTGCGACAAACGCCGCGGCCCCAAGGCGCGCGGCGTTCGCAGTCGTGATGACAGATCATTGCCAGCCTGATCAGATCGCCGCGGCCTTGCCCTGCGCAAGACGGCGCGACGACAGCTCTTCAGCCACGAGAAAGGCCAGCTCCAGCGACTGGCTCGCGTTCAGGCGCGGATCGCACGCGGTGTGATAGCGGTCGCTCAGATCCTCGTCGCTGACCGCACGCACGCCCCCGGTGCACTCCGTCACGTCCTGCCCGGTCATTTCGAAGTGAACCCCACCGGCCACAGTGCCTTCGGCGCCGTGCACGTCAAAGAATTCACGCACCTCGCGCAGGACCGAGTCGAACGGCCGCGTCTTGTAGCCCGACGCGGATTTGATCGTGTTGCCGTGCATCGGGTCGCAGGTCCAAAGCACCTTGGCCCCTTCCTGCTCCACCGTGCGGATCAGCTTGGGCAGGTGATCTCCTACCGTGCCGGCACCGAAGCGGGCGATCAGGGTCAGACGGCCCGGTTCGTTCTCGGGGTTGAGGGTGGCCATCAGTTTCTTCAGGTCATCCGCCGTCATGCTCGGCCCGCATTTCAGCCCGATCGGGTTCTGCACGCCCCGCGCGAATTCCACATGCGCGCCATCCGGCTGCCGGGTTCTGTCCCCGATCCAGATCATGTGACCGGAGCCTGCCAGCCACTTGCCCGTCAGGCTGTCCTGGCGGCACAGCGCCTCCTCGTACTCCAGCAGGAGCGATTCGTGGCTGGTATAATATTCCACCGTCTGCAGGGTGTGCGCCGTGTCGGCGGTGACACCTGCCGCGGACATGAAGTCCAGCGTGTCGGAAATACGGTTCGCGATCTCGCGGTATTTCTCGGCCTTTTCCCCATCGGTAAAGCCGAGTGTCCAGCCGTGCACGCGGTGCACATCCGCATAGCCCCCGGTCGAAAAGGCCCGGATCAGGTTCAGCGTCGCCGCCGCCTGGGTATAGGCGCGCAGCATCTTCTCGGGGTTGGGCAGTCGCGCTTCGGGGGTGAAGTCAAGCTCGTTGATGATGTCGCCGCGGTAGCTGGGCAGCTCCACGCCGTCCACCACCTCGGTCGGGGCCGACCGCGGCTTGGCGAACTGCCCCGCCATGCGGCCAACCTTGACCACCGGCACCTTGGCGCCATAGGTCAGCACCACGGCCATCTGAAGCATGACCTTGAACGTGTCCCGGATCGCGTCCGAGCTGAACTGCTCGAAACTTTCAGCGCAGTCACCGCCCTGCAGCAGGAACGCCTCGCCCCGGCTGGCCGCTCCCAGATGTTGCTTGAGCCGTCGCGCCTCGCCACCAAAGACCAGCAATGGATAGCGCGACAGCTGTGCCTCGACCGCGTTCAGGGCATCCTGGTCCGGATAATCCGGCATCTGGATCCGCGGTTTGCTGCGCCAGCTCGATTTGCTCCATTGTGTCATGTCATTTCTCCGGTCCCGCGCGCCGTGTGTCGGCGCCCTCAAAGACCCTTTCTATACAAAAGGAGCCGCCCCGTGACCAGAACCCAATTGCCGCCTCTTGACCGTGCCTCAAACCCGTGACCTAAGATTGCGGCAGAATGTGTCGGTATTGTAACACGCCGATTCAATGCCGCGCATCATAGTACAAAGGGGCTCTGCGATGTCTCAAACACGCCACGCCGTGCGCAAAACCACAGAGGTCTCGAAACCACGACGTTTCGTGTTCGTTCTGCTGAACGACTTCAGCCTGCTCAGTTTTTCCACCTCAATTGAATGCCTGCGCATCGCGAACCGGATGGCGGGGCGGGACATCTATTGCTGGACCGTCATCGGCGAGGGCGGGGAAAGCGCGCGATGCTCCGCCGGGACGATTTTCCAGCTCGACGCCGATCTCGATGAATTGGCGCGCGACGATACAATTCTGGTGTGCAGCGGTCTGGACGTGCAGGATGCCACCACCAAGAAGGTCCTGAGCTGGCTGCGCCGCGAGGCGCGCAAGGGGCTGACCGTCGGCGGCCTCTGCACGGGCGCTTTCACGCTGGCCCGGGCCGGACTGCTGGACGGCAAACGCGCGACGATCCACTGGGAAAACCACGACAGCTTTGCCGAAGAATTCGAAGAGGTGAACCTGACCAAGTCTGTCTTCGTGGTGGACGGCAACCGCCTGACCACGGCGGGGGGGACCTCCTCCATCGACCTGATGCTGAAACTGATTGCCGACGACCAGGGCGAGGATCTGGCAAACGCGGTGGCCGACCAGCTGATCTATTCGTCGATCCGCACGGATCAGGACACCCAGCGCCTCAGCGTGCCGACCCGCATCGGTGTGCGCCACCCCAAGCTCAGCCAGGTCATCCAGATGATGGAAGCCAACATCGAAGAGCCGATCAGCCCCTCGGTGATGGCGCGCGACGTGGGCATGTCAACACGACAGCTGGAGCGTCTGTTCCGCCGCTACCTCAACCGCTCCCCCAAGCGGTACTACATGGAGTTGCGCCTGCAGAAGGCCCGCAACCTGCTGATGCAGACCGACATGAGCGTGATCAACGTGGCCTTGGCTTGCGGATTCGCCTCGCCGTCGCATTTCTCGAAATGCTACCGGGCACATTACGACACCACGCCCTACCGCGAACGCGGCAGTCACGCAGCCCGCCTGTCCATCTGAGCGACGCCCGGCTAGGGCACGGGCCCTCGCTTCCTTATGCGGAAAATACTCCGGCACACGGTCAGCAGCCCCCGCACCGATGGCATGATGCGCCCCGGCTTTGGATGTCGGGCATCGGGCCTGCCGCCGCGCGGCGGCGATCTGTCAGTCTGACACCCTCAATCGGCAGATGTCATCCGGTACACCGTGGCCTCGCCGACCGAAATGAACCAGATCGCGCCTTCGGGGCCTTCGACGATGTCGCGGACCCGCGCGGTTTCGGGGCCCTTGATCTGCTCGACCTCTTCCAGCGGGTCCCCGCTGAGACGGGCGATATAGTCGAACTTGAGCGCCCCCACGAAAATATCCCCGCGCAGGTCCTCCGACAGCGCCCCGGAATACACCATGAGACCCGACGGCGCGATCGAGGGGTCCCAATAGTACGCGGGTTGCTCCATCCCGGGTTTTGAGGTGCCTTCCCCGATCTTGGCGCCGGAATAATGCCGCCCGTAAGAGATTACGGGCCAGCCGTAGTTCGCGCCCTTCCGCACCCGGTTTACCTCGTCTCCGCCCTGCGCTCCGTGCTCCGACACCCACAGGTTCCCCTCCAGGTCCAGACCGGCCCCCTGCGGGTTGCGATGTCCATAAGACCAGATTTCCGGCAACGCCCCCTCCTGATCCACGAAAGGATTGTCCTGCGGCACACTGCCGTCCCGGTTGACGCGCACGACCGATCCGTTGTGCCGGGAGAGGTCCTGTGCCGCTGGGCGATCTCCGCGTTCGCCGATGGTGACGAAAAGCGTCCCGTCCGTCGCCTCTACGACGCGGCTGCCAAAGTGGCGGCCGCCACGGCTGCCGGGTTTCATCTCGAACAACTGGCGCACCTGTTCGAGCGTCCGGCCGTCCTGCGATAACCGTGCGGACACCAGGGCGGTGCCGCTGCCCCCGCCCTGATCCTTGGCAAAGGTCAGAAACAGGGTGCGCGTCGCGTCGAAATCGCGCGCCAGCGTGATGTCCAGCAGCCCCCCCTGCCCGCCGGTCTCGACCTGCGGCACGCCAGCGACCTCACTGGTGTTGCCATCGCGGTGCAACAGCAACCTGCCGTCCTTTTCCGTGACCAGCAGCCCCCCGTCCGGCATCGGCGCAATGGCCCAGGGCGTGTCCAGGTCGCGCACCACGGGTTGAAATGCCCAATTATCCTGCGCGGCGACCGACAGCGGGAACAATGTGCATGCCGCGATCAATCGCAGGAAATGTGCATAGTTTCTCGTGATCGGCATATCAAAGCTCCCGTTTGGATCGGCATTTTCGAGGAATCTAACTTTTGCGCTCCGACTTTCCACAAATCCCGGATCAACAGAGCTTGAGGTGGACCTTTGGGAAAGGGAAAAACTCCTTTTCTTTTGGCAAACCATTGCCTACGTTTCTCCGCGAACATCTTGTTCCAATAGGGAGAAAATACATGAAAAAGATGCTTTTGGCGTCAACCGCCGCGGCGCTTGTGGCGACCTCGGCGCTGGCCGATGCCCATGCCAAGGAAGTGAAACTTGGCATTGTATTCGGCTTTACAGGGCCGATTGAATCGCTGACCGGCCCAATGGCCTCCGGCGCGGAAATGGCGATGAAGGAAATCAGCGACAGCGGCCTGCTGCTCGACGGGGCAACCGTGACCAGCACGCGCGCGGACTCCGGCTGCATCGACAACGCTCTGGCGGTGTCGGGCGCGGAACGCCTGATTGCCGAGGGCGTCAATGGGCTGATCGGTGCCGATTGTTCCGGCGTGACCGGCGCGGTGCTGCAGAACGTAGCAATCCCCAACGGCATGGTCCTGATCTCGCCCTCCGCGACATCGCCGGGCCTGACCACGATGGAAGACAACGGATTGTTCTTCCGCACCTCGCCTTCCGACGCGCGCGAAGGTGAAGTGATGGCAGAAATCCTGCAGGAACGCGGCGTGGAATCCATCGCGCTGACCTATACCAACAACGACTACGGCAAGGGTCTGGCGGACGCGATCGAATCCTCGTTCAAGGCCGTCGGCGGTGAAGTGACCATCGTTGCGGCGCATGAGGACGGCAAGGCCGACTACTCCGCCGAGGTGGGCGCGCTGGCGTCTGCGGGCGGCGATCTGCTGGTCGTCGCGGGCTATCTCGACCAGGGCGGTGCCGGCATCATCAAATCCGCGCTCGACGCGGGCGCCTGGGACACCTTCGGTCTGCCCGGCGGCATGATCGGTGAAAACCTGCCCAAGAACATCGGCCCCGACCTCGACGGCTCCTACGGCCAGATCGCGGGTTCCGAAGGTCCGGGGATCGAGACGTTCACGAAGATGGCCGAAGAAGGCGGTTTCGACGGCACCTCGCCCTACACGCCTGAATCCTACGATGCGGCTGCGCTGTTCCTGCTGGCGATGCAGGCGGCAGGTTCCATGGACCCGGCCGAGTACAAGGATCAGATCCTTGAGGTCGCCAACGCCCCCGGCACCAAAATCTATCCCGGTGAACTGGCCAAGGCGCTGGAGCTGATCAAGAACGGCGAAGACATCGACTATGTCGGCGCGTCCTCGGTCGAACTGATCGGTCCCGGAGAATCCGCCGGCACCTACCGGATGATCGAAGTCCGCGACGGCAAGAACGAGACCATCGGCTTCAAGTAAGCCTTGACCGCCAGATAACAGGTACAGCCCTGCGTCCTGCGCGGGGCTGTATCCAACAACCAAGCGCCCGGAAACCGGGCGCATAAGTGCCCGAAACAGGGCCGACACAGGGATGGATAGATGATCGTCGTTGACGATATTCACAAGCATTTCGGCGGATTTCACGCCGTGGACGGCGCGAGCCTGAGCATCGACGCGGGTTCGATCACCGGGTTGATCGGACCGAACGGCGCGGGAAAAACAACTCTTTTCAATGTGATCGCGGGCGTTCTTAAACCCACGTCCGGCACGGTCCACATGGACGGCGAGGATATTACCGGCCTGCCCCCGCACACGCTGTTCCACAAGGGGTTGCTGCGCACTTTTCAGATCGCGCATGAATTCCACTCCATGACCTGCCGCGAGAACCTGATGATGGTGCCCGGCGGCCAGAGCGGCGAAAGCCTGTGGAACACCTGGTTCGGCACCCGCCGCATCGCCGACGAGGAACGCGCGCTCAGGGCGAAGGCGGACGAGGTGCTGGAATTCCTGACCATCGAACACCTGGCCGACCAGAAGGCAGGCCAGATCTCCGGCGGGCAGAAAAAGCTGCTGGAGCTGGGCCGTACCATGATGGTCGACGCCAAGATCGTGTTCCTGGACGAGGTCGGCGCGGGCGTGAACCGTACCCTGCTCAACACCATCGGCGATGCGATCCTGCGACTGAACGAGGAACGTGGCTATACCTTCGTCGTCATCGAACACGACATGAATTTCATCGGGCGGCTCTGCGATCCGGTCATCTGCATGGCCGAGGGCCGCGTGCTGGCCACCGGCACGCTGGACGAAATCAAGGCCAACGAACAGGTGATCGAGGCCTATCTGGGCACCGGGCTCAAGAACAAGGACAAGGTAGGCGCATGATGCGGCGCGCGCTGGCATGGGCACTGGGCGCGGCACTGCTGAGCCTGCCCCAGACGGCTGCGGCCTGTGCGCAACTCAGCCAGGATGTCTGGATGTGCGCCCGCGGCTCCGCCTGGGAGACCGCCACCTGGGACCAATACGGCGACGGCGCGACGCTGCTGCTCGACGATTACGTCCTTGATTTCACGCAGGACTGGCCGGGAAGCGAGATCACCGACGGCATCTCGACGCTCGAAGAACTCTTTACCACCTATGCCGCCTGGGCCGCCGCCGAGGCCGAGGCACCCAGCAACCTGTTGCAGTCGGACAAGCTGGACCTGCCGCATGCCACCGTGGTCCGCCAGATCCAGCGCGACCTGTGGGAGGGCGAACCCTACCTGCAGGCGGTGATGCTGGCGCAGGTCAGCGATGCGCGGATCATGCTGTGGCTGCAGGCGCCCAACGAAACCCCTGTCGAGGATCTGGACCTGGTATCGCGCGAGGTCGTGACTCAGTTGCGCGACAGCTGCGCGGACCCGGTGTCCTGTGCCGAGGATTACGAGCCGCCCCAGGCGGCCAGCAAGGAATGAGGCTGATATGAGCGATCCCTACGGAGACCGCGGCAACAAGGATGTATCCATCGCCAACCCCAAGGGGCAAGGCAGTCAGATCCCCAAGCACAAGGGCACATCAAGCCCCGCGCCGGGGGGCCCTTTCCTGATCGGGGACGGCATGACGGCTGGATATGGCAACGGGCCGGACATCCTGCACGATTGCACCATCGCCGTGGACCGCGGCGAGATCGCAGTGATCGTCGGCCCCAACGGTGCGGGCAAGTCCACCGGCATGAAGGCGGTGTTCGGAATGCTGGACATGCGCAAGGGTCACGTCCGGCTGGACGGAGAGGACATCACCGACCTGTCGCCGCAGGATCGGGTGGCCAAGGGCATGGGGTTCGTGCCGCAGACCTCGAATATCTTCACCTCGATGACCGTGGAGGAAAACCTTGAGATGGGGGCGTTCATCCGTACCGATGACTTCAGCGGGACGATGGCGCAGGTCTATGACCTGTTCCCGATCCTCAAGGAAAAGCGCCGCCAGCCGGCGGGCGAGCTGTCGGGCGGGCAGCGCCAGCAGGTCGCCGTGGGCCGCGCGCTGATGACACAGCCCAAGGTGCTGATGCTGGACGAACCCACCGCCGGGGTCAGCCCCATCGTGATGGATGAACTCTTTGACCGTATCATCGAGGTGGCGCGCACCGGCATCCCGATCCTGATGGTCGAACAGAACGCCCGCCAGGCGCTTGAGATCGCGGACAAGGGCTATGTTCTGGTGCAGGGGGCGAATGCCTATACCGGCACCGGCAAGGAACTTCTGGCCGATCCGGAAGTCCGCAAATCGTTCCTGGGGGGCTGAGGCATGCTGAAAACACTGACAGCCGCCTGCACCGCGCTTTGCGCCGGGCCCGCCATGTCCGAGACATTGGTCTGCGACATCTATGAGGCCTGCGAGAACGGCAATTGCGCCCGCGTCTTCGGCCCCCCCGCTCAGGTGCGCCTGACAGCGGCGGTCTTCGGCCAGGACCGTCCGGGATACGTCGCGGAAAGCCTTGCCGCGTCGGACCGCAGCTACCTTGTTTTCAGGGATGCCGCTCAGGCTCAGGCCCATCTGGACACGCGCCCCGACGACCTGCCCGAAGCCTTTTCGGGCGTGATCCTTCCCGCCGACCGGATCTCGGGCCGCCCAGATTTCGAGATCGCGAGCGTCAGCCGGCGCAGCGATCTGAACTACAGCATCCTGGACCCGCGTACCCGCGTGGTCTGCCGCCAGGAGGAACGGTGACATGGACTTTCTCAACGCATTCATCGCGCTCGCCAATTATGTCCTTGTCCCCGGCATCGCCTATGGCAGCCAGCTGGCGCTTGGTGCGCTGGGGGTCACGCTGGTCTACGGCATCCTGCGGTTCTCCAACTTTGCCCATGGCGACACGATGGCCTTGGGGGCGATGTCGGCAGTGTTGCTGACCTGGGCATTCCAGAGCTGGGGCATCAGCCTGGGCCCGCTGCCCACCGCATTGCTCGCCCTGCCGTTTGCCATCGGGCTGACGATCCTGCTGCTGCTGGGCACCGACCGGGTGGTCTATCGCTTCTACCGCGAAAAGAAGGCGAAGCCGGTGATCCTCGTGATCGTCTCGCTCGGCGTGACCTTCATCTACAACGGCATCACGCGCTTCATCATCGGGGCGGATGACCAGAACTTTCTCGACGGGGAACGCTTCATCATCTCCGCCCGCGATTTCAAGGAGATGACCGGTCTTGCCGAAGGGCTGTCCTTTCGCACCACGCAAGGAATCACCATCGTCACCGCCATCATCGTGGTCGCCCTGCTGTTCTGGTTCCTCAACCGGACCCGCGCGGGCAAGTCCATGCGCGCCTATTCCGACAACGAGGATCTGGCGCTGCTGTCCGGGATCAACCCCGAACGGGTGGTCATGATCACCTGGATGATTGTTGCGGCATTGGCGACAATTGCCGGTGTCCTTTACGGATTGGACAAATCATTCAAACCATTCACCTACTTCCAGCTGCTGCTGCCGATCTTCGCAAGCGCCATCGTCGGCGGTCTGGGAAACCCGCTGGGCGCCATCGCGGGCGGCTTTGTCATCGCGTTTTCCGAGGTGACGATCACCTATGCATGGAAGAAGGTGCTGGGCTACATGATGCCCGAAGGGCTTGAGCCTTCCGGCCTCGTCCAGCTTCTGAGCACGGACTACAAGTTCGCCGTCAGCTTCGTGATCCTGTTGATCGTGCTGCTGTTCAAACCCACCGGACTATTCAAGGGGCAGTCGGTATGAATACGACACTGAAAAATACCCTTCTTTTCGGCATCATCGGCAGCCTCATCCTTTATGTCGGGTTTGCGCAAAGCTGGAATTCGGCGTTGCTGATCATCTCCATGGGGCTGATTTCGTCGATCATGGCGCTGGGGGTGAACCTGCAATGGGGCTTTGCGGGGCTGTTCAACGTCGGGATCATGGGGTTCGTGGCGCTGGGCGGGCTGGCTGCCGTACTGGTGGGCATGCCGCCGACCGAGGGCGCCTTTGCCGCCGGTGGCTGGGGCGTGCTGGGGGCGCTGTTGCTGGGCGCGCTGACGATTTTCGCCGTGATCGTGGTGATGCGGCGCATGGCGCCCGGCTGGCGGCGCACCCTTGCCGTCCTCGTGATCCTGATCGGCGGTTTCGTGGTGTTCCGTGCCCTGCTGGACCCCTCGGTCGAACGGATCGAAGCGATCAACCCCGCACAGACCGGATATCTTGGCGGGCTGGGCCTGCCGGTGCTGCTGGCGTGGCCGGTGGGGGGATTGTTCGCCGCCGGAGCGGCCTGGATCATCGGCAAGACGGCGCTGGGCCTGCGGTCGGATTATCTGGCGATTGCAACGCTGGGCATCGCCGAGATCATCATCGCCATTCTCAAGAACGAGGATTGGTTGACGCGGGGCGTGAAGAACGTGATCGGCGTGCCGCGCCCTGTGCCTTACGAGATCGACCTGCAGAACGATCCCGCCTTTGTCGAACGCGCGGCCAGCCTGGGCTTCAACCCGGTCGAGGCGTCGACGCTCTGGGTCAAGGTCCTCTACATCGCGCTCTTCGCGATCGTGCTGGTCATCCTGATGTGGATGGCCCAGCGGGCACTGCATTCGCCCTGGGGCCGCATGCTGCGCGCGATCCGCGACAACGAGGTCGCGGCCGAGGCGATGGGCAAGGACGTGACCGCGCGGCACCTGCAGGTGTTCATCCTGGGCTCCGCCATCTGCGGCATCGCGGGCGCGATGATGACCACGATGGACAGCCAGCTGACCCCTGGCACCTACCAGCCGCTGCGATTCACCTTCCTGGTCTGGGTCATGGTGATCGTCGGCGGCTCGGGCAACAACTTTGGCGCGGTGCTGGGCGGCTTCCTGATCTGGTTCCTCTGGGTGCAGGTGGAACCGATCGGTTTCTGGCTGATGAACCTCATCACCTCCGGCATGGACCTGAACTCGCCCTTGCGCGCGCATCTGCTGGACTCGGCCTCGCATATGCGGCTGCTGACGATGGGGCTGGTGCTGCTGCTGGTGCTCCGGTTCAGTCCGCGCGGTCTGATCCCCGAAAGATAAGTGTGCGGTGCCCGGCTGCCGGGTACCATAGTTTTCCGCCAATAGGGTGGTGCGCTAAAGACGCGCGCCACCCGCTGTGCCAGCCTAGGCTCTGGACCCATTAATTCCATACGCTCAGTTTGACAGATTTTTTCGAAGACAAGAAGCACCTGCGCAGGAATAGTGGTTCTATTTCAAGCAGATGTGACGCAGGCTGCGGGAAAATCCGTCAAACCCAAAGGGCGGCGATTTCACTTCATTTCAACGGTTTGGGTCGCTTGCAAATAGAACCACTATTGGCTGCGCGCCCCAAACCGTCGAAATTTCGTGAAATCGCCGCTGAGCATATTGAAGCAATGGGTCCAGAGCCTAGCGCCCCTTGAAGAGCCCGCCCAGAATGCCGCGCACGATGCGACGTCCTGTCGTCCCCTTCAGCTCCTTGATAAACACGCTGCCGACAGCGCCCCCGATCTCACGGGACCAGCTCTTGCCCTGCCCGCGCGAGGTCGACCGGGTCACGCCCTTGCCCGCGTAACGGCGCGCCTTGTTGAATTCGCGCAACGACGGCGTGTCGGCATCGGGTGCCTGTTGCTCGGCCTTCTCCGCCTCCGCTTCGGCCTGCGCGGCCCCGGCGGCGGCCTTTTCCGCCCGGTCGCGCAGGATCTCAAAGGCGCTTTCGCGGTCGAGCCGGGTGTCGTACTTGCCCGACATCGGCGATGCGGTCATCAGCGCCCTGCGCGCCGCCGTGTCGATCGGACCCAGATGCGACGATGGCGGGCGGATCAGCGTCCGCTGCACGACCCCGGGATTGCCCTTCCTCTCCAGCATGGACGTCACCGCCTCACCGGTGCCGACGTCGCGGATGGCGTCGGCGGTGTCAAAAGCCGGGTTCGGGCGATAGGTATCGGCAGCCTTGCGCAATTCGCGCTGGTCGTTCGCGGTGAAGGCCCGCAGGGCGTGCTGCACCCTGTTGCCCAGCTGCCCCAGCACATCGTCAGGGACGTCGCCGGGGTTCTGGGTCACAAAATACACGCCGACACCCTTGGACCGGATCAGCCGCGCGACCTGCTCGACCTTGTCGATCAGGGCCTTCGGGGCATCGTCGAACAGCAGATGTGCCTCGTCGAAGAAAAAGACCAGTTTGGGTTTGTCCGGGTTGCCGACCTCGGGCAGTTCCTCGAACAGTTCGGACAAGAGCCATAGCAGGAAGGTGGCATAGAGTTTCGGCGCGCCCATCAGCTTGTCCGAGGCGAGGATGTTGATCATGCCCCGGCCCTCGGCATCGCACCGCATCAGGTCCTCCAGCGCCAGCGCCGGTTCGCCGAACAATTCGGCGGCGCCCTGGTTCTCCAGAACAAGAAGGCGGCGTTGAATCGTGCCGACCGACGCGGTGGAGACATTGCCGTAGCGCAGGGCAAGGTCGCCTGCGTTCTCGCCGACCCAGACCAGCAACGCCTGAAGATCCTTGAGATCGAGCAGCGGCAGCCCTTCCTCGTCCGCGACACGAAAGGCGATGTTCAGGATACCCTCCTGCGCTTCGCTGAGATCCAGAAGCCGCGACAGCAGCAACGGACCCATTTCGGAAACCGTGGTGCGCACCGGATGGCCCTGTTCGCCGTAGAGGTCCCAGAAGGTGACTGGAAAGGCGCTGTAGGCATAGTCGGTGAAGCCGATCTTCTGCGCCCTGCTGGTGAAGGCATCATGCAGCTTGTGATCGGCCGACCCGGAGTGCGCCAGACCGCTGAGATCGCCTTTCACATCCGACAGGAAGACCGGCACGCCGCGGGCGGAAAAGCTCTCTGCCAGGATCTGCAGCGTCACTGTCTTGCCCGTACCGGTGGCCCCGGCGATCAACCCGTGCCGGTTGGCGTAGCCGAGGTTCAGATATTGCGGCGTGGCGTAGTCATCGCCCCCGCCACCGATGAAGATGTCCTGTGTCACACATAGCCCCGCTGAAATTTGTCAGCGCCAAGCATACAATCTTAACCTGTTGAGGCCATAGTGTTCTTGCCGTGATCAGATGTCCTTTCCGATCATGGGTATCCTCCCTGTCAGACTGGCCGCGCCTTCGGGTGCGGCCTTTTTTTGGCGCCCGAAGACCCGCCAAAATGCCGCCAATTTTTTACTGTTGACCAGCGTGCGGCGCTTTCGTAACGTCGCGTCAGAAAGTCGGCCCAGTCCGACGGGGAGAGAACCAAAGTGAAAAGAGGGCGTCTTGCGCCCTCTTTTTGCTTTTGGCCCCTGATCCGCGATGCCTTGAAATCAGCGGGAAATCGCGTGTGGCATCACACTTTTCCAGGCCAGCCCGCTGACAATCTTTGTGCACCGTGTTAGAGCGCGGTAACGCAACCAATCTGGATTTGACATGAGTAGATTTCTGACAGCCCTGCCCATCGCCGTGGCCCTGGCCTGTGCGAGCCCGGCAGCGATCCTTGCACAGACGACAGAAGCGCCCGCACCCACCGAAGAACCTGCACAGACCGAGCAGACCGAGCAGAACCAGGCGCCGCAAAGCAGCTCCTCGATCGAGGATCAGCTTAGCCTGGGTGAGAATGCCGACGGCTCGCCCGAAGTGGGCAAACCCTTCACCAAGGAGGTGATCGGCGCCTGGGAAATGCGCTGCATCCAGGACGCCGAAGGCAACGAACCCTGCCAGATGTACCAGCTTCTGGATGACGGTCAGGGCGCCCCGGTGGCCGAATTCTCGCTGTTCCGCCTGCCCGACGGAGGCAAGGCCGCCGCCGGTGCGACAATTGTCGTGCCGCTGGAAACCGCCCTGCCCCAGCAGCTGACCATCTCGGTCGATGGCGGTCAGGCGCGGCGCTATCCTTACGCCTTCTGCAACCCTGTGGGCTGCTACGTGCGTCTGGGCCTCACCCCCGAAGACATCAACGTCTTCAAGCGCGGCAAGGAAGCGGTCATCACGATCATCCCGGCGCTGGCACCCGACCAGCAGGTCAAGCTGTCGCTGTCGCTGGACGGCTTTACCGCCAGCTATGACAAGGTCTCGACGGTTCAGCAGTAAGCCATCGCGGCGTTGGATAGACCAATGAGACGGGCCGCCGAGAGGTGGCCCTTTCTTTTTTCAGACGGGGTTCAGGACATGAAGATCAGACCGGCGGAACTTCGGGATGTCCCGGAAATGAGCGAATTCCTGACCCGGTTGCGCGACATGGGCAAGCGGCGCAGCCCCAGTGATGCGGACTTCGTGCGAAGCAACTACCTTGAAGACCCCGACAGGATCCGCTGCTCGGTCGCGGAGGATGCCAATGGCACGGTGCTGGGTTTCCAGTCACTGAAGATGGCGACCCGGGGAAACATCTACGACGTCGCCCCCGGCTGGGGCATCATCGGCACCCACATCCGCCCGGAAGCCGCGCGGCAGGGCGTGGGCCGGGCCCTGTTCGCCGCCACGCTGGCGGCGGCAAAAGCGGCGGGGCTGGCACATATCGACGCCAGTATCGCGGCGGACAATCCTGAGGGACTGGCATATTACGCGACGATGGGGTTCGAGACATACCGCACGCCGGACGGGTTGATCTGCAAAAGATATACGGTTTGAAAACCAGGATTTCAGCGTCGGCCGACGGCGGCGGTTGCCGTCCCCCTGGACCGCTCAGACCTTGCGCAGGGCCAGCACCGCGTTCATGCCGCCAAAGGCAAAGGCGTTGGACAGCGACACCTTGACCTTGGCCTCGCGCGCCTCGTTGGGCACCACGTTCAGCGCGCATTCGGGGTCGGGCTCTTCATAACCGATGGTGGGCGCAATCACCCCGTCGCGCAGGGCCATGATGCAGGCCAGCAGTTCCACCGCACCCGTGCCGCCGATCAGATGGCCATGCATCGACTTGGTGGAAGAGATCATCAGGTTGTCCGCATGCGGGCCAAAGGCATCTGCCACCGCGGCGCATTCGGTCTTGTCATTCGCCGCGGTGCCGGTGCCGTGGGCATTGATGTAACCGATCTCCTCACGGTCGATACGACCATCCTCCAACGCGCCGGTGATGGCACGGGCGGCACCCGCCTTGGACGGCATGACGATGTCGCTCGCGTCCGAGGTCATCGCGCAGCCGACCACTTCGCACAGAATGTCGGCGCCCCGTCGCTTCGCGTGTTCCATTTCCTCAAAGACGAAGATCCCCGCGCCCTCGCCCTGGACCATGCCGTTGCGGTTGGCCGAGAACGGGCGGCAGGCGTCGCGGCTCATCACGCGCAGACCTTCCCAGGCCTTGACCCCGCCAAAACACAACATGCTTTCGGATCCGCCCGTGACCATGGCGGGCGCCATGCCGGACCGCACCATCGCAAAGGCCTGCGCCATCGCGTGGTTGGAAGAGGCACAGGCGGTCGAAACCGTGAAGGACGGCCCCTTGAGGTTCCATTCCATGCTCACATGGCTCGCGGCGGCGTTGTTCATCAGCTTGGGAACCACGAAAGGATGAACGCGGTTCTTCCCCTCTTCATAGACCGCCCGATAGTTGTCGTCCCAGGTCGAAACGCCGCCACCGGCGGTGCCCAGAACAACACCCGCACGGGCCGACAATTCGCCCGAAAAGACGAGGCCCGACTGTTCGATCGCCTCGCGGGCGGCTTCGAGCGTGAACAGGGTGAACCGGTCGTACAGGGAAATCTGCTGCCGGTTGTAGCGCCCTTCGGCATCGAAGTTGCGTACCTGCCCGCCGATCTGGATCTGCAGGCGGTCTACGTCGCGGAAATCAAGCGGACCGATGCCGCAGACCCCTTCACGCATCGCGGCCAGAGTTTCGGGCACATTCTGGCCCAGGGCATTGATGGTTCCCGCCCCGGTGATGACGACGCGTTTCATGTCATGTCAGCCCTGTTCGGCCCTGAGCCGTTCGATCCCCGCGACAATGGTCCGCACGCTGGAGATGTCGAAATCCGACGCGCCGGGATCGTTCGCATTGAAGGGAATTGAGATGTCAAACGCCTCTTCGATGGCAAAGATGCTTTCCACCAGCCCCATGCTGTCGATCCCCAGTTCCTCGGGCGTGCTGTCCAGGGTCACATCCTCAGGCTCAAGCATGGCCTGTTCGGCGATGATCTCGATGACTCGATCCGTCGTGTTCATGGCAAGCTTCCCTTGCGTTGCTCCGGGACGATTTAGTCATCCCCGCCTGATTTGGAAACCACCTTTCGCAAGGCGGCAACATCGCGCAGCAGGCGCGGCAGACGGCGGAGCGCCTTGTAGATTTCCATCTGGCTTTCCATCTGCGTGGCCGGATAGCCCAGCATCGTCCGCCCCGCCGGCACGTTCGACAGCGCCTTGGTCGCGGCACCGAGGATGGCACGATCGCCGATAAAGATGTTGTCGCTGACACCCGATTGCCCGCCCAGCACCACGTTGTTCCCGATGACCGAAGAGCCCGCGATGCCCACCTGTGCGCAGATCAGCGTATCATCGCCCACCACCACGTTGTGGCCAATCTGGATCTGGCTGTCGAGCTTGGTGCCATTGCCGATCCGCGTGTCGCGGATGGTGCCGCTGTCCACGGTGGTGTTCATGCCGATTTCAACGTCGTCCCCGATGGTGACGGCCCCCAGCGAATGGATGCGCGCCCAGGCCTGGGGTTTGGCGTCGCCCTGGTCGCCCAGGGTCTTGCGCGCATGTTCCACGCTGCTCGGCTCCGGCGTGACAAAGGAAAAACCGTCGCCGCCGATCCGCGCACCGGGCTGGGCGATGAACCGCGCGCCGATCCGCACCCGCGCGCCGATGCTGACCTGTTCGCGAAGATAGCAATCAGGCCCCAGACTCGCGTCCATCCCGATGAAGCATTGCGGCCCGACCACGCCGCCCGCGCCGATGCGCACCCCCGGCCCGATCACGGCCAGGGGACCGACGCTGACGCCCTCGCCCAGCTCGGCACTGGCGTCTATCACGGCGGAGGGATGGATACCCGGCGCAAAGCCCTGCCCCTTGTCCAGCATCCGGGTGAGCCCCGACATGGCAAAGCGCGGCCTGTCCGGCAGGATCGCGGCCTGAAGCCCCAGCGCCTTCCAGTCGGCCCCGGGCCAGAGCATCGCGGCCCGCGCTTGTCCCTGCGCCAGCATCCCGGCATATTTGGGGGTGGATGCCATCGCCAGATCGTCGGGACCGGCGCTGGCAGGTTCCGCCGCGCGGGCAATGACCAGATCAAGGTCTCCTTCAGCCCGCGCGCCGATGCTTTCGGCTATCTGCCTGACGGTGTGGCCCATGTTCGCCTTCCCTGCATTTGCAAGGCAGGGTTATCCCTGAACGCCGCCCAAGACCACCCCTGCGTTTGCCAGTGCGTTCCAGATCTTTGCATCGCGGCCGTAGATGTCGGCGCGGTACTCCGTGTGCCCACGCGCGTTGGTCACAGCCGTCCGGTAGATGATGTGCACCGGCACCGGCTGTTCGATGTTCACGCGTGTCTCCGCCCCGGTGCGCAGAATGCGCTGGAAATCGCCCTCGGGATCGTCGGACTGACGCGCCAGCAGCGTATAGGCAAAGTCGAAGGGATCGGCCAGGCGCACGCAACCGTGGCTGAAGGCACGCACGTCCCGCGCGAACAGATTCTTCGCCGGCGTGTCATGCAGGTAGATGTTGTACTTGTTCGGGAACATGAACTTCACCAGACCCAGCGCATTGGACCGGCTCGGCGGCTGACGCATGGAATAGGGAAAGTTCCGGGCGGTATAGCGTGAGAAGTTGACCGCGTTGCGGTTGACCCGGCGGCCCCGGCTGTCGGTGATGATGATATGGCTCGCCGCGTTCCGGTTGCGCCGCAGCGCCGGCAGGTATTCCTTCGTTACGATGGACCGGGGCACGTACCAGCTGGGGTTGATGACCATGTGATCCATCTCGTCCGAGAATTCCGGCGTGGGCCGGTCGTCCCTGTTGGCCCCCACGACGGCACGGGTCTCGAAGGTGACGACACCATCGTCGATGACCTTGGCGGTAAAATCGGGCAGGTTCACCAATATGTGCCGTTTGCCACGTTCGGTGTTGAACCAGCGTTCACGCTCCAACGCCACCAGGACGGATTGCAGCCGGGTTTCCACATCGACATTGATCTGCTTGAGGGTTTCACCGCCTACGACGCCATCGTCGTTCAGACCGTGATCCAGCTGGAACTGCTTGACCGCGTCCAGCATCGCCTGATCGAAGGTCCGGCCATTGGTCCGGTCAAGGTAGTCCATCGCGATCAGCCGATTGCGCAGGGCGATCACCGCGGGGCCGGTGGCGCCGCGCTCCAGCTTGCTCTCGGGCACACGGGGGCCCCAGCCGCCGCTGGCCATCAGCTGCTCCATCAGCATCTTTTCCTTGAGCAGGGCGTTGTATTCCATGCTCCGGGGCGGCAGCGCGCGAAAGAACGCCGCCGGTTTGGAAACGGCGATGCCCGACAGGTAGGCACCCCGGTCGCGGTAGGGAACCTCGCGGACGATGCGGCTGTCGATCCGTTTCGGGGTCAGCACGCCGGTCTGGACGTCGCGGGCATAGGTGAGGAACACCTTGCTCATCTCCACCTCGGCCAATCCGCGATCACGGGCGGAGCGTACCGTCCCAAGCCGCGCCATCAGCCCGGCGGGATCGTAGCGCGCCACGGGCAGGCCGTGAGACGCGGCGGTCCGTATCGCGCGCAAAAGCTCCGCACGGCGGGCGCGGCTGGCATCGTCCGGGGCGGTCCAGATCGGCTGATAGCCGGTCTCGCGATAAAAAGCCGCGATATCGGCGTCATCGGCGGCAGCCTCGGCCACGGCCTGTTTGAACGCGGTGATCTGGGCATGTCCCGGCGCAGCGGCAAAAACAGCGATGACGATCCCCGCCATGGCCATGAACGCGGAGCGTCTGCCGCCGTTGAAAATACCAGTCATCAATTCCCCCTTTTAAAAAAGCGCAGTGAGCAGAGCTCAACTTTCAGCCCTGTGAGTTGGACTGTCCATTCACATTTGCAACAGGCCGAAACGCCGACGCCCACCTGATGCGAAAAATCCTCTGTTTTCAGCTACTCACAGAGTGCCACACAAAAAATGCGCAAAAATTCGCCGAAAATTGGATAGACCGGGAACCTCTCGGATTCAGTCCTTGGTAAAGAAAAACCCCTATGCAATAAGGATGTTGCATCTGGGGAAGAGATGAACGGCCCATGTAACATCATGGCCACAGGCAGAGATGACGGGACAGAAACTATGACTGGCACCAGCTCTTCGGGCATGACCCGGCGCGCCCTTCTCGGCGCATTCGCAGCGACAACTATAGCAGCAGCACCGACATATTCCAACGCGGCAGGTTTCCTGCGGGGCGGTGGCGACATTCGCCGCCTCCGCATGTACTCCGGCCGGACCGGCGAACGCATCGACATGATCTACTGGATCGAAGGCCAGTACATCAAGGACGCCGTCAAGGAGATCACCTATTTCATGCGTGACTGGCGCAATGATCTGGTCAAGAACATTGACCTGCGCACCGTCGATATCATGGCGGCATCGCACAACCTGCTGGACGTGAACGAACCCTATATGTTGCTGTCCGGCTACCGCAGCCCGCAGACCAACGCGATGCTGCGCGCCCGTTCCAGCGGCGTGGCCAAGAATTCGCTGCACCTGCGTGGTCAGGCCGCCGACCTGCGGCTTGCGTCCCGCTCGGTCAATCAGGTCGCCAAGGCCGCGATGGCCTGCCACGGCGGCGGCGTCGGTCGGTATTCGGGGTCCAACTTTGTCCACATGGACTGCGGCCAGGTCCGCAGCTGGGGCGGCTGACGCGTCGCTGCCCGCTTCGAACCAATTTGCAAGGCGCCCCAAGGGGCGCTTTTTGCATTCCCGCAGTCATGCTGCGCAGGCTCTGGCAAGAGCCGACATTCCGGCATAACGTGCCCGCGCTGCTCTTGGGATTCGGGCTTTTGGCCTGCGCCGGGGCTGAAACGGCGGGCCACGCCGTCCGGCTGGCCCTGTTCATGGGTCTGGTCATCGTCTGGCGTTGGATAGAAAGAATAGACTTATGAACATGCTCAAGATCGTGGCGGTGCCCATGCACCGCGAAGGCCGGAAATTCGTGGCGATCTTTGCCGCTGTCAGCGTGGTGCTGGGCCTTGTCTGGGAACCGCTCTTCTGGCTTGGCCTTGGCGCGACTGTCTGGTGTTACTACTTTTTCCGCGACCCGGTGCGCGTGATCCCGCAGCAGGAGGGGCTGGTCCTGTCCCCCGCCGACGGCGTCGTGTCATTGATCGAGGACGTGATCCCTCACGCCGATCTCGCGCTCGGTGACGCGCCGCTGACGCGCGTGTCGATCTTCATGAACGTCTTCAACTGCCATGTGAACCGCGCGCCTGTCGCGGGCGAGGTGACAAACATCGTCTATCGCCACGGCAAGTTCCTCAACGCGTCGCTCGACAAGGCGAGCGAGGACAACGAACGCAACTCTCTGACCATCCAGACGCCCGAAGGCGCGCGCATCGGCGTGGTGCAGATCGCGGGGCTGGTGGCGCGGCGGATCGTCTGCTTTGTCAAGGAAGGCGACCCGATCGCCGTCGGCCACCGCTTTGGCCTGATCCGCTTTGGCAGCAGGCTCGACGTCTACCTGCCGCAGGGTGTGGCCCCGCAGGTCGCCGTTGGTCAGACCGCCGTGGCGGGCGAAACCATTCTTGCCGATCTGAGGGGCGACCGCCCTGCCCGCGTCGGCCTGGCCGAATGACGCGCATCATGGCGCGTGATGCCCGGCAGCGTCACCGTCTTTGTTATCTGGTCGGTCATGACCGCCGATCTACTGATCAGAGGTCGATACAACATGGTCCCCGTCGATGCCGCCCATCGAATGGAACAGACCGCTGGTGTTGTTGACCCCGAACTTGCGCAACAGCTTGGCGCGATAGACCTCGACCGTCCGGTGCGAGATTTCGAGATTGATCGCGATTTCCTTGCTTGTCAGCCCCTCTGACAGGTAGCTCAGGATCTCCCGTTCGCGCCGGGTGAGCGGAAAATACGGCCGCTCCGCGCTGAGGTCCGCAAAGCTCCAGACGGCGCGGGCCAGCGGGTCCTCGGGGGTAAAGGAATGGCCCCGCACCCGGCACCAGAACAGCGTGCCGTCGCGCCGCGCCATGATGCGTTCATCCCAGTAGCGGTTGGTTTCGCGCAGCTGCTTTACCCCCCGGTCCCGGATGTTCACGAACTCCGCGTCAGTGGGGTAAAGGATGGCAAAGAGCTGACCGGCAAGCTCTTCCGGCGCGTAGCCGAACATGCGACCGAACGCGTTGTTGCATTGCCGGATCACCCGCGCCTCGGTCACGACCAGACCCACTGGCGCATAGGCAAAGGCAAGGTCCGCGAACCGGCCCTGCGCATAGCAATCGTCAATAGGTATTTCCACGATCTTGCCCCGGGTCCGCTTATCCTGAATCCTGTCAAACACGTAAACGACGGGCTGGGTCCGCACAACAGCGGCCACCGCCCATAGGGAGGATACCATGAAGAATTTCGCGCGGTTCGCCGCCACGATTGCCACGTCGATCACCCTGGCGGGTGCGGCCTGGGCACAGGAGGATCCGATCAAGATCGCCCTGATCCACGGTCTGTCCGGGTCCAGTTTCGAAGCCTTTTCCAAGCAGGCCCAGACCGGTTTCGAGCTGGGCCTGGAATATGCGACCGACGGCACCAACGAAATCAACGGCCGCCCCATTGAGGTGATCATCAAGGATTCACAGTTCAAACCGGACGTGGCCCGGGCCGTGCTGGCCGAAGCCTATGGCGACGACGACGTCTTGCTTGCCGTCGGTGCGACCTCTTCGGGGGTGACACAGGCCATGCTGCCCATTGCCGAGGAATACGAAAAGATCCTGATCGTCGAACCCGCCGTGGCCGACAGCCTCACCGGGCCGGACAGCAACCGCTATGTGTTCAAGACGTCGCGCAACTCGTCGATGGACATGCAGGCGCAGGCGCTGGCGCTCCAGCCTGACGAAAACCTCTATGTCGCCACACTGGCCGAGGATTACGCCTTTGGCCGCGACGGGATCACCGCGTTCAAAGCCGCCCTTGACGGGTCGGGCGCGACTGTCGTGACAGAGGAATACGTCCCCCAGGGCACTGCCGATTTCACCGCCGCGACCGAACGCATGTTCAACGCGCTGAAGGACAAGGAAGGGCGCAAGGTCATCCTGGTCTACATCGCCGGGGGCGGCGACGCGCCGGGCAAGATCAAGGCGCTGGACCCCGACCGCTATGGCATCGAGATTTCGATGGGCGGTCACATCCTGCCGGTGCTGCCGACCTACAAGCGGTTTCCCGGTCTGGAAGGGGCGGTCTACTACTACTACGAGGCCTACCAGAACGACATCAACAAGTGGCTTGTGGACACCCACCAGGAACGCTTCGACGGGCCGCCCGACTTCTTCACAGCAGGGGGCATGTCCGCCGCACTGGCCGTGGTGAAGGCGCTGAAGACCGCCGACAGCTACGAGACCGAAGACCTGATCACCGCGATGGAAGGCATGTCCTGGGACACGCCCAAGGGCGAGATGACCTTCCGCCCCGAAGACCACCAGGCGCTGCAATCCATGGTGCACTTCAAGATCCGCGTGGATGACAACGTCGAATGGGCGATCCCCGATCTGGTCCGCATCATCGAGCCGGACGAGATGGACATCCCCATCGGTCGCGACAACAGCCAGTAAGCCCGCGAAACCCGCAAGGCACACCCGGTCCGCCGTTCCGGCGGGCCGGATACCCCCAAGGATTGCCAACTGATGCCCTCCCCGTCCCTGTCCACCCGTGACCTGACGATCCGTTTCGGCGGCCATGTCGCGGTCAATGCCGTCACCTGCGATTTCCATCCGGGCGAGACCACTGTGATCGTCGGCCCGAACGGCGCAGGCAAGACCACCTATTTCAACCTGATCTCCGGCCAGCTGGCCGCAAGCGCCGGTCGCGTCGAGAAATCGGGAGAGGACATAACCCGCCTGTCCCCCTCCGCCCGTGCCGGGCGCGGCATCGGCCGGGCGTTCCAGCTGACGAACCTTTTTCCGCAGCTCACCGTGATCGAGAACGTCCGCCTAGCCGTGCAGGCCCGAGAGCGCGCGGGCTGGAGCCTGTTCCGCCCCGCCGCATCGCGCCAGGACCTTGTCCGCAGCGCCGAACACTACGTCGAAGCCGCCCGGCTGACCGACCGCGCCGCCATGCCAGCCGCCAGCCTGCCCCACGGCGACCAGCGCAAGCTCGAAGTCGCGCTGCTGATGGCGATGGAGCCCGACATCTACATGTTCGACGAACCGACCGCCGGGATGTCGCTGGATCAGGCGCCAGCGGTGCTGGACCTGATCGGCAAGATCAAGGCCGACACCACCAAGACCGTCCTGCTGGTGGAACACAAGATGGACGTGGTCCGCGCGCTGGCTGACCGGATCATCGTGTTGCACAACGGCGAGCTGCTGGCCGACGGCGCACCCGGCGAGGTGATGGACAGTCAGATCGTGCGCGATGTCTATCTGGGCACCGCAACGGAGGAGACCGCATGAGCGTGCTGTCCCTGCACAACATGAAAACGCAGATCGGGCAGTACCACGTACTGCACGACATCACCTTTGACGTGGCCGAGGGCGGCGTGTTTGTCCTGCTGGGCCGCAATGGCGCGGGCAAGACGACGACGCTGCGCTCGATCATGGGGCTGTGGCAGCCGCAGCCGGGATCGGTGGTCTTCAAGGGGCAGGACATCTCGCGTCTCGCCACCGCTGACATCGCCCGGCTGGGGATCGCCTATGTCCCTGAAAACATGGGCATCTTCGGTGGCCTGACGGTGCAGGAGAACCTCGTGCTCGCCACCGCGAAAGGGCGTTTCGACCGGACCCGCCTGCACCGCATCTACACCCTGTTCCCCGCGCTTGAACAATTCTGGACCAAACAGGCCTGGTCCCTGTCCGGCGGGCAGAAACAGATGCTTGCCGTCGCCCGCGCCATCATCGAACCGCGCGACCTGATCCTGATCGACGAGCCGACCAAGGGGCTGGCACCCGCCATCGTCGCCGCCATGGGCGAGGCCTTTCGCGAGATTGCGCAGGATACGACGATCCTGCTGGTCGAACAGAACTTCAACTTTGCCCGCAGCCTCGGGCGCGACATGGCGGTCATCGACGACGGCCGCGTGGTGCACCGGGGCAGCATGGCGGATTTCGCCGCCGACACCGACCTGCAAGGGCAGCTACTGGGGCTTTCCGCATGATGAACAGAGTTTCCGAGATGCTGGGCCGGTTGGGCGGCGTGAACCTTCTGCCGCTGGCGCTGGCCGCCGTGGCCTTTGTGCTGATCGGCGCGCCCTCGTCCTGGGTGACACTGACGGTGGCGGGGCTGTCCATGGGCATGATGGTGTTTCTCATGGCCTCGGGCCTGTCGCTGGTGTTCGGCCTGATGGACGTGCTGAACTTCGGCCATTCCGCCTTTATCAGCTTTGGCGCCTTTGTCGCGGCCACGGTGCTGGCGGCGCTGTCCACCTGGCTTGACGGGGGCTGGATGCTGGCCACTGCCGCGCTGGCGCTGGCGCTGCTGGCGGCCATCGCCTTTGGCCTTGCCGCCGGTCTGTTCTTTGAAACGGTGATCATCCGCCCCGTCTACCGCGACCACCTGCGCCAGATCCTGATCACCATGGGCGCGCTGATCGTCAGCGAACAGATCATCCTTGCCGTCTGGGGCGGCACCCCGGTCAGCGTGCCGCGCCCCGCGTTTCTGGAAGGCGCCTGGATCGTGGGTGACGTCAGCATGGAGATCTACCGCCTCTTTGCCGTGGGCCTTGGCGTGGCCGTCTTTTCGGGGCTGATGGTCCTGCTGAACCGCACCCGCATCGGCCTGCTGATCCGCGCAGGGGTGGAAAACCGCGAGATGGTCGAGGCGCTGGGCTTCAAGATCAACCGCCTGTTCATCGGTGTCTTCATGCTGGGCAGCGCCCTGGCCGCGCTGGGCGGCGCGATGTGGGCGGGTTACGAGACGCTGATCACCCCCGCACTGGGCGGCGAGATGATGATCGTCGTCTTCATCGTGGTGATCATCGGCGGGCTCGGCTCCATCGAAGGCACCTTGCTGGGCGCGATCATCGTGGGGCTGACAGCCAATTACATCGGCTACCTCGCACCCAAGCTGGCGCTGGCATCCAACATGATCCTGATGATGGCGATCCTGATGTGGCGGCCCAGCGGGCTGCGCCCGGCGGTCAAGTGAGGGACGAGATATGAAACCGACATACGGCACCATCGCCGTCAAATCCGCAATGCTGGTCATCGCAGCCCTGCTGCTCTTTGCGCCCTTCCTGTTTCAGGACATCCGCGCACTGGAGGTCGCGGCGCGGATCTGCATCTTCATCGTGCTGGTGGCCAGCTACGACCTGCTGATCGGCTATACCGGGATCGTCAGCTTTGCCCATACGATGTTCTTCGGCTTCGGCGCCTACGGGTCCGCCATCGCGCTGAAACAGATGGGACCGGGCTGGGACGCCGTGGCGCTTGGCACGCTTGCCGGGGTTCTGATCTCGCTCGTCGTCGCGACCGCCATCGGGTTGATCAGCCTGCGGGTCAAGGCGATCTTTTTCGCCATGATCACCCTCGCGGCGGCCTCCGTCGTGCTGGTGCTGGCCTCGCAGCTCAGCCAGATCACCGGGGGTGAGGACGGCATCACCTACCGCGCGCCCGACCTGTTCAAGACCGCGACCAAGCTGGCGGTGGACGAGGACGGCAAGGTGCTGCGCTGGTTCGGCGTCCGCCTGAACGGCAAACTCGCGGCCTACTACTTTGTCTTTGCCACATCGCTGGCCCTGTTCCTGGTGATGTTGCGCATCACCGTCTCGCCGCTGGGCACCGTGCTGAAGGCGATCCGCGAGAACGAGGCCCGGGCCGAGGCCATAGGCTACCGGGTCGTCGCCTACCGCACCTTCGTCTTCTGCCTCTCGGCGGTCGTCGCCTCGCTGGCCGGGTCGGTCTACGCGATCTGGCTGAAGTACACCGGGCCGGACACGGCGCTGTCCTTTGCGATCATGATCGACATCCTGCTGATGGTCGTGATCGGCGGCATGGGCACGATGTGGGGCGCGGTGATCGGCGCGGTGCTGATGGTCATGGCACAATACTACCTGCGCGACCTGATGAGTGCCGCGTCGGAAGCGACGGCAGCCATTCCCTTGCTGCCCGAACTGCTGGCCCCCGACCGCTGGCTGTTCTGGCTGGGGATCATCTTCATCCTGCTGGTCTATTTCTTTCCCAAGGGCATCGCAGGCACCCTGATGGCGCGGGGGCAGCGCGCATGATCACGCCCCGTTTTGCCTTTGTCCCGGTGATGGACCATGAAATCCACGTCACCGAATGGGGCGACCCCGGCAACCCCGCACTGATCATGATGCACGGGCTGGCCCGGACGGGACGCGACTTTGACGAACTCGCCGGGGCAATGGCAGAGGAGTATCTGGTCCTTTGTCCCGACATGATCGGCCGGGGCCGGTCAAGCTGGGCCTCCGACGCGAGCGTTGAATATTCCATCGAATACGCCGCCGGCATCATGGCCGACCTGCTGGATCACTACGGGATCGACCGGGCGGCCTGGCTGGGAACCTCGATGGGCGGCCAGATCGGCATCCACATGGCGTCGGGCAAGGACGCCGGTCGGATCGGCTGTCTGATCGTGAACGACATCGGCCCCGAGGTGCCCGCCGTCGCTCTTGAGCGCATCCTGTCCTATGTCGGAACGCTTCCGCATTTTACCAGCTATGCCCAGGCGGAAAGCTGGCTGCGCAGCGCCTATGCGCCCTTCGGCCCTGCCGGAGACGCATACTGGACGCGGATGACCCGCACCTCCCTGCGGCGGCGGTCGGACGGGCGGCTGACCCTGCATTACGACCCCGCGATCCTGCGGCAGTTCACCGATTCCCCGCAGGAGATGACCGCCTGGGACCGCTGGGCGCGGATCACCGTGCCCACCCATGTCTTTGGCGGCGCACAGTCAGACCTGATGACGCCCGGTATCCTCGACCGGATGCGCCACAGCGGCCCGAAACCGGCAGTCACCCTGCTGGAGGACTGCGGCCATGCGCCGTCCCTGTCCCGCCCGCAGGACATCGCAGCGTTTCGGGACGTGCTGAGCGGGATGGGTGTTGAATGCAGTACAACGGCCTGAACCAGCGGCACGTATGAACCTGGTCAGCAGGCCCTGCAAAGGATTTCCGACCCGGAACCGGACCTTCAACGACGGTAGCGCGGGTAGCCTCTATGCGGACGAAGCGGTCATGTAGATCGCGCCCGAACCGAAGGGTGGGCGAGTAGCGCCCGCCCCGTGGGGGCGGTTCGGGCGCTGCCAAAGCTTTGCTTTGAGAATAATACATGCGCTCAAACCCGCCATTCTCTGCGCCAGAGACGAACGTCTGCTTTGCGCGCCGTTTGGCTGAGTTGGGTCAGCAAGACGCCTCCGATATATCGAAGGGCAGCGTAATTCACGGGGATATGGAAAAATACGCCTGCATGGGACGTCTGGGGATCATGGCGGAGAGACAGGGATTCGAACCCTGGAGACGGTCTCCCGCCTACACACTTTCCAGGCGTGCGCCTTCGACCACTCGGCCACCTCTCCGTGAGGGGCGGTTTAACGTGGGCGGCACCCGGGGTGCAAGAGGGAAAATGGGCCTTTGACGCCCCATATCCTCAGCTTCAGCTTTCCAAGTGCAGATAGATCCGCCGGTTCTGGCGGCCCTTCTTTTCGATCCGGCCCAGCCGCAGCGCGCCGATCTCTCCGGTGCGGGCCACATGGGTCCCGCCGCAGGGCTGCAGGTCGATCGGGTCGTCCGCGTCGCCCACCCTCACCAGGCGGATCTTGCCCGCCCCGCGCGGCGGCTGCACCGCCATGGTCCTGACCAGATCCGGATTCGCGTCCAGCTCCTGCGCGGTGATCCAGCCATCGCTGACCCTTACATCGCGGGCGACATAATCGTTCAGCGCCGTCTCGATTGCCGCGCGGTCCTGGGTCATGTCAGGCATGTCGAAATCCAGCCGTCCGTGGCTGGCCGTGATCTGGCCGCCCGTCACCGGATAGGGAATCACCGCCGTCAGAAGGTGCAGCGCGGTATGCAGGCGCATGTGGCGGTGCCGGCGGTCCCAGTCCAGCACCTGCATCACATGGGCCCCCAGCGGCAGCAAGGCGACCGGCTCGGCCGGTACCAGCACGATACTGTCGTCGCGCCCCTTGATCGCCGTGGCCAGGGGCATGCGCAGACCGTCCCAATCCAGCCAGCCGCTGTCGCCCGGCTGGCCGCCACCGGTCGGGTAGAAGATCGACCGGTCGAGAACGATGCCCCCCTCTTCGGTCAGGGCAATGACCTGCGCCTTGGCCTCGCGGGTATAGGCATCGGCGCGAAAGAGCGGTTCGGTCATGCGATATCGTCGCCCGCTTCGGCGTCCCCGCCGGTATCCTGGCTGTCGAAATCCTCGGCACGCGGTCGGTCGTTGGCGGTCGGCGCGCCACTTTCGCGCGCATTGCCCGCGCCGGTGTTTTCTTCGCGGGTGCGCAGCACCTCGGGATTGCGCAGCCAGAGATCGCGCTGGGCAAAGGGTATCTCGATCCCCTCCTCCGCAAAGCGCGCGGCGATTTCGTGGTTGATGTCGTTCTTGACCAGCATCATCCAGTTCACGTCCCGCAGGAAACAGCGGATTTCAAATTCCAGCGCATCCGCGCCAAAGTTCAGAAACAGCACATTCGGCGCAGGTGTGGCGAGCACCATCGGCTGCGCCTCGGCGATTTCGCGCAGAATGGTTTCGATGCGCCGGGTGTCGGAACCATAGGCTACGCCGACCGGAACGATCAGTCGGCCCACCGTATTCCCGCGGGTGTAGTTGGTGACGGTGCCGGACACGAGGTCGGCGTTGGGCACGATCACATCCGTCCGGTCGAAGGTTTCGATCCGGGTCGAGCGCACGGAAATGTCACGGACATACCCCATCTGCCCGCCCACCTCGATCCAATCCCCTTCGGAGATCGGTCGCTCGATCAGCAGGATGATGCCGGAGACGAAGTTCGACACGATGTTCTGCAGGCCAAAGCCGATCCCGACCGACAGCGCCCCCGCCACGATGGCAAGTGAACTGAGGTCGATCCCCGCGCCCGTGATCGCCGCAAGCGCGGCGAGGAATATCCCGACATACCCCAACCCGGAGACAATCGCATTCTGCCCCCCGATGTCGATCTTGGTCTTGGGCAGCACGTTGCCCCGCAGCGCCGACTGCACCAGACGGGTCAGCACGTAACCGATGACAAAGATCACCGCGAAGGTCAGGAAATCCGCAGGTGAAATCCGGGTGTCTCCCACGGCGAAACCGCGCCCGAAGGCCTGCCAGAGTTCGGTCAGGTCCGTCACCCGTGCGCCCCAGACCAACGCCAGCACCGGCAGGACCAGCAGCAGCAGAACAAGGCCGAACAGCACGGCCATCAATGTCTCCCTGGCCGCTTGCCCCTGCCCGGTCAAAGCCCCGTAGAGATCGGCGAAGAACCGCTGCAGCACCATGACCAGCCCCAGCAGCACCAGCGTCATGATGTAGGGCGGCATCAGCGCGTCCACGGCCTGGAAATAGCCAGCAGCCAACAGGACCGGCGACAGGCAGCCGAGGATCACCGCCCCCGTCCCGAGCCCCCGTACCACCCGGCCCAGCGTGCTGGTCCGCACTTCGGTCAGTGTGTCATCGGTGGCCGAGGACGGCTCGGTATAGCCGCGCAGCAGCACGCCGATGCGGTAGAGCATGAGGCTGGAGATCACCAGCCACGGGAATTGCAGCACCGCCAGGCTGACCGGTGCGCTTTCGCCGGTCTTCAGGATCTGGCTGATCAGTTCGGTGATGATGATCATCACCGTGATCATCCCCACATGAAACCGTGCCTCCTTGCGTTTCTCACGCGGCAGCAGCAGCAGCGCCTCGTCGTCGTCGCGCGAAAAGATGCGTTCCGACACCCAGCGCACACCCAGCATGATCCCACCGAGCAGGCTGATCACCAGCACGATGTTCTCGCCCTTCGGGCCCAGCACCTCGGACGAGATCACCGCCAATGCCAGCGCAACCAGACCCGCCGCGGGCAGGAAGATCCGCAGCAGCGACACGAGGAACCGCCAGATGCCAAAGCCCCGCGCGCCGTAGCTTTGCAACGATCGCACGATCATCCCGGCCCAATGCCGGCCCCGCAGGATCAGAACCATCCCCAGAACGAAAAGGAATCCGACAACGGGCAGGTTGTTCCGCAGTGCCGTCCAGGTGCGCGCGTCGGCGGCATTCGGCGTCTCGTCGCGCAGGTCCGTTACCGCGACGGTAAAGTCCGAGATGGCCGGTGGCCAGTAGGCCGGGTTCAACGGCGACGGTGTCACCGTCAGCAGCTTTTGCGCCTGCCTGTCGCGCAGGATCGTGTCGATCTGTCCCACCAGGCTGTCCGCGCGGACGAACTCCGTTTCGGCCTTCTGGCCCGGCACCTGCAATCGGCTCAGTTCCTCGTTCAGCGCCTCGCGCTGTGCCGCGACATCGGCCGGCTCGGCCGGTGCGTTCTCGCCCTCCGGCGGCGGGCCGAGGGCGGCGATCTGTTCGCGCACCGTACGGATCCGCGCGGCATTGATGTCGCGCGCATTGTCGAACTCGGTGCGGAACTCCGCGATCCGGCTGCGCATCGCCATCAGCGTCTCGTCCGTGCCGCTGTTGTTGTCGATCGCGTTCTCGGCCTCGCGCGCAAGGCCTTCCCACCGGTCGAAGGACGGCACCGCGGTTTCGAGCGTCGTGTCCTGCGCCTGCACCGTGCCTGTCGCCAGACACAGCACGACAGCCAGGAGCGTGAAGAACCGGGCCAGCAAGCGCATCACACGTCCTCGAACACACCCGGAATGGAGGCAGGCGCCTGGTCAAGCCAGCCGGGCGTCGGCAGGCCCTTTTCGCGCAGGAAGTCGGGGTTGAAGAGCTTGGACTGATACCGCGTGCCGGAGTCGCACAGGATCGTCACGATGGTATGGCCCGGCCCCATTTCCTTTGCCATGCGCACGGCCCCGGCCACGTTCACGCCGCTGGAGCCGCCAAGGCAGAGCCCTTCTTCGGACAAGAGGTCAAAGACAACCGGCAGCGCCTCTTCGTCGGGAATGCGGTAGACCATGTCAGGGGTGAACCCTTCGAGATTGGCGGTGACGCGGCCCTGCCCGATGCCTTCGGTAATGGAATCGCCGCCGGGATCCTCGCCCGTGTAGATCTTGGTCATGCCGGACCCGCCCGGATCGGCCAGCGCCACTTTCACGCCCTTGGGCTGCAGCGCCATGCCCATGCCGGCCAGCGTGCCGCCGGTGCCGATGGCGCAGACAAAACCGTCGACCTTGCCATCTGTCTGGGCCCAGACCTCGGGGCCCGTGCCCTCGATATGGGCCTGACGGTTGGCGGTGTTGTCGAACTGGTTTGCCCAGATCACACCCTCGTTGCTGTTGCGCGCCATGGTCTTGGCCAGGCGTTCGGAATAGCGGATGTAGTTGTTGGAGTTGCTGTAGGGCGCGGCGGGCACCAGCACCAGTTCGGCCCCGGCCAGGCGCAGCATGTCCTTTTTCTCCTGGCTCTGCGTCTCGGGCATGACGATCACGGTCTTGAACCCCATCGCCGCGCCCACCAGCGCCAGACCGATGCCGGTGTTTCCGGCGGTGCCCTCGACGATGGTGCCACCGGGTTTCAGCTCGCCCCGTTCAATTGCATCGCGGATGATATAAAGCGCCGCACGGTCCTTGACCGACTGGCCGGGGTTCATGAACTCGGCCTTGCCAAAGATCTCGCACCCGGTCTGCTCGCTGGCCTTGCGCAGTTTGATGAGCGGTGTGTTCCCGATGGCCTGTGCCAGATCAGATGCAACGTGCATGGATGCCCCCAGAGGTTATGTCGCCTCCGGTGTATCGCCCGTATCTGACAACCTCAAGCGGTCCCTGTGCCGCGCCAGCCAGAAGGCCGCCAGCCCAAGCGGCGCATTAGCCGCGCCAAATCCGTCGACCAGGTCCATCAAAGCATCGAAGGACAACACATGCGCGCGGATGTCCTCACCTTCTTCGGGCAGCCCGCCAATGCCTTCGGCGGCGTCGGGAAGATCGGCAATCCCCAGAAAGATATAATAAAATTCGGTCGAATTGCCGGGGCTGGCATAGACCTCGGCAATCGGTTCGATCGCCTGCAGGGTCAGCCCCGCCTCCTCTCTGGCCTCGCGGATCGCGGCGTTGCGCGGGGCTTCGCCGGGGTCGATATGCCCCGCGATGGGTTCCAGCTGCCAGACCGTTCTGTCACCGCGTGCCAGCGGCCCCATGCGCATCTGCTCCACCAGCAGGACCCGGTCCCGCCGGGGATCATAAGGCAACACGAGCGCGGCATCGGCTGCGATAAAGACCGCGCGGTCCGCCACCGGCGACATGCTGCCGTCGAAATGTTCGAATCGCACCTTCATGTCGTCGAGCGCAAAGAAATGCGCATAGGACCGCTGCCGTTGCTCGATGACCGTGCGGCCCGGCTTGGTCAGCGTCCCGTGGCGCGACTGCCGCGCATTGAGCCGCGACTGCGCCCGCTTGCGGATCATCGGAAACATCCCAGCCACCTCAGCGCCGCTGCGCTGGCCGAAATACCCCATCACCTCGCGCGCCGCCTCGCAGGTCAGCGCGGCCCACTGCGCCTCCCACTCCGCCAGCGACCAGGGGCCAGCCGGGGTCCAGCGGTCGGGTTCGGACAGATACACCAGGGCGTTCTGGCCGTCGGCCAGCATCATCTCCACCAGCTCATAGCCGAAACCGGCCTCGTAGAAATCCAGCCGGGCCACCTCGGCATCCGTCAACCCACGGACCAGAATGCCATGCGCAGCGCCCTCGGCACTGGGCCGGGCCACGGGAAACGGCGCGCCCTCGACGGCAAAGGTCGCATATCCCGGAAGAACGGCGGACGCCATGTCGAGTTTGTCCGCCGACCGGTCGAGCACGATTTCAAGCAGGGGCTGATGGCGCAGGCTTCCGTAGAAGAACAGGCTTCTCATGGGATCATTTCCAATGATTGCTGGCAAATTCCGTCACCAGCCCGGCCACGACAGCGCCGATGACGAGAGCCAGCCCAATCTGCATGGTCGCGATGATCACGGCGTATTCCGCCCCGATCTGAAACACCGCCACGATCGCCTCGAAGGCGTTGTCGTACCGATTGCGCATGGCAAGGCGCACCATTTCATTGGCCGCCTGAATGCCGACGCCCCAGAGCATCAGCACGAAAACCCCGGTAAAGCCGTTGTTGATCGCCGCGGTGGTGCCCCGACCGGCACGCGGGCCCATCACGATCCAGCCACAGGCCAGCCCAAGCAGGATGTTGACCGGGATGAAATACCCAAAGTCGGTACTTTCGGGCATCAGTGGCATGACCATGATCGAAATGACATAGGCCAGAGCCGCCAGCGCAACGGCAGCGACGAGTCTTGCGGCGGTCGGCATCCTTGTTCCTTCAGATCAACCCGGTCGCCTGATCGTAATCTGCGTTACATCGCAATTGCCACTGTCAAATGTCGCTGCACAGGAGGTGAGGTAAAAATTCCACATCCTGCGGAACCGCTCGTCAAAGCCCATCTCCCTGATCTCGTCCCACTTCGCGTTGAAGCTTTCGTGCCAGCGGCGCAGGGTGATGTCGTAGCTTTTGCCGAACTCCACCGACTTGTCGACGATCAGGCCCGCTTTCTCGACCTGTTCGCGCAGGATCGTGGGGCTGGGCAGCATACCGCCCGGAAAGATGTATTTCTGAATGAAATCCACGCCACGCTTGTAGACCGGCCACCGGCGGTGATCGACGGTGATGATCTGAAGCGTCGCCGCCCTGCCGGGTTTGAGCCGGTCGCGCACGGTCTGGAAATAGATCGGCCAGTATTGCTCGCCCACCGCTTCGAACATCTCGATGCTGGCGATGCCGTCGTAATGGCCACGCTCGTCGCGGTAATCCTGCAGCTTGAATTCCACAAGACCGGAAAGACCCGCCTTTTCAATGCGTTCCCGGGCATACTTCAACTGCTGCTCGCTGATGGTCAGCCCAGTGACCCGCAGGCCGCGCTCTTTCGCCGCGTATTCGGCGAAGCCGCCCCAGCCGCAGCCGATCTCCAGCACGTGATCGCCGGGCTGCACGCCCATCTGGTCAACCATGCTGCGATATTTCTCGATCTGCGCGGCCTCCAGCGACGCCTGCGCGCCGTCGGGGAACAGGGCGGAGGAATAGGTCATCGTGTCGTCCAGCCAAAGGGCGTAGAAATCGTTGCCCAGATCGTAGTGATAGCTGATGTTCTTGCGCGCCTGCCCACGGCGGTTGCGTTGCAGCCAGAAGCGGAACTTTTCGAACGCCCTTACCAGCCCCTGTCCAGGAAAGCCGTCATAGACGTTTTCGTTGCCCGCATGGACAAGGTCCATGAAGGCCTGCAAATCGGGGGTGGACCAGTCGCCATCCAGGTAGGCATCGCAGAAACCCAGGTCCCCCTCGCGGATCAGCCGTGCGAACAGGTCGTCGCTGTGAATGTGCAGCTCCGCCACCGGGCCGGGGTTTGCCCCCTCGGCGCGGAACACCCGGCCATCGGGCAGGTGAAAATCGCAGCGCCCGTTCTGCATCTGCTGGGCCATGCCAAAGACATGGGCAAAATATCGCGGCAGGCCGGTCTGGCCCTCGATGCTGGTATGGATCATATCCACTCCACAGGATTGACCGTCCGATATTACCCGGAGCGGCGGGATTCACAATTCTTAAAAGTCTCGGTTCTCATAGGCTTGCAGCGCGCGGTGCCGCCCGTCCGAGGCGCTGACGATAGGATCGGGGTAGTCGTCGTCGGGCCTCAGCCCCCAATGGCGCGGCATCGCGTCAAAGAACTTCAGCGCGTCCTCGTGCGGGTTCGCGCGGCCTTCGGCGATCCAGCGGCTGACATAGGTGCGGTCCTTGTCGAAGCGATCGATCTGGGTCTCGGGGTTGAACACCCGGAAATAGGGGGTCGCATCGGGGCCGGACCCTGCCGACCACTGCCACCCCAGGGCGTTGCTGGCCGGGTCCCAGTCAATCAGGCAATCCTCGAACCACTCCAGCCCGATGCGCCAGTGGGTCATCATATGTTTGGTCAGGTAGCTGGCCACGATCATCCGGCCCCGGTTGTGCATCCGTCCGGTCACATAGAGTTCGCGCATGGCGGCATCGACGAAGCGGATCCCGGTGCGCCCCTTTTTCCAGGCCCAGACCTCGCTGGCGCGCGCATCCTCCTGCCAGGGGAAGGCATCCCAGTCCTCGCGCCAGTTGTCGGTCAGCAGCCGCGGCGTATGGTGCATGAGGTGATAGGCGAACTCGCGCCAGACGAGTTCCTTGAGAAAGGTCTCCGCCCCGGCCTTGCCTTCCTCCCGCGCGCGCAGGCCCGCGTGCCAGCACTGAAAGGGTGAAATTTCACCCAGCGACAGGTTCTCCGACAGGTTCGACGTGCCGTCGGCACCCGGAATGTCGCGGCTTTCATCGTAGCCTTCGACGATATGAGCCATGAAACTGCCCAAGCGGGATTGCGCGGCGCTTTCTCCCAGCCGGACGAAGGGGCGCACGACGTCGGCCCCCCGATCCATCGCGGCGCCCATGTTCCAGTCGTCGAGGTTGTCGCTGCCCGGCCATGCATCCGGCGCGGGGATCTTGCCCGGTGTGCTGCGCGGGGCGTCCATGTCCCTGCCCTTCACGTTGTTCCAGAACGGCGTGTAGACCTTGTAGTAATCGCCCTGCTGCGTCTCCACCGTCCAGGGTTCGCACATCAGGTGCCCGCCAAAGGATCGCGCCTCGATCCCACGGTCTTTCAGGGTTTCCTTGATCCGGCTGTCGCGCGCCACGCTGTCGGGATCGTATAGCCGTGACCAATACACCGCCCCGGCGCCGGTTTCCTCAATCAGGTTCTCCAGCGCGGCCTGCGCGTCGCGTTCCCGCCGCAGGATCAACCGGCTGCCCTTGTCCTTCAGCGTTTCGGCCAGATGCCCCACGCCCAGACCCAGCCGCCACTTGGGCGCGGCCTTCAGCCCTTCGGACAGCGCATCGTGGACAAACACCGGGATCACCGGGCGTCCGCTGTCGCAGGCGGCGGTCAGGGCCGCGTGGTCGCTCAGCCGCAGGTCGCGGCGAAACCACATCAGGATCGGGGAGTTGTCGCTCATGTCAGCCTTTGTGTTGCTCTCTCTCAAGGAGAGTTAGGGCAGACACGGGTGAAGCAAGGCTTTGGTTTCACAAAACATCGTCGAGCGCGTTCAGCAGCTGGTCGATCTCGGCCCGGGACGTGTAGTGGGTAAAGCTCAGCCGCAGGACACCCTTGTCCGGGTCCACGCCCATTGCTTTCAGTGCGCGGCCCGCGTAGAAATCGCCGCCCCCCGCCATGATCCCGTGGCGCGCAAGATCGGCCGCCACGTCGGCTCCCGGCCGTGTCAGGGCCAGCGCAACCGTGGGCGCGCGGCCCGCGGCGGTGTCCGGGCCGATCAACCGCACCGAGTTTCGGCTTTTCATCGCATCCAGCAGGGGCTGCAACAATGCTGTCTCATGGGCGCGCATCAGGTCATGCACCGCCCCCGCCCGCGCGACCGGAGCCGCCTCGCCGCCAACGTGGTGGCGGTAGGTCGCGTCGAGGTAATCCGCCATCCCGGCACAGGCCGCGATCTGCGCGTGGTCCGGCCCCGCAGGCGTGAACCGCTTGTAGAGCGTATCGCCATTGAAGACATGGCCCTGATTGGGCAGCAGCTCGCCCAAGGCCCGGCGCATCACCATCACCCCCTGATGAGGTCCATAGGTCTTGTAGGCGGAAAAGAGATAGATATCGGCCCCCATCGAACCCACATCGACAAAGCCATGCGGGGCGTAGGAAACGCCGTCGACGCAGACGAAAGCCCCGGCGGAATGGGCAAGTGCCGTCACCTCGACCACCGGGTTCACCTGCCCCACGACGTTGGAGCAGTGCGGAAAGCAGACCAGACGCACATTGTAGTCCAGCAGGTTTTCCAGATCGTCGGGGTTCAAAGCGCCGGTATCGCGATCGACGCACCATTCGCGCACCTCGATGCCGCGGTCGGCCAACCGGCGCCAGGGGCCGGAATTGGCCTCGTGATCCTGATTGGTGACAACGATCGCCTCCCCCTCTTCCATCAACTGTCCGAACGCATTTGCCAGCACATAGGTGTTCTGCGTGGTGGAGGGGCCAAAGCTCAGCTCGTCCGTCTCGACGCCGAGAAGTGCCGCCAGCCGTTGCCGCGCTTCATCCATCTCGGCGCCCGCCAGCCGGCTCGCCTCGTAGGGGCCATAGGGCTGCACCTTGCGTTGGGTATAATACCGCGTCAGCCGGTCGATCACCGGTTGGCAGGTATAGGACCCCCCCGCGTTCTCGAAAAAGGACTGCCCCTGCAGGGATGGTTCTGCAAAGGCGGGAAACTGTGAGCGGACCCAGGCGGTATCAAGGTGTGTCATGCGGCCAGAGTTCGCCGCCGGGACGGACAAGGTCAAGCCGAAACGAAAAGGGGCACCCCGGCGGGATGCCCCTTTGTTGTTCTTGTGCCGGTGGTCAGCGCGTTTCGGCGCGTTCGCTCTGCAGGCCGCGGAAGATGCAGAAGCACATCAGCAGCAGCACCAGGGTAAACAGCAACCCGGTTGAGATCACCATGGATTGCAGGGCGGCCAACCCGCCCCCCAGCAGCAGCGCGATGGCGACAGCGCCTTCGAAGATGCACCAGAACACCCGCTGCGGCAGCGGCGCGTCGATCTTGCCGCCCGCCGTGATCGTGTCGATCACGAGGCTGCCCGAGTCGGATGAGGTTACGAAGAACACGATCACCAGCACGATGCCGATGAAGGACGTGATCGACGCCAGCGGCAGTTGTCCCAGCATCTGGAACAGCTGGCGCGGCAGCTCCGCGTCCTGTGCGCCGGTGAAGCCGTCGGTCAGCACCTGATTGATCGCCGTGCCACCAAAGATCGACATCCAGACCACGCACACCATCGACGGGATCAGCAGCACGCAGATGATGAATTCACGCACGGTCCGGCCCCGGCTGACCCGGGCGATGAACATGCCCACGAAAGGCGACCAGCTGATCCACCACGCCCAGTAGAAGGCTGTCCAGCCCTGGGAGTAGTTGATGTCTTCCCGGCCAAAGGGGTTGGACAAGGCGGGCAGGTATTCGACATAGGCTTTCAGGCTGTCCCAGAAGAACGACAGCAGAAAGGCCGTCGGCCCCACCAGCAGCGTGAACAGCGCCAGCAGACCGGCAAGCCCCATGTTGACCTCGGACAGGACCTTGACCCCGCCATCCAGGCCCCGCACGACCGACACCAGCGCCACGGCGGTGATCGCCGTGATCAGGATGACCTCGGTGGTGTTGCCGATAGGAATGCCGAAAAGCTCGTTCAGGCCCGCATTCGCCTGCGTCGCGCCGAAGCCCAGCGAGGTGGCCAGACCGAAGAGCGTCGCAAAGACGGCGATGATGTCGATCACGTGACCGGGCCAGCCCCAGATACGCTCACCCAAAAGCGGATAGAACGCCGAGCGGATCGTCAGCGGCAAGCCCTTGTTGTAGGTGAAAAGCGCCAGCGCCAGCGCGACGGTCGCATAGATCGCCCAAGGGTGCAGGGCCCAGTGATAGATCGTGGCAGCCATCCCGAGCCGTACGGAACCCGGTTCATCCCCGGTGGCGGCCCCCAGCGGTGCCCAGTCCGTGCGCAGCCCGTCCTCTCCGATGGCGGTTTCGCCGAATGAGGTCGAGAAATGGGTCAGCGGTTCGGATACGCCGTAGAACATCAGCCCGATGCCCATACCGGCTGCAAACAGCATCGCAAACCAGCCAAGGTACGTATAGTCGGGCGCCGCATCGACCCCGCCCAGCCGCACGGACCCGAAGGGCGTGACGATCAGCAAGAGCGCAAAGATGACCACAAGGTCGGCGGCCCCGATCAGGAACCAGTCAAAGTTCTTGGTGGTGAAATCGAACATCGCGGAAAAGGCACCGGACGCCTGTTCGGGCAAGGCCAGCGTGTAGAAAACGAACGCGATGATCGCGACAGCCGAGACCGCGAAAACCGGGTTGTGAATGTCGAAATACAGACGACCGAAAGAGCCGTCGATATTGTCCTGTCCAATCTCGTAGTCCGTTTCGATGACGTCTGACGCGCCGTCGGGCTCGGGTATGCCCTGGTTTGTGGTTTCATCAACCATCTTAGTCCCCCTTCTTTTTGGTTTGAACCAGGAGACCTATCAGGTGAGGCACTGAAGGCAACCCGGTAGCGGCAGAACGGGCCGGACGATTTGTCAGGCCCGCCCTTGTTTTCAAAAGCTTATTCCGCCGGGGTTGCGCCCACATCCTCGGAATAGGCGTTCACGCCCGACGCCATCCGCTTGCCGTCGTTGAAGATCGCCTTGATCAAAGAGACCGCCATCAGCACCATCACCAACGAGAACGGCAATGCCCCGATGACCATGGCCGTCTGAATGGCGCCGATCCCGCCGATCAGCAACAGCGCCGCCACGACAGCCCCCAGCGCGACACCCCAGAAGATGATGTGGGGCCGTGCCTTGGGGCCTTCGTCGCCCGCGGCATTGATGGTGTTGACGATCAGCACCGCAGAGTCCGCAGAGGTGACGAGATAGGTCATCAGCAGGATCACGATAATCACCGCCATCAGCCAGCCCAGCACGCCACTGCCCAGAAGAATGTCGGTCATGGCAAAGATCTTGCCGCCGTCGGTGGCCTCGAAGATGCGGCCCCCCGCCTCGCCGGTCAGCTCCAGGTCGATGGCCGTGCCGCCTGCCCAGGCAAACCAGACAAAGCACATCAGCGCGGGCACAAGCACTGCGCCCAGCACGAACTCCCGGATCGTGCGGCCCCGGCTGATGCGCGCCAGGAACAGGCCCACGAAGGGCGCAAAGGCCACCCACCACGCCCAGTAGAAGACCGTCCAGGACCCCTGCCAACCGGCCAGATCCTGATCCACCGGATTTTCTCCGCCGTAGATGGTGAACATCATGCCGGGCAGCGCGATCACGTATTCCCAGATTCCGACAAAGAAGGTGTAGAAACCGAAGAAGGTCGCGCCGAAGAGCATGAGGAAGCCGAGCAGGAAGATGGAAAGCGCCATGTTGATGTTCGACAGCCACTTGATGCCCTTGCCCACACCCGAAAGCGCCGACAGGGTCGATGCCCCCATGATCACCACGATGGAGAAGATGATCCCGAGGGAGGAAGGCTGTCCTTCCGCGTCGATCAGCCAGTCACCGATGCCGATGCGCGCCAGACCATCCACGAACTGATTGACGCCGAAACCCAGCGTCTGCGCCACGCCTAGGATCGTCGCGACCACCGCGACGATGTCTATGATGTGACCGAATGGCCCTGACAGCGACTTGCCGAACAGCGGCGTCAGCGACGACCGGATGGTCAGCGGCAACCCCCGCCGATACGCAAAATAGCCCAGGCCCAGACCGGCAATCGCGTAGGACGACCAGGCGGTGAAACCCCAGTGCAGATAGGACCACTTGTAGGCGTTGAGAATGTTGTCCTCGCCCTTGCCCGATGCAAAGCCCTGGATCACGTCCGGGTTATTGCCAAAGTGATAGATCGGCTCCGCCACGGCCCAGGTCAGCATCCCGACACCGATCCCGGCGCCGAACATCATGGAGAACCACGAAAAGTTGCCGAATTCGGGCTTGTCATCGGGCAGCCCCATCTTGAGCTTGCCCGCCGCCGGCCAGACCGCCAGCACGATGCAGGTGATCACGAACAGCGCCATCACCCAGACATACCAGGTGGCAAAGTTGGTCAGGATGAAGCCGTTGAATTCCGACAGGACACGGCCAGCCTGCTCGGGAAAGGCGACGGCCCAAATCACGAGCAGACCAATGATGATCTTGGCCGTGATGGTCACATCAATACTGAAACCCCGATAAAAACCGCTGTCGGCGGTCTTGATCGGCAGTTTCATCAGTGGAGGTTTGAGTGCCATGAAAATTGTCCCTGTTTTGTTGTTATGCCATCGAGCCTATGGCCCGATGCCGAAACGACAAAGCAAAAGAATCAATGTTATTTCAAATCCTTGGCACTCATGGTCGATGACCCGGTGCCCGGGCCACCGGCAAATGCGGCTATTTTCGGCGCATTTGCCGGTGGTGCGACGGCCCATGCACGCTGCCGCGATGGCGCTCAAGGTCGCCGGATGGTCGGTATCGGCCTACGATTCGCGGCCCCTGGAGCGCGGCGTCAGCTCAGCGCCGCCGCGATCCGCTCTGCGTTGGCCTTGATCTGATCCATGTCGCCCTGCTGCCCCGGCGGGCGCATCTGCACGCCCTCGTGGCGGGGATGGATATGGAAATGAAGGTGAAAGACCTCCTGCCCGCCTGCCGCTTCGCTGAATTGCTGAAGCGTGATGCCATCGGCGTCAAAGGCCTTTTTGGCCGCGTTCGCCACCTTGCTGACCGTGGCCATGCAGGCGGCAAGCTGTGCGGGTGTCGCATCCAGGATGTTGCGGCAGGGCGTCTTGGGGATCACCAGACAATGCCCGTCCGTGCGCGGCATGATGTCCATGAAACACAAGGTTTCGTCGTCTTCGAAGACCTTGAAGCTGGGGATCTCTCCGCGCAGGATCTTGGCAAAGATATTGTCGTCGTCATAGGCGGTCATTCTGGCACTCCTTGAATTGCCTGATTGATAGGCCAGTGCTCAGGGCAAGCGCAAGCGCCGCTCCGCCAACCGCAGCAGCGCCCGGGAATAGAAGCGGTGCAGCGGCGTGAGCACCCGCGTGATGGCCCCGAGCGGCCTGTCATCCCGCGCCACGACAGCGGAGCCGAAGGTCAGCCGGGTCGCTCCGCCCTCCTTGGGCGACACGGCGAGCCACGACCGCGTCGCCCCGGCGCGCAACAGTATCTGCCCCTCGCCCCGATCCTCGACCCGCCAGGCGGCAAAACTGTCGGCGCCCTCGGCCAGTGCGGCAACCTCGCGGTCCGTGATCCGGCGGCGCAGGGCGACCGACAGCACCAACCGCTCCAGCCGGAACAGCCATGTGGTGTAGAATGCCGTGATGAATGCGTGCAGATCGACCTCGAAGGGCGACATCACCTCAAAGGCATCGGTGTAGGTTGCCCCCTGCCCGACATACCGCTGCAACAGCGCGTCTTTCGGCACGGATACGGCACGCGCCATCACGGTCTTGTCACCGCGACCAGGGCGGTATCCCCAAAGGGGGCAGCGGTTGGTGCCCGCCGGCCCTCACTGACACCACGCCCGACCAACAGCTCCGGCACCCGTTGCGGGGTGCCGGTACGCCGCAACGGGCATGGCCGGTCCTTGGCATGGCTCAGGCGTTGACGTCCACGACGACGCGGCCCTTGACCTGCCCGTTGAGGATATCCGCGCCCAGTTTCGGCAGATCGTCCAGCGTCGCGGGCTGTACCATTGCCTCCAGCTTGTCCATCGGCAGGTCCTTGGCGATGCGCTGCCAGGCGCGGAGGCGATTGTCATAGGGCTGCATCACGCTGTCGATGCCCAACAGGTTCACTCCCCGCAGCAGGAAGGGAATCACCGTGGCGGGCAAGGCGGCACCACCCGCCAGCCCGACGGCGGCAACCGAGGCGCCGTATTCCATCTGACCCAGCACGCGCGCCAGCATGGCACCGCCCACGGCGTCCACGCAGCCGCCCCATGTTTCGCCTTCAAGCGGCCGCTTGGTTGTCTCGTTGATCTCTTCGCGCGGGACGATCCGGCTGGCGCCGAGGCTTTTCAGGTAGTCCTCCGTCTCGGGGCGTCCGGTAACGCCTGCCACCTCATGGCCGAGATTGGCCAGGATCGCCGTCGCAACCGACCCGACGCCGCCCGCCGCACCGGTGACGAGCACGGGGCCTTTCTTGATCCCGTGATCCTCCAGCGCCATGACCGCCAGCATCGCGGTGAACCCGGCGGTGCCCACGGCCATTGCCTGGCGGGTGTCCAGCCCCTCGGGCAGTGGTACCAGCCAATCGGCCTTGACCCGCGCCTTTTGCGCATAGCCGCCCCAATGCGCCTCGCCCACGCGCCAGCCGGTCAGCACGACCTTGTCGCCGGGTTTGTAGCGGTCGTCGTCCGACGCCTCGACCGTGCCGGCAAAGTCGATCCCCGGTACATGCGGATAATTCCGCACCAGCCCGCCGCCCGGTCCGACGCACAGGCCGTCCTTGTAATTGACCGTGGAATATTCCACCGCAACCGTCACATCACCCTCGGGCAGATCGTCAATGCCGATCTGCTCTACCGCGGCAGAGGTCTTGCCCTCGTCGTCCTTGTTCACAATGAGTGCGTTGAACATATCTCTTCCTTCCCGGGCGCTTCGCCCTGTTGCGGCCAGATCCCTCCGGCGGCGGTCATTTCAGAAACCGCGGCGTAAAGCCCAAAGTTTCGCTGTTTCGGATCCGCCGCAGCCTGGGACCGGGGCGGGTGATTGCCTCTTGCATCTCATCCGCCGCGTCAGAGCGCAAGGGATTGTATGCAATCTGTTCATGCATCTTCCGGCATGAAGCCCAGGTCGCTGACCGGGGCCGCCTGCCCGCCCGCCGTCAGCATGGCATGGACCTGCCCCCGGTGATGGGTCTGGTGATTGAACATATGCACCACGCAGAGCGCCTTGTTCGAGGTCACATGCGCTTTCTTGATGCCCGAATACCAGGTGAACGCGCCCATAAGGTCAATGTTCGACAAAGTCTCAGACCAGATGCGGATGCGACCGTCCATGCGGAACCGCGCCGCCTCCCAGTCGCCTGTGGTCTCGGTAAACGTGGTGGATTGATCCGCCCCGGTCTTTGGCGCCGGAATGTCGTCGCAGAAACGGCTCAACCACATGGTATCCCCCCACAGCAGGTGGTTCAGCGTGCCGCGGATGCTGCTGAAGAAGGCCCCGTGATCATGGTCGAGCGCCGCATCGTCCATGTCTTTGACAATGTCCATGATCTGCCGGTTCTGCCAGGCGTTATAACGCGCCATCATCTGTACATAGCCTGTGTCGATCACGGTTTGGGGCCTTTCCAGTCTATCGGACAGATCTCTGCCGACATGCCGTCGAAATCCCAGACCCGGCCATAATCGCGGACCTTGCTGCGCAGCCCCTTCGCCGCGATGATGTCCGGGCCCATCCAGTATTTGGAGTTGGAAATCATCACCGGGTGCTCCGGATCCTTACCCGCCAGCGTCTCGATCTCGCCCTGGATCTTGCGGCCGATCTGGATCGCGCGGCGGTTGCCGTCGCGGGTGATCTGAACCGGCGCGCGTTCCGCCCCGATGATCTCGGACACCAGCATGGTGAACAGCCCCGTGGTGCCGCCCGCCTGGCCCGAAAAGATCTGCAGGATGCCGTTGTACGCCTTGCCGCTGGCGCGTTCGTCCACATAGGCCGCGACCTTCCAGTTGCCCTCGCCCATGCGGCCCGGAATATCGACCAGCAGGCCCACGTTCAGCCCCGACAGATCCTCGCCCTCGTAGTGGCCTTCGTCGATGGCAATGGCCATCCAGGCGTGGCAATGCCCCTCGGTCGGGGGGTGCGCCCCCAGGCTGACCACGCAGGGACAGAACACCGTGCAGGAGCAGTTGAGAAACAGCTCTCCCTTGATCGCCCAGTCGGTCGGCGACATCTTGCGCCGCCCCGGATTGGGCATTCGGCTGTCGATGCGCTGCGAGATCGGCAGGCGGTCCGCCTCCGGTTTTCTGGTGAGGGCCATCCTATCCTCCGTGAAGTGTTGTCGTAATCAGAGGCCAGCCCGCCACGGCACCAGCGCCGCAGATCAGGGCAAACCCCAGGGGTTTCGTCACACGATGTCCGATCTGGGGCAGCTTTTCCAGCACCATGAACAGCGTTGCCAACCCCATCCATGCCAGGTTCATCACACCGCCCGCAAAACCCAGCAGCATGAAACCCCAGCAGCATCCGGCGCAGAACGCCCCCAGCCCCAGCCCCATGCGCAGCCCGCCCGCAAAGCCCGTCCGCCACTGGCCCAGGAAATACATCATCGGGGAATGACAGACACCGTGGCAGATCTCCTTGGTCCGGGTGAACTGGAACAAGCCGACAGCCAGAAGCAGCGCCGCCGCGAACCAGCGCGACCGGGCGATGCCCAGCATATCGATGACCCCGCCGAACAGCAGTGCCAGCTGCAGCGCGGCGATAGCGGCGGCAAAGACCAGCCAGACCGCGAAATAGCCCAGCAACACGCCGATCCATCCCGCCCGCGTGCCGTCGGCGCTGACCATCAGATCCTCGTAGCTGCGCAGGGTGGGAACCATGGTGGGCAGCATCATCGCCGCCATCATCGCCCCCCACATCACGAACAGCGGGCCGAAAGTCGCCATCGGCATGTACATGTCCATGCGCGGGTCCATGCGGCGCATCATCTCGCCCATCTCGCCGGGACGGCCCAGCAGGTCGAGGTCCATGTCCATCGCCATGATGTACATCATCGCCCATGCCGCGAGCACCAGGCCAAAGAAGGCCACCCAGAGTGTCGAGCGCAGGATCGGAGTCATCGTGTCACCAAGTCGGGTCTTTTCGGGGTTTGTGCCAGACCCGGCACCCGGCGGCAAACCCAAACGGCCACCGCCGGTGTGGGGTCAGTTCCGGTCGAAGGTGATCGACCCTTCGAAGCTGCCCCATTTCGATGTGGTGATCCCGTTGGCGGCGGAGCCTGCATAGCTGTCCAGTCCCCTCAGCCGGATCGCGGTGACACTGCCGCCCTCATCCCCGACTACGCCCGCGTGGCGCGCCGCGGTGCAGATGTCGCTGTCGGCGGTATAGGGCCCGCTGCCCCAGACCGATTTGCTGATCGGCGCGTTTTCCGGGCAGACGCAAACCAGACTGTCGGTATCCGCGGGCATGGTCTCGCAGGTGCCCTGCAACGTGGTCACAGTGGCCGCCGCCGCCGCCACCTCGAAACTTTGCCCGTAAGAGCCCCAGCGGCTGGTGGTCACACCGTTCTGGCTGGTCCCTTCGTAGGCGTCCCGGCCCGGTGCCGCAGTGACCCGGACCTGACCGCCCGCCGCCGGGATCGCCCCCGCATGCACCGCCGCGCGGCAGACATCGCTGTCGCCGGTGTAGGGGCCGCTGCCCCAGACCGACCCGCCGCTGTCGCTGCCCTCGGGGCAGGAACAGGTGTAGGGTGCCAAATCCGCCGAAAAGCCGCTGCAGGCCAACACCGGCCCGCCAGAGGGTTCAGATGCCGTCTGGCCCGCGATCTGCGCCAGCATCACGTCAAAGCTGGATTGATAGAGGCCCCAGCGTTTGGACGAAATGCCATTGGCGTCCGACGCCGTATAGGAGGTTTGCCCGGCGCGGCCCATCACCGCCAGAACGCCACCATCTTCGTCGATCACCCCGGCGTGACGCGCAGCGGTGCAGACATCGGAATGGCCCGAATAGGGACCGCTGCCCCAGACGAACCTCTTGAAGGTCGTGGCCTTGCAGCTGCAAAGCTGGACGGTCCCCTCCTCGATCCCGCGTCCCTTGCCGCAGGCGGGCGCGGCGTCGATCTCGGCCTGGGTGAAAACGGCGGCTTCCTGCGCGTACAGCGGGGCACAGAACGCCGCCAAAGCGGCGGCAAGAGCAAAAATGGTGGGGCGCATGGCAAATTCCTTTGGCTGAATGAAAAGAGCCTAGCCAGCGGTGCCTCCTCTGCCAAGACATATCGCGCGCCGCGGCGCGCTCAGACGTTGATCTGTTCGGGCGGATGTTCCAGCAGATCCCGCAGCCGCTCCATCGCCGCCTCGAAGCTCCTGAGCGACACGGCGGCATTGATGGCCATGCGCAGGGCATGGGGGGCATTGGCATCGCGTGCCGCGAATTCCTCCGCCGCGCGGACCTGCACGCCGACCTTTTCGGCGGCCTGGCAGAACGCGCTGGCCCGCCACCCCTGCGGCAGGTTCAGCCAGACAAAGGGCACATCGCGCCGCCAGTGCAGATCGAAGCCGCCCAGCATGTTGACCGCCACCTTGACGTAGCGTTCCACCCCCTCGCGCGAGGCGTCCATGATGGCGGGCAGCTCCGGGTGGCGCAGCAGTTTGGCGGTCAGGTCGATCATCGGCGTCGCCAGCCCGAAAAAGCTGTGCTCGGACGTGCGGTGAAGCGCGCCCGCCAGCCCCTTGGGCGGAATGACACACCCGATGCGCAACGCGGGCGTGATGGATTTCGACAGCGAAGACACGTACCAGCCCCGCTCCGGCGCAAGCTGGCGATAGCCTTCGCCCTCGGCCCGGCCCATCCGGTAGCAGTCGTCCTCAAGAATCTGCAGATCGTACTGCCGCGCCACCGCCACGATCTCGGCCCGCCGCTCCATGGGGGTGAACCCGCAGGTCGGGCTGTGGACCTCGGGCGAGGTGCACAGCACCTGTGCCTCAGGGTGACGTTCGGCGGCGGCGGCCAGGGCCGCGGGCACAATGCCCTGCGCATCCATTTCGATGGCGACGACATCCGCGCGCAACGCCTCGGCCGCGCGGCGGAAGCCGGGATAGCACAACGTCTCGACAAACACCGTGGGACGGCGGCCCTGCAAAACCGTCTGGAACATCAGCATGATGGCGTTCTGGCCGCCCAGGCTCAGCACGATGTCCTTTTCGTCCACCGGACCGATGGGCGTGCCCTGCAGCCAGTCCACCATGGCCTCGCGCGCCGCAAGCGCGCTGCGCCGCGACGGATAGTGCATCACACCCGATGGCGGGTCCTGCGCCACCTCGATCAACAACCGGCGGATCAGCTCCGCCTGCCCGCCGTTCGGCAGATGCGGGGAGTACAGATTGACCTCGGTCATATCGCCGCCGGTGTTGTGCGGCACCGGGTCGATTTCGATCAGGTTCAGGGGCTGCCCGACCTCTTTGGGCGCCGCCACGAAGGTGCCGCGCCCCACCTCGGCGCGCAGGGTCCCGTCGTCGGTCAGTATGTTGTACGCGCGGGCCACCGTGCCGGGGGTAATTCCCAGTTTCCACGCAAGATCGCGGACCGGGGGCAATTTGTCATCAACCTGCAACGCCTTTGTCGCGATGCGGCTGCGGATCATTGTTACAACCGCTTTGTACTTCGGACCTGTCGCGGAAAGAGCATCTGCCGTCCAAATTGTATCCATTACAATATTTCCCTAGCGCCCAGTTTCCGCTTCTTGTACCAAAATACTGTAGCAAATGCATACATTGTGTCAATACAATTATCTGGAAGGAGTTTCCCATGACACAGACAAGACCGCTGACATCCGACGCGTTGAGCATCCTCGCGCAGCCCGGCACGCCGATCACGGCACAGCTGGCGGTGGCCTTCGCTGTCTGCGTCACGAAATGGGCCACGCGCCGCCGTACCCGGCTCGCCCTCTCGCGGCTGGAGCCCTGGCAGCTGAGCGACGTGGGACTGACACCCGGGCAAGCCGAGATCGAGGCTTCCCGCGTGTTCTGGCGGGCCTGACGTCCCTGTGGGGCCAGCCAGACCTCTTCACTGGGCCGGAGCGATCCGGCCCATTTTTCGTTTCAGAAGACCAGGTTGACCGGCCCTAGACGTCCTTGCGTGGCGGGATGGCATAGGTCAGCGTGGCACGCGCGACAGGCGCATCCATGCCCACCGAATGCAGCATCACATCCGTTACCGACAACAGCTTGCCCAGCTTCAGCAGGCGTGCATTCGCGATCAGATCCACCCCCGCCTGCGGCTTGCGCATGAAGTCGATGGAGCAATTCGTGGTCACTGCCAACGCCTGCGGCCCGATCATCGCCAGCGTGGCAAGGTAGGCGGACACATCCGCCAGCGCGAACATCGACGGCCCCGAGATCGTGCCGCCCGGTCGCAGGTGCCGGTCCTGTGTCAGCAACCGCATGGTCAAGCTGCCCTCGCCCACCTCGTCGATGGCAAAGTCGTCGGCGACCTGCGCAAAGACCTCTTTCATGAATCGGCTCAGATCTTCGGCGGTCATGACAACGGGCATGCTTGTCCTCTCTTGCAGTGCAGGGCAAAGTTGTAGCGATTGAGACCGGAGGGCAAGATGGCAATTCTCGAAACCCAGCGTCACGGCGCGGTGATGAACCTGACGATGAACGCACCCGAGCGGTTGAACGCGCTGTCGGACGAGATGCTGGCGGCGCTGACCGAAACGCTGGAGGGCTGCGCGGGCGACCCGGACATCAGGGTGATCACCCTGGCGGGCAGCGGCAAGGCGTTCTGCGCGGGCCACGACCTGCGCCAGATGACCGCCATGCGCCAGGCCGAAGATGGGGGCGCCGCCGCCTTCAAGGATCTGTTCGACCGGTGCAGCAGGGTGATGACCCAGATCCAGGCCATGCCACAGCCGGTGATCGCGCAGGTCCACGGCATCGCCACCGCCGCGGGCTGCCAGCTGGTCGCCACCTGCGATCTGGCCGTCGCCGCCGAAGACACCCGTTTTGGCGTCAACGGCGTCAACATCGGGCTGTTCTGCTCGACCCCCATGGTCGCACTCAGCCGCAACATCCCCCGCAAGCAGGCATTCGAGATGCTGACGACGGGCGATTTCATCGACGCCGCCCGTGCCCGCGACCTCGGCCTGGTGAACCGCGTGGTTGCCGGAGATTCGCTGGCGGGGGAAACCGCCGCGCTGGCCGAACAGATCGCGGGCAAGCTGGGCGCCGCCGTCAGGATCGGCAAACAGGCCTTCTATGCTCAGCTTCAGATGCCCCTGGCCGACGCCTATGCCTACACAGGCGACGTCATGGTACAGAACATGCTGCGCGACGACACCGCCGAGGGGATCGACGCCTTTCTGACCAAACGCCCCCCCGACTGGAAACAGTGACCGTTTCTGCAGGACCTTGCCGCGCTGGACAAGACCGACGAAATGATCCGCATCGGTGCCGCGTGGCAGCCTCCGTGGCGCGGCCACGCGGTCTGCCGCCGGCCCTGCCTTGGTCACTTTTTCGCCCTGTCGAAACTGTTTCCAGATGCAGCTTCAATTGTTGATCGTATTTCTACTTTCAATTCTGGCCGAATTGGGGCATAAATCAGACAGCACCTGAGGGTGCAGGATATTTGGGTCGCCGCCGGCGGAAGGTCCCTCCAGGTCAGCCTCTCACTGACCGACCATTCCCGCAGCGGCGACCCCAAATCATCTGAATTTCCCGACATCCGCCTGTACCGCTGCCCATTGCGCGCGGGGCTCGCCTGGCCTACATCGCTGCCATGACACAAACACTTCACATCGTGGGTGGCGGCATGGCAGGATCCGAAGCCGCCTGGCAGGCCGCCAATTCGGGCATCGACGTGGTCCTGCATGAAATGCGGCCCGAAGTCGGCACATTTGCGCATCAGACCGGGATGCTCGGCGAGATGGTCTGCTCCAACTCTTTCCGCTCCGACGACGACGAACAGAACGCCGTGGGTCTGTTGCACTGGGAAATGCGCGCCGCGAACGGCCTTATCATGGCCTGCGCCGACAAGCACAAACTACCGGCGGGCGGCGCGCTTGCGGTGGACCGCGAGCCCTTTGCCCAATCCGTCACCGAGGCGCTGTTGGCGCATCCGCGCGTGACCGTCGAATACGGCGAGATCACGGACCTGCCCGCCGAAGGACACTGGATCATTGCGACCGGGCCGCTGACCTCGGGCAAGCTGGCCGAAGCGATAGCCAGCCGTACCGGCGCTGAGGCGCTGGCGTTCTTCGACGCCATCGCGCCGATCGTCTATTTCGACAGCATCGACATGAGCAAGGCCTGGATGCAGTCGCGCTATGACAAGGGCGAGACCGAGGAAGAGCGCACCGCCTATCTGAACTGCCCGATGGATCGCGACCAGTACGAGGCGTTCATTGACGCGCTGCTGGCCGCCGAAAAGACCGAGTTCCGCGAGGGCGAGACGGCAGGCTATTTCGACGGCTGCCTGCCGATCGAGGTGATGGCCGAACGCGGTCGGGAAACTCTGCGCCACGGCCCGATGAAGCCCGTGGGCCTGACCAATCCCCACCAGCCCGAGGTCAAGGCCCATGCCGTTGTGCAGCTGCGCCGCGACAACAAGCTGGGCACGCTCTACAACATCGTGGGCTTTCAAACCAAGATGAAGTATGGCGCGCAAACTTCTGTTTTCAAAATGATACCCGGACTGGAGAACGCCAGCTTCGCGCGCCTGGGCGGGATCCATCGCAACTCCTTCATCAATTCGCCCACGCTGCTGGACGACCGGATGCGGTTGCGGGCTCAACCGAACCTGCGCTTTGCTGGACAGATCACCGGCGTCGAAGGCTACGTGGAAAGCGCCGCGATGGGGTTGCTGGCGGGGCGCATGGCATCTGCCGAGATCCTGGGCCAGGACCTGCCACCGCCGCCCGACACCACCGCGATGGGTGCCCTGATCACCCATATCACCGGCGGGGCCGAGGCCAAGACCTTCCAGCCGATGAACGTGAACTTCGGCCTGTTCCCTCCGGTAGAGGGACTGCGGGGCGGCAGACGCGGCCGCAAGGACCGCTACAAGGCCTATACCGACCGGGCCAAGGCCGACTGGCGCGACTGGCTGGACAGCATGGCGGTCCCGGCTTAACCTCCGTGCATGGCAAAGACATTTCTCGACAAGGCATACGGTGGCCGGGACACGGCTGACACGCGCCAATTGTACGACGACTGGGCGGCAACCTATGAGGCGGAAATCGGCGAGAATGGCTATGCCACGCCCGGCCGCTGCGCAGAGGCGCTCAAGCGGTTCGCACCGGATCCCGATGCCGCAATTCTCGATTTCGGCTGCGGCACCGGATTGTCCGGCCTGGCCCTGAAACTTGCCGGTTTCACGACGATCGACGGTATGGACCTTTCCGGCGAAATGCTGGCCGTGGCCCGCGAGAAGAACATCTATCGTGACCTGGTGCTGATCGACGGAACCGGCGCGCCGCCGGTCGCCAAGGGACACTACGCCGCAATCGCGGCCATCGGCGCGATCGGTGTCGGCGCCGCACCGGTCAGCGTGCTGGATCACCTGATGCACGCCTTGCCCAAGGGGGGCCATTGCGTTTTTTCGTTCAACGATCATGCCCTGCAGGATCCGGTCCATGAAGCGCGCGTGATGGACTGGACAGACTGCGGCGCAGCGCGGCTCCTGTTTCGCGAACACGGCGAACACCTGCCGGGAATCGGGGTGAACTCCAACGTCTATGTACTTGAAAAAACGTGACATTTCGCACCCGATTTGCCCCGTCCCCCACTGGTCCGCTGCACCTGGGCCATGCCTATTCCGCCATTCTCGCCCATGACATGGCGCGCGAGGCCGGAGGCGATTTTCTGGTACGGATGGAAAACACCGATCTGCAACGCAGCAAACCACAGTGGGAGGCGCTGATCCTTGAGGATCTCGCTTGGCTGGGGTTGACCTGGACCGAACCTGTGCTGCGCCAGTCCGACAAGCTGGACAGCTACGAGGCGTCTCTGACCCGGCTGCAGGACCTTGATCTGCTGTATCCCTGCGGCTGTTCGCGAAAAGACATCCGCGCCGCCGCCGCGGCCCCGCAGGAAGGCGCAGTTCCTGATGTCTACCCCGGCACCTGCAAGCACCGCGACATGGCAAGCCGTCAGCCCGGCGACGCGCTGCGCCTGCACATGGACCGCGCGCTGGCGATTTTTGGCGACGATCTGCCCGGCTATTCCGAAACCGGCCCGAAACACGCCGGGTATCACCGGATCGCGCCGGAGCAGGCGTTGTCGACGATTGGAGACGTGGTCCTATACCGCAAGAACGACGGCATCATCGCCTATTTCCTTGCCTCGGCACTGGACGACGTGGCGCAGGACATCAGCCATGTGGTGCGCGGAGAGGATCTGTTCGACTTCACCGCGATACAGGTGCTGTTGCTGGCGCTGCTGGGGTTGCCCGTGCCAGCCTATCACCATCACCGGCTGATCCGGGACAAGAATGGCAAGAGGCTGGCCAAACGGGACGACGCGCGGGCAATTTCCCTGTTCCGGGCCGGTGGCAAGACACCTGGGGAAATTCGTTCTATGGTCGGCCTTTAGGCGCCGTTCCTAAAGGGGTTGTGCGATCTCGACCACTTCGCCGTCCCGCACAGCGCGGTAAAAACAACTGCGGCGCCCGGTGTGACAGGCCGGACCGGTCTGGCGCACCAGCACCAGCAGGCAGTCGGAGTCGCAATCGAACCGCAACTCGACCAGCTCCTGCAGATGCCCGCTGGTCTCTCCCTTGACCCAGAACTGCGCGCGCGAGCGGCTCCAATAGGTCACGCGCCCGGTCTGCAGCGTCTGACGAATACTGTCGGCGTTCATCCAGGCCATCATCAGGACCTCGCCGGTTTCGGCGTCCTGGGCGATTGCGGGGATCAGCCCCGCGTCGTTGAAGGTCAGCGCATCGGGACTAAAGGACATGGGGACCTCGCGTAAAATTTTTTGCATCTTGGCTTGGGGTGTTTATGTAGGGGTCGAGCGGCAAAGGGAACAGCATGTCGGACGAAACGGACCTGATCAAACTTTATTCCGCGCGGATTCTGGCGCTGGCTGCCGATATTCCGCATCTGGGCCGCCTGGAGACGCCGGAGGCCACGGTCAAGCGCCGCTCGCCACTGTGCGGGTCGACCGTCACCGTCGATGTGGTGATGAGGGACGGCAAGGTGGCCGAAATGGCACAGGACGTGAAGGCCTGCGCCCTGGGACAGGCCGCCGCCGCCGTGACCGGCAAGGCGGCACTCGGTGCGACTACAGCCCAACTGATCAAGGCGCGCGATCAATTGCGTGCAATGCTGAAAGAAGACGGTCCCGTGCCGGACGCCCCTTTTGACGGGTTCGAAGTGCTGACGCCTGCGACCGCCTACAAGAATCGCCACGCCTCTATCCTGCTGTCGATCGAGGCGCTGACCGAAGCGGCGGAGACCGCCGTGACCGCGGAACGGATCGGCGAAGCCTGAGCTGCTTTCATGCGAAAAAAAGCGCCGCACATCCAAAGGATGGCGGCGCAGAGGGTGCGGTGCTCCCGTGGGACCCGGTTGCGTTCGACGGGGTGGCAAACCCCAAGGCTGGAAGGACAGGCAGAACCCCCAGCCGCATCAATTGGGACGGATGCGACGAACGTCCGGCGCGAGCGCGCAGGCAAAAATCAAACGAAAGACGGCAGGTGCAACCCCACAACCAGCATGACGACCAGCGCCGCAGCGCCCAGAGCATCCTGCAGCAGCGTGTCCTGGGACCGTGCCGCGATGGATTTGACTGTCTTGAGCATCGTCATGTTGGCCTCCGTCTTTGTTGCTCCTTTGTTCTCATTTTATAAACGCTCTGTAAAGAACTTTTTAAGAACATTTGCGAACAAAAATGGGGATTTTCAGTTAACCCACTGAAATCAAACGAATCGCTTCGTCCTGCCGCATCAGCCAGAGCAGAACGCGGGCGGCCCGACCGCGTTCGCTCTCCAGCGCCGGGTCGTCCGCAAGCAGCTTTCGCGCGTCGGACTGCGCCACCGCCATCAGGCCCGCCTGCCGCTCCAGGTCGGCCACGCGGAATTTCGGCACGCCGGATTGTGCCGTCCCGATCAGATCGCCGGTGCCGCGCATCTTGAGGTCGGTTTCCGCGATGACAAAGCCGTCCTCCGTCTCGCGCAGGACTTCCAGCCGCTGGCGTCCGGTTTCGCTCAGCGGGTTCTGGAACATCAAAAGGCAGGTCGACGCCCCCTGCCCGCGCCCGACCCTGCCGCGCAACTGGTGCAGCTGGGCCAGGCCAAAGATCTCGGCCCGCTCCACCACCATGATTGTGGCGTTAGGTACGTCCACGCCCACCTCTATGACCGTGGTGGCCACCAGCACCTGCGTCTCTCCCTGCTGGAAGGCACGCATCGCCGCGTCCTTTTCCGCCGGAGGCATCTGGCCATGCACCAGCCCCACGACCCCCTCGCCCAGGGCCGCCCGAAGACGTTTGAACCGCTCTTCGGCGGCGATCAGATCGCTGACTTCGCTTTCCTCGACCAGCGGACAGACCCAGTAGCACTGGCGTCCCTCCGCGATGGCCGCGCGCAGGCGGTCCACCACCTGGTCGATGCGGTCGGTGCTGATCAATGCGGTCTTGATCGGCTGGCGGCCCGGCGGCTTTTCATCCAGAACGGACACGTCCATGTCGCCATATTGCGCCAGCGTCAGCGACCGCGGGATCGGCGTGGCGGTCATCACCAGAACATCGGGCCGCTGGCCCTTGCGGCCCAGCTCAAGCCGCTGGCGCACGCCGAAACGGTGCTGTTCATCGACCACCGCCAGGCGCAGGTCGGCAAAGGTCACATCGGCCTGAAACACCGCATGTGTCCCGACCAGCACCTGAATGGCGCCATTTTCCAGCGCGGTCAGCTTGGCCTGCCGCTCCGCCCCCTTGTCCCGTCCGGTCAGGATTTCAAGAACCACCCCGGCCTCTTCGGCCAGCGGACGCAGCCCCTGCAGGTGCTGTCGGGCCAGGATCTCGGTCGGGGCCATCAGCACGCCCTGCCCGCCCGCCTCTACCGCGCAGAGCAACGCAAGAAACGCCACCAGCGTCTTGCCCGCCCCCACATCCCCCTGCAGCAGCCGGTTCATCCGCTGTACGCTGGCCATGTCGGCGGCAATCTGGGCCACCGCACGGGTCTGCGCCCCGGTCGGCGCAAAGGGCAAGGAGGCGAGCACGCGGTCCCGCAGATGCCCGTCACCTTTCGTGACACGACCCTTCACCCGGCGTTCCTTTTGTCGGGCAAGCGCGAGGGTGATCTGGTGCGCGAACAGCTCGTCATAGGCCAGCCGCGCCCGCGCGGGCGCTGTGGGGGCAAGGTCGGCACTGGACAGCGGCGCGTGGGCTGCTTCTGCCGCGGCTCGAAAGCCGGGCCAGCCTTCGCGCGTCATCTGCCCGGTGTCGATCCATTCGGCCAGCTCCGGCGTCCGGTCCAGGGCGGCGCGGGTTGCCTTGTACATCAGCTTCTGCGTGATGCCCCCGGTCAGCGGATAGACCGGCTCAAAGCTTGGAATGTCGTCTGCCGCCTCTTCCGGCACGGCGAAATCGGGGTGTACCATCTGCGGAATGCCGTCAAACAGCTCGACCCGGCCCGACACCACCCTCCGCGCACCCGGCGGCAGCTGGCGTTTCCAGTAGTCGCCCCGCGCATGGAAGAACACCAGTTGAAAGCTGGTTTCCGCATCCTCCACATGAATGCGATAGGCCCCGCCCTTGCTGCGCGGTGCATGATGTGTGCCAACCGTGACCGCCACAGTCACGACCGCAGGCAACACCGCGTCACGCACCGTGCTGCGCAGGCGGCGGTCGATGCCGGAATAGGGCAAGGTGAACAGCAGATCCCGCGGTGCGATGACCGACAGCTGGCCCAGGGTCTGCGCGGTCTTGGGCCCCACACCTTCCAGCGTTTCCAGCCCCGCAAAGAGCGGAAACAATGCCTCGGGCCGACCCTTCATGAAGCGCCGATCAGTGTCAGCCAGCCGTCCTCGTCCAGGATTTCGATGCCCAGTTCCGCCGCCTTCTTCGCCTTGGAACCGGCACCCGGACCGGCGATCAGGATATCCGTCTTGGCGCTGACCGACCCGGCCACCTTTGCGCCCAGCCGCTCGGCGCGCGCCTTGGCCTCGGCGCGGGTCATCTTTTCCAGCGTGCCGGTAAACACCACCGTCTTGCCCGCGACGGGGCTGCCGGTGGTGTCGGCGCGCTTGGCTTCCTTGACCGTCAGGTGCGCCACCAGCCGGTCGATCGAGGCACGCTCGCGCTCCTGCGCGAAGGTGTTGACCAGGGATCCGGCCATCACCGTGCCGACACCGTCGATGCCGATCAGATCTTCCCAGTCCGCACCGCTTTGGCCGGCGGCCGCGTCCATCGCCCGCTCGAACGCCGCCCAGTTGCCGTAATGCAGCGCGATCAGGTTCGAGGCGGATTCGCCCACATGGCGGATTCCCAATGAGAACAGCAGCCTCGAAAACGGGATGTGGCGCTTGTCTTCGATCGCCTGAAACAGATTACCGGCCGATTTCTCGCCCCAACCCTCCCGGTTTTTGAGCTGTTTGACCCCCTGGCCATACCGCTCCTGCAGGGTAAAGATGTCGGCGGGCTCGGCGATCCAGCCGTCCAGGTAGAATTGTTCGACCTGCTTTGCCCCCAGCCCTTCGATGTCGAAGGCGGCGCGGGACACGAAGTGTTTCAGCTTTTCCACCGCCTGCGCCGGACAGATCAGGCCGCCGGTACAGCGCCGCACCGCGTCGCCGGGTTCGCGCACCGCGTCCGACCCGCATTCCGGGCAGGTGTCGGGGAAAACGTAGGGGGCGCTGTCCTCAGGGCGTTTGGACAGGTCCACCTCCGCCACCTTCGGGATCACATCGCCCGCGCGGTAGACCTGCACCCAGTCGCCGACGCGAATGTCCTTGCCGCCGCGGATCTCGCCGCCCTTGCTGTCGAGACCTTTGATGTAATCCTCATTGTGCAGCGTCGCGTTCGACACAACGACACCGCCCACCGTGACCGGGTGCAGCCGCGCCACCGGCGACAGCGCGCCGGTGCGGCCCACCTGGATGTCGATCGCCTCAAGCCGGGTCCAGGCCAGTTCGGCAGGAAACTTGTGGGCGGTGGCCCAGCGGGGTGTGGTCGAACGATATCCCAACCGGTCCTGCAGTGCGAGATCGTCGACCTTGTACACCACCCCGTCGATGTCGTAGCCCAGCGTCGCGCGCTGCGCTTCGATCTTGGCATATTGCGCCAGCATATCCGCCGGTCCGTCGCAAAGCCCGGTCAGCGGATTGGTGGCAAAGCCGAGGCTCTCCAACCGCTCGATCGCACCCATCTGCGTGTCGGCCAGCGGTGCGCTCAACGCGCCCCAGGCGTAGGCGAAGAACCGCAGCGGACGCGCCTTGGTGATGCGCGCGTCGAGCTGCCGCAACGATCCCGCCGCGGCGTTGCGCGGGTTGGCAAAGGTCTTGGCCCCGGCGGTGGTCTGCCGTTCGTTCAGCGCCTCGAAATCCGCGTGGCTCATGTAGATTTCGCCGCGCACCTCAAGAAGATCCGGCGCACCGTCGAGCGTCACGGGAATGTCGCCGACGGTACGGGCATTGGCGGTCACGTTCTCTCCCACCGCGCCGTCGCCGCGCGTTGCCGCCTGAACCAGCTTGCCACCCTCATACCGCAGGGACAGCGAAAGCCCGTCGATTTTCGGCTCTGCGGTGTAGCGCAGGCTGTCGGTCTGACTCAGCCCCAGATACTTGCGCACCCGTGCGTCGAATTCCGTCACCTCTTCGGCGTCAAAGACGTTGGACAGTGACAGCATCGACACGGCGTGGGTGACTTTGGAAAACCCCTCCGCCGGGGCGGCGCCGACCAGGTCGGTGGGGCTGTCATCGCGTTTCAGATGGGGAAAACGCGCTTCGATCTGCGCATTGCGCTGCCTGAGCGCGTCATATTCCGCGTCCGACATCTCGGGCGCATCCGCGCCGTGGTAGGCGCTGTTCGCTGCGGCCAGTGTCCGGGCAAGGTCCGCCAGCGCCGCGCGCGCCTCGTCCTCCGTCAATTTCTCGATTTCGGATGCCAAAAGACCTGCTCCCCGAACGCCACCATATCCCGATCTAGATAGGTCGCCCGGAAAGTCAGGTCTAGGAGATTTCGAATACCCCGCCGCTCAGCCTGTGGCAGCGAGGGTCCGTTCCGCTGGTTCGGGATCGCGCAGCACATATCCCCTGCCCCAGACCGTTTCGATGTAATTCTGGCCGCCGGTTGCCGCGCTCAGCTTCTTGCGCAGCTTGCAGATGAAAACGTCGATGATCTTGAGTTCCGGTTCGTCCATGCCGCCGTAAAGATGGTTGAGGAACATCTCCTTGGTCAGTGTGGTCCCCTTGCGCAGCGACAGAAGTTCGAACATCTGGTATTCCTTGCCGGTGAGGTGAACGGCCTCCTTGTTCACGCTGACCGTTTTGGCATCCAGATTGACACAGATCGGCCCGGTTTCGATGACCGACTGCGAATGCCCCTTGGACCGGCGGATGATGGCGTGGATCCGTGCCACCAGTTCCTCGCGGTGAAACGGCTTGGTCAGGTAATCGTCGGCGCCAAATCCAAAACCCTTGATCTTGTTCTCCGTGTCGTCGGCCCCGGAGAGGATCAGGATCGGCGTGTCGATCCGGCTGACCCGCAGCTGCCGCAAGACGTCATGGCCGTTCATGTCCGGCAGATCGAGGTCGAGCAGGATCAGGTCGTAGTCATAAAGCTTGGCAAGGTCGATGCCCTCTTCGCCAAGGTCGGTGGCATAGACGTTCAGGTTGGCATGCGTCAGCATCAGTTCGATGCTGCGGGAGGTTGTAGGATCGTCTTCAACTAGCAATACACGCATTCGCAATCTCCGGGTCTGGCTCACTTGTTAGGCATGGATCGTGAACAAAAAAGGTTAACCACCCGTTACCGACTAAAGCAGCATACCCCCAACAACTTAAAGTTGTCTATACTTTTGAAGCGTCGTCGCCTTCAGCGCGGTCTCCCCGTGTTCGCTGACAGCCCGCAGCCATTCCAGAAACTCATCCGGGCTCAGCTGATATCGCTCCATCGCCTCGTCGCGGGTGATCAGGCCATGGACCACCCCGCGGACCACCGCGGCCTTGCGTGACGCGACCCATCGCCGTGTGTCGGGCGCGGGCAGATCGGCGCGCGACATCACTGACCCATCCGGTAACGTGACCGCCCGCGGCCCTTCGACTTTCTTCAGGTACATCTGGTCGTTCCCTCGTTGCACCCGTCTTCTGTGCCCCTCGCCGATTTAACGTGCAGTGAAGCGCCCCCTTGTGAGTAGGTCGCATTTTCCTATATTGCCCACCAAACCCCCCGGAGTTCCGCATGCCCCTCGATCAGACGCCGCCCCTCAATTCGCTTGGCTTCGCCAAGCCACCGGCCGATACCCGCGTCGTCGTGGCCATGTCGGGCGGCGTGGACAGCTCCGTCGTGGCCGCCATGCTGGCTGAAGAGGGCTACGACGTGGTCGGCGTGACGCTTCAGCTCTACGATCACGGCGCGGCGCTGGCCAAAAAGGGCGCCTGCTGCGCCGGGATCGACATCCACGATGCCCGCCGCGTGGCCGAGGACATGGGATTTCCCCACTACGTTCTCGACTATGAGAATGTCTTCAAGGACGCGGTGATCGACGAATTCGCAGACAGCTACCTGAGCGGAGCCACCCCGGTCCCCTGCATCCGCTGCAACGAACGGGTGAAATTCAAGGACCTGCTGGAAACCGCCAGGGACCTCGATGCCGATTGCATGGCCACCGGCCACTACATCCAGCGCAAGATGGGCGCACATGGTCCGGAACTGCACGCCGCCGCCGATGCCAGCCGCGATCAAAGCTATTTCCTGTTCTCCACCACGCCCGAACAGCTGTCCTACCTGCGCTTTCCGCTGGGCCACCTGCCCAGCAAGGACGACACCCGCGCGCTGGCCGCCAAATACGGGCTGAGCGTCGCGATGAAACCCGACAGCCAGGACATCTGCTTCGTCCCCAACGGCGATTATGCCAGCGTGATCCGCAAACTGCGGCCCGAAGCCGCCGATCCGGGCAATATCGTGGATACGAACGGCCAGGTGCTGGCCCGCCACGAGGGTGTGATCAACTACACCGTCGGTCAGCGCCGCGGCCTCGGGATCGGCGGGCTTGCCGACCCGCTCTACGTGATCAAGCTCGACCCCGAGCGCAAGGAAGTCGTGGTCGGGCCAAAATCGATGCTGGCCACCCGGACGGTTCCGGTCAAGGAAATCAACTGGCTGGGCGACGCCCCGCTGACCAGCCGCACGGAATGGCCCATCGCGGTACGGGTCCGCTCGACCCGTCCGCCGCAGGACGCCATCCTGCGCCCGCTTTCCGACACCACCGCCGAAGTTGAACTGCTCACCCCCGAACAGGGCGTCTCACCCGGTCAGGCCTGCGTCTTCTACGATCCCGACAGCAGCCGCATTTTCGGCGGCGGATGGATCCACAAAGGCTGACCCCGCTTTTCTTTTTGCCAAAAATACTCCGAGGAGTTTGAGGAGCGGCGCTCCTCATTCCTTCTTGGATCGAATCGCGCGTCAGCGCGGCTTTGCTTCGCGCTCTCGGGACATCGGCGATATCGGGTGATCAGGTTAAAGCCGGCGCGCTGTAGATCACATCGCGTCCAGAACCGCCCGTGCCGCCCTCAAACCCGGCGCCTCGCCGCCCTTGCCCAACCGCTCCATGGTCAACGCCATTGCCGCCTCCTGCGCCTCCGGATTGGCCAGCACCGCCTGCAAACCTTCGGCAATCCCCTCCGCCGTGCAGTCGGGGCCCAGGTATTCCGGCACCACCCGTGTCTCGCTGACCAGATTGACCAGCGTCACCGTGTCGATCAGCGCAATCGCCTTGACGATGCGAAAGGTCAGCCAGTTCACCCGGTATCCGATCACCATCGGCGTCGACGCCGCCGCCAGTTCCAGCGATACCGTGCCCGAGGCCGCCAGCGCCAGATCCGCCGCACGAAACGCCGCGCGCTTGCGTGCCTTGGCATCGCCGCCATCGCGCGGGTCCAGCACCAGCGGGGTCCCGGGCCAATCCGCCACCGCCGCGCGCACCTCGTCGGCGACCGATACCGCGGCTGGCACGACAACGCGCATCTGCGGGCGGCGCGCCAGAAGCAGCCCCAGCGCATCGCCGAACACCGCCCCCAGGCGCGCCACCTCTGCCTTGCGCGACCCCGGCAGGACCAGTACGAAAGGCGCGTCACCGATGCCGCTTTCACGGCGGAAGGCAGCGGCCTCTTCATCCGTCGCAACAGGCTCGGACACCACCGGATGACCCACGAAATCGCATTCCATGCCCGCGGCCCGCATCAGCGCCGGCTCAAAGGGCAGCAGCGCCAGCACATGGTCGATGTGTTTCGCCATATGCGCCGCCCGGCCAGGCCGCCAGGCCCAGACCGAGGGCGCCACGTAATGCACGGTCCTGATGGCGCTCTGCGCCTTGACCAGTTTTGCGACCCGCAGGGAAAAATCGGGGCTGTCGATGGTGATCATCACATCCGGCTGCATCCCAAGCACCGCGTCGGCGGTCTGCCGGATCCGCGCCTTGAGTGCCCGGTACTTCGGCAGGATCTCGGCCAGTCCCATGACGCTCAGTTCCGACATGTCGAACAGGCTCTCCAGACCTTTGGCCTGCATCTCGGGGCCTCCCACACCCTCGAATGTCACATCGGGGCGCAGGGCCTTCAGCCCGGCCATCAACGCCCCGCCCAGCCTGTCGCCCGAAGGTTCACCGGCAAGGACAAAGACCCTCACCCCTCGCCCCCGCGCCGGGACCACAGGACAAGGCCGAATTCGTCGGCCAGACGCACGCACTCCTCGCGGTCGAGAACGATCACATCGCCTGCATCCACGATCACCCCGGCCAGACCGGCGGCATGGGCCGCGCGCAGCGTCTCGGGGCCGATGGTGGGCATGTCGATCTCGCGGATCTGTCCGGCCTTGGGTCCCTTGCAGAGAATCGCGTTCATCTCTCGCGCGCGCGGCGGCAGGGTTTCCAGCAGATGCGCCGTGCCGCCCATGGCCTCAACCCCCAGCACCTGTTCCCCGCCGATCACGCAGGCCTGCCCGATGTCGAGCGGCGCCAGCCCTGCCAGCACCGCCTCGCCCCGCGCGGCATCGCGGCGCATCTGCGCGCTGGGCCAGGCATCGGACAAAACCCCCGGCAGGGCCACCAGATCGGGCACCAGCGTGTCGGCCCCCACGACCTCGAAACCGGTCTGTTCGAAAATCTCCTTGATGACCTGCAACGCGCCGTTGTCGCCCGCCGCCAGCGCCTTTTCGAACATCGGTATCAGCGGTCTGGTCTCGTCGTCCAGCGCCGTAGGGTCAAGCGCGGGCCGGTGCACGCCACCGCAGAAACAGACCTGCGTCACCCCGCGCTGGCCAAGTTCGATCAGCAAAGAGCCCAGCGTTTCCAGCCGGAAGGTCAGATCCACCGCCAGCGTGTCCGGCGGCGTGCCGTCCAGCGCGCAGATCAGCGGTGCGCGGTCCTGCGCCGCGACAACCTGCGCCGGCAGCCTGCCGCGCCCCGCGATGAGTGCCAGCGTCATTTCGGTGTCAGGAAATGGCGGTCGGTCTCGGAGGTGATGAAATCCGTGATCCGGCGCACATAGTCGCTTTCGGTTTCCGCCCCCAGCCGGACCGCGCGCTCCTGAAAGGTGCCCTCGCCCTGCGCCAGCATCTGATAGGCCGCCCTGAGCGCGGTGATGTCGGCGCGCGACACGCCCTTGCGCTTGAGCCCCACCAGGTTCAGACCCTCCAGCTCACCCTTGGGGGCCTGAACCAGCGCATAGGGGATGACGTCGTTGGTGATCTTGGTCATCGCACCAATGATGGCGCCCTGGCCCAGACGCACCCATTGGTGCACGCCTGACAGCCCGCCGAGGATCACGTCGTCCTCGACCACGCAGTGCCCCGCGAGACCGGAGTTGTTCACCATGACCACACGGTCGCCCACGACACAGTCATGCGCCACGTGACAACCGGCCATATAGAGCCCGTCATTGCCCACCCGTGTCACCCCGCCACCGGCCTCGGTGCCGCAGTTCATGGTCACATGCTCGCGGATACGGTTGCGTTCCCCGATGATCAACGCGGTCTTCTCGCCGCGGAATTTCAGGTCCTGCGGGATTTCGCCGATGACGGCGAACGGAAAGATCACCGTACCCGCGCCGATCCGGGTATCCCCGGTGATGACCACATGGCTCTTGAGCACCACGTCAGCCCCAAGCACGACCTCGGGCCCCACCGTACAATAGGGGCCGATCTGCACAGACGCGTCGATTTGCGCGCCGTCCTCGATGATCGCGGTAGGGTGGATGTTACTCATGATGCCTCTTTCGGAAGATCGACCATCGCCATGAATTCGGCCTCGGCGGCCATCTCGCCTTCGACCGTGGCAACGCCGCCAAAGCGCCAGACCTTGCCGCCCGCCTTGCCGCGCAGGGTTTTCAGATCCATCCTCAGCACGTCGCCCGGCACAACCTTGCGGCGGAATTTGCATTTGTCGATCGACATGAAGTAGATCAGCATGTCGCGGTCCATGATATCCAGCGCCACCCCCAGCATGACCCCCGCCGTCTGCGCCATCGCCTCTACGATGGTGACTCCGGGCATGATCGGGGTGCCGGGAAAATGGCCCTGAAAATGCGGCTCGTTCATCGTCACATTCTTGATCCCCACGGCAGAGGAAGTGCCGTCGATTTCCATCACCTTGTCCACCAACAGAAAGGGATAGCGGTGCGGCAGGATGCGCTGAATTGTCTGGATGTCAGCACTTTGTTTTTCTTGGTTCATTCGTTGTCCTTCACGTCACGTGCCGTACAGGGCTAGCAATTATGCACCCAATGGGCAACATGGGCTCAGCGGTCGCTGGCGCCCGACCCGTCGCCCAGCGTCTCATTCAAAAGCTCGATCGCCTCTTCAGTGATCTCGATCACCGTCGCACTGGCAAAGACGGACCGGCGCTCCAGGATCACGGCCGCCCCGGACTCGCGCATGAGCTGCTCGAAAACCGGTGCCGCCGCCTGCTGGAACTTCGTCCGCTCACGGTCGAACTCGGCGCTCAGCTCGCGCAGCTTCCTGTCCTGGGCGCTCCGGGTTTCCTGCACCTTGGCGTCGAAGGCGTCCGCCAGCACGCGGAATTCCTCCGGCGGCATTTGCGTTCTCTTTTTGGTCAGCGCGCGTTCTTCGCGCTCCAGCTGGGCCTCGATCTCGCGGTTTTCCGTTTCGAGCGCGGACAGCTTTTCGCGCTCTTCCGCCGCCACGCGTTGGCCAAAGTCGCTTTGCTGAAAAATCCGTTCGGAATCGATGGTCAGCACGGGGCTGACGACGGCACCCCGCTCGGGGGCGGGCGCCGCCGATGGCTCTTGCGCGGCCAGCGGTGCGGCGCAGATCAGCGCCAGCACCACGGCCAGACTATGGGCCAGCCGCCCCATGAGATCAGAATTCCGTGCGCAGCGTCAGCTCGAAGCTCTGTTCCTTGTCAAAGACTTCCTTCTTGAGGGCCTTCGAGAAGTTGAACTGCAAGGGGCCGACCGGCGTGTCCCAGAACAGCGACACACCGACAACGTGGCGGAAGGACCCGCCTTCGCCGACGACGGTACCGCCGTTGTAGTTCACGTCGCTGAGATCCCACAGATTGCCGACGTCATAGAAGACACCGCCGGAAATCCCGTATTCCTCGGGCAGGCCCAGCGGAAATTCCACATCGAACCGCGCCGCGACATACAGGTTGCCGCCCAGCGGATCGTCCGCGGCGCCGCCGATGTCACGCGGACCGATGCCGCCCGGCTCGAAGCCGCGCAGGACGGAAGGCGACAGCACAAAACGGTCCACGACCCGGTTGTTGCCGCTGCGCCAGGCCAGCGCGCCGCCTTCCAGCGTGGCACGCAGGGTCACTTCCTCGTTGAGGATGCGCTTTTCTCCGATCACCTTGGCGGTCGTCTTGATGTATTCGCTGTCGCCCCCAAGACCGGCGAAGTCCTGACCGAACTGCAACAGCACACCCGATGTGGGATCAAGCCCGGACAGCCGCGTGTCGTAGGTATAGGTATAGCCGATCGACGAGCTGAACTGCGGCCCTGCCGCGATGTCGTCGGCAACGGTCAGACCATTGGTCGGCACCTCGCGCTGAAGCACTTCCAGCTCTTCCGCCGTGTAGCGTACCTGCATCCGGCTGTTTTCCGACAGCGGAAAGGTCAGCGACGGGCGGAAGATCAGCCGGTTGGTGTCAAAGGACGTGAACGACGAATTGGTCTCCGCATAGTCCAGCGTCAGGCCAAAGGACAGGTCGCGTCCCAGAAGCCGCGGCTCTACAAAGTTGATGCCGTAGCGGGTGGCATCCTCGGCGGTCGAGACGGTAAGCCCCAGACGCTGACCGCGGCCCAGAAAGTTCTGCTCGGCAAAGCTGACCGCGACGCCGAGACCGTCGTTGCTGGAGAACGAGCCGCCGAAATTCAGCGAGCCGGTCGGCTTTTCCTCGACGTCCACGTCGACGACGACCTGTTCGCCGCTGCTGCCCTCGCGGGCATTGACTTCGGCGGTTTCGAAATACCCCAGCGCGCGGATACGCTCCGCCGCCTGGCGGATCTCGCGCGGGTTGAAGGGATCGCCCTCGACGCTGTCGAATTCCCGGCGGATCACCCGGTCCAGTGTGGTGGTGTTCCCCTCGATGTCGATCCGTTCGACAAAGACGCGCGGCCCGCGGCTGATGACATAGGTCACATCAAGCGTCAGGTCGCGGTCGTTGCGGTCGATCTGCGGCTCGACCCGCATGAAATCCACGCCGTCGCGGATCGCCTGCCGCTCAAGCCGGGCGATATCGTTCTCCACCTGGGTCGGCGAATAGACCGCGCCAGGCCGCACCTTGACGATGTTGCGGTAGGTCGCGGCATCCACGCCATTCATTTCGGACACGACGTTGATGTCGCCGAACCTGAATTGCTGACCTTCGGTGATGTTGTAGGAGACGAAATAGCCGTCACGTTCCTGGGTCAGCTCACCGTTTACCGCCGTGGTACGCATATCGACATAGCCGCGGGACAGATAGAAGTCGCGCAGCAATTGCTTGTCCGCCTCGACCCGTCCTTCGACAAATGTATCGCGCTTTACCAGGCGACGGAACAATCCGGCCTGCTTGGTCCCCAGGACGCGGCGCAGGCGCCGGTCGGAGTAGACGCGGTTGCCGACAAAGCTCAGGCGTTCGATCTCGACGTTGTCGCCCTCGAAGATTTCGAACACCAGGTCGACGCGGTTCTGGTCGCGGCGGATGATGCGCGGCTCGACCCGCGCGGACAGCCGGCCCTCGTTGCTATAGGCTTCGGCGATGGCGGCGGCATCGGCCTCCGCCTGCGTGGGATTGAAGACGCGCCGTTCCTGCGATGAGACGAGCTGCGCCAACACCTCGTCCTTGATGCGCCGGTTCCCTTCGAAACTGACCCGGTTCAGCGTCGGCAGTTCGGTAACAGTGATCACCAGCGTTCCGCCCTGCGGCTCGATCATCACGGACTCGAACAGGCCGGAGTTCTGCAACGCCTGATAGGCATCGTTCAGCTGTCCACCGCTGACCGCCTGGCCGCGCCTGATTCCGGCACGGGCGAGGATCGCACTGTCGCCGACCCGCTCGTTGCCGTTGATCACCACCGAATTGAAACGGTATTCCTGTGCGGTCAATTCCGCTGCGGGCGCCATCCAAGCTGCTGACAAAAGGGCATAAACCGATGCACCCCGCAAAAACGCGCCGACACGCCCTGCCCTTGTCTGCTTTTCAGGACCACCGCCCCTAGTCCTCAGTCTCATGGTTCAAACCCAATTTTGCGACATCATTAAGGACCTGAGTACGTAGATTATCCGCCTTTGTCAAAAGCACAGCACCAAAAAATGCACCACATCATGCAGTGCATTTCAAAGTTGTAACATCATTCAGTTGTGGATGGTCGTCTTCAGAGCGAACCGACATAGGCGCAGGCCGCGAGTGCCACGCCGATCGTTCCGACATAAAGGGCGCGGTCCCAGTTGAGGTCCATCAAAAGACTCAGACCGCGGTACGATTTCTGAATAGCTTGCATGAAGGACTCCTCTCGCTACGCGGAATACGTAGCAAGGGATTACGACCCAATTTTGACGAATTAAGGCTATTCTGTGGCAACGCGAAAATAGTGACCCCTGCCCGGCCTCAGGGACAGAACAGATCGTTCCCCAGCGCAAAGACCATCAGCGAAAGGACCAGCGCAAGACCGATGGCCATCAGGATCCGCAGCGCGCCGTCGCTGGGTGGTTTGCCGGTGATCGCCTCGTAGGCGTAGAACGTCAGATGGCCGCCATCCAGCGCAGGGATCGGGAAGAGGTTGAGAAGCCCGACCGCCGTGCTCAGCACCGCGATGAAATAGATGAATGACGTGGCGCCCTGACTGGCCATTGCGCCCGAGGCCTGCGCGATACCCACCGGACCGCTGAGATTGCAGGTGCTGATGTTGCCGATGATCATCTGCTTAAGCCCCGAGATCGAGCCGGTGATGATCCGCCAGGTATTGGCGAAACCGGACTTCAACGCCTCGCCCAGGCCGGGTGATTCCGTCGCCGGTTCAAAGGACATTCCGCCGGCGATCCCGATCCGCAGGTTACGGACGAAGGTGCCGTCGGGCTGCGGCTCGTCCGTGGCCTTGGGCGTCATGGAGAATTCCAGTGTCTCGCCGTCGCGCCAGACGGTCAGCGCCAGCGCCGCCCCGTCGGACCCTTCGACCGCGTCCTTGAGCTGGTCAAAGGCAAAGACCGGCTGCGCGTCGATCGCGGTGATGACGTCCCCCGATTTCAGCCCCGCCTCATAGGCAGCGGACTGCGGCATCACCTGGTTGACCAGCGGCGGCAGAATGAAGGGGCCTTCGACGCTCTGTTCGGTGCCGTTGCGGACCACGTCATAGGTCAGTTCCGGCACCACGGGAATATTGTCGAAAAACCTGCCGTAGGCCGCCGGGTCGTCCTGCGGCATCGCGATGCCGTTGATGCCGATGATCTCGTCACCCGGCGCCAGCCCGCGCTCCGCCTGCGGCAGTGGGCGCAGCTCTCCGACCGTAAGCGGGCTGCGCTGGACCCCGGTGGTATAGGCGACGGCAAAGAAGACAAGAATGGACATGGCGAAGTTGAAGGCTGGCCCCGCGGCGACGGTCAGGGCCCGCGCCCACAGCGGCGCGCCGTGCATCGTATGGCGCAGTGCGGCCGGATCGTCCGCCAAGGCCGCCATCGCGGTTTCGTCCTTACCCGAGGCTGCGTTGGCGTCGCCCGCGAACTTGACGTAGCCGCCAAAGGGCAGCGCGGCCACCTGCCATCTGGTCCCGCGCCGGTCCATCCCGGACCACAGGACGGGTCCGAAGCCCAGGCTGAACACATCCGCCTTGATCCCGCACCAGCGCCCGACGATGTAGTGGCCGTATTCATGGACCGCGACGATCACCGAAAGCGCCACGACAAAGGCAAGCAAAGTCCAGATCAGCCCGCCAAACTGCGGTATCAGCGCCATAATGTCCAAAACGTCACCCTGCTCTTTTATTCATCGCGGCTTCTGCCGCGTTCCGTGCCAGATGGTCAATCCGAAGCACGTTATCAAGTGTCATCGTGGCACCAATGAGGCCATCTGACGCATTTTTGTCCTCAAGCGTCTGCGCCACGATATCGGCCATGTCGGTAAATCCGATGCGGCCCGCGATAAATCCGTCCAGCGCGGTTTCCTTGGCGGCGTTGAAGACTGCGCCGGTCAGCCCACCCGCCGCGATGGTCTCTCGCGCCAGACGCAATGCGGGCCACCGCCTCTCGTCCGGGGGGCGGAATTCGAACTGCCCGATGGCCGCCAGATCCAGCCGTTCGACCGGCAGGTGGCGGCGCTGCGGATAATGCAGGGCAAAACCGATGGCGTGGCGCATGTCCGCCGGGCCGACATGCGCCATCAGCGCCCCGTCGTTGAACCCCACCAGTGCGTGGATCATCGACTGCGGATGCACCAGCACTTCGATCCGGTCGTGAGGGGTGCCAAAGAACTCGTGGGTTTCGATGACTTCCATCGCCTTGTTGAACATCGACGCACTGTCGATGGTGATGCGCTGCCCCATGTCCCAGTTGGGGTGGTGCGACGCCTGCTCCGGCGTGGCCTGCGCCAGCCGTTCCAGGGGCCAGTCGCGAAAGGCGCCGCCGGAGGCGGTGATGATGATCCGCTCGACCGCCGCGATGTCCTCGCCCGTCAACGCCTGGAAGATCGCGGAGTGTTCGCTGTCCACCGGCAGGATCCGCGCGCCATGGGTGCGGGCGGTGTCCATCATCAGCTTTCCCGCACAGACCAGCGATTCCTTGTTGGCCAATGCCAGTGTCTTGCCGTTGCGCAGGGCCGCCAGACCGGGTGCGAGACCCGCCGCACCGACGATCGCCGACATGGTCCAGTCGACGGGACGCGCCGCCGCCTCGCAGATCGCCGCCGCCCCCGCCGCTGCGGCAACCCCGCTGCCTGCAAGCGCCGCGCGCAGATCCTCCAGCAGGTCCTCGCGGCCGGTGACGGCGACCTCTGCCCTCAGGTCGATCGCATCCCGCGCCAGCTGTGCGACATTGCCAGCCCCCGTCAGCGCCACCACGTCATAGTCCCGAGGCGCGCGGCGGATCAGGTCGATCGTATTCTGCCCGATGGACCCGGTGGCCCCCAGGATCGAAACCCGCCTGACCACGCCCTAGCCCATCCCGAACGGCAGACCGATGAACTGCCCGATCACCAGCAGGAACATGGACGCCCCGAGCATCCCGTCGAAGCGGTCCATCAGACCGCCGTGGCCCGGGATCAGGTTCGAACTGTCCTTGACCCCCATGCGCCGCTTCATGCCCGATTCCGCCATGTCGCCCATCTGCGAGGCCATGGACAGGGCAACGGAAACGCCGACCAGTTCCAGTGACGCGCCCGTGTTGATCGAAAACAAAAGCCCCACGACCGCGGCCCCGACCCAACCCGCTGCGGTGCCCGACCAGGTCTTCTTCGGGCTGACACGGGGCCAGAATTTTGGCCCGCCGATGGCCCGACCCGCGAAGTAGCCGACCACATCGGTCGTCACCACCACAACCACAAGCCACAGCAGCCAGCCGACACCGAAATCGTCGCGCACCATCATCAGCCCGTAGCCCGCCAGCAGGATCATCGCCGTGAAGCTGAGATAGATCGTCCTGTGCCTGTCCAGCTGGCCAAAGCCGACCAGTGCGGGGGCAAGCAGGATCGGCAGGGCAAAACCCACAGGCAGGTAGATCGATACCAGCACTGCCGCACCGGTCAGCCCCCCCAGCTTGAGCGGGGCAGATCCGTCACCGGGGCGGAGCATGCCCACCAGTTCCCAGACCATGACGCCGCAAATCAGCGCCACCAGAAGGTGGAACACATGCCCCCCCAGCCAGATGCCGATAATTCCGATCAGCACCATGACGGCACCGGCGCCCATGCGTGTCTTCAGGTCGGACCATTGATCGCTACGCTCGGACATGTCTCTTCACCCCTCCCATCAGGTCTTTACCGCGCCAAAACGTCGGTCGCGTCCGCCGTAGGCCGCGCAGAGTCTGCCGAATTCGGCCTTGCTGAAATCCGGCCACAGCGTGTCGATGAACTCGTACTCGGCATAGGCCGACTGCCACAGCAGGAAATTGGAAATCCGCGCCTCGCCACTGGTGCGGATCACCAGATCCGGGTCCGGCAACACATGCGTATCGAGATAGCGCGGCAGGGTTTCCTCGTCCACGTCGTCGGGGTCCAGCCGCCCCTCGGACACATCCCGCGCCAGGCGCTGGGTGGCGCGCGCCACCTCGTCCCGACCGCCGTAGTTCAGCGCGATGGTCAGATGCACGCGGGTGTTGTGGGCGGTCGCGACCTCCAGCTCGTTCATCAGCCGGATCAGCTTGTCGTCCAGCCGGACCCGGTCGCCGATGAACCGCACCCGCACCCCGAATTCGCTCAGGCTGCGAGTCTCTTTCGAGATGTAGCGCCGGAAAAGGCTCATCAGACCCGCGACCTCGACCTGCGTGCGTTTCCAGTTCTCGGTCGAGAACGCAAAGATCGTCAGGTATTCCACGCCGAAGTCGGGACAGGCCTCGACGATCTCGCGCACCCGCTTGGCCCCGGCGTGATGCCCGAACAGCCGCGGCCTGCCGCGCTGCGTCGCCCAACGGCCGTTGCCATCCATGATGATCGCCACGTGACGCGGCCCGCCTGCCGCGGCAAGGTCTGGTTCTGGCTGTGGGGTCATGCGCGGGCTTTCATGGGCTGGTCCTTGTGCTCAAGCCGCGATGCGCCTTGATCGCGAATTTTATCCTGTGCAGCGGCACCCGGGGCGCCGCCCCGCCAATACGCGCCCCTTCCCTGGAAGGAACGTCCCGCGCCGGACGCGGAAAAAAGCGAACAGGCGTCAGACCTGCATGATCTCTGCCTGTTTGGTCTCCAGCGTATCGTCGATCAGGGCGATATACTTGTTGGTCAGGTCCTGCATTTCGCCTTCCCACAATTTCTGATCGTCCTCGGACATGCCGTCTGCCTTGGCCTTTTTGATCTGGTCCATGCCGTCGCGGCGGATGTTGCGGATCGACACGCGGGCATGTTCGGCGTAATTGCCCGCCACCTTGGTCAGCTGGGTGCGGCGTTCTTCGTTCAATTCGGGGATCGGCAGCATGATGATCGTGCCGTTCATCTGCGGATTGATCCCCAGCCCGCTCTCGCGGATCGCCTTTTCCACCTTGTTGACCAGCCCCTTGTCCCAGACATTGATCGTGACCATCCGCGGCTCCGGCACGTTGACGGTGCCGACCTGATTGATCGGCGTGGGCGTGCCGTAGGCCTCCACCATCACGGGTTCCAGCATGGATGCCGACGCGCGTCCGGTGCGAAGCGATGCGAATTCGGTTCTCAGCGACGCGATGGCGCCCTTCATGCGCCGCTCAAGGTCATCGGTGTCGAGCATAAAGTCGTCAGACATGGGATCTCCGGTGGTGGATTGGTCAATTCACGTTTCGGACCCGATATAACGTCAACCGCCACGGATTGTATAGATGCACCGGCACCTGCCCGCCGCCTGCAAGAACTGCGTCCCTTCATGGGCGCACCGTATCAACGGCCAAGTTGCCTAACCCTGGCAAATCTGGGATACAGTCAGTGACCGACGAAACGGATATTGTCTGAGAGGAACGTGTCAAAGTGGCAGACGGCGAGAAAATTCCGGTAAACAGGATGCCCACGAATGTGGCCGTGGATGCCCTGACACGGGCGCCGTTCGCGCTGGTGCTGACCAATCCGCAGCTGCCCGACAATCCCATCGTCTATGTCAACCGCGCCTTCGAAGAGATGACAGGCTACCACAGCGACATCGCATTGGGGCGGAACTGCCGCTTTCTGCAGGGCGATGACACCGATCAGCTTGGTGTCCGGAAACTGCGCGAAGCCATCAAGAACCGCGAAGAGGTGACTGTCATTCTGCGCAACTACCGCGCGGATGGCAGCAAGTTCATGAACCGGCTCATGATCGCCCCTCTTACCGACGGAGAGGATCAGGTCCCCTACTTCATGGGGGTTCAGACCGTTTACACGGACGACGAACCGGAAAACGAGGACACGCTGCAGGCTCTGGCAGAGGTCCAGCACAGGGTGAAGAATCATCTGTCCATGATCATCGGCATGATCCGCATGCAGGCCCGCGGTTCCAAATCGACCCCGCAGGCCGAATTCGACACCCTCGCGCGGCGGATCGAGACACTGCAACTTCTGTACGAAGAGATGAGCGATTCCACCGGCGACCGCAACACGGGCAAGGATGACATCGACCTTGGCGCGTATCTGACGCGGGTGGCCAATGCCATCGCCTACATCAACGGGCGCCAGGGCGTGCGTGTGAACATCGACGCCGACAGGGTGACTGTGCCGATCCAGACCGCGACCCAACTGGGGCTGGTATTGTCCGAAGTGATGACCAACGCCATGCAGCACGCCTTCGAAGACCGCGAGTCGGGCCTGGTCGATGTCCGGCTCCAGGAGTTGAGCGACGGCATGATCCGCCTTCATGTCGCCGATGACGGCAACGGGATTCCCGAAGGCGTGGAATGGCCGAAAAGCGACTCGCTGGGTGGGCGCATCGTGGCTGAGCTGGTGCGCAGCCTCGATGCAAAGATATCGGTGGATCGTGATATCTCGGGCACGATGATCGTGGTCGATATTCCCGCCAATCACACCGTCACCGAGTGATCGGCCCGCAAACGGCTGGTCCCGCTAGCCCTGAACGCGGGTATAGGTCCCCTCGCCGGCGAGGATCCCCTTGAACCCGCCAGGCTCGTCCAGCGAAAACACGATGATCGGCAGGTTGTTGTCCCGTGTCAGCGCGATGGCCGAGGCGTCCATCACCGCCAGCCGCTTTTGCAGCACATCGTCGTAGCTGATGGTATCGTAACGCTTGGCATCGGCAAATTTCTTGGGGTCCTTGTCGTAGACCCCGTCGACACCGTTCTTGCCCATGAAAATCGCCTCGCAGGCCATTTCATTGGCCCTGAGCGCGGCGGCGGTATCGGTCGTGAAATAGGGATTGCCGGTGCCCGCGGCAAAGATACAGACCCGCTTTTTCTCAAGGTGGCGCACGGCGCGGCGGCGGATATAGGGCTCGGCGACCTCGTTCATGGTGATGGCCGAAATCACGCGGGTATGAATGCCCAGGCTTTCCAGAGCGGATTGCATCGCCAGCGCGTTCATCACCGTCGCCAGCATCCCCATGTAATCCGCCGTTGTCCGCTCCATCCCCTGTGCGGACCCCTGCAATCCGCGAAAGATGTTGCCGCCGCCGATGACCATGCAGATCTCAACGCCAAGCTCATGGACGCTTTGGACTTCGTGGGCGATCCGTTCCACCGTCGGCGGATGCAGGCCGTACCCCTCGTTCCCCATGAGCGCCTCACCGGATATTTTCAGCATCACACGTTTGAAGGTGACGTTGGACGCGTCTTGGGGCATGTGCGAACCTTTCGGGGGGCTGACTTCATCGGCGGTTTCACTTCCGCGCAAAATGTCGCAAATGAAGGAAAGGTTCAATGCACGGCAGAGGGTTCCGACAAGAAATGTTGTCTACCGAGATGCTGGGCGATCTGCCTGCCGACATGCCGGTGCTGATCGCCGGTCCGACGGCCAGCGGGAAAACCGCGCTGGCGTTGCAGATCGCCCGCGACCACGGCGGGGTGATCGTGAACGCCGACGCAAGCCAGGTCTACGCCTGCTGGCGCGTCATCACCGCCCGCCCCTCGCCCGAGGAAGAGGCGCAGGCGCCGCACCTTCTTTTCGGTCATGTCGCCGCGACGCAGCCCTATTCGACGGGGCATTGGCTGCGCGAGGTCGCTGCGATCCTGAAGAGCGGGGCGCGGCCCATCATCACCGGGGGGACCGGGCTGTATTTCAGGGCGCTGACCGAAGGGCTGGCCGAGATCCCCGCGACACCGCCGGCGATCCGCGACGCGGCCGACGCGCTGGACCTCGACACGTTGCTGGCAGGATTGGATGCGCGCACCGCGCGGGGCCTCGACACCGGCAACCGCGCCCGCGTTCAGCGCGCCTGGGAGGTGTTGCAGGCCACCGGTCGCGGCCTGTCCGACTGGCAGGCGGAAACCGGCGCGCCGCTGCTGGCGCCCGACCGTGTCCGGCGCATCGTGTTCGATGTCGGACGCGACTGGCTGAACGCCCGCATCGCACGGCGCTTTGACCTGATGCTGGACCAGGGTGCGCTGGACGAGGTGCGGCGCGTCGCGCCCGACTATGACCCCGCCCTGCCCGCGCACCGGGCCATCGGCGTGCCGGAGCTGATGGCGCATCTCGCAGGCAGGATGACGCTCGATCAGGCGCGGGAACGGGCCGTCATCTCGACCCGGCAATTCGCCAAACGGCAACGGACCTGGATGCGCTCCAAGATGGCCGACTGGCATCGGATCACACCCCACTGACACCGCACTGCTTTTCATTTTACAACTTTCCAAGTCCTTTTTTGGGTGTAAGACTACGGCTGACTAAAACAAACGCGACCCCGGAATGAGCTTTGCCCTCTCAGACATCAAGGTGATGACCCTGCCGCAGCTGACCGGCGGGCAGGACTGGCGACTGCATCTTGCGCAGGATCGGCCGCATCACCTGCTGATCTGGATCACCCGCGGGCAGGGCCGCACCCTGCTGGACGGACTGCGGCGCGGCGTGGGCACGCACAACGCGCTCTGGGTGCCGCAGGGGTCGCTGTTTGCGCTGGACCTCGGGCGTCAGGGCATGGCGCAGGCGGTGGTGATCCCGCCCGGGTCGGCGCTGCGCCTGCCCGAAATCCCGCGTCACCTGCGCATCCGCGATGTGGCGGTACAATCGGAACTCAGCGGGCTGATCGAAGCCGCCGCGCGCGAGCAGCAGCAGGATCGTCCCCTGGCGCAGGACGCCGCAGAGGCGCACGCGGCGCTGATCTCTGTCTGGTTGCGGCGCCAGATCATGCTGGACGAACACGTACCACCGCGCCGCAACGCCGCCGCACGGCTCAGCAAGCTGTACTGCGATCTCTTACCGCACCGCTTTTGCAGTGGCGCGCCGATGTCGGCCTATGCCCAGACGCTGAACGTCACCCCCACCCATCTGACCCGCGCGGTCAAGGCCGCCACCGGCAAGACCGCGGCGGACCTGCTGACCGAGCGTGTCCTGGCCGAGGCCCGCCGCCTGCTGATAGAAACTCGCCAGCCCGCACAGGACATCGCACGCCATCTCGGGTTCGGCTCCGCCGCATATTTCACCCGCTTCATCCAGCAGCACACCGGCCAGCCGCCCAGCAAGCTGCGCCTCCCCCTGCGCCAGGGTCAGGACCCCAGGACCCCGGCAACAGGCCTTTGAAGGTCGCATTCGGCGAATATCCGTGTCGCAAAAAGACAAACAAGTGCCGGATCACGACATTGACCTTTGGGGCGGCTTCATGCCTTCATGGCGTCGCTGATGATGCGCAAGATACAAAGCAAACGGTGGGATTTTGCGGTCGCGCCGGGGACCAAGCCGCAATAGCGCCCTCCCCGCGCGGACTTCGGGACCGGCCGTTCGCGCCACCAAAAAGGCCGCAAGGCCAAAACAAGAACCGGCGGGGCAAACCCGCTGCGCCACCAACAGGGGCACCCAATGGGACTATTCATCTTACGTCGACTGGGCGTGATGTTGCTGACGGCGCTGTGCCTGACGTTCATCGTGTTCTGGCTGACAAACCTATACCCGAACCTCGAAAAACTGGCGAAGACCCAAGGCAACTTCCGCATGTCGGACGAGGCCGTGACGTCATACCTCGAAAACCGCGGCTACCTGCAGCCGCTGCCGGTCAAGTTCGGCCAGTGGCTGGGCGTGCTGCCCGGCTGGGTGACTGAACGTCCCGAAGGCGAGACATTCGGGCGCTGCTTTGCCGCCGGAACGCCCGAGATCGCGCGCCCCACCCGCTGCGGCGTGTTGCAGGGCGACTGGGGATATTCCACCGTGTTCAAGGAGCCGGTCGGTGAAACGGTGCTGACCCGGCTTGCGCTGACCGGCAAGCTGATGCTCTGCGTGCTGCTGCTCATGGTGCCCTCCGCCCTGCTGGTGGGGGTGCTGGCGGGCATGCGCGAAGGGTCAAAGCTGGACCGGTCGCTCTCCACCTTCTCCATCGCCACCACGGCAACGCCGGAATACGTCTCCGGCGTGATCTTCATCGCGGTGCTGGCCTCTTCACGCTTCGGTCTTTCGCCGCTGCTCAACGACTGGGGGCTGATCGACAGCAAGACCCTGTTCCTTGGGTCGGCCACCTCTGCCATGGCGGATGCGACCTTCTGGAACTTCTTCCTGCCGGTGCTGACCATTTCGCTTTACGGCATGGGCTATATCGCGCGCATGACCCGCGCCTCCATGACCGAGGTGATGACGGCGCAATATATCCGTACCGCACGGCTGAAGGGGGTCAAGTTCAGCGACATCGTCCTGAAACACGCGCTGCGCAACGCGCTGATCGCGCCCTTCACCGTGATCATGCTGCAGATCCCCTGGCTGCTGAACGGCGTCGTGATCGTGGAGACCCTGTTCAACTACAAGGGCTTCGGCTGGTTGCTGGTGCAGGCCGCAGGCAACAACGACATCGAACTGCTGTTGGCGGTCTCGGTGGTTTCGGTCGCGGTGGTGCTGATGACGCAGCTGATATCGGACATCGGCTACGTCTACCTGAACCCGCGCATCCGCATCTCGTAAAGGAGCTTTGACATGGAACCATTGACATGGACGGGCGCGCTTTCGGGGCTCAACATCGTCTTCTATCTGCTGACCGGGCTGCTTGCGGCGGCGATCGTCGTGCAGATCCTTGCCTCCTTTGTGCCGGACCGTTCCGCGCGGGCGGTCAGCGCGGACGGCACGCTGGCAGGCAACACCGGCTTTGCCGGCCTGCTGAACCAGATCATCGGCTGGCTGTTCTACGGCGTGATCGCGCTGATCCTCGTCTATCTGGTCGGCGGCATCTTCATGGGCCCCGGAGCCGGGATCATCGGCGGCATGGCACAACAGATGATCCCTGTCTGGATCGCGCTGGTCGTCACCTTTGCGGTGTCGATCACCTACAAGCGCAGGCTGGGCCTTTATGGCAAGCTCTTTGACAGCACCGTGGGCATGATCGGCTTTGCCATCGTGATGTTCTGGGTGTTCACCGGGGTCTTTGGCGGCGCCTTCGACCTGCTGGTCACACATGACAGTCTGAGCCAGGTCTCGGGCATGAAGAACGAGCTGCCGGGCACGCCATTGGCCCGCGCCGAGGAAGGCGATTACCCCTGGTTCCTACTGGGCGGCGACAACCTGGCACGAGACGTCTTTTCCCGGCTCATCAAGGGGTCCTGGGTGGTGGTCAAGATCGCCCCCTTCGCGACCCTCTTTGCCTTCATGGTGGGGATCACTCTGGGCCTGCCGGCGGGCTACTACGGCGGGCGGCTGGACACGATCCTGAGCTTTCTGGCCAACCTGATCCTGGCGTTCCCGGTGATCCTGCTGTTCTACCTGCTGGTCACACCCGAGATCGTGCTGACCGGCATCCCGAACTACATGGCGCTTTTCCTGTTCGTCTTTCCGCTGATCTTCCTCGCGGTGCTGCTGAACTCGCGCTACTACACGCAGCCGTCCTTTCGCACGCCGCTGCTGATCGTCGTGCTGGGTGTCGGGGTCTGGTTCTACCTGGCCATGGTGTCGAGCGGCGGCACCATCGTCGAGACGCCCACCTACACCATTCCGGGATTGCCCACCTATCTCGATCCCTTCGATCTGGGGCCGGGGATCCTGGTGGTCTTTGTCTCGGTCGTCTTCGTGAACGCGCCCACGGTTTTCCGGATCGTACGGGGCCTCGCGCTCGACATCAAGACACGCGACTACGTGGCGGCGGCCCAGACCCGGGGCGAAGGCCCGTGGTACATCATGCTGTGGGAAATCCTGCCCAACGCACGCGGGCCGCTGATCGTCGATTTCTGCCTGCGCATCGGCTACACCACGATCCTTCTGGGCACATTGGGTTTCTTCGGGCTGGGCCTGGAATCGGAAAGCCCGGACTGGGGCAGCACGATCAACGCCGGACGACGCCTGCTGTCGCTTTATCCGCATGCGGCTATTGCCCCTGCGCTGGCTTTGCTGACGCTGGTGCTGGGACTGAACCTGCTGGCGGATGGCTTGCGTGAAGAAAGCCTGAGGGACTGATTGAAACGGCGGGACCGGGGACCCGCCCGTCGCGCCTGAGGCGGGCTTGAAAATACGGGAGGATGCGCCGGGGGCGCGACCCCTCGGTGTATTTGAGGAACAATGAAAGCAGGGGCGGTGTCGCCTTTGCGAGCGGGAGACGAAAATGGCAAAAGAGAAATACGACGGCCCGATCCTGGAGATCGACAAGCTGTCGATCTCGTTTTTCACCCGGTTGCGCGAAATCCCCGCGGTGATGGATTTCTCGGCCAGCGTCATGCCGGGCGAGGCCTTGGGCCTGGTCGGCGAATCCGGCTGCGGCAAATCCACCGTGGCGCTGGGGGTGATGCAGGATCTGGGCAAGAACGGTCGCATCGTCGGCGGCTCCATCAAGTTCAAGGGGCGCGATCTGGGCGAGATGAGCGATGACGAACTGCGCGACATCCGCGGCAGCGAGATCGCGATGATCTACCAGGAGCCGATGGCATCGCTGAACCCCGCCATGCGCATTGGCAAGCAGCTGATGGAAGTGCCGATGATCCACGCGGGCATGTCCGAAAAGGAGGCTTATGACCGCGCGTTGCAGGTGGTCACGGACGTAAAGCTGCCGGACCCGGAACGCATCCTCAAGGCCTATCCGCATCAGTTGTCGGGGGGTCAGCAGCAGCGCATCGTGATCGCCATGGCCCTGATGTCCGAGCCGTCGCTGTTGATCCTGGACGAGCCGACGACCGCGCTCGACGTGACCGTCGAAGCGGCGGTGGTGGAACTGGTCAAGGACCTGGGCAAGAAATACGGCACCTCGATGCTGTTCATCAGCCACAACCTTGGCCTGGTGCTGGAGACCTGCGACCGGATCTGCGTGATGTATTCCGGCGAGGCGGTCGAACGCGGCAGCATCGAAGATGTGTTCGACGAAATGCAGCACCCTTACACACAGGCGCTGTTCCGGTCGATCCCCCTGCCCGGCGCGGACAAGAACGCGCGCCCGCTGATCGCGATCCCCGGCAACTTTCCCCTGCCGCACGAACGCCCGCAGGGCTGCAACTTCGGTCCCCGTTGCGACTACTTCGAAGCCGGCCGCTGCGACCAGGGCAACATTCCGATGTTCGTGGTCGACGGCAACGACCGTCACCATACCCGCTGTCTGCGCTACGAGGAAATCGACTGGTCCGCCCCGCCGCAGGTGGCCGACACCAAGCAGAAGGGCGAGGTCGGTGATGTCGTCCTCAAGATGGACAAGCTCAAGAAATACTACCAGGTCGCGGCCAGCGCCATGTTCGGCGGTGGTGACACCAAGGTGGTGAAGGCCAACGAGGAACTTTCTTTCGAGGCGCGCGAAAGCGAGACCCTGGCCATCGTGGGCGAGTCAGGCTGTGGCAAATCCACCTTCGCCAAGGTGCTCATGGGGCTGGAAACCGCAACCGAAGGTCAGATCCTGCTGGACAACCAGAACATCGGCGACGTGCCCATCGAAAAGCGCAGCACAAAGAACGTGGCGGATGTGCAGATGGTGTTCCAGAACCCGTTCGACACGCTGAACCCGTCGATGACCGTAGGGCGGCAGATCGTCCGGGCGTTGGAAATCTTCCGCATCGGCAAGAATGAAAAGGACCGCTGGCAAAGGATGCTGGAACTGCTGGATCTGGTGAAACTGCCGCGGGAATTTGCCACCCGGATGCCGCGCCAGCTTTCTGGCGGGCAGAAGCAGCGGGTGGGCATCGCCCGCGCCTTTGCCGGGGATGCGCGGATCGTGGTGGCGGACGAACCTGTCTCGGCGCTGGACGTGTCGGTGCAGGCGGCGGTGACGGACTTGCTGATGGAAATTCAGCGCAACCAGAAGACCACGCTGCTGTTCATCAGCCATGACCTGTCCATCGTGCGCTATCTCAGCGACCGGGTGATGGTGATGTACCTGGGCCATGTGGTCGAACTGGGCACCACCGACCAGGTCTTTGCCCCGCCCTATCATCCCTATACCGAGGCGTTGCTGTCTGCCGTGCCCATCGCCGACACGCGGGTCAAGAAGAAACACATCGTGCTCGAAGGCGATGTGCCCTCGGCGATGAACCCACCGCCGGGCTGTCCGTTCCAGACCCGGTGCCGCTGGAAAAGCAAGGTCCCCGGCAACCTGTGCGAAACCGAAGTGCCACCGCAGCGCAGAATGGCAAACGGACATCAGATCAAGTGCCATCTGTCCGACGCCGAATTCGACGCGATGGAGCCGGTTATCGAGGTGGGCGTCGCCGCCGAATAGGGCTTTGCGCAAAAAGGGCGCAAACCGGGGGGATCGGTCTGCGCCCGAGGCTCGGGGAAGCCCCTGATCAGACGGGCGCGGGACAGCGCGCCAATCTGAATGCGATGGTGGCGTTACTTGCTGACAGTATCGCCACTGGTGTTGACGTTGCCCAGCTCGACCGCGACGCGGTCCGCGAATGCCGCGATCATGACGTTATAGAAGTCTTCGGTTGAAGGCTCGATAACATAAGTGCCTTCCGGGACCGGCGTGTCAGCAGCAAGTGCCGCGATGCTCACGGGGAACGACCTGTTGCCGCTGCTGGTGCTGGGGTCCGTGATCGACACGACGCCTTCGATCTCGTTGAACTCACCGGCATCGTTCAGCATCATGTCGCCGTTAAGCGAAATCTTGCGAACATCGACGTCGATCCGCGGATCGCCCGCGTCGGTGGAGGTCGGCACGCGCTCGGCGATGGCGGCCTGAAGGTCCGTCGCGATTTCCGGGAACTTCTCGGCCGCGTTGGTATCGGTCGCGGCGGCATATGTCGTGCCCACCTCAATCTCTGAGATCGGCGGCAGCTCCGCTGCAGTGGCATAGCTGGAAAGGGCAAACAGGCTCACGCCCGCTGCAAGACCGAGTTTTTTCATTTTGTCGAACATCTTGTGCTCCTCAGTTTTCTGCGCGTTACGGGCCGGGTCATCCGGTTCCGTGGCGCTCTGAGCAGACAACACCGTCCAGATCACAAAGGTTCCCCCGCCGGAATCCTTGCGGATCACAGTGCTGAAACATTCAGTAATTTTTCAGCAAAAGCAGAAGGTTACTTGCCGTAGATAACCTTGACGTAGTTCCGCGTCTCGGCATAGGGCGGCACGCCGCCGTATTTCTGCACGGCACCGGGGCCCGCATTATAGGCCGCCAGCGCCAGACGCCAATCGCCGAAAGTGCTGTACTGTTGCTTGAGGTATCGTGCCCCGCCTTCGAGGTTCTGCACCGGATCGGCGGGATCGACCCGCAAACGGGCGGCCGTGCCCGGCATCAGCTGCGCCAGCCCCAGCGCACCCTTGTGCGACACCGCCTTGTGGTTCCATCCGCTTTCCTGCTGGACCAGCCGCAGGAACAGATCAACCGGGACGCCATGACGGCTCGCCGCCTCGCGCGCGATGACCAGAAACTGACCCTTGTATTTGCCGGTGTATTTCGGCGTGTCCCATTTCGTGGGCGTGTTCACCGTGGGCGGCTGCAATCGTACCGAGGCGGAATATTGCTTGGACGCGCGGTTATCCAGAAGGCTTTTCTGCGACTTGAACAGCGCACGCCGGTTGCTGGAAGAAAACACATCGGCATTCGCCAGCGGCACATGGCCAAGCACGAGGACGGCAGCGCCGACAGCCGCCACAAAAATCGTTCTGCGCATTCACCCGCGCTCCCGCCTGTTTGGTTGGCCAACCCTATACCAAACGAGGGCACAGGTTCCACCCCTTCTTTTGGGGGGCCTTGCCGGGACGTGGGCGCGAAACGTGATGTTAACCACGATCCAGCCAGTTTATAAGCGACCAACGGCCCCTTGCGGATTCGCAATCGGGCATGCGACACAGGCTGCGACAACAAAGGGGGCAACATGGCCGGCTCAGTGAACAAAGTGATCCTTATCGGCAATCTGGGGCGCGATCCCGAGGTGCGGTCGTTCCAGAACGGCGGCAAGGTCTGCAACCTGCGGATCGCCACGTCGGAAACCTGGAAGGACCGCAATACCGGCGAGCGCCGCGAAAAGACCGAATGGCATTCGGTGGCCATCTTTCAGGAAGGTTTGGTGCGCGTCGCTGAGCAATACCTGAAAAAAGGGTCAAAGGTGTATATCGAAGGCCAGTTGCAGACGCGCAAGTGGCAGGACCAGTCGGGTCAGGACCGCTATTCCACCGAAGTTGTCCTGCAAGGTTACGGCGGCACGCTGACCATGCTGGACGGCCGCGACGGCGGCGGATCGGGCGGCGGCTACGGCGGCGGGTCCTCCTCCGGCGGGGATTACGGCGGCGGTTACGAGGGCGGCAACTACGACAGCGGCCCATCGTCGGGCGGCGGCGGTGGCGGCGGCTCATCGCGCGACCTGGACGACGAAATCCCGTTCTGATGCAGATGCCGTTGTCCGCGCGCTTGGTATCGCGGACGCGGCACAGGCTCTGACGCTTTACAATGAACTGACCACCGGGCCCGAGGCATCGGACCCGGCGGGTTTCGGGCCTGTTGTCGATCATCCCGGCACGCAGGTGCCTGAAAGATCATGCTAATGACGGGTGTCGGGCGCGATGCGGTCGGCCTCTATGAAGCCTGCGGGTTCTCCGCCGAGGGCAAGACGGCGATGGTGTTGCGCCGACCTTGAAGCCCGGCTTATCGGGCCGCCAGCGCATCCTGCAGCAGCGCCAGGACATTGTCACGCGGCACGTCGCCGGTCACAAAAGCATCGCCGATGCCCCGCGCCAGGATGAACCGCAGTTGGCCATCGACCACCTTCTTGTCCTGGCCCATCAGGTCCAGCAAGGTGTCCGCGTCCGGCAGATCGCCCTCTATGTCAGCCAGGTCGGTCTTCATCCCCATCGCCTTGAGATGGGCACGCACGCGGCTGGGATCTTCCTGCGGGCACAGACCCAGCCGCGCGGACAATTCAAACGCCAGCGCACAGCCGATCGCGACCCCCTCTCCGTGCAGCAGCCGGTCACCGTAGCCCGTCGCGGCTTCCAGCGCGTGGCAGAAGGTATGGCCAAGGTTCAGCAGCGCCCGGTCGCCCTGCTCTGTCTCGTCGCGGATCACGATGTCGGCTTTCATCTGAACCGCCCGCCGCACCGCAGCCACCCGCGCCGCGCCGTCGCCGCGGGCCAGGGCCGGCCCCTGCGCCTCAAGCCAGTCGAAGAAAGCCGCATCGCCCAGCAGCCCGTACTTTACCACTTCGCCGTAGCCTGCGAGGAAATCGCGCTGCGTCAGCGTATCCAGCAGCGCCGTATCGGCCAGCACCAGCGACGGCTGATGAAACGCCCCCACCAGGTTCTTGCCATGGGCCGTGTTGATGCCGGTCTTGCCGCCGACCGAACTGTCCACCTGTGCCAGCAGCGAGGTGGGGATCTGGACAAAGCGCACGCCGCGCCGCAGGACGGCGGCGGCAAACCCCACCAGATCTCCGATCACCCCCCCGCCAAAGGCTATCACCACATCGCGCCGCTCGACCTTCTGTGTCAGCAGCCAGTCGACACAGCGGGTCAGGTTTTCCCAGCTCTTGGTGCCTTCGCCCGGCGGCAGAGCCAGTGCTTCCATCCCGATCCCCTCTGCCGCCAGCCCTGCGCGCAGGCTGTCCAGATGCAGATCCGCGACTGTCTCATCCGAAATGACCGTGACCCGTTTGCGTCCCAGATGCGGCGCGATCAGCGCGCCCGCCTCGGCCAGCAGACCGGGGCCGATCACCACGTCATAGGCGCGCCCGGGCAGGGCGACATTCACCGTCTCACGCATCGCGGGCCTCCATCACGTCGGGTCGGGACTTCAGCGCGTCGATCACCCGCAGCGCCATTGCATCAATGCTCAAGGACGGATCGCAAACCACGGACATATCGGCCTTTTCATAAATCGGCACCCGCGCACGATAAAGCGCGGCCAGCGTACCATAAGGATCAACCGTGCGCAGCAGCGGGCGGCTGTCCTTGTGCCGCACACGCTGCCACAGCAAGGACAGTTCCGCGTTCAGCCACATCGACACCCCATGGCGCGAAATCTGCGCCCGGTTCGCCTCCGCCAGAAAGGCACCTCCGCCGGTGGACAGGATGCAGCATTCCTGCTGCAGGAGCCGCGAAATCACCTCGGTTTCGCGCTTGCGAAAGAACGCCTCGCCGTCGCGCTCGAAAATCTCCGGCACGCTGAGGTTTGCCGCCGTCTCGATCTCGGCATCGCTGTCCAGGAAAGGCACCCCCAGCCGCGCGGCAACCGCGCGGCCAACCGCCGTCTTGCCTGCGCCCATCATGCCAACCATGACGACCGTCTTTCTGAGCCTGTATTCCGGATGTGTCCTTTCGCCGTCGGCCATGCTTTGCTCAATCCCGATCATTTTTCCTTGAATGACGTGATCTTGACCAAAAGGCCATATATAGATTGCACAACAATTCGGGAACCGAGCAGGCAAATACCATGGGCAGATTGATCAAGTTTTTGATATTTCTACTAATCGTCGGATTTATCGGGCTGGTTGGCTATGCCTATCTTGGTCCCTTCTTCGGGGCGGAGTTTGCACCACCCCCGGTAGAAACCCGCGAACCCGTGACCCTGTCCGGTGAGTAACGCAGTGTCGGCTGCGGTGCGCCGGATCGGCACGCTCGGGATGGCGGCGTTCTGCGCGGGGCTGGCGCCGGGCCTGTCGGCGGCGCAGGGCAGCGCGTCGGACTCGCCGCTTTCCGTGATCGACTGGCTGGGCACCCAGTTGGCACCGCAGCCGCCTGCGCGCGCGCCCGCACCCGGCGCTGATCCGGAAGAGGCACCGGTTGCGACCTCGGCCCTGCCCCCCAAAGTCACGGTCGCGCCGCTTGGCGCCGGCTCTCCCCGCGCGATCGGTCTGGTCCCAAATACCGTGACCGGTTTGCCGCAGGACCTGTGGTCGGGCAGCGAGGCAGAGGCGCTGATCCGCCAGATCGACGACTTGCGCGACCTGAACCTGCCCGCCGCGCAATCGCTGCTCTACACCGTGCTTCTGGCGGAAGCCTATGCGCCGCAGGGTGACAGCAGCGCCGGTGACGCGCTGGCCCGCGCGCGCGTGAAAAAGCTCATGCAGCTTGGCGCGCTGGACCCGGCCCTGTCGCTGATCGAACAGGCAGGGGTCGCCACGTCGCCCGAGAATTACGATCTGTGGATGGACATCAGCCTGCTGACCGGAACCGAGGATCGCGCCTGCGACGTTCTGGGTGCCGCGCCCCATCTCACGCGCAACTACGCCACACGAATCTTCTGCGCCGCGCGTGCGGGCGATTGGGACAATGCCGCGCTGACCTTCGGCTCGGCGCAGGCGCTGGGATTGCTGCCGGACGAACAGCTGGCGTTGCTGGACCGCTTTCTGCACCCCGAGAGCTTTGAAGGCGCGGACCCGTTGCCGGTGCCGCGCGCCATGGACCCGCTGAGCTTCCGGCTGTTCGAAACGATCGGCGAACCGATGCCCACCGGCACCCTGCCCCGTGCCTTTGCCGTCGCGGACCTTCGCGACATCGCGGGCTGGAAAGCACAGCTCGAAGCGGCGGAACGGCTGACCCGCGCCGGTGCCCTGCCCGACAATCGGCTTCTGGGTCTTTACACCGACCGTGAGGCTGCGGCCTCCGGCGGGGTCTGGGACCGGGTGCGCGCCCTGCAGCGGTTCGAGACCGCGCTCGATACCGGCAGCGCCGATGCGGTGGCCAAGACGCTGCCCCCGGTCTGGATCGCCATGCAGGAGGCGGGGCTGGAAGTCGCCTTTGCCGGGCTTTTCGCAGAACGTCTGGCGCCCCTGCAGCTCGAAGGCCGCGCCGCCCGGATCGCCTTTGAGGTCTGCATGCTATCGCCGATTTACGAGACGGCCGCGGCCGATCCGTCAAGAGATGTCGCGAATACCGCCATGCTGAGCAGCATCGCCATGGGCGAAGCCCCGGCCACACGCCCCTCCGGCGCGTTGCCCGGCGCGGTGTTCGACGCATTCAACGGGGCCGCGCCGCGAGAGCGGCTGATCGCGACGGCACGTGACGGTCGCTTGGGCGAGGTCATTCTCGAAACCCTGGCGATGCTGCAAAAGGGGTCCCAGGGCGACACCACCGCGATGCGGGACGCCCTGGCGACGCTGCGTGCCCTGGGGCTGGAAGACACGGCCCGCCGTGCGGGGCTGCAAACCCTCCTGCTGGAGCGTTGAACCCCATGCAGACGTCAACCTTCCACTGGATTTCCACCTTTCTCGAAGCGCAGGCCGCCGAACTGGGGGCCGCCACCAACACCCAGCTTGCCTATGGTCGTGATCTGAAGGACTTCGACTGTTTTCTTGCGCGGGAACGGCTCGATTTCCTCTCCGCCACCCGCGCCGCGGTCGAAAATTACCTGATCTATTGCGACGCGCAGGGGCTGGCGAAATCCACCCGCGCCCGCCGCCTGTCGGCGATCAAGCAGCTGTACCGATTTGCCTTCGAGGAAGGGCTGCGCAGCGATAACCCGGCGATCCAGATTTCCGGCCCCGGCCAGGACAAACGCCTGCCCAAGATCCTGTCGGAGACCGAGGTCGACGCCCTTCTGGAGGCTGCGCGTGCCTCGGGGCGGTCGCAGTCTGATCAGACCCGCAACACCTGCCTGATGGAACTGCTTTATGCCACGGGCATGCGGGTCAGCGAGCTGGTAAGCCTGCCCATCGCCGCAACGCGGGGCGATCCGCGCCTTCTGCTGATCATGGGCAAAGGCGGCAAGGAACGGATGGTCCCGCTGTCACCGCCTGCGCGGACGGCGCTGGCCGAATGGCTGGTGCTGCGCGACAGGCTGGACGAACAGGCCCGCATGCGCAGGCAGCCCCCCTCGCGTTTCCTGTTTCCGTCGCGCGGAAAGCTGGGGCATCTGACCCGGCACAGGTTCTACCTGCTGATCAAGGAATTCGCCGTTGCCGCAGGGGTCGATCCCAAGAAGGTCACGCCGCATACGCTGCGGCACGCGTTTGCGACGCACCTGCTGGCCAATGGCGCGGATCTGCGGGCGATCCAGACCATGCTGGGCCACGCCGACGTTGCCACGACCGAGATTTATACGCATGTGCTGGAAGAACGGCTGTCAGAGCTGGTGCTTGAGCATCACCCGCTCGCCGCTGGACCGCCACCCGGCCCTGTCGGCAAGGCAACCGGCGACGGACACTAACTCTGGACCCGGGTTTGTTGCCCAACCGTTCCGCCTGCCCTTGAACGGGGCAGCGCGGGCCATCATACTTTGACAAACGCATTAACTGGACATCAATTCGCAAATGGACACTGGCACCACGATGATTGACGGCGCATTCTGGATCAGCTGCGGCATCATCCTGTTTCTTCTTGTGCTTTCGGGCTTCTTTTCCGGCTCGGAAACCGCGTTGACCGCCGCGTCGCGCGGCAAACTGCGTGCGCAGGCCGACAAGGGGTCGCGCGGGGCGGAACGGGCGCTCAAGATCACCGAGGACAACGAACGGCTGATCGGGTCGGTTCTGCTGGGCAACAACCTGGTGAACATTCTCGCCGCCTCGCTGGCGACGGCGCTGTTCACGCGCCTGTTCGGGGAAAGCGGCGTGGCCCTGGCGACGCTGGTGATGACACTGCTGGTGCTGGTCTTTGCCGAGGTGCTGCCCAAGACCTACGCCATCACCAACGCAGAAACCGCCGCCGCACTGGTGTCCCGGCCCATCGCGCTGGTCGTGCTGGTGTTCTCGCCCATGGTCACAGCCGTGCGGTTCTTCGTGCGCGGGGTGCTGCGGCTCCTGGGCGTACAGGTGGACCCGGACAGCAACATCCTCGCGGTGCGCGAAGAGATCGCGGGCGCGCTGCAACTGGGCCATTCCGAAGGCGTGGTCGAAAAGGAGGACCGCGACCGCATCCTGGGCGCTCTGGACCTGCGGGAACGGGTGGTCGAAGAGATCATGCTGCACCGTTCAGGGATCGAAATGATCGACGCCGACATGCCGCCCGAGGAAATCCTGAGCCAATGTCTCGAATCCAACCACACCCGCCTGCCGGTCTTTCGCGACGACCAGGAAAACATCATCGGCGTGATCCACGCCAAGGATCTGCTGCGGGCGATGTACAAGCTGATCGGCGGGCCCGAAGGCGATGCATCGGCGTTGAAGAACTTCGACGTCTCGACCGTTGCGATGAAGCCTTACTTCGTCCCCGAAACCTCGACACTCGACGAGCAGATGCGCCAGTTCCTGCGCCGCCGAACGCATTTCGCGCTGGTGGTGGACGAATACGGGTCACTCCAGGGGTTGATCACGCTGGAGGACATCCTGGAAGAGATCGTGGGCGAGATCACGGACGAGTTCGATCCCGACGCGGATCACCCTCTGGCCCCGGGCGAGGACGGGCACTACTACGTCGACGGGGCGATGACGATCCGCGACCTGAACCGGGCAACCGACTGGTCGCTGCCGGATGACGAGGCCAACACATTGGCGGGGCTGGTGATTCACGAGGCCCAGATGATCCCGACACCGGGGCAGGTGTTCTCGTTCCACGGCTTCCGCTTCGAAGTCATGGCGCGCGACGGCAACCGCATCACGCAGCTCAAGATCCGCCCCCTCTAGCCGGTCCTCATCGCGGTGGGGGCAGAAATGGCAATTGACCTTGCCCCCCGCGCTGAGCGCGATAGGTCTGCACCCATGAGAAAAGTGAAGGGCAGGATGATCAGTTTCGCCACCTTCGGCAAACAAGCCGAGCAGTCGACCACGCCGGGTGCCCCGTGCATCGGAATGCCGTGCGCATGAACGATTCTTCGTCCTCCCCGACCCGCGACGTCTCGTTGCTGCAGCTTTTGCCCAACATCCTCACGGTCACGGCGATCTGCGCGGGGCTCTCGGCCATCCGCTTTGGCGTGCAGGGCAATTACGTGCTGGCGGTGCAGCTGATCGTGGCGGCCTGCGTGCTCGACGGGGTGGACGGTCATCTGGCCCGGTTGCTCAAGAGCGACAGCAAGATCGGCGCAGAGCTCGACTCCCTCGCGGACTTCGTGAACTTCGGCGTCGCGCCGCCGCTGGTTCTGTATTTCTGGGCGTTGCAGGACGTGCGCAGCGCCGCCTGGCTGGCGGTGCTGTTCTACGCCATCTGCTGCGTGCTGCGGCTGGCCCGGTTCAACGTGGCGGCGCGCGAACCGCAGGCCGCCGACCCGCAGGTGCCGCCGGGGTATTTCACCGGCATCCCCTCGCCCGCGGGTGCGCTGCTGGTGTTGCTGCCTCTCTCGATCTCTTTCGCCTTTGCCAATGGGCCGCTTCTGCCCGACGTCGTGATCTGCCTGCACATGGTGGTGATCGGCCTGCTGATGATCAGCCGGGTGCCGACCTGGTCGATCAAGGCACTGCGCATTCGCCGCGCACAAATACCCTACGTGACACTCGGCGCCGTGCTGCTGGCCGCTGCACTGCTGACCTTTGCCTGGATCACGATGGTGACATTGTGCCTTGCCTATATCGCCATGGTGGTCTGGACCCTGATCGCCGGATCACCCCCCTCTTCCCGGAAGGAGAGCTGAAATGGAACTTGACGCCGTCACCCGCTCCTACGCCCGCTGGGCTCCCGTGTATGACCGAACCTTCGGTGCCATCACACAGGCTGGCCGAAGGCGTGCCGTCGCCCATATCAACAAGCGCACCGGCAGCGTGCTGGAGGTGGGCGTGGGAACCGGGCTGTCGCTGGAGAAATACGCGCCTCACCTGTCGGTCACGGGCATTGATTTCTCGGAGGACATGCTGGAAAAAGCCCTCAAGCGCGTGGATACCGAGCGCCTCGACCATGTGACCGAGCTGCGGCAGATGGATGCGCGGCAGCTTGACTTCCCCGATGCCTCCTTCGACACGGTGGCGGCGATGCATGTGCTGTCCGTCGTGCCGGAACCCAAGCGCGTGATGGCCGAGATCGCGCGGGTCCTGAAGCCCGGCGGCCAGGTCGTGATCACCAATCACTTCACCCGCGAGAGCGGCGTGCTGGGCAGGATCGAGCGCATTTCAGCCCCCTTTGCCGATACGCTGGGCTGGCATTCGGATTTCTCGATCGACACCGTGCTGCAACAGCCCACCCTGCGCATCGTGGCGCAGGACGGGCTGCCGCCGCTTGGGATGATGACTTTCCTGGTGCTGGAAAAGGCAGACAGCTGACAGCTGGCCCCGGCGTTCTCCGGGACCTTTGCGCCAGAGCCTTCGGCCAGGTCATGCGCGCAGCCGCGTGCCCGCGGGGTCGAAGGGGGGCGCGTCAAGCACGGTGGCGCGGTGCGGCTGGCCCAGGACCATCACCTCTACCGCGTCGCCCGGACCGGCGTCGCGGACAAACCCCAGCGCCAGGGATTTGCCGACCGAGTAGCCATAGGCGCCCGAGCTTACCCGCCCGATGCCCCTGCCATCCTTGAAGATCGGCTCGCCGCCCGTCGCATCCGCGTTGGACGCGTCGGTCTGAGCGCCGTCCAGCTCCAGGATGACCAGATGTTCCCGCGCAGGCTTGGCCAGGGTCAGCATCACCGCCTCCTTGTTCAGGAAATCCTTGTCCATCTTGCACAGCCGGTCCAGCCCGACCTCCTGCGGCCAGTACTCCGGCGAATACTCGCGGCTCCACGATCCGTATCCCTTTTCGATCCTCAGCGACATCAGGGCGCGGCTGCCGACCGGGCCTGCCCCCATGTCGCGCCCCGCCGCCAGCAGCGCCTGCAGCAGGCGGGGCTGATCGGCAGTGGCGCAATGCAGCTCCCAGCCCAGATCGCCGGTAAAGGACACCCGCAACGCCAGCACATCGATCCCCGCCAGGGTGATCCATTTCGACCGCATGAAGGGGAAATCGGGCGTCGCCAGCGAGGTGTTGGTCAGCTTTTGCAACAGATCCCGCGATTTCGGCCCCGCGACGTTGAAGCCGCAGATGTCCACCGTCAGGCTGTCGAATGTCGTGCCCTCCGGCAGGGGCAGCGCGCCGAAGAACCGTTGGTGATAGCGTTCGGCCATGCCGGATCCGATGATCCAGAATTCATCCTCCGCCAGCCGCGTCACGGTGAAATCCCCGGCGATCCCGCCCCGCGTGCCGATCAGCGGGGTCAGACAGGACCGCCCCACGGCCTTGGGCATGGTATTGGCGAAGAGCGCGTTCAGCCAGCTTTCCGCGCCCGGCCCCTTGCAGCGGTATTTGGCGAAGTTCGAAATGTCGATGATGCCTGCATGTTCACGCAGCATCCGCGCCTCGCGGCCCACCTGATCCCACCAGCCCTGGCGGGTGAAGCCGTGGGTTTCGTCCTCTGACCCCACCGGCTGGCCATAATACAGCGGATGTTCCCAGCCGTAGTTCAGGCCAAACACCGCCCCAAGCTCCCGCTGCATCTGATAGGCCGGGCGCATCCGCATGGGGCGGCCCGCGCTGCGTTCCTCGCCCGGAAAATGGATTTTGAAGCGGTTGGCATATTGGTCGCCCACCCGCGCCCTGGTAAAGGCCGCATCGGCCCAGTCCCCGAACCGGGCCATGTCCCAGGCGAACATGTCATACCGTGTCTCGCCGCTGACGATCCAGTCGGCGGCCAAGAGCCCCATGCCGCCCGATTGCGAGAATCCCGGAATGATCCCGTTGCAGCAGAAGTAGTTGCGCAGTTCCGGCACCGGGCCGAACAGCACGTTGGAATCGGGCGACCAGATCATCGGTCCGTTGATCACCCGCTTGATACCGGCTTCGCCCACCGCCGGCACCCGTTCGATGGCGCGCAACATGTTGGGCTCGATCCGCTCAAGATCATCGGCAAACAGCTCGTGGCCGAAGCCCTGCGGCGTGCCCTCCTCTGCCCAGTAGCGCAGGTCCTTCTCGTAGGCGCCGACCAGCAGGCCCTTGCCCTCCTGCCGCAGATAGTATTCGCCGTCCCGGTCCGCGACCGATGGCAGGCGGCGGTCCATCCCGGCAATCTCGGCAATGGTTTCGGTCACGAAATACTGGTGCTCGGTCGGTTGCAGCGGCAGTGTGATGCCCGCCAACGCAGCCACCTCCCGCCCCCAGAGACCGGCGGCGTTCACCACCCACTGCGTGTGAATATCGCCCTTTCCGGTCCGCACGATCCAGCTGCCGTCCGGCTGCTGTTCGGTCCCGGTAACGGGGCAGAAGCGGATGATCTCGGCCCCGTTCTGCCGCGCCCCCACGGCATAGGCGTTGGTCACGCCCGAGGGATCCACGTTGCCGCCGTTTTCCTCGAACATGATGCAGCGGATGCCGTCGAAATCGACCAGCGGGTGCAGCGCCTCGGCCTCCGCGCGGTCGACCTCGCGGAACGGCAGGCCATAGTATTTTGCCTTGGCCGCCTGCAGGCGCAACTGGTGTTCCCGCGCCTCGGTCTGCGCCAGATAAAGCGATCCGGGCTGGAACACGCCGCAGCTTTGCCCCGTCTCGGCCTCAAGCGCGTTGTAGAGGTCCATCGTGTAGTTCTGAATGCGCGTGATGTTGTTGTTGTCGTGCAGCCCGTGGATATTGGCAGCCGCGTGCCACGTGCTGCCCGACGTCAGCTCCGAGCGTTCCAAGAGCACCACATCGGTCCACCCCAGCTTGGTCAGGTGATAGAGGATGGAGCAGCCGATAACGCCGCCCCCGATGATAACTGCCTGGGCATGGCTGCGCATGGGTCCGTCCTGCACTTGGTGTGTCGCCCCTACCCTGATCCCCTGGCGGCCCGAACGATTGCCCCTTAGCGACACATGCCGTCGCCCCGTGACATGGCGCGCGAGAGGTGCCCGATATCAGCTCTTCATCTCCAATCCATCATGCGGGGGACCGCCGCTGGCCAGCTTTTCCGACACCGCGTCGCGCACGCGCCGCGCCGCGCTGTTCATCAGCCGCTCACGATCCGGACCAAAGGAGATTTCGCCCAACGCGCGCTCCAGGTGGATTTCGGCGGCTTTCGCCGCGGCGTCCCGCAATCCGTCGTCAGGGTGCTGCATCAGCCCTGCCAGGGTCGCCTGAAGGGTCTGCTGCACTTCGACCACGCTGCTGCCGTCGCGGGCCAATGCGCCAAAGGCGTCCTGGATCAGGTCGGCCGGATCAAGCGGCGCGACATAAATATTGTCGAGTTTCTCGTCGCGATCCTGCGCGATCTCGTCCTTGTAATTGGTCAGGACCCGCCCGATCCGGGAAATCACGTCAATCGCGGTGCCGGGATCGTTCACGCCCGGCGACAGCGCCTTGGAGGCGACCTCGCCCATGACGATCAGGCCAAAGCGCGGATCCTGGTCATAGGTGCGCAGATCGCCGATGTTGATGCTTTCGCGGATGCCCTTTTCGAGGGTTTCGTCGGTGTGTTCGTCGTCCACCGGATCGCCGACCCGCACAAAGCTGAGAAGCGGCTCATTGATGAAAACGAAACTGCCCACGTTGCGCGTCAGGTAAAGCTCGACGCCGTGATTTTCCGCCACGCGGTTCAGCGCCTCCGGGTAGATCAGCTGCACGTAGCCCGATTGTTCCGCGCGGATCACCTCGGCGTCGTCCGGCACACCATCCGTCAGCGCCCGCGCGCCAAGGCACGGGTTTTCAAGCCGGTCGGTGAACTGCCTGCGGGTCACCTCCTCGATCTGGCGGGTCGTGTCGATCAGACTGCCGAAGCTCTGCAAATGGAGCGTCCAACGGATCAGGTAGATCACGATCACCGCCAGCACGATCACCGTCATGATGAACAGCACGAAGGCGCGTTCGTCCACGTAGATGCCTAGTTCGCGCATGATGATGGCGATCAGCGCATAGACGTAAGCCCCGATGAAGACCGCCAGCGTGTTCTGCGTGGTCCGGTCCTGGATGATCAGCCGGTGGATCCGTGGGGTCCACTGGGTCGAGGACGCGCGGTAGACCGACACCATAACCGTCAGCGAAAAGGTAGTCACCGCCAACATGGCGTTGGCAATGATCGACAACAGCCGGTCCGCCGCGCTGCCGGTCAGGGAGGTCGCGATTTCGTCGGGCACGAAGCCTTCGATCAGCTGGGTCAGGCCTAGCGACAGGATCGCCATGAACCCCATCAGCACCACTCTGACCCACAATTTACGGGTATATTCCCGCGATTTGCGGATCAGGGTCGACGGGATCAGGAAATCAATATTCATGGTGTGTTATCTAGCGGCAATTCGCCCGCGTCCAGCGGCGAGGGTGCATTGTTTGCGGCACTGCCGAAGGCAGGATGTGCCAGAATCGACATATCCGGTCGGAAAACAACATGCCTGTGGCATCGGCGGACGGCACCACTGGATCAGGCAGATACCGGAGGCACCCCATGCAAACCACCACCCGCGTCCTGATCATCGGCGGGGGCGTCGTCGGCGCATCCGTCCTCTATCACCTGACAAAGCTGGGGTGGCGGGACGTCATGCTGGTCGAGCGGTCCGAGCTGACATCGGGGTCGACATGGCACGCGGCGGGCGGGTTCCACACGCTGAACGGCGACACCAACATGGCCGCGCTTCAGGGGTACACCATCCGGCTTTACAAGGAGCTGGAAGAGATCACCGGCATGTCCTGCGGGCTGCACCATGTCGGCGGCGTGACGCTGGCGGACAACCGCGACCGGTTCGACATGCTGCTGGCGGAACGGGCCAAGCACCGGTTCATGGGCCTTGATACCGAGATCGTGACACCGGAAGAGATCGCAAAAATCGCCCCCGTCACCAACATCGAGGGCATCATCGGCGGGCTGTACGATCCCTTGGACGGGCACCTTGATCCCTCCGGCACCACCCACGCCTATGCCCGCGCCGCGCGCATGGGGGGTGCCACCATCGAAACGCACTGCATGGTCAAGGAGACCAACCAGCGGCCCGACGGCACCTGGGATGTGGTGACGGACAAGGGCACCATCCACGCCGAGCATCTGGTGAACGCCGGCGGCCTCTGGGCGCGCGAGGTGGGGGCGATGGCGGGCGTCTACTTCCCGCTGCACCCGATGGAGCATCAGTACCTCGTGACCGAGGAAGTGCCGCTGATCGTGGAAATGATGCAGGACGGCCGCGAGCATCCGCATGTGATGGACCCGGCAGGCGAAAGCTATCTGCGGCAGGAGGGGCGCGGCCTGTGCATCGGGTTCTACGAGCAGACCTGCCGGCCCTGGGCGGTGGACGGCACCCCGTGGTCCTTTGGCCAGGACCTGCTGCAGGACGACTTTGACAAGATCGAGGACAGTATCGCCTTTGCCTACCGCCGTTTCCCCGATCTGGAACGCGCAGGCGTCAAGAATGTCATCCACGGCCCCTTCACCTTTGCCCCCGATGGCAACCCGCTGGTCGGGCCGGTGCCGGGCATGCGCAACTACTGGTCGGCCTGTGGTGTCATGGCCGGGTTCAGCCAGGGCGGCGGCGTCGGCCTGACGCTGGCGCAATGGATGATCGAGGGCGAGCCGGAGCGCGACGTGATGGCGATGGATGTGGCGCGTTTCGGCGACTGGATCACGCCGGGCTATACCCTGCCCAAGGTGATCGAGAACTACCAAAAACGCTTCTCCGTCTCCTATCCGAACGAGGAACTGCCCGCTGCAAGGCCGCACCGCACCACACCGATGTACGACATCTTTACCGGCATGGGCGCGGTCTGGGGCCAGCAATTCGGGCTTGAGGTCGCCAATTACTTTGCCCAGGGCGATGAGCCGACATTCGAAACCCCGTCCTTCCGCCGGTCGGACGCCTTTGAGGCGACGGCGCGCGAGGTGATGACGGTGCGCAAGGCAGTCGGCATCAACGAGGTGCAGAACTTCGGCAAGTTTCTGATTACCGGGCCACAAGCCCGCGCCTGGCTGGACCGGATCATGGCGGGGCGCGTCCCGGCGCAGGGGCGCCTGTCGCTGACCCCGATGCTGTCGGAAAAGGGCAAGCTGATCGGGGATTTCACCATCTCATGCCTGGACGAGCGGACGTTTCAGCTGACCGCCTCCTACGGATCGCAGGCCTATCACCACCGCTGGTTCCTTCGTCACCTGGAACCCGGTGTAGAGGTGCAGAACATCTCGGACCGGCGCACGGGCTTTCAGATCGCGGGCCCGATGGCGCGCGAGGTGCTGCAGGCCTGCACCCGCACCGATGTCAGCGATATGAAATTCCTGGACGTCCGGCAGATGACCGTGGGCCAGAGCGCCTGTATCGTGCAGCGGGTCAGCTACACCGGCGATCTGGGGTTCGAGATCTATTGCGACCCGATGGACCAGCGCGCCCTGTGGTCGGTGCTGTGGGCGGCGGGGCAACCCCACGGGATGCAGCCCTTTGGCATGCGCGCGATGATGTCGCTGCGACTGGACAAGTTCTTTGGCTCGTGGATGTCCGAATTCTCGCCCGACTATACGGCGGCGGAAACCGGGCTGGACCGTTTCATTTCATGGAACAAGTCCGTGGATTTCATCGGCCGTGCCGCGGCGGAAGCGGAACGGGCGGCACCGCCCGCGCGACGGCTGGTGTCCTTCGAAGTGGACGCGCAGGATGCGGATGTGCAGGGCTACGAGCCGATCTGGCTGGACGGCGCGGTGGTGGGTTTCTGCACCTCGGGCGGTTATGCGCATTTCACCGGCACCTCTGTCGCAATGGGCTTCGTCCCGCGCGACCGGATCGCCGACGGGCTGAAGGTGGAGATCGAGATCCTCGGTCAGATGCGCCCCGCCAGCCTGATCTCGACGCCGCTTTTCGACAGCGACGGCGCGCGGATGCGCGGCTGAAAGGATGGCGCCCGCCGCGCGGTGGGCCTAGGGTGGCGCAATGAACCATCTGATGCCGATCATCATTCTGGCCGCTGGCGGCTCCACCCGGATGCAGGGGCGCGACAAGCTCCTGGAACCTGTGGGGGGTGTTCCGCTGCTGCGGCAACAGGCGATCAAGGCATTGGCGCTGGGGCGTGGGCCGGTGATCGTCGCCCTGCCCCCGCGGCCTCATGCACGCTATGATGCGGTGCAGGGACTGGACGTCCGGGCGTTGCCTGTGCCCGACGCCGCCGAGGGCATGAACGCCAGCCTTCGGGCCGGTATCGCCGCCCTTCCGCCACACGCCCCCTGGGCGATGGTTCTGCTGGGGGACTTGCCGGATCTGACGGTTTCCGACCTCGCGCTGGTGGCGGATGCGGCCGAACCGGAGGGGCCGGATCTGATCTGGCGCGGGGCGACGGCCTCAGGTGCCGCGGGCCATCCCATCGTCTTTCGGTCGAGCCTGTTTGCCGCGCTGTCGGGGCTCAGGGGCGACAGCGGCGGGCGCGAGGTGGTGTCGGCACATGCCGACCGGGTGGTGCTGATTCCCCTGCCCGGCGACCGCGCGCGCCTGGATCTCGATACGCCGGCGGCCTGGGCGGCCTGGCGCGCGGGGCAAGGCGCGGCAAGGGACAGCTGAGTCAGCGGCCGGCGGCGGTGTCCTGAGAAAAGACGTTGCGCCAGCCGTCCAGACCCTGTTCCCAGATCGACGTGATGTACATCGCTTCGCTCTTGTTGTGGCCTGCGCGCAGGAAATCGGCACGGTAGCACAGCATGGCATAGTCGCGGCCCAGCCGTTTCACCCGATGCCCGGTCAGCTTGTAGCGCGAGATCGTCGGCCCGTCATCCAATTGCGCGGTGTGATCCGCCTTGGTCGCGAAGCCGGTCGAGTAGACGCCGAGGAAATCGGCGTGCAGCATCTTTTCATCGGTCGAGATGTCACCCTCAACCAGCGCGTCCCACACCTGTTCTTCGCAGGCCGTGAGTTCGGTCAGAAGTTCGTTGTCGTGTTCCATACCCTACCGATACCCGGCCTCGGGCGCGCCGTCACCTGGCAAAACGAAAAAGCGGAGTGGCTGCCCACTCCGCTTTCCCATGCTCTCCGACCGGGGTCAGAGAAGCAGCTGCATATTCCGAAAGTGCGGTCCCCCGACCATACGAATTCCCAGTGGCGACCCGTTATTTGGTCAGAAGCTGGGCTTCGTATTTTTTCAGCGACCGGCGGGCCGATGCATAGGCGTCGATGCCATCCCGCGTCGCCAGTTCCGGGAACAATTCCAGGATTTCCTGACGCTGGGCGTCGCCGATACCCGCCAGCGACATGTCACCAGGCTGGAAGCTTTCCGTCCACGCGCCGTCCGACAAGATCACCTCGTGCTGGTCGAACATGATGTGGACATAAGTGGTGGACGACACCTCGACGATATCCACCCCTTCCATGCCGGTCAGGTGCTTGGCCGCGACCAGAACCTCGCGCTCTTCAAAGTAGAGCGCCGTCTTGTCGTTGGCCACCAGAATGCGGTGGTTGGGCGACACCATCATGTCACGCTCCGGCAAGCCGTTGCCAAGTGCGCCCTGACGGATCAGGACCGGCTTCAGGTGCGCCGCTTTTTCGAATTCGGCGGCGCTCATGTCGCGCTTGCCGACCCAACGGATTTCCTGAATGCCGTTGTCGCGGGTGATGACGCGGTCACCAACCTGCAATTCCTCGACACGACGCTCGCCCTTGGGTGTCGCGATCTTGGTGCCGGGGGTGAAACAGGGGATGATGTTCTCGATCTCCTCGAACACCAGCTGGCCCGCCTCGTTGCCGTCTGCGTCAAGGTAGTTGACGATGCCGTCCTCGCGGTCGTCCGAGGTGTAGGTGATGGACAGGCTGCCGCCGGGTGCGGTGGACCCGCGAAGGTCGAGCGTGTCAAAGTCTACCGGGCCTGAGCCGCCGTCGACCACGTCACCGGCGTTGACGTTGACAAAGGTGTCCTGACCCGCACCGCCGGTCATCGTGTCATTGCCTGCGCCGCCATCCAACAGGTCGTCGCCCTGGCCGCCCATCATGTCGTCGTCGCCGTCGCCGCCGTAGAGTTCGTCGTCTTCGCCGCCGCCGTCCAGGCTGTCGTTGCCTTCGCCACCGTAGAGCGTGTCGTTGTCACGGTTGCCGCGCAGAGTGTCGTCACCGAGACCGCCTTCCAGCAGGTCATCGCCCTGCCCGCCGGAAACGCTGTCGTCGCCCTGGCCGCCCAGCAGCGTGTCGTTGCCGGTGTTGCCGCTGATGATGTCATCGTCGATCTGGCCGTCGATGAAATCGTCGCCAGAGCCGCCCCGCAGGGAGTCGGCATCGTCGGCGCCATAGATCACGTCATCACCTGCGCCGCCATTGACGGTGTCCATACCGTTGTCGGGGTTCCGGTCGGGTGAGAATCCGCCGGTGTCCTCGTCGGTAAGGTTCACCACGTCAGGGATCAGGTCGGGATCGTTGCCCGCATAGATCGTGTCATTACCGGCACCTCCAAGGATGCTGTCGTTGCCCTCGCCGCCGACGATCCGGTCATCACCGGTACCGCCGTCGATGAAATCGTCGTCGATGCCGCCGTTGATCACGTCGTTGCCGGAACCGCCAAAGATTGTGTCACGGTCATCGCCGGTGCGGATGGTATCGTTGCCGGCACCGCCGTCCACATAGTCGCGGTCGTTTTCCGGATCCGCGTCGGGGCCGTAGCCCAGCGGGTCGGTTGCCGCGAAGGGATAGCCCAGATCGGGGGCCAGATCGCCGCCATCGGTGTCGATGTCGTCGTCGCCGTCACCGCCTTCGACGGTGTCGTTGCCTTCGCCCGTGATCACGGTGTCATCACCACCACCGGCGCGCACGTAATCGTCGTCAGGCGCGGTGCCCGGCAGGATTGCCGGATCGTCGTTGACGATGTCGCCGTCGGGATCGCCCAGGTAATCCTCGTCGATCAGGTTGCCATCGTCGTCGCCGTCCACGTAGCCGTCGAGCGCCGGGCCATCACCCACGGTGACCGTCGCTGTCCCCTCGTCGGTCAGACCTTCGGGGTCGCTCACGGTGTATGTGATCGTGGCCGGGCCCGAGAAACCGGCAGCCGGGGTGAAGGTGACGGTGCCGTCGCCGTTGTCGACAAGCGTGCCCTGCTCGGCGGGAACGGTCGGATCGACCAGCGTCAGCTCGTCATTGGTATTGTCCACGTCGGTGTCGTTGCCCAGCAGGTCCACGACAACTGCCGTCTCGAAGTCCGTCGAGGCGGTGTCGTCCACCGCCACCGGCGCATCGTTGACCGGGTTCACGGTGACGTTGACGGTGCCCGTGTCGGTGCCCCCGTTGCCGTCGGAAACGGTGTAGGTGATCGTGGTCGGGCCGTTGAAATCCGGGTTCGGGGTGAAGGTGATGTCACCCTCAGGCGTGAAGGTAACGGTACCATCCGGGCTTTCGGCGCCGGTCACGGTCAGTGTGTCATCATCGGGGTCGGTGTCGTTCACCAGCACATTGACGGTCTCTGTCGTGTCCTCGTCCAGGATCAGCGTGTCGTCGACCGCGTTCGGGTCATCGTTGCCACCGCCGAAGCCGGGGTCGTCGAACGTCACGTTGTCCACGGCGCCGGAACCGGGAAAGCGCACTTCGAAACGCACCGTGCCCGGCACGAAGAGCTGCAGTGTCACTTCGCCGCCGTCGCCAGTGGGCTCGACGAACTGATTCTGGATGACATCACCATCGGCGTTGTAGAACACCAGCCGGGTGCCTTCGCCCTCGGTTTCCTCGATGTCCTTGAGCGTGACGGATTTCATCCGCACCGCGTTGTCGAAGTCGAAAAAGATGCTGCCGCCCGCGGCGTTGTCATCCGGGTCGCTGCTGTCACCGTCTTCGGAGACGATCAGCACGCCGCCCAGGGTATCGGAGCCGAGATCGTCATCACCGCCCGTCGGGTTGGCGCTGTCAAAGACCATTGCCTGACCGGAACCGCCGGTCGCTGAAACGGTGACGCCCTCGTATTCGTCGTCGATGACGGTACCTGCGGCAAACGGGTTGAAATCAAGTGTTCTGATCATGGTTCAAGTCTCCTAGGCGTTGCAGTGCGCGGCGCGCAGCGCGGCCGGTCTGGAAAATGGTGCTAAGCGGGTATGCGGCAGGCCAGTCGCATACGAAGCGAGACGTCCAAAGGACGCTTTCGGCTGGCTTGAGGGCCTTGGTACACTCTTCATCGTCATCTCACTCCGTAACAAACAGCGCCCCGCATCGGCAAAACCCTTGGCCTGGGCGACACACACATAAAAGCACCATGGAGGGGAGAACCGCAGCAAGCGGCTGGGATCATGGCGGCCATGATCCTGGCGTGTATACGATCGCAAACGTCGCGGCGTACACACGTCTCCCGCATCCGGAAATGATGCGCAGAAGTGCGGCCGCCCCCGTGACCTACAGACTTTGCCCCCCAGTTGGGCAAGACGATGGATACCCGGTGTATTGAGGCGAACAAAGCGAAAAATGTCTGAAATGTGTCTGCATCGCCCTGCTGCCGCCCCGATTATGTCTTGGATTAATCAAGGTTTCCGGGCGACTTACGGCCCATTGTTTCCAGACCGACACTTCGCGCGGCGGCTCTGCCCCATAAGAAAAAGGGGGTTTTGTTAACTCTGAGGACATGTGCCGGTACCGGCGCGGCGGTCATTGTTGCCGCTGACGAAACAACCCACGAACATCCAGAATTTTCGCGGCTTCGCCCAATTCTCGCCCAGGTTGTCGCCGGGTTGTTTTCGGTGCCGAACCAATCGCCCGGATTGCCCGTGACTAGTGCACAAACCGGGCAGCCCGCCCCTCTATGGATCGAATCACACGACCAGCAAAATAGGAAATCGGGCAAGAATGCGCCGCACACTCACGGCCATCCGCTGTCGCCTGCCATAGCGGCGCGGGCGTTTGTGTGAATGGTACCCGAGGCCGGACTCGAACCGGCACGCCTTGCGGCAACGGATTTTGAATCCGTCGTGTCTACCATTCCACCACTCGGGCACACTTGACCGCTTTAGCCTGCGTCCCGGACCGGGACAAGTGGTTTGTGATCGCCCGGCTCTTGACCGCAGCGGTCCCGCGTGATGATGCAGGGCGGCAATCTGATCGGACACACCAAGATGATCCAACGCCTTTACGACTGGACGCTGAGCCTGGCACAGCATCCCCACGCGCTTTGGGCGCTGGCCTTTGTCGCCTTCATCGAAAGTTCGGTTTTCCCGATCCCGCCCGACATCCTGATGATCCCGATGATCATCGCCCGGCCAAACCGCGCCTTTCTGATCGCCTTTGTCGCGCTGGTGGCCTCGGTTCTGGGCGGACTTCTGGGCTATGCCATCGGCGCTTTTGCCTTCGAGGCGCTGGGCCAGCCGATCCTTGCCGCCATGGGCAAGACGCAGGCGATGGCCGAATTCTCCGATCGCTTCAACGACCTGGGGTTCTGGGCGGTGCTGACGGCCGGGGTGACGCCATTCCCCTACAAGGTCATCACGATCATGTCAGGCTGGACCGCGATGCCGCTGGGCACCTTCATCGCCACCTCGATCCTGGCACGGGGGCTGCGGTTCTTCATCGTCGCCGCGCTGCTGTGGAAGTTCGGCGCGCCGGTGCGCGTTTTCATCGAACGCAGGCTGGGCCTGATGTTCACCCTGTTCATCGTGCTGCTGGTCGGCGCATTCGCACTGGTGAGGTACATATGACCCGCAAGGCCCTGATCACGCTTGCCACCCTCGGCTCTGCCGCGCTGCTGCTGGGCGCCTTCGGATTTCAGCATCTGGGCGGGCTGGCCCCCTGCAAGATGTGCCTGTGGCAACGCTGGCCCCATGCCGCAGCGATCCTGATCGGGGCGGCTCTGCTGGCCGGAGGACCGCGCGTCCTGACATGGCTGGGTGCATTGGCCGCCCTGACGACGGCGGGCATCGGCATCTATCACGCAGGCGTCGAATGGGGCTGGTGGCCCGGTCCGTCGTCCTGCACCGGCGGAGGCATGGACCTTGACGCGATGGCCGGCGGTGATCTGTTGTCGATGGACGGACCGATGGGCGTCGTCATGTGCGACGAGATTGTCTGGCAATTCGCCGGTCTGTCGATGGCAGGCTGGAACGCCGTGATCTCGCTCGGTCTCGCGGCCCTCTGGATCGCCGCGGCGCGACTTTCAGCCTGATTTCCGGGTCTTGAGAAACAGGCTCGTCTCGCTCGCCACCACCCCGTCGAGCCGTCTGATCCGGGTCAGTGCCGCATCGAACTCCTCCAGCGATGCGCTGCCGATCTCGACGATCACGTCCCAGCGACCATTGGTGCTGTGCACCGCACGGACCTGAGGCATGCTGCCCAGCTGCCGGGTGATCCGCTCGGTGCCGCGCCCTTCGATCCCGATCATCATCATGCCGCGCACCGGGTCGCGGGTCACATCCGCGCGGGTGACAACCGAAAACCCCACGATCTCGCCGGTCTCGCGCAATTTCGCCAGCCGGACCCTGACCGTGGTGCGCGACAGGTTCAGCGCCAGCGCGAGATCGGAAAGCGATGCGCGCGCGTCGTGACGCAGGGCAGCGATCAGGCGATGATCCGTTTCGTCCATTTCTGCTATCCACTTCGATCAATTCCTCCTCGATACGAACAGTTTGGGCGGTTGTCGATCCCCCGATCTGCGCGATAGTTTCCACATCAGCACAAAGGGGATCATGTCATGACCACATCGAACTGCATTCTGATCGGCGCGCCGATGGATTCGGGCAAGCGCAGCAAGGGGTGTCTGATGGGCCCGGACGCCTATCGTACGGCGGGCCTGCCGCAGGCGCTTCGCGACCTGGGCCACAGCGTCGAAGACCGGGGCAATCTGGCCCCTGCCCCCTTTACCGCCAAACCACACCCCAAGCTGGTCGCGCTGGAAGAGACGATCGCCTGGACGCAAAGCCTTGCCGATGCCTCCGAGGCGGCGATGCGCGACGGGTTGCCGATCTTCATGGGCGGGGATCACGCGCTGTCGCTGGGCTCGGTACTGGGCGTGATGCGCCACGCGCAGACGGTGGACCGTCCGCTCTTTGTGCTCTGGCTGGATGCCCACAGCGACTTTCACACGCCGGAAACCACGGACAGCGGCAATCTGCACGGCACGCCGCTGGGCTATGTCACCGGGCGCGCGGGCTTTGACGGCTTTCCGCAGGTCGACCCGCCGCTGCCCCAGCAGAACGTCGCCATCATCGGCCTGCGCTCGGTCGATGCGGCGGAACGCGCAGCCCTGCAGGAAAGTGACATCACCCATGTGGACATGCGCGAAATCGACGAAACCGGGATCGCCCGCCCCCTTCAGGCCTTTCTCGACCGGGTGGCGGCGGCCAACGGGCTGCTGCATGTCTCGCTCGATGTCGATTTCCTCGATCCCGCCGTCGCGCCCGCGGTCGGCACCACCGTACCCGGCGGCGCCACGGTGCGCGAAGGTCATCTTGTCATGGAAATGCTGCACGACAGCGGCTTGATGACATCGCTCGACCTGGTGGAGCTGAACCCCTTCCTCGACGAACGCGGCAAGACCGCGACCCTGATGGTGGACCTCGCGGCATCGGCCATGGGCCGCCGCGTCTTCGACCGCCCCAACCGCGCATATTGAAGGAACCAGCAATGCCGACCCCCTCAGAAAAGGCTTTGGTGCCGTTTGTCTCCGTCGACCACATGATGAAACTGATCCACCACATCGGGGTGGAGAACATGCTCAGGGAACTGGCCGACTATATCGAAGCCGACTTTCACCGCTGGGAGAGTTTCGACAAGACGCCGCGCGTGGCCAGCCACTCGGACAAAGGGGTGATCGAACTCATGCCGACCTCGGACGGGGCGGATTACGGCTTCAAATACGTCAACGGCCACCCCAGCAACACCAAGGACGGGCTGCAGACCGTGACCGCCTTCGGTCTGCTGGCCGATGTGGCGACAGGCTATCCGGTGCTTCTGACCGAAATGACCATGCTCACCGCCCTGCGCACCGCCGCCACATCGGCGCTGGTGGCACGGCTGCTGGCCCCAAAGGGCGCGCATGTGATGGCCATGATCGGCAACGGGGCCCAGTCTGAGTTCCAGAGCCTCGCCATGAAGGCCATCGCGGGGGTGGACGAGGTGCGCCTTTATGACATCGACCCGGCCGCCACCGCGAAATGCGCCCGCAACCTCGCCCACAGCGGGCTGAAGGTGGTGCCCTGCGACAGCGCCGAAGAGGCGATGCTGGGCGCGCAGATCATCACCACCTGCACGGCGGACAAGCAATACGCGACCATCCTGACCGACAACATGGTCGGCAGCGGCGTGCATATCAACGCCATCGGCGGCGACTGCCCCGGCAAGACGGAACTGGCCCCGGCCATCCTGCACCGCGCGGGCATCTTCGTGGAGTTCCCCGAACAGACCCGGATCGAGGGCGAGATCCAGCAGCTGGACCCCGACCATCCGGTGACGGAAATCTGGCAGGTCCTCACCGGCCAGGCCCAGGGCCGCAGCGACGACCGCCAGATCACGCTTTTCGACAGCGTGGGCTTCGCGATCGAGGATTTTTCGGCACTGCGCTACATCCGCGACCGGATCGACGGCACCGACATGTTCCTGCCTCTGGATCTGCTGGCGGATCCGGACGATCCCCGCGACCTCTTCGGCATGTTGCAACGCGCCCGAGGCTAAGCGGCCCCCTCCTACCCACCCTGGTCTGGTGGGCCCGCAGCGCAATATCAATAATGTAATGCCCGCGCAGCGCGCACCTTCGGATCAGCCCGGGTGCGGTCACTCCCGCGTCACGTCGCGTCCGTAAAGCCAATCGAATGCGCCCACCATCAGACCCGGCGCAAACCGGCTGGCGGCGCCCAACCCCAGATGCGCGGCCAGCCGCAGGGGCCCCGGCCGCAGGTGATAGCGCCAGGCATTGCGCGAAGACGCCCGGATCACCCGGCGCACCCGTTCGCGGCGCGCCGCCTGATAGGCCGCAAGTCCCGCCTGCCCTCTCTCTGCCAATCGCTCGGCCAGCACCCAGGCGTCCTCCAGCGCCATGTTGGCCCCCTGGGCAAGGAAGGGCAGCGTCGGATGCGCGGCATCCCCCAGAAGGGCCACCCCGTCCCGCTGCCAGACCTCGGCCACAGGATGCCGGTGCAACCCCCAGAGCGTGACCTCGCGCACCGCTGCGATCAATTCTCCCGCAGGGCCGCTGAAACCGTTGAATGCCGCGCGCAGGTGCGCGGGATCGTCGGCATGGTTCCAGCCCTCCGCCGCCCAGCTTTCGCGTTCTTCCACCGCGACCAGATTGACCAGCCGTCCGCCCCGCACCGGGTAGCTGACAAGGTGCCGGCCCGGCCCCATGCCCACCCGCGCCTCTGCCGGATGACCTCCCATGTTCTCCACCAGCGCCCGCCAAGCCACCTGGCCGGTAAACGCCGCCTGATCCGCCCCGTTCAGCACCGGGCGGGCCACGGAATGGATGCCATCCGCGGCGATGACCACTTCCGCCTGCCGGGTGCCCCCGCCCTCCAGCTGCACCTGGGGCAAGGCCCCCGGGCGCACGCTGGCGACGGGCGTGCCGAATTCAAAGCTGACATTGGCACGGCGCGCCAGACCGGCGAGCATGTCCACCAGATCGGCCCGATGCAAAAAGACATAGCGTTGATCGGGACGCAGGCGTTGCAGATCCAGCCGGGCCACTTCGCGGCCCTTTTCGGTTTGCAACACCACTGCCCGGCCCGCGACGGCTTCCTTGCGGGTCAGCTCTGCCTCCAGCCCCAGTGCCCGCAGCACGGCAAGGCCATTGGGGCTGACCTGCAGGCCCGCGCCGACCTCGCCCAGCCGTCCGGCCCGTTCCAGCACCGTGACCGCCACGCCGCGCCGCGCCAGGGCGGCGGCCACGGCCAGCCCGCCGATCCCGGCGCCGATCACGATGGCATTGGAAATCCGCATCCCGCCTCACATGAAAACGCCGGGGCACAGGCCCCGGCGGATTGAAAATCACTCACGTCAGATCAAACCTCAGTCGTCGCGGTGCACCTTTTCGCGGCGTTCGTGCTTTTCCTGCGCTTCAAGGCTCATGGTCGCGATGGGCCGCGCGTCCAGACGCTTGAGCGAGATCGGATCGCCGGTCACGGAGCAATACCCGAATTCTCCCTCTTCGATCCGGCGCAGCGCCGCGTCGATCTTGCCCACCAGTTTACGGGCACGATCACGGGTCCGCAGTTCCAGTGCGCGGTCGGTTTCTTCGCTTGCGCGATCCGCGACGTCGGGAATGTTCCGCGTGCCGTCCTGCAGCCCTTCGATGGTGTCCCGGCTGCCCGCCAGCAGCTCTGCTTTCCAGTTCAGCAGCTTGCGCCGAAAGTACTCCAGCTGCTTGTCGTTCATGAATGGTTCATCTTCTGCCGGCGAATAATCGTCCGGCAGGAAAACTTCCTGTTTCATTGGTTGTCCCTCAACAGTTTTTAGCCCTGACATGTGAGACCTATCTCCCCGAGACCGCTCCCTGCCGCAGCGTCTACCCCAGCGCCCCTGTTTTGTCACTACACAATCCCAGCGTTTTTTGGTTAAAGACAACCAGTCAAACAGCGGATCACAGAGGATTGAAACCAAATGAAATTTCAAGGCACCGCCGATTACGTCGCGACCGACGATCTCACCATTGCGGTGAACGCCGCCGTGACCCTTGAGCGCCCTCTGCTGGTCAAGGGGGAACCTGGCACCGGCAAGACGGAGCTTGCGCTGCAGGTCTCCTCGGCGCTGGGTCTGCGGATGATCGAATGGAACATCAAATCCACCACGCGGGCGCAGCAGGGCCTTTACGAATATGACGCGGTCAGCCGGTTGCGCGACAGCCAGCTGGGCGAAGAGCGGGTTCACGATGTGAAGAACTACATCCGCAAGGGCAAGCTCTGGGAAGCCTTCGAGGCGGACGAGAAGGTCGTGCTGCTGATCGACGAGATCGACAAGGCGGATATCGAGTTTCCCAACGACCTGCTGCAGGAGTTGGACAAGATGGAATTCCACGTCTACGAAACCGGCGAAACGATCAAGGCCCGCCACCGCCCGATCGTGATCATCACCTCCAACAACGAAAAGGAACTGCCCGACGCCTTCCTGCGGCGCTGCTTTTTCCACTACATCCGCTTTCCGGAGATGGACACGCTGAAGCAGATCGTCGAGGTGCACCATCCTGGCATCAAGGAAAACCTGCTGACCACCGCGCTGACACAGTTCTACGAGATCCGCGATCAGGCCGGACTGAAGAAAAAGCCGTCCACATCCGAGGTACTGGACTGGCTGAAGCTGTTGCTGGCCGAGGACATGGATGCCGCCGACCTGAAAAAGGACGGCGCCAGCGCCCTGCCCAAGCTGCATGGCGCACTGCTGAAGAACGAACAGGACGTGCATCTGTTCGAACGTCTTGCCTTCATGGCGCGCGGCCAGAGGTGACGCCGGGGACGATGCAAGACCCTTGGGTATCGTGAACAGTGGCTGCTGCCGCCTCTCGGGCCGGCGGCGGCACTCCTCGGGTGCGGGGCTGCCCGGTAGCAGTGTCGCCCCCACCATGCGGACACCCATGCCAGACATCGGGCCCGGGTGTCCGCTGGCGCGGCGCATCGCCAGCAGCCCGACCCCGCCCCCTTTGACCCCGACAGCCTGTTCGCGTGCTCAATAGCTGGCCTGCGGGCAAATCTGCAGTGGCAACACGGCCTCGCGCGTGCGTCCCATTTTGCCCCGCCGGATGTCGCGACCGATCTCATGGCAGAGTTTTTGTGGCCTAGCAGAGTCTTGTGGCTGAACCGTCGTTCTGCCCCGTCGTGCCTGCTTTTTCAGGCACTCAACCACCTGTGCGAGCGTGGTGCAGATGCCATATTTCGCGCTGCAGAAATTGCGGTCCCGGTTCGCCTCTATTTCGCCTCAATTCCTGCCTAGGCAGGTCGGCAAGATAGGAAAACCGATTTGACTCCGGCAGCCAGAAAGAGCGCAGACAACCATCCATGAGCAGCAGAACACCGCGCCCCTACGGCGCAAACAGACATACCATCTCGCGAAGATCCTCACCCAACACCCTGTCACCTAAGGATTTGTCCTTGTGAACGGACGTTTCGTTCTGCCACTTGTGATGCTGCTGAACGCCTGCGTGCCCGCCTCCGACCCGGATGTGGCGACCCGTGCGGCAGTCAATACCGGCGCCAGCACGCTGCCGCCGATGAAGAATTTCGCCGCCAGCCGTCCCGAGGCTCCGGTGCGGTCGAACAACGACCTTGCGCTGGATTTCATCGAATTGTCCTTCCAGATGGAAAGCGGCCGCGCCCTGCCGGTGCTGACCCGCTTCGAGGGCCCGATCACACTGCGCGTCACCGGCGCACCACCCCCCACGCTGATGCCTGACCTGAACCGGCTGTTGGCGCGGTTGCGCAACGAGGCGGGCATCGACATCACGCAGTCGCGCTCGGACACGGCACATATCACCATTCAGGCCGTCACCCGAGAGGACATTCGCAAGGTCCTGCCGCAGGCCGCCTGCTTTGTCACGCCCAATGTGACGTCGATCCAGGACTACCGCAGCGCCCGCCGCCTGCCCAGAACGAACTGGACGCTGTTGAAAACGCGCGAAAAAGTCGCGATTTTCCTGCCCAATGACGCCAGCCCGCAGGAGGTGCGCGATTGCCTGCACGAAGAGCTGGCGCAGGCCCTGGGGCCGCTGAATGACCTCTATCGCCTGCCCGACTCGGTCTTTAACGACGACAATGTGCATACGGTCCTGACCGGCTTCGACATGCTGATCCTGCGGGCCTATTACGACCCGGCGCTTCGGTCCGGCATGACGCGCGGCCAGGTGGCCGCCGCCCTGCCCGCGATCTTTGCCCGGATCAACCCGAAAGGGACGGGTAAACCGGCGCGATATGCCACCCGCACGCCAGAGGAGTGGAGCCGCGCGATCCAGACCGCCCTGGGGCGGCAGGTCTCTCTCAAGAGCCGCCAGAACGCGGCGCAGAAAAGCATCCGCATCGCGGCTGAAATGGGCTGGGAGGACCACCGCCGGGCCTTTGCCCATTACGCCATGGGCCGCGCGATCCAGTCCACCGACCCCGAGCTGGCGCAAAAGCACTACCTGACCGCTGACCGCTACTATGCCCTGACACCGGGCACCCGCCTGCACCGGGCCTATGTGGCGACACAGCTGTCGGCCTATGCGATCTCGACAGGAGACGCGGACCGTGCCCTGCGGCTGATTGCACCGCATATCCAGACCGCGGAACAGTCGGAGAACGCGGCACTGCTGTCCACGCTGCTGCTGTTGCGCGCCGAGGCGCTGGAACTGCAAGGCCGCGCGACAGAGGCCCGTGGCGTCAGGCTGGACAGCGTCGGCTGGGCGCGTTACGGCTTTGGGCCAGATTGGGCCGTGCGGGCCAAGCTGCGCGAAATCGCGTCTCTCAACCCGCTGAAGGGCTCGTAACCACGGGCGGAAGACAATGATCGTAATCGTTTTGGCGCTTGTCGGGGCCCTGTTCGGCGGGCTGACCGCGCGCAAACGGGCGGGCAACCGCAAGGATGTGGCGCAATACGCCGCCGGATATGCCATCGCATTTGCGATCGTCGGCATGATCCTGACCGTCATCATCGACCGCAGCTTGATGGGCTGACGGATGTTCCTGCCCTTCTTCGAACAGCTGCGCGCCCACAAGGTCCCCGTTTCCATGCGGGAATTCCTGGCGTTCCTGGACGGTATGGCTGCCGGAATTGCCACCTATGACGTGGAGGCGTTCTACTACCTTGCCCGCGTGTCGATGGTAAAGGACGAACGCAACATCGACAAATTCGACCAGGCTTTTGCCGCAGCTTTTAAAGGCTTGGAAAACATCAGCTTGGACGACGTTCTTGAAGCTGTCGACATCCCGCGCGACTGGCTGGAGAAGATGGCCGAAAAACACCTCAGCGAGGCCGAAAAGGCCGAGATCGAAGCTTTGGGAGGCTTCGACAAGCTGATGGAAACACTCAAGAAACGGCTTGAAGAGCAAAAGGGCCGCCACCAGGGCGGCAGCAAATGGGTCGGCACGGCAGGCACCTCGCCTTTCGGCGCCTATGGCTATAATCCCGAGGGCGTGCGCATCGGCCAGAAGGAAAGCCGCCACCAGCGCGCGACCAAGGTTTGGGACAAACGCGAGTTCCGCAACCTGGATGACAATGTCGAACTGGGGACACGCAACATCAAGGTGGCGTTGAAACGCCTGCGCCGCTGGGCCCGTGACGGCGCGCAGGAAGAACTGGACCTGCGCGGCACCATCCGCGCCACGGCGGAACACGGCTATCTCGACGTCAAGACCCGCCCCGAGCGGCGCAACGCGGTCAAGGTGCTGCTGTTTCTCGACGTCGGCGGCTCCATGGATCCGCATGTGAAGGTGGTTCAGGAACTGTTCAGCGCCGCCAAGGCAGAATTCAAGCATTTCGAGCATTTCTATTTCCACAACTGCCTTTACGAAGGCGTGTGGAAGGACAACCGCCGCCGCTGGGACGCGCAGATCAGCACCCATGAGATCCTGCGCACCTATGGGCCGGACTACAAATGCATCTTCGTCGGCGATGCGTCGATGTCGCCCTACGAGATTGCCTATCCCGGCGGGGCGAACGAACACTGGAACCCTGAAAGCGGCGCCACTTGGCTGACCCGCGCGCGCGACCAGTGGCAGAGCAACCTCTGGATCAATCCGGTGCCCGAAAAATACTGGCCCTACACCCAGTCCATCTCGATGATACAAGAGATCTTCGGTCCAGAGGCCATGGTTCCGATGACGCTTGACGGGCTGTCCCGCGGCATCAAAACGATGACCCGATAAGTTTTCCACGCACTTTCAAACCTCTAATGCAATTTGTTCAAGTCATGGATTAAGTCCGTCAATGCGGCAGGGCGGCTGCTCTGTCGGATCTGGCAAAGCGGCCTGAATGTCTCCCCCATCTTCTGCCCGCGCAAAGGAACGTACACCTCGGTGATGCGTTGAGCGACAGCACAAGAATGAAAGGATGCTATCATGGCGATCAAGAAATCAGGCTCCGCGAAGTGGACAGGCGATCTGAAGACCGGCAAAGGCCACGTCTCGACCGAGACCGGCGTGCTGAGCGATCAGCCCTACGGGTTCAACACCCGGTTCGAAGACGGCAACGGCACCAACCCCGAGGAGCTGATCGGCGCTGCCCATGCGTCTTGTTATTCGATGGCGCTGTCGATGATTCTGGGCCAGAGCGACCTGACCCCCGACAGCATTCAGACGACCGCCACCGTGAGCCTTGAAGAAAAAGACGGCGGCTTTGCCGTGACCAAGGTGCATCTGGACGTTCAGGCGACCATTCCCGGCGCCAGTCAGGAGCAGTTCGCAGATGCGGCCAATGCCGCCAAGGAGAACTGCCCGATCTCGAAACTGCTGAACGCCGAGATCACGATGGACGCCAATCTGTCCTGATATAGATTGCGGGACCGCTAATGGCGGTCCTGCACCCCCTGCATGATCGCATCGTCGACGTCACCATGCCCGTGCAGTACCGACACATCCCCCGTCTGTTCGAAAATCGCAAACCGTACGTCGCTAAGTCGAAACACATTCGCTTCGCGCAGCTTTGCGATCAGATCACCGTGGGTCATCCGGGACCTGTGCAAGTTCTCTTCAAAAATCTCCCCATCTTTCATGATGAGCAGCGCATCGTTGTCCATCGCGTTCCTGACAGTCTCGCTACTGACACGTCGGCGGGACAGGACTGCCTGAACAAGGAACAGCGCGGACATGGCAGCCAGACCGGTCACGAAGTCAGTTTCCTTTGACACCACGACGGACGCCAGGACAGAGCCCATGGCCACCGTAATTCCAAAATCGTAGCCCGACATCTTCGAGAACGACCGAAGACCCTGCATGCGGGTCAGAACGATGAAGGTCACGATGATGAAGGCCGCGTCGAAGAAAGGCCAAATAAGTGCGGGAAGATCGGGCATTTTAGGCTCCTTTGAAGTATTCAGATACCAGATGGTGCGCGGCATCCGATTGTCGCGCCGGAACTGGGATTTCCTATGTGAAGCGGGCAATCGCGGTCTTGCCTGCTTGCCCCTGCCCGCCGCGCCCCCATATTGGACCCATGATCCGCGTTCTTCCGATCCTGCTTGCCATCCTCTATGCGCTGGCGATGTACCGGTTTTCCACCTGGCGCACCGCGCGCGAGCTGGATGCCAAGTCGACGCGCCTTGCCGATCCTGCGCTGAAGGAAGTCAGCGACCGGCTGGCCCGTGCGCTGGACCTGCCGCAGATCAAGGTTCACATCTACGAGATCGACCCGGTGAACGGGCTGGCGGCACCGGACGGGCGCATCTTCATCACCCGCGGGTTCTACAACAAGTTCCGGTCGGGCGATGTCTCGGCCGAGGAAATGGCATCGGTCATCGCGCACGAACTGGGCCACGTCGCACTGGGGCATTCGCGGCGGCGGATGATCGACTTTTCCGGCCAGAATGCCATTCGCACTGTGCTTGCCATGGTTCTGGGGCGGTTCATTCCATTCGTCGGCGTGTGGATCGCCAACATGATCACCACGCTGCTGGCCGCGCGGCTGTCGCGGGGGGACGAGTACGAGGCCGACGCCTATGCCGCCGCCCTGCTGACAAAGGCGGGGATCGGCGTGGGACCGCAGATTTCACTGTTTCGCAAGCTTGAGGCGCTGACGCAAAGCAATCACGGCACCTCTCCGGCGTGGCTGCTGAGCCACCCCAAGACCGAAGAGCGTGTGGCGGCCCTGCAAAAGCTCGAAGCGCGCTGGTCGCGCTGAACGGTCGCGCCGCTCAGGAACCGGGTCCTTCGCGCCGGGTCCTGCGGGCACCTGACCCCGTCAGCGGGTCAGCGCGCGGGCCAGACGGGGCAGCCGTGCTTTCTTCAGCAGGGGCCGCATTTCCCACGCCTCTCCCGACAGGGTGCGCGCGGTCTCCAGAACCCTGCCGGCCACCCGTTCGACCGCCGCCGGTTGATCGACCCACAGGGCGGCCAGGTGGTGGTCCGGGTCGATCCGGTCCAGGCCTTCCTCGGCCAGGGTTCCCTTGGGAAAATCCTTGGCGTTCAGGGTCATGATGGCATCGGCGCTGGCATCGACCGCCACGGCCAGGACATGCAGATCGTTCGGATCCGGCAGCCAGAGCCGCGCCGCCACCCCTGGTGCGGGGGGACGTTCGGCGGTGGGCCAGTCGCGGCGGAGCAAGGCGATTTCCGTTCGCGCCTGTGCCTCGCCTGCAGGGCCGAGCTTGACCGCCGCACGGGCCCATTCCTCAAGAATGCGGGCGGACCATACGGGGTCGAACAGCCCCTCTGCCGCCACGCCCAGCACCATTTCGCGCATCACCGTCGGGTAAAGCACGCAGGTGTCGATCAGGACCCGCATCAGAGGCGGAAGAACAGCGATTTCAGGTAGCCGCTTTCGGCCAGTTGCGGCAGTTGCGGGTGATCCGGTCCGGCAAAGCCGGTGTGCAACAGCACGCCACGCCGTCCGGCCCGCCCGATGCCCCGCACGCTGGCCACCCGGAACTGCGCCAGATCCGCCGCGTGCGAGCAGGAACACAGCCCCAGAATGCCGCCCTCGGCGACCAGGGGGGCGGCCAGCCGCGCGATCCGCTCATAGGCGCGCAAGCCTGCCTCCAGCGCCGGGCGGGCGGGGGCAAAGGCGGGCGGATCGCAGATCACCACGTCGAATTCGGCTCCCTCGGCGCGCAGCGCCGCCAGCACGTCAAAGGCGTCACCCTGCCGGGTCGTGAAACGATCCGCGACGCCTGCGGCCTCTGCCCCGCCCCGCGCAAGTTCAAGTGCGGGGCCGGAGCCGTCCACCGCCATCGCGCTTGCGGCACCGGAGGCCAGCGCGGCGAGGGAAAATCCGCCCACATGCGCAAAAACATCGAGCACCCGCGCCCCGCGCGACAGATTGGCGGCGAAGGCGTGATTGGGCCGCTGGTCATAGTATAGGCCGGTCTTCTGCCCGCCCGTCAGGTCGGCAAGGTAGGTCGCGCCGTTCATCTGTACCGGCACGGGGCCTTCCGGGGCCACACCGGCAAGAACACCGTTCACGTCGTCCAGACCCTCCAGCGCGCGGGTCCGGCCACTGGCGTTCTTCAGCACATGGGTCACGCCCGTCACCGCCACCAGCGCGGCGCTGAGCGGTTCGATGAGCGCCTCGGCCCAGGCCGCGTTGGGCTGCACCACGCAGGCATCGCCGAACCGGTCTATCACCACCCCCGGCAGGCCATCCGCCTCCGCATGGATCAGGCGGTAGAAAGGCCCATCGAACAGACGGTTGCGCAGGTCCAGCGCCCGCGCGATATGCCCCTCGAACCAGGACTGGTCGATCACCGCCGCCGGATCACGGTCCAATATCCGCGCGATGATCTTGGAGTTCGGATTGACCGCAACAAGGCCAAGGGGCTGGCGGTCCGCGTCCTCCAGCAGCGCCAGCGCGCCGGGGTCCAGTTTGCGGGTCCGGCGGTCGGTGACCAGTTCGTTGGCATAGACCCAAGGAAAGCCGTGGCGGATCGCGCGGGCGTTCGCCTTGGGCATCAGCCGGACCACCGGCAGGTCAGTGCCGGAAGTGCCGTCAGTCGGGCGGGAAGGAGAATGGGGCGCTGTCATGGCGCCCCGTCTAGTGCTTTCCTGTGGCCTGTGAAAGCCTGTATTTACGAGCGGAACAGCGCCAGGCCAGGTTTCGGCGCCTCGGCATCGGCGGGCCGGGCAAGTTCCTGCCGGATCACCTGCGCAAGATGCCCGGTAACACGCACCTTCTGGGTCTGCCCACGGCTTTCGGCTTCGATCGCCTTCTTACCGCCGTAGGCTTTCAGATTGGTCTCAACAACTCGGGTCGGCCCCAGAGGCAGGCCGGTCTCGGCGGACAGGACTGTCAGCTTGAACTCCATGTTGTGCACCCCGCCGACGCTGTAACGGGTCTTTTCCGTGACGGAGTGAAAGCGGGTCACTTCCACGTCCAGTACCGCGTCGGTCTCGCCAGAGAGGTCCCGGGTCCCGTTGGCGAGCGCGGCTTCGAAGATGTGCTGCACCTGCGCGTGCCGGTCGCCGAGGGGATCACCGCGCCAGACGATATCGGCCACAGGGTAGTAGTGGTTCGCTTCTGACACCGACAGGCTGTCCGGCACGCGCACGTCGATCCGTGTGACGCGGAGATTTCTGGTCGGCGTGATCTGCGTCTGCGGCTGTGCAATGGACGCGGTGTTCTGGCCGGGCACCGGTGTCATCTCCAACGGGACGTTCCGGCTGGCGACGTCGGGCATCGCCCCACAGGCGGAGACAAGGGCGGCAAGGCCGATTGCGGCAAAGACTTTCACTGTTTTCATCCGGTCCTCTTTCCGGGCGTCCCTGCGCCCCTGTTTAACAGTCAAGGCGAACTTGATGCGGAAATGAGGCGACATTTGGCCGATAGTGGATTAAGAATGGGGTCATTTGACGACCCTGGCAGTACCGCCGCACGGACGTCAGTTTCGCGGCCGTCCACGCCATCCGCCCCGGCGGCGCGGCGCGGTACTGCCGCTACGTCCCTCGGTCAGGACCTGGGTCATCGGGTGGTGCGCCGCATCTCCGCCATACTGCGCCAGCAGTGCGCGGATCGCGGCGGTGGTGTCCCGCTCCATCGGCAGGCTCAGCGCCCAGTCCAGAAAGATCGACCGGCATTCCGCAAGGGTTATCCCCTCGATCCGGTAGCTTTCTCGGATCAGCCCCTTGGGGTCGTGCTCGGAACCTTTGCTCATGGTGTCTGCCCCTTTTCGCCCGAACCGATCGCGCGCCCGATGATCGCTGCCGCGCCGTCATAGGTCCGCTGCAACTGCGTCTCCAGTCCCGCCAGATCTGCCGCCCCCTGCGCACGGGCGAGAAAGGCGGCACCGGCCTGGCCAAGTGTTCGTTCCTTTACCGGTTCGGACGACAGCAGACGGCCCGTGCATTGCAGCGCCCAGCACCGGGCATAGGCCTGTTTCAAGGTCTCGGCCTCTTCGGCGCTGATCAGCCCGACCCCTTCGGCGGCGTCCAGCGCCTGCGGAATGTCCCGTGCGGTGGTCCCCGAAAGCAGCGCCCCGGCCTGGGCAAGCAGTTCGATGTCCTGCAGGCGGCCGGGCCCGATCTTGGCGTCCCAGGGGCCTGCGGGCGCCTTGGCCTGTGCGATCCGGTCGCGCATCTGCGCGACCTCTGACAGCACGCGGCCGCGGTCCGTCCCGTTTGCCAGCACCGCGTCCCGCAGCGCATGGACCGTGCTGGCCAGATCGTAAGGGCCTGCGACCACGTCGGCACGGGTCAGCGCCAGGTGTTCCCAGACCCAGGCCTGCTCGCGCTGGTAGCTTTCGAAGGCGGTCAGCGACGTCGCCACCGGCCCCTGATTGCCCGAGGGACGCAGCCGCATGTCGATCTCGTAGAGTTTGCCCTGCGACATGGGCGCGGTCATCGCCGTGACCATGGCTTGCGTCAGCCGCGCATAGTAGCTGCGCGAAGCAAGCTGTCTCGGCCCGTCCGAGCTTTCCTGGCCTTCGGCATCGTAGATCACCAGCAGATCGAGGTCCGATGTCGCAGTCAGCCGTCCCGCGCCCAGCGACCCCATGCCCATGATCACCGCACCCCGGCCCGGCGGGGGCCCGTAGCGTTCGGCGAAGTGTTCGACCACCACCGGCCACAGGCAGGAAAGCACCGCCCGCGCGAGGTCGGCATATTGGCCGCCTGCCGTGCGCGCGTCGGTCAGCCCGCGCAACAGATGCACCCCGATGCGGAAATGCCATTCCCGCGCCCAGCGTCGGGTGCCGTCCAGCCGCGCCTCGTAGTCCGCTTCACGCGCGAGCGTCGCTTTCAATGCAGCCTTCAGCGCCTCCTCTCCGGGCCAGTCGCTGAAGAAGTCGCCGCCGATCACCGCATCCAGCACCTGCGCATTGCGCGACAGATGCGTGGCCAGCGCGGGTGACGTGCTGACCACGTCGATCAGCAGATCGGCCAGCTGGGGGTTGGCCCTGAGCAGGGAAAACAGCTGCACCCCCGCCGGGAGGCCGGCAAGAAAGCCGTCGAACGCCATCAGGGCCTCGTCCGGCTTGGCCGCATCCGCCAGCCGCGCCAGCAATTCGGGCTTGAGCCGCTCGAATATCTCGGCCCCGCGTTCCGAACGCAGGGCGGGATAGCTGGGCCAACGGTCGAGGATCGTGGCATCGAATGCATGCGGGGCCGCCGATGTCTCAGCACCCTTGCGCGAGGCGGCAAAGAACCCTTCCGTCATCTCGTGAACCGCGCTCAGACGGCGGTGCAGGTCCTCTCTCAGCACCGCGACATCCATGTCCATCATCGCCGCCAGCCGCGCGAAGCCGTCGTCGGAGGTTGGCAGATCGTGGGTCTGGGCATCCCGGACCATCTGCAGGCGGTGCTCCACCGTGCGGTGGGCGCGGTAGTGGTCGGTCAGCTCCTCCGCGACCGCTACCGGCACCCAGTCCTTTTCCGCCAGCACCTTGAGACCGGCGCAGGTGCCACGCTGGCGCAGATCCGGATCTCGCCCCCCCGCGATCAGCTGCCGGGTCTGGGTGAAAAACTCGATCTCGCGGATGCCGCCGCGTCCCAGTTTCATGTTGTGTCCCGGCAGGGTGATCGGCCCGCCCAGCCCCTTGTGCTCGCGGATGGCCAGGCGCATGTCATGGGCATCCTGGATGGCGGCGAAATCCAGGTGCTTGCGCCAGACAAAGGGGCGCAGGTCGTCAAGAAACCGGCTGCCTGCCGCCATGTCCCCGGCGCAGGGCCGCGCCTTGATATAGGCGGCCCGTTCCCAGGTCCGGCCGAGCGATTCGTAATAGCGTTCCGCGGCCTCCATCCCCAGGCAAACCGGGGTGACAGAAGGATCGGGGCGCAGCCGCAGGTCGGTGCGAAAGACATAGCCCTGGCCGGTCAGATCGCCGAGCGTGGCCGCCATTGCCCGCGTCGCCCGCACGAAGGCGCTGCGCGCCTCGTGAAACACCTCGGGGTCGAAACGGGTCTCGTCAAACAGGCAGATCAGGTCGATGTCGGAGGAATAGTTGAGCTCGCGCGCGCCCATCTTGCCCATCGCCAGGACCACCATGCCCCCCGCATCGTCAAGAGCGTCCAGCGTGACCCCCGGCAGTTTGTTGCGCCGCACCTGCGTCACAAGCCCCGCCTGCAACGCGGCGGCACAGGCAGCGTCGGCGTAATCGGTCAGCGCGCCGGTCACGTCCTCCAGCGACCAGGCCCCGCCAAGGTCGGCCAGCGCCGCCATCAGCGCCACCCGGCGCTTGCCCTGCCGCAGCCCGTCTGACAGCGCGTCGGGCGCGAGGGTCGCGGCTGTCCGGATCACCGCCTGAACGGCGGCTTCGGGGTCGGCCACGGCATCGGCCAGCCAGTCGCGTTCCTTTTCCAGCAGTTCGGCAAGATAGGGTGCGCAGGCCCCTGCCCCGATGGCCAGGTCGCGCACTGCCGGGGGCAGATCGCCGGTGAGCGCCTTCATATCCGCCACACGCCCCAGCTCATGGGGGCGTGGGCAGCGTGTGACACGGGCTTCGAGCGTGCTTGTCATGGGGCAAGCTTTGCGACAGTCTGCGCCCATGAGCAAGAGCATGAAAAGAGTCCGCGCCGCCCTTGAGGCCGCCGGCATGTCCGCCGATATCCGGGAAACCGCTCTGGCCCGCACCGCCGCGGACGCCGCACGGGCCGTCAACTGCGAGATCGACCAGATCGCCAAGTCCATCGTCCTGCGGGGCGAGAGCAGCGGCAAGGCGGTCGTATTCATCACCGCGGGGGGCAATCAGGTGGATCTGGACCGCGCCGCGACCCTCGCGGGTGAACCTCTGGGCAAGGCGGACGCGGCTCTCATCCGGGCGCAGACCGGCTTTGCCATCGGGGGCGTATCGCCGGTGGGGCACCTGTCGCCCTGCCGCATGTGGTTCGACCGCCGCCTGCTGGATTTCCCCCTGGTCTGGGCCGCAGCGGGCACGCCGCACCATGTTTTCGGCCTTGCGCCGACCGACCTGATGCGAATTTCTGGCGCACAACTATCTGATTTTTCACAGATTCCAGAGAAAATGTAAAAACACTTCACATTTCCCCTTGCACGACAGGCCACAATGCCCATCTTGGATGATGTAAAAGGCATTCACATAAGACCTTTTGGAACCGAGGCCGCAGTCAGGCCTTACCACCAAGAAAGGCTTGTCACATGACGACCATGACCGAAACCGCCACCTACGGCAGCCGCCAGAACTGGTTCACCCGGACCGAAGGCTGGCTCGACGACAAGGGCAAGGGCGCCTGGATCGCCGCGATGGTGCTTGGCTTCATCTTTTTCTGGCCTGTCGGCCTGGCCCTTCTGATGTACATGATCTGGAGCAAACGCATGTTTTCCGGCCCCTCCTGCGCCCGTCGCAGCAAACGCACGATGATGACAACCCGCAGCACCGGCAACGCCGCCTTCGACGCCTACAAGGCTGACACGCTGCGCCGCCTTGAGGAAGAACAGACGAACTTTGAATCCTTCCTGGAACGGCTGCGCGAAGCCAAGGACAAGGCCGAATTCGACCAGTTCATGGACGAACGCGCCAAGCGCGCCGATGGCCCTGCCGAGGCCTGAAACCCCAGCCGCGGCCCCGCGCGGGCCGCGCCCCCTGACCGGCTCCGGCACCCTGCCGGGGCCGATTTTTCAAGGATCCGACATGACCCCCGACCCTCTCGAACAGCCTGAATTCTACGATGGCATCCTGACCAAGCGGTTCATCGCCTGGATGGTTGACGGCCTGCTGATCGTGGCGCTTTGTCTGTTGATCCTGCCGTTCACTGCTTTCACCGGCGTGTTCTTTTTCCCCGCGCTGATCCTGGTGATCGGTTTTCTCTACCGGCTGGCGACCCTGTCGGGCGGATCGGCCACCTGGGGCATGCGCCTGGTCGGGATGGAGCTGCGCGACAGCCGCGACCGGCCTCTGGACGGCGGCACCGCCTTTCTGCACACGCTGGGCTATAGCGTCAGCGTCACGGTCGCGCCCCTGCAGCTGGTGTCGATCATCTTCATGATCCTGTCGCCCCGGCGCCAGGGCCTGACCGACATGCTGCTGGGGACGGCGCCGCTGAACCGGCGGAAATGATCCGAAAGAAGGTTGCCATTTTGTAAAAAGCCCTCTTGGCCCCTAGCTTGACGATGGTTATCATTTCACAAACCGAAGGAAAGTCATGCGCCACAGTCTACCGCTCACGCCGCAGTTCTACGTGACCGCGCCACAGCCCTGCCCCTATCTGGAAGACCGGATGGAGCGGAAGCTGTTCACGGCGCTGCAGGGCGACTCGGCGACAGAGCTGAACGACAGCCTGTCGGCACAGGGGTTCCGGCGGTCGCAGAATGTATTGTACCGGCCCTCCTGCGCCGATTGCGCCTCGTGCCTCTCGGCACGGATCGACGTGAACGCCTTTACCCCGTCCAAGGGTCAGAAACGGACCCTGAAACGCAACAGCCACCTGGTGCGCCGCGCCACATCGCCCTGGGCGACGGAAGAACAATACGCGCTCTTCCGCCGGTACCTGGACAGCAGGCACGCCGACGGGGGCATGGCAGACATGGACATCTTCGAATTCGCGGCGATGATCGAGGAAACCCCGATCCGCAGCCGGGTGATCGAATATATCGACCCGGAAACCGATGCCCTGATGGGCGTCTGCCTGACCGATGTGCTGGCCGATGGTGTCAGCATGGTCTATTCCTTCTATTCCCCTGACCTGCCCCGCAACGGTCTGGGCAACTTCATCATCCTGGATCACATCGAAATCGCCCGCGCCGCCGGCCTGCCCTATGTCTATCTGGGCTACTGGGTGCCGGGCAGTCCCAAGATGGGCTACAAGGCCAAGTTTTCGGGGCTTGAGATCTACCTTGGCGGGCAGTGGCAGAAACTGCGCGATCCCGACAGCTTCGAACCTGAACAGCATCCGCTCAGCAACGACCCCATCGCTGAACAGGTGGCCAACATCGCCCTGCCCGACATGGCCCGCCACCGGCGCTGACGCACCGCCGATCCATTTTTTTGCCAGAATAACCGGGGATCCGCCGCAAATACTGTTTGCGCTGTCCGATGCCGCGTGGACAAGGGCACGAAACCGTCCGGACCAACGCGAAAAGCGCCCCGCAGGGCGCCCTGGTGACGGAACACCAAAAGAAAAGGCCGCACCTGATGGCGCGGCCTTCCCCAAACCTTGAAACGTCGGCTTAACGCTTGGAGAACTGGAAGCTCTTGCGCGCCTTGGCCTTGCCGTACTTCTTGCGCTCGACCACACGGCTGTCGCGGGTCAGGAAGCCTGCGGCCTTCAGCGCACCGCGCAGCGACGGATCGTACAGCTGCAGCGCCTTGGAGACGCCGTGCTTGACCGCACCGGCCTGACCGGACAGACCGCCGCCCTTGACGGTGGCGTAGACGTCGAACTGGCCTTCGGTGTTGGTGATGCCGAACGGCTGCGCCAGGATCATCTGAAGCACGGGGCGTGCGAAGTATTCGTTCTGCGGCTTGCCATTGACCACGACCTTGCCGGAGCCCGGCTTGATCCAGACGCGGGCGACCGCGTCTTTCCGCTTGCCCGTGGCGTAGGAACGGCCCAGTTCGTCGCGAACCGGCTCACGGCTGATCGCTTCGTCCGCGGCCGCGCCTTGCACGCCGCCGATGTCTTCGGTCACGACATCCTTCAGATCGTCGAGTGTCTTGATTTCGTCAGCCATGCTCATGCGCTCCGGGTGTTTTTCTTGTTCATGGATTTGACATCCAGAACTTCAGGGCTTTGCGCCTCGTGCGGGTGCTCGCCGCCTGCATAGACGCGCAGATTGGTCATGATCTGGCGGCTCAGGCGGTTGCCGGGCAGCATGCGCTTGACGGCCTGGGTCACGACCCGCTCGGGGTGCGCACCTTCGAGGATCTGCGCCTTCGTGCGGCTCTTGATCCCGCCGGGGTGGCCGGTGTGCCAGTAGAAGTGCTCTTCGCGCTTCTTGCCGGTCATCTGGACCTTGTCGGCGTTGATCACGATGACATTGTCACCGCAGTCCATATGGGGGGTAAAGGACGGCTTGTGCTTGCCGCGCAGACGCGTGGCGACGATCGAGGCAAGACGGCCCAGCACGACGCCTTCGGCGTCGATGATGATCCATTTCTTGTCGATGTCTGCCGGTGTCGCAGAAAAGGTTTTCATCGGTCATTCCCGTTTGATGGTGAAGACGACCCGCAAGACGCGTCGCCCGTAAACTGATGGGCGGGTTATAGCCATCCCATCCGCCCGGTCAAGCGCAGCTTTGCCGAAATTATCACGTCAAAACAATAGCTTGAAAATAAGGTATCATTTTACCCCACTCGTGAACCGCGCCGAGGCGTTTTTTCGCGCGCCCGGTTCCCGCCAGCCTGCCCGGCGTGATAGGACGAGGGGCGATTTTGCACACTTGGTTCATCTATGTCCTCGCTCTTCGGCCCCCTGAGTGCCACCCTCGTTCTGCTGATGCTCTCCACCGCCATCGGAATTGCCCCGGTGATCAAGCTGATCCGCGTCTACGAGGCGCGTCACGAATTGCGCCCCGGGTCCGCCGGTCGCATCCGGTCCCTCGCCGGCTGGGCGGTGATTGCCTTTTGGCTGATGGCCACGTGGTTTTTCGCGACCATCATCGGGGACTGGCATGTGACAGGCGACTTGTCGGGGGCGGTTGACCGATCCTGGTTGCGGTTGCGCATCCTGCTGGAAATCGCCGCCGCCCTTGGGGACAACGACTGATGCCCCCTGACAGCACCGACCGGGTTGTCGCCGATCAGGCGGACCTTTCCTGCGCCAACTGCGGCGGGCATTGCATCTTTTCCCCGACGCAAGGCAAGCTGGAATGCACCAGCTGCGGCACGCTCCGCCCGCTTGAGACACCCGGCGATGGCGATGCGGCCCCGGAATTCGCCTATGACCCGGACGCGCCCGAGAACGATCCGCCCGAGCTGACCCATGGCCGAATCCATCAGTGCCGCAACTGCGGCGGTGCCGTCCTGTTCGTGGGCGCGGCACTTTCCGAACACTGCCCCTATTGCAACGGTCCCGTCGTACTGGGCCCCGCCGATGCCGGCTATCGCACCAAGGCGCTGATCCCCTTTCAGGCCGATCGCGGTTTCGCCCGCCGACAGATGCGGGCCTGGGTGGGCAAGCGTCTGGCTGCGCCGCGCGGTCTGCCCGAACTGCTGGACGACGCACGGCTGGTCGGGCTTTATGCGCCCTTCTGGACCTTCGACAGTCACGAGGCCCTGACATACTGGGCCCAATACACCACCGGCAGCGGCAACAACCGCCGGACCCGCAAGACGTCGGGCGCGCTGCAGATCGCCTTCGACGATCTGCTGATGCCCGCCTCGCCCCATGTCACACCGCTGATCCGCGACGGCATCCTGCATGACTTCGACCCCGCCGCGCTGCGGCCCTACCGGGCGGCGTACCTTGCCGGGTTCGCGGCGGAGCGGCACCACCAGAGCGTTGCACAGGGGCTTGCCGCCAATGCCCCGGACAAGGATCTGCTGATCCGGAACCGGATCAAGCGTCATATCAACAAATCCGGCGTGCACGCCATCCGGTTCCAGACCGACACGACCGGCATCCACTATCGCCGCATCCTGCTGCCGGTCTGGATCGCGCATTACACATATGACGGCACGCCCATGAAGGTGGTCATCTCTGGCATAGACGGGCGGACCTTTGGCGAACGCCCCTTTTCGACATGGAAACTCGCCGCATATGCTGCGGCGATGTCTGCGGCGGCCATCGGGCTGGGGCTGGCCTGGGGCGCGGGTGGACTGCTGTGATCTCGGTCGATTTCATGACGCAGATCATTGAAATGTCCCGGCCCTTCCCCTATATCTGTCTTGTTCTTCGGAACTATGGACATAAACGCGCTCGTAATAAGCGGATCGGACCCGGGGGCGGTACCCGGCGACTCCACCAAACATCCTTCATTTGGGGATCATGGGGTCGAAACAGGATCGACGAACGTCTAAAGGAGTTTGCTTTGTCTCGGCTGACTGCCACCGTTATCGGCGTAAAATGTACAATTGCAAATGACAATCGTGCTCCAGTTGCGATGGCCGCGTAAGCGGTTTCAGCGACTGAAACTTAACTCCTTGGGTTTAGCGACCTAAGGCGGGGTTCGCAGGCACCTGGCAACAGAAGCCTGCACTTCTCCCCTTATAATTGAACGATCCTGCCGCAATAATGCCGGTTTCCCGCCGTCATTTATGAGGTGATCGGGTCACACTGTGTTAAATTCCCGCTGATTGACGGGAAAATCGGTGACTTGCACCCCGCACTTCCCGAATAAATAGAATAGTTATGGTTAGTGTTTAGAGGGTTGAGACGGTTACAACACGGCAAGTACAGGAAGTAAGACCAGTCATGGTGACCCGCCTTTTGGGAAATCGCCCGTCGCAGCACCGTTCCTTGCGGGTATGGGCGCCACGCTGTTTGCTGATTGCCATGGTCTGCGGGCTTATCCTGACCTTCGGCAAGCGCATAGAAGACCTCTCCTACCAGACATATCTGCAGAACCTTCGCATCAACGCGGCGATTGACCTGTCGACCATCCGTGAGAAATTCGAGGCACAGATGGTTGACCGGGTGCTTCGGCTTAACCAGCTGGCCAGCGCCCTGGCGGCAAACCCCGACATGAACCAGACCGAGTTCAATATCAAAGCGGTGGATTTCCTGTTGCAAAGCAACGATGTGATCAACATCGCGGCGGCGCCCGACCTGGTGGTCGAGATGGTATTCCCCAAGACCGGCAACGAGACCGTTCTGGGCCTGAACTACCGCAACCACCCGAAACAATATGCCAAGGTCCGCGAGGCCCTGCGCAGCCGGCGCGGCCAGATCGACGGCCCGGTTCAGCTCGTCCAGGGGGGACGCGGCCTGATTTTGCGCCAGCCCGTCTTTGCCCGGCAAGGCACCAGCAGCGCGGAGGAGCCCTGGGGGATCGTTTCGGTCGTGCTGGACTACGATTCCTTTATCAACAGCATCAGTTCCGACCATCTGACAGCGCAATACGATATCGTTTTGCGCGAACGGCGTCCCGACAATCGACCGGGCACGGAGCTTTTGCTGGGCGAGGTCGCCGCCCTCAGCCGGGACCCGGTGGTGATGACGGTGAACGTCCCGTTAGGCGTCTGGGAATTGGCGGCGACACCGATAGACGGCTGGCCCAAGCACCGCCCCATGTACCTGTGGCATTGGTTTCTGCGTGTGCTCTTTGCCTCGCTGGTGGGTTTCGGCCTGTTCTACGTGCTGCGACTGGCCGACAACCGCCGCCGCGCCGAATCTCGGCTGACCAACGGGATAGAGGCGCTTCCGCATGGTTTTGTCATGTTCAACCCCGAGGGTGAGCTTGTCGCGATGAACAAGCGATACGCCGAAATGCACGGTGCGTCCTCGGTCGTCAGGTTGGGTGTGCACTACGAGGATATCGTCAAGTCGAGCCTTTCCAAAGGGATCATCCGCAGCGCCATCGGGCGCGAGGAAGAATGGCTGGAAGAGTGGCGCAACCGGCCTCTGGACGGGTCGCTGGACCCCGAGCAGGTGCTGCCGAACGGCCGCATCATCCAGACCTCCGACCGCCTGATGGACGACGGCAGCGTCGTCGGACTGCGCATCGACATTACCGATCTCAAGCGCGCGCAACAGGCCGCAGAGGCGGCCAACAAGGCCAAGACCGACTTCATGGGCGTTCTCAGCCACGAACTGCGCACACCGCTGACCGTGATCCTGGGTCATGCCCGCCTGGCCCGGCATATCGACCGTCTGCCGCCTGCCAAGGCGCTCGAAGACGCGCTCGCCGCGCACCCAGAAGCGGCGCAGGAGATCAAACCGCTTCTGGACGCTCTGACCTCGCAAGTGACCGGCATGATGGCAAGGCTCGAACGCTCGGGCGATCATCTGCTGTCGCTGATCAGCGAAATTCTGGACTTCGCCAAGCTCGAATCCGGCAGCCAGACACTCCAGTGCGAAACCCGCAACATCGACGACATCGTCGGGCCGGTAGAGGACCAGATGCGTCCGATGATCGAAGAGAAGGGCCTGCATTTCAACGTCAAGGCCGATACGGGCGATATCCATGCAGATCCCAGCCGCATCCGTCAGGTGCTGATCAACCTGGTCGGCAACGCCAGCAAGTTCACCAAGGAGGGGGGGATCGACCTGACGGTCAAGGTCGGCGACGACGAGGTGGAATTCAGCGTGAAGGATTCCGGTATCGGCATCCCCGAAGACCAGGTCAATCGCGTGTTCGAAGCCTTTCACCAAGTCGATTCAACCTCTACCCGGCAGTTCGGCGGCACGGGTCTGGGTCTGGCCATCTCGCGCGATATCGCCGAGGCGCACGGCGGTACTCTGACCGCGTCGAGCGTTCCGGGCGAAGGCAGCACCTTTGTCCTGCGCCTGCCCCGCACCGCCCATGACGCCACCGTCGACAACAGCGACGACACCCGCCGTAACCTCGTGGCCTGACCCCGCTGCGACGGCTTGACAGAACCGCCGGACGATGCTGTCTTGCGGCACGGGGTTTTCCGCGAGCGCCCCGTGAGGCGCCAGCCGGAAGTTCGCATGTTTCCCGATTGAGAGGACACATGCCATGGCTGCCCCGAATGAAATCACACGACGACGATCGCTGCGACTGATCGGCACGCCGGATTGCCCGGTCATCCGGTCATGAGCACGGCACAGTCCTGGCAAGAGCTGGCCCGCGTGTTCGGACGGATCGGCCTCCTGTCCTTTGGCGGGCCTGCCGCGCAGATCGCGCTGATGCACCGCGAACTGGTCGAAGAGCGCCCCTGGCTGAGCGAGGCCGCCTTTTTGCGGGCGCTGTCGCTGTGCATGTTGCTGCCGGGGCCGGAGGCGATGCAGCTTGCCACCTACGCGGGCTGGCGGCTGCGCGGCGGTGCCGGGGGCCTGCTGGCGGGGTTCCTCTTTGTCGCGCCCGGCGCGCTGGTGATCGCCGTTCTGGCCCTGGGATACGCGTATTACGGTGACGTTCCACTGGTGCAGGCGGCGTTTCTGGGGATCAAGGCGGCGGTGATCGTGGTGGTCTTTCAGGCGCTGCGCAAGGTGGCGGCCAAGGCGCTCGACGGCGCGCAGGGCTGGATCCTGGCGGTGTGGTCTTTCGCCGGGATATTTGTTCTTGGCCTGCCCTTCCCGCTGATCATCCTCGGCGCCGGGCTATGGGGCATGGCACGGGGGCGGGCCGGCGGACACGACGGGGCAGACCCCCTGCCCGTCCGCGCGGCGCAATCATGGCGCACCCTGCTGGTATGGTCCGCCCTCTGGTCGGCGCCTTTGCTGGCGCTCTGGGCGCTGGGTCAGGATTTCCTGCTGCAACTGGGTCTGTTTTTCTCGAAACTGGCGGTCGTCACCTTTGGCGGGGCCTACGCGGTCCTGGCCTACATGACCCAGACGGTGGTGCAGGATTACGGCTGGATTTCCACCGACCAGATGATCGACGCGCTGGGTCTGGCCGAAACCACGCCGGGGCCGCTGATCCTGGTGACGGAATTCGTGGCCCTGCTTGCAGGCTTTGCGCAGGCCGGGATCGGCGGCGCGCTGGCGGCGGGTCTGCTGGCGCTCTGGGTGACATTCACACCCTGCTTTTTATGGATTTTTCTGGCTGGTCCCTATCTGGAGCGGATTTCCGCCCAGCCGCGCCTTGCCGGGGCGTTGCAGGCCATCACCGCCGCTGTTGTCGGTGTGATTGCCAACCTTTCGGTCTGGTTCGCGCTGCATGTGCTGTTTGACCGGGTCAGCCCTGCCGCGATTTTGGCGGTGCCGGTTCCCGACCCCGGCAGTTTCAACCTCTGGGCTGCGGTTCTTGTGACCGCGGGCATGGTGCTGATGCTCGGTCTGCGGTGGGGTTTCGTGCTGACGATGTGTACCCTGACCGCCGCCGCGCTGATGATCGCCGCGGTTTGACTCCGGTAGTGGGTCAGTTTGAAATTAGAAAGTGAACCCTCGCGCGAGGCACCATTTGCACGGCGAGGGGATCGGTACTATCTTATAAACATGACAGACAAACCCAAGAGACCCCGTGACGCCAACCAGCTTGCCAAGTTTATCGTGGACATGGCGACGGGTGAAGAGGCTGAGTATAACCCTGATACGTCGGCCCAGCGCAAAGGTGGGTCAAAAGGTGGAAAGGCGCGGGCAAGAAATCTGACTAAAGCTGAACTCAAGGCAATTGCTCGTAAAGGTGGCGAAGCTAAATCGCAAAAAGCTCCCCCTGCTCAGGAGACGAAAGAGCGTTCATAGCATCTTGAGGTATGATTTCAGCTTGAATCCCCTTCATGAGAACATAGGGCTGCATTGCTGGTTCGGAAAATCTAAATCGGAAATTCCTGACTGATCCTTTTTGTTGAAGAATCTTACCCCTTTTATCGGAAGCAAAATCTGTCAGATTGCCGTTAAAGTACTCAACCGTCCGTTTTTCTCCGATAATACCGCTGAATGGCTGTTCTACATCTTTGGGCATAAACCAGCCACTTGCGTCTGTCTTAGTTAAAGCACATGCAGTCAGAAGCTGGCGAAACGTAGCTCTAGCCTGGTTACTGTTCGTGGCCGCTTCATAGGCACTTTTCAGTGTGTATTGAGAACTCTCAATCGCCGCCAATATGCCGTTGTCTATGTCCACCTCAGCTATTTTCAAACTACGTCGTTCAATTGCGGAATAAACGGAAGCCCGCCCCAATGCATGGGCGAAAGAAGGCAGTCCCTTCGAAAGCCCTGTGATCTTCCATTTTGCATCCCCTTCAAGCGACATACCAAGTTGCTTAACTCTTTGACTTAGCAGCAACTGAATTTCCTCTGTTTTCATACGAGGCATCAAAACTTCTTCGGAACATCGTATGATAGAGCCATGCCCTCGCACCAGTTCATCGACGTTATCTCCAACTCCTACAACCACAATGGTCGCAGGTGTACCTTCGTCGGAAACAGCCTTTACAGTCTCTGACATAAGGCGAGCTGCTTCATCATCTTTAAGTTGCTGGAACTCATCAATAACGATGATCGGAATCACGGACTCCCCAAAATAGTTCAGTTCCCTCACAACATCCGAGGGTGTTATGTTGTCGGGGTAAAGGTCCGCAACGTTGTACTCTTGATAAATGCCGTCTCTGTGCGCTTGAAACTTAATGCTTCTAAAAACATTCTCCCAGATTGAAGTAAAAGTGTCAGTACTAACAACTGCTTTCCGTACGTATTGCACGCTCTTCAATCCCCTAGGAACAAAGTATTGCAATAGCTTAGCAATTGACGTTTTCCCTACTCCGGGTTCGCCAAACAAAATCGCATGACGCCCACGCTCCGCCACGGCCTCTACCAGCTTATCTATCTGAGCCGACCGCCCCGCGAAAAGCTCAGTGGTTGTCACGGGGCTTGATGGCGTAAAAAGATCCGCAGCTAAGAATTTCAATGTTCGCCAATCATCTTCTGTTCTACTAACCACTAGAGCTAATCCCTGCCTTACTATCCTTAGTCTGGCTTTTACTAAGGATAGTAGTCGCATTCAAGGTATCTTTTTCTTGACTGTCGGTCAGTTTGAATTTAGATTGGAGGCATGAGAAAACTTGACACCAAATCCCGCGCCCTGATCCTCCGCCTTCTCGTGGAGGGCAACTCTATCCGCGCCACAGCACGCATTGCTGACGTGTCCAAGAACACCGTCACAAAGCTGCTTGAGGATGCTGGCAAGGCATGTGCGGCCTACCACGACGCAAACGTACGCGGCGTAGAGGCAAGCCATGTGCAGGCTGACGAGATATGGGCTTTCTGCTATGCTAAAGAACGCAATGTGAAGGACGCTAAAGCGGCACCTGCGGACGCTGGCGATATCTGGACGTGGACCGCGATGGATCGCGATAGCAAGTTGATGATCTCCTACACCGTGGGCGACCGTTCGCAGGCGACAGCGCGTGAGTTCATGTTCGATCTGGCGGGGCGTCTTGCTGGTCGCATCCAACTGACCACGGATGGCCACGGTGGCTACCTCAAGGCGGTTACAGATGCATTCTCCGGCGATGTAGACTACGCCATGCTGATCAAGCAGTACGGCGACCCCACAGGCCAGAAGGGCCACGAGCGCAAGTATTCGCCCGCCGAATGCACTGGTGCGAAGAAAGAGGCGATCTTTGGTAAGCCCGACATGGATCAGGTCGGCACCAGCCACATTGAGCGCCAGAACCTGACAATGCGGATGGGAATGCGCCGATTTACGCGCCTAACCAACGCTTTCAGCAAGAAGGCAGAAAACCACGCATACGCGGTTGCGCTACACTTCATGCACTACAACTATTGCCGTATCCACAAGACGCTGCGGATCACGCCAGCGATGGCCGCAAACCTTGTCGCATCGCCTTGGACCGTTGACGAAATTGTCGCACTGGTTGAAAAGGAAGAGGAAGCAAAGCCAAAGACGCGCGGTCCTTACAAAAAGAAAGCGGTTTGATTGCCCATTAATTTCCATCCCCGCGCTGGTCAGATTCTAATGTGTGACTTCAAAGGGTTCGTAGAACCCGAAATGGTGAAAGTCAGACCGGTGATGGTGATTTCCCCGAAATTGCCCTATCGATCTGAGATCGCTGCCATTGTGCCTATCAGCCTGAGCGCGCCACGACGTGATCTCCCCTATGTGGTAAAGCTGTCCAAAAACTATCACCCAAAAGAGAGTGACAACCTCCCTTGCTGGGCTAAGTGCGACTTGGTCATGAATATCGGACTATATCGCCTTGAAGGCTTCAAGATTGGACGCCGCCAGTGGGCTACACCACAAGCCACTCCGGAGGATTTACACGCCGTTAGGAGTGCTGTGCTACACGGGTTGGGTGTTCACAATTTCGGGCAGTAGCCACTTCTGACTTGATTTGGTGGCAGGTGGTCACTAGTTAATGAGATGTATCCCGTTTATCGGGCTTTAAGACCTAGATCACTAGGCAGGCTGATCACTGGGCGATGACAAGCCTCGATTAGCCTAGATATTGTCAAAGTCCTTGAAGGCCCCGCTTCGGCGGGGTCTTCTTGCATCTGGCCCATCAAAATAAGATATTTCAAACTGACCCACTACCTTGACTCCGCACCCCCTTTTCCTTGGCGGTGAATGGGCTATGCTGACACAGCCCGAAGGGCCCAACCGGAGACCGTGATGAGCCGCAAAATCGACTATGGCAACCTGATGCACGAGGCCATGCGGGGATTAATCCGCAAGGTGCTGCTGGATGTCGCGGATCGGGGCCTGCCGGGGAATCACCATTTCTTCATCACCTTCGACACCTCGCACCCGGATGCGGAACTGGCCGACTGGCTGTCCGACCGTTATCCCGGCGAGATGACGGTGGTGATGCAGCACTGGTACGACAAGCTGGAGGTCAGCGAAGACGGCTTTGCCATCACGCTGAACTTCGGCGATGCGCCCGAACCGCTTTATATTCCGTATGACGCCATCCGTACCTTTGTGGACCCGTCGGTGGAATTCGGCCTGCGGTTCGAACAGCAGGACACCGATGAGGAGACGGCGGCGGACGACCTGCCCCAGCAGACCGAAGACGAGCTGGAAGTGCCTGAAGAGGCCCATAAGGACGCCGAGATCGTTTCGCTCGATTCGTTCCGCAAGTAGAACGGTCCGGCACGGCCTGTTAGCGCCACCCCCCGATTGCGCCGGATGACGCGGGCCGCTAAACCCTTGGCCAACCGATCCAGGACATCAGGAGCCCAACATGGCCGACACCCGCACTGAAACCGACAGCTTCGGCCCCCTCGAAGTACCCGCAGACAAGTACTGGGGCGCGCAGACCCAGCGGTCCATCATGAACTTTCCCATCGGCTGGGAACGCCAGCCCGTCGCGATCATCCGCGCACTGGGCGTGATCAAGAAGGCCGCGGCGACCGTGAATGAAGGCTTCGGCGATCTGGACGCGGAACTGGCGCCGGCGATCAAACAGGCGGCACAAGAGGTCATCGACGGCAAGTTCGACGACAACTTCCCGCTGGTGGTGTGGCAGACCGGGTCGGGCACCCAGTCGAACATGAACGCGAACGAGGTGATCTCGAACCGCGCGATCGAGATCATGGGCGGGCAGATGGCCTCGAAAAGCCCGGTCCACCCCAATGACCATTGCAACATGGGCCAGTCGTCGAACGACACCTTCCCGACCGCGATGCACGTGGCGATCGGCATGGTCGCCCGCGACACGCTGCTGCCCGGCCTGCGCAAGCTGCACAAGGCTCTGGCGGCGAAGTCCGAGGAATTCAAGGACATCATCAAGATCGGCCGCACCCATACGCAGGATGCCACACCGCTGACGCTGGGCCAGGAATTCGGCGGCTACGCACACCAGATGGCCAAGGGGATCGCGCGCATCGAAGCCTGCCTGCCGGACATCTACGAACTGGCGCAGGGCGGCACGGCGGTCGGCACGGGGCTGAACACCCGCAAGGGCTTTGCCGAAAAGGTCGCGGCGGAAATCGCCGAAATCACCGGCCTGCCCTTCGTCACCGCGCCCAACAAGTTCGAGGCGCTGGCCGCCCATGACGCGATGGTCATGTTCTCGGGCGCGCTGAAGACTGTGGCAGCGTCGATGTTCAAGATCGCCAACGACATGCGCTTGCTGGGCTCCGGCCCCCGCTCTGGCCTGGGCGAGCTGATCCTGCCGGAGAACGAGCCGGGGTCGTCGATCATGCCGGGCAAGGTCAACCCGACCCAGGCCGAGGCGCTGACCATGGTCTGCGCCCATGTGATGGGCAACGACGCCGCCGTGGGTTTTGCAGGCTCGCAAGGCCATTTCGAACTCAACGTCTACAACCCGATGATGAGTTACAACGTGCTCCAGTCCATGCAGCTGCTGGGCGATGCGGCGGGCAGCTTTACCGACAATATGGTTGTGGGCACCGAAGCCAACGTGGAACGGATCGACAAGCTGATGAAGGAAAGCCTGATGCTGGTCACGGCGCTGGCGCCTACCATCGGTTATGACAACGCCACCAAGGTCGCCAAGACGGCGCACAAGAACGGCACGACCCTCAAGGAAGAGGCGATCGCGCTGGGGTTTGTCGATGCCGAAGAATTCGACCGCGTGGTGCGCCCCGAAGAGATGATTGGCCCGAAGTGAGCACACCGGTCAACCTGAACAAGATCCGCAAGGAACGCGACCGCGCGGCCCGCAAGGCCCGCGCGGACGAGAACGCGGTGAAGTTCGGACAGACCAAGGCACAGAAGGACGCGCAGAAAGCGCGGGCGGCGCAACAGGACCGCGACCTAGACGGCCACAAGCGCGAGACATGAGCGGGCGGCCGGTCAAGCATTCGGTCACGCTGAAAGGGCACCGGACCAGCGTATCGCTGGAGGATGAATTCTGGGCCGAGCTGCGCGCGCTGGCGGCGGTCCGCGACCTGCCGATCAACGCGCTTGTGGCCGAGATCGACGCGGCGCGCGGGATGGAGACGGGGCTTGCCTCCGCGATCCGGCTCTACGTGCTGCGCGCGTTAAAGGATCGTTTACCCTGATCCGCAATGATCGGGGGATGCAGATGCTCTCAGGCCCCCTTTCCGCCGAAACCTGGCTGCGTGACGTGTTCAGTGCCAAGCAGGTGCTCACCGGCGGCATCATCCGGCGCAAGACGCGGGATATCGAACGCTACGTCGGGCGCGAGGCGTTCGAGACCGAAGTGCGGCGCAGGGGATACCAGGCGATCGAAAACGCGGGCCACATCATCGTGTTCTGCAACCAGGAACGCATCAGGCGCATCGTGTAGCGTTTTCCGCGCGGAAAACGCCCTGGAATTCCCCGAGAATTCCAGGACAATGGCCCATTGGTCCGCACCCCACGACTGTTTTTCTCGCAGGAAAACAGGCCGGAATTCTCGTAGAATTCCGCCCCTTCAGGTCACTGACGCGCGGTAGATCTTGTCGATGTTCTCGCCCAGGGCGGCGTTGAAATCGGCATCCGACATCTTCACGTTCAGCCCTTCGGTCAAGGCCCGCGAAAAGCTGGCGATCATCTTGGAGTTCTGGCTGAGACGGCGGCAGGCCTCGTCGGTGGAATACCCGCCCGACAACGCGACAACCCGCAGCACATTGTCATGCCCCGCCAGCGCGTCGTATATCCCTGCCTCTTCCGGGATCGTCAGCTTCAGCATCACCAGCTGATCCGCGTCGAGTTCGGAGACATGCGTCATCAGCGCACGTGCCAGCATCTCTTCGGCCATCGCCTTGGTCTCGGAGTTGATGTTCACCTCCGGCTCGATGATCGGCACCAGCCCGGCGGCGCAGACGGTTCTTGCGACCTCGAACTGCTGGGCCACCACCGCCTCGATCCCGGCCTCGTTCGCCTCGTGAATGACCGAACGTTCCTTGGTGCCGAAGATGCCCTTGTCCGCCGCGCGGGCCAGAAGCCCCTCCAGGTCCGGCATCGGTTTCATCAGCTGCACATCGCGGTCGGCCTCCTCAAGCCCCTTGTCGATCTTGAGGAACGGCACCACCTTGCGGTCTTCCCACAGCAGCTGCGCCACCGGCTTGCCGTCTATCTCGGCGTCCATGGTACGTTCGAACAGGATCGCGCCGATGACCTTGTCGCTGGAAAAATCATCCGCCAGAATGATCCGCGACCGCATGGCATGCATCGCCGCGAACATCTCTTCGTCGCCGGTGTAGTCCGTGGGTTCCACCCCGTAGAGGGCAAGGGCCTTGGGGGTCGATCCGCCCGATTGATCCAGTGCGGCGATGAACCCCTTACCGCTTTGCATCTGCATCTTCTGCGCCGAATTGAGTGCCATGGGGACCCTGCCTGTACTGTGATTCCAATCCTGCACGTACATAGGCCAAGACGGCGGTCGATGGTAGAGAGGCCCGGAGATGATAGCGCAAACGGTGCTCAGCGCCGCGTCAATCGCAACCAAATGCCGCTTTGCGACCGCACGGTCAGGTGCGCGACGGGCACCGGCACACGGCCCGGGACCGCCTCCACCCGGTAGTCGCGCAGGATTCGCGACAGGATCAGCGGGCCCTCGATCATGGCGAACCCTGCCCCGGTACAGACCCGCGCCCCGGCGGAGAAGGGGATATAGGCCTCGCGCTGGCATTTCTGCCCGTTCTCGGTGCCCCAGCGCCCCGGGTCGAACCCGTCCGGATTGTCCCACAGCCGTTCATGCCGGTGCAGGTGCCAGGGGCTGAGCACCAGTTGCGCGCCGGGGGCGACGTCGCGGTCGCGAAAACGCTCGGGACAGGTGCTTTCGCGGACCATCATCGGCACCGGCGGGTACAGTCGCAGCGCCTCGCGGAACACATCGCGACTGAGGCGCAGTTTCGAGACCACGGCGAAGTCGCAGGCCTGCAAGACCTGTGCCTCCTCGGCCAGGCGGTCCTGCCAGTCCGGGTGCGTCGCCATCAGGTACAACGTCCAGGCCAGGGCCGAGGCGCTGGTCTCATGCCCCGCCAGAAAGAAGATCGCCACCTGGTCCACCATTTCGTCGGTATCGAAACGCGCAGCGGTCACGGGGTCGGCGGTGGTCATGATCTTGGTGGCCAGGTCGTCCGGCGCAGTACCCGCCTCGATCTCGGCCATCCGCTGTTCTGTAAGCTCGGTGATCAGCCGCCGGATACGCGCGGCGCTCGCCCGCGTGCCGCGCCGGAAGAACCGCGGCATCCAGCGCGGCAGCGGTACGAAGGCCGCAAGGTTCAGAAGCGGCTGGCTGCGCTGGTAGGCCTTGAACTCTTCAAAGACCTCGCGCGCAAGGCGATGTTCGATGGGGATCGAAAACAGCGTTCGAAAGATAACGTCCGCCGCCGCATGGCTGGTTTCCGCTTCGATCTCCACCACGCTGTCGGCATGGCGGTCCAGCCGGGCCGCCGCCGCCTCCGCCGCGTCCCACATGGCTGGAAAGGTCTCGCGCAGGCGTCCCCCTTCGAAGGCGGGGTCGATGATCCGGCGCTGACGTTTCCAGGTCTCGCCATTGGTCAGAAAGACCGAATTGCCCAGAAGCGGGCGCAGCCCTTCGCTTATCCGGTCGGACTTGGGGAAGTCGTCGGGCCGGTCCTTCAGCACGGTTTTCACCAGCTCCGGCTGATTCATCAGGTAGCTGCGAAAGAACGGCGTGCGAAATTCCGCCATCCACGCGCGGTAAAGCCGCGCCGGTTGGGCCGACAGGATGTCTGCGCGGAACAGCCGCGCATAGCGCCAGAGAGAGACCTTGTCCGGGCGGCTGAGAGGTTTCGGTGGCAGGCTCATGCGGCCTGCGAAGTGTATTTGCTGACCGCCCTGTCGATGCGCGATTTCGACGGTGGTCGGCCGGCGTACCGCGCGCCAAGCGTCAACGGCCCGGCGGTGATCTGGAAGTAATCGTAGTCCTTCGGACGGTCGAAGGCGCAGAGGTACTGAAAATGCAGGCGGAAGAACCGCCAGCGCAGTTCTTTCCAGCGGGCGGGACTGAGCGACTGGGTGAAGGCGGCGGAAAAGACCAGCGGCCATTTCTTGCCCGCCGGGGCCACCCCGGACACCGCCACCGGATCGCATAGCGCAAAGGCACATCCGTCGCCCGGCGCGGTCACATCGATCCAGGTCAGTTCATCGCGGCACGAGAGATAGGCAAGGTCCGCACGCAGGCGGTGCGCCTGCGGCAGAAAGGACACCATCGGCACCACCTGCCCGAGGCTGAGAAAGGACAGCACGGCCCCCTCGCCGGGCGCCCGCCCCGCGCGGATCAGATCAGCCAGTACCGACACCCCAAGATGCGCGCCGGACGAATGCCCGACCACCAGCACCTCGTCGACGTCCTCCTCCAGCGCCGCGGCGATGACCGCGCCGAATTCGGCCATCCGCGCCTCCAGCGCGGGCGGATTGGCACCACGCGTGGCCGCGGAATAGGCGTAGTCATGCATCAGGTAGTAGGCGAAAAACTTGCCGTCCTTCTTGCGGAACCAGCGCAGCACGGCGATGGCTGTTGCGACACCGGCCAGCGCCGCCGCGCCGCCTGCCAGAACGACGGGCAGCTGGACTGCAAGCTGGCTTCCGAGCCAGAGCACCAGATGCCCCACGCCCGCGCCCAGCAGAATCGAGAGCACCAGTTGCGCCAGCAACATGCCCACGGGGTAAAGCGCGGCGATCACCGGCCCCTTGCGCAGCTTCATCAACCGCCACAATGCGCCCGACGCGATGTAGATCCAGGCCGTGCGCAGCAGCTGGAGGTAGGTAGCAGGGATCGAATTGCTCATGCTGTCGCGCACGATGTCGGACCAGACCAGCACTTCGACATCCGCACGCACGACTTTGCCGTCCACGCGGGCATCCACCTGCCAGCCGTAGTTTTCCCCCTTGCGCGGCTTCAGCGCGATGTCATAGCCGGAAATCCCGGCCTGGGCGGCCGCTTCCTTGCGATAAAGCTCGCGGTAGCGGCGGGGGTGAATCGGGTCGTAACCGGGGATGTAGAACACCCGCCGTCGCGCCACACGATTGTCCGAAATTTCCGCCATGACCTGCCGCTTGATGCCCGTCTGCCTTGAAAAACACTAGCCAGAAATCCGGGCGAGAGTAAGGCGCATTCGCGCAAACGGTAAGGCCGGTGGCACCCGGCCGGATATCGCTGTCCCACGGGATGACCTGCCGGGCAGCCCTGCGGCCAAGACATGGCAAAGTAGACATGTCATTTTTGACATGTCTTCATTTGAGGTGCATCGGGCTGACCGTGCATCGGGCCGACCGTGCATCGGGCTAACCGTGCGTCGGCCTGACCATGCATCGGGCTGACCGTGCATCGGGCTGACGGGAACTTGGGAATTACCGGATGAGGCGGACGATCGGGCCGACAGACGCGCCTCAGGCCGCGGGCTCCGCCCGGCCTCGCATGCCGGTCGCCGCCGCCATCGCTACCCCAGCGATCCAAGGGCCGGAAACGTCTCCAGCAGCCAGAAGGCAAAGCTGGAGAACGCACCCGTCACCATGGCCAGCCCCACCAGAACCAGCAGGATGCCCATGATCCGCTCGATCAGCGACATGTGCCGCTTGATCCGGTTCATCAGCCCCATCGCACGGGTGATGAACATCGCCGCCAGCAGAAAGGGGATCCCAAGACCCGCCGCGTAGATGCCAAGCAACAGCGTGCCCCGCGTCACCGAAGCCTCGGACGCGGCCAGCGACAGGATCGCGCCCAGCTGCGGGCCGATGCACGGGGTCCAGCCAAAGGCGAACGCCAGCCCCAGCACATAGGCGCCAAAGCTCGACCCGCCCTTGTCCCCCGCTTCGACCCGCGCCTCACGGTCGAGAAAGGGAATACGAAACAGCCCGAGAAAATGCAGACCGAAGACGATGATCACCACACCGGAAACACGCGCGAATAGAACCTGATTCTGCAAAAAGAACGCGCCGAAGGCCGACGCGGTAAAGCCAAGGATCAGAAAAACCGTACTCAGCCCCAGCACAAAGAACAGCGCCGCCAGGACGGCCCGCCGCCGCGCGGCGCCGACACTCGACATGTCGCCCAGGCTCACCCCGCTCATATACGCCAGATAAGGCGGCACGATGGGCAGCACACAAGGGCTGAGAAAGCTGATCACCCCGGCCAGAAGCGCCACCAGCATCGCAGGCAGCAGCCCCGCGTCGATGAGTTCGATACCAAACATGCGCAACCCATAGACCTGTTGCGCCTCCGCGTCACGCCCCCGCCGGTCACAAGCCTGTGGACGGGCTGAAACAACTGCCCTATCCCGGCGGCATGACCACTCATGACCTCGACGCCACCGGGCTGCTCTGCCCCCTGCCCGTTCTCAAGCTGCGCAAGCGTCTGGTGCCGCTTGCGCCCGGAGACTGTATCGAAATGCGCGCGGACGACCCTGCCGCGATCGTCGATGTGCCCCATTTCTGTACTGAGGCCGGTCACACATTGGTCGAAACCCGCGACGAGGGGGCGGCACAGGTCTATCTGGTGCGCAAGGGCGCATAGCAAAAGACGGGCCCGGGGGCCCGCCTTTCGGAACTTGAGAAATTCTTGTCGGCCGTCAGCCGCCCAGTGACCACCAGCCGCGTTTCTTCGGCTTCTTTTCCTCGGCCTCTTTGGCGTCCGCCTTCGCGGCCTCGGCCTCGGCGGCTTTGGCCTCCGGGTCCACGGGGACGCCCGGCAACGGTGTCTCGGTCGGAGACGCGGTGGCCTGGGCTGCCATTTCGGCCTTTTCATCCACCGCAGGCTCCGGCGTGTCCGGCTGGGTTTCAGCCGGGGCTGCCGGTTGCTCGGGGGCCACCTCGACCGCGGATGCCTCCGGCTCGACGGCGGCTGCGGCCACCTTCGGCTTCGCGCGGCTGCGGGTCGATTTGGGCTTGGCGGCAGTCTCAGCCGCGGGGTCGTCCTTGGCCGCGTCATCCTTCTTCGATGCGGCGGCCTTCGACTTCGACGTGCTGCTGCGCGAGCGGGTGGATTTCGGCTTTGGCTTCTCCTCCGCCGCTGGCTCCGCCTCTTCTGCAGGGGTGGCGGTTGTGGCGTCGGTGTCGCTGGCCGCTTCTGCTTTGGCCTTGGACGACGAACTGCGCGAGCGGCTGCGGGATGTCGGCTTTTTCTTGGCCTCAGGTGCAGCGGCGGCGGTGTCCTCAACCTCGGCTGCCTTGTCCTCTCCCGTCTCAACTGACGGCTGAGCAGGCTTGCCGGCATCGCCGTCGGACTGCTGGCCTTCATCGTCAGAGCGGTTGTCGTCGGACTGTTCGTCACTGCCCTGGTGCTCACCGTTCGACTTGCTCTTCGACCGGCTGCGACGGCGGCGGCGGCGGCGCTTGGGCTTGCCTTCCCCCGCGGAAGAACCGGAGGAGGACGAGCCGTTGGCCTGCCCGTCCTTACCTTCGGCGGCATCAGCCTCTTCCTCGGCCTGTTCGGCCGCGTCATCTTCGTCGATCTGGTCCATCAGCGACGTGTCCGCCGACACCACATGGCTCGACGGGGCCACCACGCGGCTCGCCGTCTTGAACTTCTCCATGCTGAAATCGGGGCTGACCAGATGGGGGTCGCCCTCGATCCGCACGGACAGGCCATAGCGGGCCTCGCATTGCGCGATGTGTTCCCGCTTCTGGTTCATCAGGAAGTTCGCAATGCCCACCGGCGCCTTGATCAGCACCTCGCGAGACCGTCGGCGGGTACCCTCTTCCTCGATCTGGCGGATGATCGACAGCGCCAGATTGTCGTCCGACCGGATCAGCCCGGTGCCGTGGCACGCATGGCAGGGTTGGGTCGTCGCCTCGATCATGCCGGGGCGCAGACGCTGGCGCGACATCTCCATCAGGCCAAAGCCGCTGATCCGGCCCACCTGAATACGGGCGCGATCGGTCTTCAGCTTGTCCTTCATCCGCTTTTCGACGGCGCTGTTGTTCTTGCGCTCGTCCATGTCGATAAAGTCGATCACGATCAGCCCGGCAAGGTCGCGCAGACGCAGCTGGCGCGCCACCTCGTCGGCGGCCTCCAGATTGGTCTTGAGCGCGGTCTGCTCGATCGAGCCTTCCTTTGTCGCCCGGCCGGAGTTGACGTCGACGGCGACAAGCGCCTCGGTCACGCCGATCACGATATAGCCGCCCGACGGCAGTTGCACGGTCGGGTTGAACATACCGCCCAGATAGGTCTCTACCTGATAGCGCGCGAAGAGCGGCAGACGCTCCTCATAGCGTTTCACGTTCTTGGCGTGGGACGGCATGATCATCTTCATGAAGTCCTTGGCGATCCGGTAGCCGCGCTCGCCCTCAACATGGATTTCGTCGATGTCACGGTTGTAGAGGTCGCGGATCGAGCGTTTGATCAGGTCGCCTTCCTCATAGATCTTGGCCGGTGCCATGCTCTTGAGGGTCAGTTCGCGGATCTGCTCCCACAGACGCTGCAGATATTCGTAGTCGCGCTTGATTTCGGCCTTGGTCCGCTTGGCCCCGGCGGTGCGCACGATCAGACCGGCCCCCTGGGGCACCCTGATCTCTCCGGCGATCTCTTTCAGCTTCTTGCGGTCCGCTGCGTTGGTGATCTTGCGCGAAATACCGCCGCCACGGGCGGTGTTGGGCATCAGCACGCAGTAGCGGCCCGCCAGGCTGAGGTAGGTCGTCAGGGCCGCACCCTTGTTGCCGCGCTCTTCCTTGACCACCTGCACCAGCAGGATCTGGCGCACCTTGATGACTTCCTGGATCTTGTAGCGTTTGGGCCGCGGCTTGCGCGCCGGGCGGATTTCCTCGCTGTCGTCCTCGTCGGCAACGGATTCGATGCTGTCGTCGCGGTCTGCGGCGCTTTCGGCTGCGGTGTCGTCATCCGCATCGTGATCGTCTTCGTCGACCGCCGGGGTCTCCACCGGGGTTTCACCGACCCGCTCCATGGGGGACGACGCCTCGTCGTCGCTGACCTCGACCTCGTCGCCATCGGACAGATCGACCGTTTCCATGCCGTTGATATCGCTGGATGTGGTGGCATCGTCCGAGCTGACATCCTCCGCCTTGGACTTTGACCGGCTGCGCGAACGGGAGCGGGAGGACCGCTTGGGCTTGTCCTCTTCCTCTTCGCGGGCGGCCTGCGCCTCGGCAAAGGCGCGTTCCTCTTCCAGCAGCGCCTGCCGGTCGGCGACAGGGATCTGGTAGTAATCGGGGTGAATCTCGGAAAAGGCGAGGAACCCGTGGCGGTTGCCGCCGTAGTCGATGAAGGCCGCCTGAAGCGACGGCTCGACCCGCGTTACCTTGGCGAGATAGATGTTGCCAGCGAGCTGGCGCTTGTTTTCGGATTCGAAATCGAATTCCTCGACCTTGTTTCCGTCCACGACCACGACACGCGTTTCCTCCGCGTGGGTGGCATCGATAAGCATTTTCTTAGGCATAAATCCACTTTGCACACCACGCGCGCCGCTGTCCGCCCGGGGGGCGCCAGCGGTTGCCTGGTGTGACTTGTCAGGGCGATGGGGGACGCGGCAAAGACGGGGCCGAAACCGGCCTCTGGTCGTCTGCTCATGGCTCTCGCGCGCGTCATCGCGGTTCTTCTCCGATATGCGCCGCCCCTTGGGGCGGACATACCCATTATTTACTGCGGTTTTTCGTGGGGCTTGGCCCGGACCGTCAGCGGTTCTTTGGCCGTTTCCGGCCCTATCGGTCTGTCCGGCGGTCCTGGAGGACGCGCACGCACAGCGAAACTCATCGTGGGGTGCAGGTTCGGCGCGTGAACGCGTCAAACCACCCTGCCCTACAGTTAAGGGGTTTGGGGGGCAAATGACAATGGGCAATCGTTCCGGAGTGTTTCGAATGCCGACCAAATTGGCACTGCGCTTGACAACCCGCCGCCGCTTCGGGACAGTCGCTGCGCGCGGACCGGCTGCCGGTGTCTGCGCCCCCACGCATCAGGGCGGCCCGTTCAGGCCGCCACGACACCAAAGGACCTTACATGCCGACACTTCTGCGCCCCGCCCTTATCATCGCCCTGCTGGGCGTCGCCGCCTGTGACGAGGTCGCGGTCGCGAACGACCCGGTTGCGCGGGCCGAATTGAGGGCAACCAAGAGCTGCATCGCGGCGGTGGAGAACGAAACCGGCGTCAGCGGGGCCACGATCAACACCACGATCCCGATCATCGAGCTGAACCAGTACATCGTGAACGTGCCCAATGCCCCCTACTGGACATGCACCACGAACGACCAGGGCCAGGCGCTGACGATTACCCAGAACCAACGGGGCTGAGGGGACCGCCCCTTCGAGGGTTCCGGGCACTCGTCCCTCAGACGGGGTTGACACAGGCCGCGCCGCCGGGGCGGCCTGTTTGCGTTTCTACAGGTAGTCCGACCGTTGCAGGCCGTATTTGGCCATCTTTTCGTTCAGGGTCCGCCGGGGCAGGCAAAGTTCGTCCATCACGCTGGCGACGGAGCCCTTGTGCCGACGCATGGTGTTGTCGATCAGCATCCGCTCAAAGGCTTCGACGTATTCCTTCAGCGGCTTGCCTTCGGTGGTCATCACCGGTTGCATCTCGTCATGGTCGCTCATCAGCAGGGATGCGATGGTGCCGGATCCGCGACGCGACTGCAGCACGGCGCGTTCGGCCACGTTGATCAGCTGCCGCACGTTGCCCGGCCAGGGGGCCTGCAGCAGCTGCGCGGCCTCCTGCGCGCTGACCTGCGGTGCCTCGCAGCCGTATTCGTCGGCGAACTGTTCGCTCAGCCGGGTAAACAGCGTGAGAATATCCTCGCCGCGCTGACGCAGGGGCGGCACCGTGATCCGCAGCGCCGCCAGCCGGTAGAACAGATCCGACCGCAATGCGTCTTCCGATGTCCGGCCCGCTTCCTGCAGGTTGGAAATCGCCACAATCCGCGTCTCGGCGGGCGTGCCCTGTTCGTTGATCACGTTCAGCAGCCGCGCCTGAAGGGTCTCGGACAGCGCCTCGATGTCCTCCAGGACAAGGGTGCCGCCGCGCGCCTCCTCGACGGCGGGCAGCTGGGTGTCCTCGGGCAACATCGGCCCGAAGAGACGCTTGCTCAACGCTTCTTCTTCCAGCGCGCCGCAGCTGACCAGCACGAACTTCTTGCCCGCCCGGCTGCCCACGGCATGCAGCGCATGCGCCACGAGCGTCTTGCCGGTCCCGGTTTCGCCGTCGATCAACACGTGACCGTCGGCCTGGCCGAGGTCGAGTATATCTTCGCGCAGCCGCTCCATCACCGGGCTCTGGCCGATCAGCTTCTTCATCAGCTGGCCGCCGTCCGACAGCTCGCGCCGCAGGGCCCGGTTGTCCATCGTCAGCCGCCGCGCCAGCGTCGCCTTCTTGGCCAGCTCGTTCATCCGGTCTGGGTTGAAAGGCTTCTCGAGAAAGTCGAACGCCCCCACCCGCATCGCCTCGACCGCCATGGGCACATCGCCGTGGCCGGTGATCATGATCACCGGCAGGGCGCTGTCGTTGCCCATCAGCTTTTTCAGGAACTGCATCCCGTCCATGCCCGGCATCTTGATGTCCGAGATCACGATGCCGGGATAATCCGGCCCCAGTTTCTTCAGCGCATCCTCGGCCGATCCGAAGGTTTCCGTGTCGTAACCCGACAGGGCCAGCCACTGGCTGATGGACTGCCGCATGTCCTGTTCGTCATCGACGATCGCGATCTTCATTGCCTGTGCCATTGCCGTCTACTCCGCCGCTTCCATAGTGTCCGTGTCGCCCAGAATGGGCAGTTGCATTTCAAAAACTGCGCCGCCAGCCTGTCCGTTCCGCGCCGTGAGCCGACCGCCCAGGTCGGCGACGATCCCGCTGGAGATCGCAAGCCCCAAGCCAACGCCGTCGCCGGGCTGCTTAGTCGTGTAGAACGGTTCGAAGAGCGCGTCGAGGTCCTCGATCCCCGGCCCGTTGTCGCGCACCGTCAGTGTCGCAGTCTCCCCCGCGCTCAGCATGATTTCCACATGCGGGTTCCTTTCCGATTTGGTGGCGTCGAGCGCGTTGCGCAAGAGGTTGACCATGACCTGCTCGATCCGCATCCGGTCGCCCATGACCATCACCGGCGCATCGGGCAGGATACGGCTGATCTGGACCTGACGCTGGCGCAGCTGCGGTTCCATCATCGACAGGGACGAGGCCAGGGCCGCGCCCATGTCCACCGGCGAAAATGCCTCCTGCCCCTTGCGGGCATAGGATTTTAGCTGCCGCGTGATCGCGCCCATGCGTTCGATCAGGTCGTCGATCCGCCCGAAGGACGACAGCGCCTCTTCGGGGCGATTGCGCCGCAACAGCAGCCGCGCGCCCGCCAGATAGGTCTTCATCGCCGCCAGCGGCTGGTTCAATTCGTGACTGACAGCGGCCGACATCTCGCCCAGGGCGGCCAGCTTGCTTGACTGTTCCAGCGTCTGTTCCGCCACCGCGAGGGTCTCCTGCACGCGCTTGCGTTCGGCGATTTCCCGCTGAAGCGCCGCGTTCAGCGCCCGCAATTTCGCGGACTCGCGCTGGAATATCGCCAGCCGCCCGGCTGTGCGGCGGCTGAGGAAGTAGAACGTCAACGCCAGCAGGATGGCAAATCCCATGACCTCCAGCGCCAGCACACCGTTCACTTTCTCGCGCACGGAGGCATAGGTGGTATAGCTGGTCATCCGCCAGCCCCGGAACGGGATCTTGCTTTCCAGCCGCATCACCGCCTCGCCCTGAAGATAGGCATCGGGCGGCAGGGCCGTCCAGTCCGCGGTCGCCTTGATCGCGCGTTCGATGGCGCTGCGCGCAGGCTGGGTCGACAGCGCGTCGGGTTCGGTCAGGCCGCGCCAGCGCGGTTCGGTCGCCAGGATGATCTCACCGGTGCTGTCCATCACGATGACCGCGTCGGAAATGCCCGCCCAGGCGCGTTCGAACTTTTGCAGATCGACCTCGACGGCAATGACGCCCAGCGTCGCGCCGCCCTCCTGAATACGCCGCGAATACATGAACTTGTAGCCGCCGCCGTCCCTCTTGATCGTGCTGAAGATCGTGGCGTTGGACCGGATCGCATCGACAAAATAGGCTTCGGACCGGTGGTTCGACCCAAGCCGGTTGCGGTCCGTGGCCGCGACGGTCCGCCCGTCCACATCATAAAGCATGAGAGACGCCGCCCCGATCTCCTCGACAAAGGAGATCAGCCGCTGGGTCGACAGCGAATAATCCGCCGTCTGCAGGGCGCTGATCAACGTGGGGTCACGGGCCAGCAGCTGCGGCACGATCGCGTTCTGGCGCAGCTCCGCCAGCAGGTTCCCGGAATAAAGCGCGATCCGCAGCTCGGCCCGGCTGCGCGTGCTTTCGGTAAAGCGGTCGGTGAGCAGGCTGTTCGTGACCGAAATGACCACCACCGCCAGCACCATCAGTGCGCCAATGGCCAGCCGGATCCGCCAGGAGACCGTCAGAGTACGCCTATTGTCAGTTGCTTCCGCCATCCGCCCAATCTACGCGCAAGGGCCAGCGCACTCAAGTCAGGCGTCGGCGAGCGCCCCTGCCAATGCGCGGAAGAGCGCCACCCCGTCGGTGCCGCCATGGCCCGCGTCGGCCGCCCGTTCCGGGTGCGGCATCATCCCCAGCACCCGCCGGTTTGCCGACAGGATGCCCGCAATATCCGCCTGTGCCCCGTTCGGGTTGTCGGTGTAGGTAAAGGCCACCCGATCCTCATCCTGCAGCCGTCTGACCGTGTCGGCATCCGCAAAGTAATTGCCGTCGTGATGGGCAATCGGGATGTCGATCACGTCGCCCGCGGCATAGCCTGCGGTAAAGTCACTGGCCGAGGTTTCGACCTTCAGGCCCACGGTGCGGCAGATGTATTTCAGGCCTGCGTTGCGCAACAGCGCTCCCGGCAGAAGCCCGGTCTCCGTCAGGACCTGGAAGCCGTTGCAGACCCCCAGGACATAGCCGCCGCGGTCGGCATGCGCCCTGACCGCGCCGCAGATCGAAGACTGCGCTGCGATGGCACCGCAGCGCAGGTAGTCGCCGTAGGAAAATCCGCCGGGTATGCCAACGATGTCAATGCCCTCGGGCAAGGAACTGTCCTTGTGCCAGACCATCTCGACCTCGGCTCCGGCCGCGCGGAAGGCCACGGCAAGATCGCGGTCGCAGTTCGATCCGGGAAACACGATGACGGCTGCACGCATGAGGGTTCTCCTAGGACTGAAAATCGGTGATGACGGCGACACCCGGCGGGGCCGGCCCGTCGAAGACGGCCAGTTCCGCGGTCGCATCGGACAGCGCGACACGCCGGGTCACAAGGGGGGACAGGTCGAGATCGGTCGCCGCGATCAGCGACAGCAGCGAAGGGTACCGCCAGGCGGGCATGCCGCGGGTCCCGAACAGCGCCAGCTGCCCGCCATAGACGGCATCCATCGGCACCGGCATGGTGACATGGTCGCCCGCGGGCATGCCGATCTGCACCATCCGGCCCAGCTTGCGCAGGCATCGGATGGCGTTGGCGGTGGTCTCGGGCAGTCCCAGCGCCTCCAGCGCGACGTCGGCCCCGCCCCCGGTTATCTCGTGGATGGCCGCCACCGGATCGGCCTCGGCCGCGTTCACGACCTCGGTCGCGCCCAACGCGAGCGCCGTCGCCAGTTTTTCGGGCACAACGTCCACCATGACGACCCGCGCGCCCAAGGCCCGCGCCAGCAACAGCGCCGACAGCCCCACACCGCCCGCGCCAAAGACCGCGACCCATTCGCCTGCCCGCACCGCCGCACGGCCCGTCAACGCATGGTAGGCGGTCGTCACCCGGCAGCCCATCGCGGCGGCGATCGCAGGATCCAGCCCCTCGGGCAGCGGCGTCAGGTTCGTGTCGGCAAAGGGCACCGCAACCATCTCGGCAAAAGATCCGGCCTGGGTGAACCCCGGCAGCACCTGCCGGGCACAGACGGTCTGATGCCCCGCCGCGCAGTCCGGGCAGCTTCCGCAGGCCAGGATGAAGGGCGCGATCACCCGGTCGCCCACGCGCCAGCGTGTCACGCCCGCGCCGACCGAGACCACTTCGCCGCAATACTCATGTCCGGGAATATGGGGCAGCACCACGTCGGGGTCTGCGCCTGTCCAGACGTGCCAGTCGGACCGGCAAATGCCACAGGCCAGCACCCGCAGCAGCACGCCGCCGTCGGGCACCGGGGGCGTCTCCACTTCGACCAGTTCGAGCGGTGCGCGCCATTGCGTCAACCGCGCAGCACGCATCAGGCCATCTCCACCGTGTAGGATTCGATGACCGTGTTGGCCAACAGCTTCTCGCACATGGCAGAGACATCCGCCTCGGTGGTGCCCTCGGCAAGGTCCAGCTCGATCACCTTGCCCTGACGCACGCCGTTCACGCCGTCGAAACCCAGCGCGCCGAGCGCATGGCGCACCGCCTCGCCCTGGGGGTCCAGGACCCCGTTCTTCAACATCACATGCACCCGTGCCTTCATGGCGCGTCCCCTCGCTTCTTTATGCCCAAAATACTCCGGCGCCCGGCCGGTCTCAGTTGATGAGGGTTGGTTTGGAAATCGGCGTCGACGATTTCGGCATCACCCCCAGCCGCCGCGCCACTTCGGTATAGGCGTCGGTCAGCGACCCCAGGTCGCGGCGGAACACGTCCTTGTCCAGCTTCTGGCCGGTCTCGATGTCCCACAGGCGGCAGCTGTCCGGGCTGATCTCGTCCGCGATGATCAACCGCTGGAAATCGCCGTCATAGACACGGCCGATCTCGATCTTGAAGTCCACCAGCTTGATGCCCACGGCCATCATCACGCCGCTGAGGAAATCGTTCACCCGCAGCGCAAGGCTGAGTATATCGTCCATGTCCTGCTGACTGGCCCAGCCGAACGCGGCGATGTGTTCCTCTGTCACCAGCGGATCGCCCAGCTTGTCGTCCTTGTAGCAGTATTCGACGATGGGACGCGGCAGCTGCATGCCTTCCTCGATCCCCAGCCGCTTGGCCATGGTACCGGCGGCAAAATTGCGCACGATCACTTCCAGCGGGACGATCTCGCACTGGCGGACCAGCTGTTCGCGCATGTTCAGCCGTTTGATGAAATGCGTCGGCACCCCGATCTGGTTCAGCCCGGTCATGAAGAATTCGCTCAGGCGGTTGTTCAGCACGCCCTTGCCCTCGATCACGTCCTTCTTCTGCGCATTGAAGGCGGTGGCGTCGTCCTTGAAATACTGAACGAGGGTGCCCGGTTCGGGACCTTCGTAAAGGATCTTTGCCTTGCCTTCGTAGATCTTGTTGCGCCGGGCCATGAGCGTCCTTTCCGCAAAGGGGGCCAGCCGGGAAGAAAGTTGCGTGGCCCGTTCGCGCTCCTCTTAGTCTATGGGTGCGGCCACCGCAAGCACGCCTTGGCCCGGTTTTCCCTTGCGCGGTGGGCAACGCGCACCCACATTCAGACCCAGACATGCTTTGCCAGGGAGACCCAGATGTCCACGATGAAAGACCGCGAGAACGCTTTCGAGAACAAGTACGCCCACGACGCCGAAATGCAGTTCAAGGCCGAGGCGCGGCGCAACAAGCTGCTGGGACTCTGGGCTGCCGACCTCTTGGGCAAGACCGGCGAGGATGCCGCCGCCTACGCCCGCGAAGTGATCAAGTCGGATTTCGAGGAAGCAGGCGACGAGGATGTGTTCCGCAAGGTCTCGGGCGATCTCGACCACCGCGCGGACGAGGCCACGATCCGCGCCAAGATGTCGTCGCTGATGACCGAGGCCAAGGCGCAGATCCTCAGCGAAACGGACTGACCGGCCACTGTTGGTCAGCCCTGCCCGCCAAACCGCCGGGAAAAGGGGATCATTCGACGCGCCTTTCATTCAAATGGAGGGCGCGTTTTCTCTTGGTTCTCCGGTCTTCTTAACGGTTTGCAGGGCACCTGCCGCCTATACGCGTCACCGCGCAGGACGGGGGGCGGATCATGGCAGGACTGGTTTCAGCGGCACGACAACTGGCGCGGGCTGCACGGTACGCAGGACCGCCGGGCTTGGCCCTTGGCTGCCTCTGGCTGGTCTGGCGGCAGCTGGGCGACACGCCCTGGCGCGCCCTGCCCGCCGGGCTGCGCGACATCGGCGCGGCGGAGCTGTCCCTGGCGCTGGTCTGCGTCGCCCTGAGTTTCGCAGCCGTCGGACGCTACGACGCGCTGTTCCACCGCCACTTCGACACTGGCCTTTCGCCCCGCCGTGCGCGGTACAGCGGCACCGTCGCAATCGCGCTGTCGCAAACGCTGGGCTTTGGCGTTCTGACCGGGGCACTGGCGCGCCAGCGGCTGCTGCCGCAGCTCGGCGCCCTGGGGGCGCTGCGACTGTCGGCCTGCGTCGCTGGCAGCTTTCTGCTGGCCTGGGGCTGGATCACCGCACTGGCCTGTCTCGCCCTGCCCGCCCCCGGGTGGACCACCCTGCCCGCGCTGGCGGTGCTGACGGGTCTGCCGGTCATCGCCGGGTTCGCCGCCTTTGGCCCGCGCCTGACGCTGCCGACGCTGATGCGCTGGCTGCCCGGGGTGCCGAGCCTGCCCGCCACGGGGGCGATCCTGCTCTGGGCCGCTTTGGACCTGGCCGCGGCGGGGATGGTGCTGTATCTGATGTTGCCCCAGGACGCTGTGGCGCTGACGGCGTTCCTGCCTGTTTTCCTGCTGGCTTACGGCGCGGGCCTGCTGTCGGGGGCGCCCGGCGGGGTCGGCCCGTTCGAACTGATGCTGCTGGGCCTGCTGCCCGATGTCCCACAGGGCGACCTCGTGGCCGCCGTCATGGGCTATCGCGCGCTCTATTACGCTTTGCCTGCCGTTTTGGGGGCGCTGGCATTGCTCCATCCGCCGGCCTGCCGGGAGGAGCGGCGGGCCGTGCCGACCGACCCGCCGATGCCGGGGGCCGAGCTGGGCCTGCTGCGCCAGAACGGGGGTCAGGTGGCGGCGCTTGCGGGCGGCCCGGCGGCGCTGTGGCCCACACCGCAGGCGCTGGTGGTCCTGCCGGGCGGCGCACCGCTGACCGGTGCCGCACTGAACGACCTGCGCCGCCGCGCGCGGGGCGGCAACCGGATCGCGACACTCTACAAATGCACCGCGTCCGAAGCCGCCCGCGCCCGGGCAGCAGGCTGGCAGGTGATGCGCATCGCGCGCGAGGCTTTGCTGAATCCGCAAACCTTCGACCTCGACAGCCCCGCGCGCCGGGGATTGCGCCGCAAGCTGAGGCAGGCGGCAAAGGCGGGGGTGCAGGTTCAACGGGCCGAGGTGCTGCCCCTATCCGAGATGGCCGCGCTCGATGCCTGCTGGCAGCGGCGAAACGGCCGCGCGCGGGGTGGCACCATGGGCAGGTTCTGCCCCCGCTACGTGGCAGGGCAGCAGGTCTTCCTTGCCTGGCAGGGTGAACAACTGGTTGGTTTTGTCACTTTCCACGCAGGGCCGCATGACATGGCCCTGGACCTCACGCGCCTGTCCGCGCAGGCCCCCCAAGGGACGATGCAGTCGCTGGTCGCCGCGGCACTGGCGCAGGCACGGGCGCAGGGGCTGAGCCGACTGAGCCTCGCCGCGGTGCCGGATTTCCCCGCGCTGAACCACCCGCTGCTGGCACCGCTGCGCGGTCGCGTGCTGGACCGCGCCGGGGCCGCCGGACTGATCCGGTTCAAATCCGCCTTCGCGCCAAGCTGGTCGCCGCGCTATGCCGCTGCCCCCGGCCGCGCCGGACTGGCGCTGGCCCTGGCCGACATCGCCCGCGAGGTGCATCATCCATACGCGCTGCGGCATGGAAACCTGTTTCATGAACAAGATGAAGAATATGAACTTGCCCCCCGACGGGCTGCGTGAAATAGGCAGATCACCACGCGCGGAGTATACCAATGTCCAATGCACTGACCGATCTTCTGGCCGAAAAGGGCTATCTGCTGGCCGACGGGGCCACCGGCACCAACCTGTTCAACATGGGGCTGATGTCCGGCGACGCGCCCGAGATGTGGAACGTGGAACAGCCCGAGAAGATCATCAAGCTCTACCGGGGGGCGGTGGACAGCGGCAGCGACCTGTTCCTGACCAACAGCTTCGGCGCCAATGCCTCGCGGCTGAAACTGCACGGGGCGCAGGATCGTGTGCACGAACTGGCGCGCGTGTCCGCCGAACTGGCACGCGAGGTGGCCGACACCGCCGGGCGCAAGGTGATCGTCGCGGGCTCGGTCGGCCCGACGGGCGACATCATGGAGCCTGTCGGCACGCTCAGCCATGCCGAGGCGGTGGAGATGTTCCACGAGGCTGCGGACGGGCTCAAGACCGGCGGCGTCGACATCGGCTGGCTGGAGACCATCAGCGCGCCCGAGGAATACAAGGCCGCCGCCGAAGGCTTCGCACGCGCGGGCCTGCCCTGGTGCGGCACCATGAGCTTTGACACCGCCGGGCGCACGATGATGGGCCTGACCTCGGAAGGCATGGTGGACATGGTCGAAGGTCTGGACGAACGGCCGCTCGCCTTTGGCGCCAACTGCGGCACGGGCGCGTCCGACCTGCTGCGCACCGTACTGGGGTTCACATCAAAGAACCCCTCCCTGCCTGTCATCTCCAAGGGCAACGCCGGTATTCCCAAGTACCACGACGGCCATATCCACTATGACGGCACGCCCGAACTGATGGGCAAATATGCGGTCATGGCGCGCAACTGCGGGGCCACGATCATCGGCGGCTGCTGCGGCACCATGCCGGAGCATCTGGTGGCGATGCGCGCCGCACTGGACAGCCAACCCAAAGGCGATGCGCCGACGCTGGACGAGATTACTTCAGTCCTCGGGCCGTTTTCCTCCGACAGCGACGGCACCGGCGATGAAGCCCCGGCCAAGCGCGAACGGCGCGGCGGACGGCGGCGCGGCTGAAACCTGCCGGGCCGCAGGAACGGGTTCCGGGCCAGGAAATCCCCTGTCGATCCTGATGTGCACCCGGCCAACGCCGCGCGGCGTTTGGCAGAAGAGGTCAGAACAGCGACAACTGGGCCGTCTCCTTGACCGGCGGGCGGAACAGGTCGCAGCGCATGGGCGGCGCGCGCAGCCCAAGGCCCAGCCGTTTTACAGCCACGTCGAAACGCCGCGCGATGATCTCGGCATAGGGTCCCTCCCCCCGCATCCGGCGATGCCATGTGGCATCGTATTCCTTGCCGCCATGCATCTCGCGCAGGCGGGCCATGATCCGCTCTGACCGATCTGGGTAATGGCGGGCAAGCCAGTCCTGCACCAGCGGCGACACCTCGCGCGGCAGACGCAGCATGATCCAGCTGGCATGGCGCGCACCGGCGTCGCGCCCCGCCTTGAGAATGTCCTCCAGCTCGGGGTCCGTCAGCGCGGGGATCAGGGGCGCGGCCATGATGCGCACCGGCACCCCCGCGCCCGACAACGCCCGCACCACCTGCAACCGCCGCGCCGGGGCCGGCGCGCGCGGCTCCATCAACCGGCTGAGCCTGGCATCCAGGGTGGTGACTGAAATGCCCACCCGCACCAGACCGCGCCGCGCCATATCGGCCAGAATGTCGATGTCGCGTTCGATCAGCGCGCCCTTGGTCACGATGGCAACCGGGTGGCCTGTCTCCGACAGCACCTGCAGGCAGGCGCGCATGATCTCATGCGCGCGCTCGATCGGTTGATAGGGGTCGGTGTTGGTCCCGATGGCGATCGGGGCCACCCGGTAGGATTTCGCGGCCAGCTCGCGCTTCAGCACCTCCGGCGCATCGGGGCGCGCCACCAGCCGGGTTTCGAAGTCCAGCCCCGGTGAGAGCCCGAGATAGGCGTGACTGGGCCGCGCGAAGCAGTAGACGCAACCGTGTTCGCACCCCCGGTAAGGGTTGATCGAGCGGTCGAAGGGCAGATCGGGCGAGCTGTTGTAGGTGATGACCTTGCGCGGCACCTCGATGGCGGTCTGGGTGCGCAGGACCGGCAGGTCGTCATCGGGCGTCCAGCCATCATCGACCTGCACCCTTTCGTGCCGTTCGAACCGACCGGCGTTGTTGCTGCCCGCCGCGCGCCCGACCACCTTGAATCGCCGATCTTCCCTGTCCATGCCCAAAACTAGAACAAAATGAGAACAGCGACAACCGAAATAGATCGCATTGAAAGCGTCAACGCCTTGTCTCCTCGGCTAAAAAAAGCGTAGTCTCATACCGATGGCGTCGCGCTTTACGCGGCCCATGTCGCAATTCGCTCTTCCGAGGGCGCGAAATCGTGACATGTAGGCAAAAGCGCACCGCGCCTGCAAAGACGGCAGAAGGGACCACCATGTCTGACGATGAAGAAATCATCCTCTCCGAACTCGATGACGAAGAGCTTGTGCAACAGATGTTCGACGACCTTTACGACGGTCTCAAGGAAGAGATCGAAGAGGGCGTAAACATCCTGCTGGAACGCAAGTGGGAGCCTTATGAAATTCTGACCAAGGCGCTTGTCGGCGGCATGACCATCGTCGGTGCGGATTTCCGCGACGGGATCCTGTTCGTCCCCGAGGTGCTGCTGGCCGCCAACGCCATGAAGGGCGGCATGGCCATCCTGAAGCCGCTTCTGGCCGAAACCGGTGCCCCCACCATCGGCAAGATGGTCATCGGCACGGTGAAAGGCGACATTCACGACATCGGCAAGAACCTCGTCGGCATGATGATGGAAGGTGCCGGTTTCGAGATCGTGGACCTTGGCATCAACAACCCGGTGGAAAACTATCTCGAAGCGATCGAGAAGGAAAAGGCCGACATCCTGGGGATGTCCGCGCTGCTGACCACGACGATGCCCTACATGAAAGTCGTGATCGACACGATGGTCGAACAGGGCATCCGCGACGACTACATCATCCTCGTGGGCGGCGCGCCGCTGAACGAGGAATTCGGCAAGGCCATCGGCGCAGACGCCTATTGCCGCGATGCCGCCGTGGCCGTGGAAACCGCAAAGGAATGGATGCACCGCAAACACAACAGGGCTGCGTCCGCCTGATCGCCGCCCCGCGCGATAGCATTGAACGGCAAAGCCCTCGAATCAACTTCGGGGGCTTTTTCGCGTCTGCCCGAATTGCAAACCATGGGTAGGCTCCCTGCGCGCAGGGTCTTTTTCCGGGGCCGGACAGGTCATATCTTGATACCTGAAAGAGAGGACCGATGCCCCCTGAACGACTTGCCCTGATCCTTGTTGCCGTGATCGTTGCCGCGGCTGTCACCGTCTGGCTGGCCCATTTCGCGGCCTCGGCGCTGAGCGTGCCACCGGCGGCGACGGCGCTGGTCCCGGTGATCGTCATGGCCCTGGTGCTGGTCCGGCTTCTGCGCGGACGGACCAGCGGGAAATAGGGTCAGGCCCTGCCGCGTGTCAGCCAGACCATTACCGCGACCATGACCACGCCATAAAGGACGTGCCCCACCAGTGCGACCCAAGCGATCCCGGTGAAGTTCAGAAAGAACGGCAGGCCCGCAATGGCAGTGATCCCACCAATCGCAAACACCCACAGCCCAAAACCGTAGACCGCCGCGGGCACGATCCACGGCAGGCCGTGGCCGACAATCCGGGTCCAGACCGGCCTGAAGATAAACAACCATCCCACCGGATAGCCGATCAGCCCGACGAGATAGAAATGCATGAAGTAGCCCGCGAAATCTCCGTTCGGCAGCCCAAGGGTGCCGAACAGGCTTTTGGCCAGCCCGTGCGGTGACAGATTGGCGAACCCCAAGCCAGGGCTGACAATCTGCCCCCAAAGGTCAAAAGCCATCGTCGCGAAGCAGCCCGATATGAACATCAGCCCGAGCGTGGCCGTGTTGACACCCGGTTTGTCTGAGTAAGCCGTCATCTGTGTTTGATCCCTGTCTGAAATGTCGTATCTGACAGATCGAGCTACGCACCTTCCGTGGCACCATGCAATGATGCCGACAGACCTACACGCATTGGTTAGAATTGTGACAGAGCACGCGCCGCCCCAGCCCGACCTCGACCAGCTGACCGAAACAGGCCTGCGGGCCAAGGGCGCGGGGTCGATCCTGCTGATCGCCTGCGGCGCATTGGCACGAGAGATTCTGGACCTGAAAGCTGCCAACGGCTGGACGCATCTGGACCTGACCTGCCTGCCCGCGAAATATCACCTCTACCCCGAAAAGATCACCGCAGCGGTGCAGGATGCCGTGAAGAAGCACCGCGCCGATTACGACGACATCTTTGTCGTCTACGCGGATTGCGGCACCGGCGGGCAATTGCAGCAGGCCTGCGACGCGCTGGGGGTCAAGATGGTCGCGGGCCCGCATTGCTACAGCTTCTTCGAAGGCAATGACGCCTTTGCCGCGAAGGCGGAGGAGGAATTTACCGCCTTCTACCTCACCGATTTCCTAGTGCGGCAGTTCGACGCCTTCATCGTGAAACCGATGGGGCTGGACAGGCATCCCGAGCTGCGGGACATGTATTTCGGCAATTACGACAAACTGGTCTATCAGGCGCAGACCGATGACCCGGAGTTGACGGAAAAGGCCCGCGCCTGCGCCGAGACGCTGGGGCTGGCGTTCGAGCGGCGCTACACCGGGTATGGCGATCTGAAAACCGCGCTGGCCGATCTTTCGCGGCCATGACCGCGGCGGTCTGAAAAGCACGGACCGCCAGAGCGTTCCCTTCGCGTCGAAGCCGCAGAGGCCCGCTTACCGGCAAAGTCGCCCCGCCCACCGAATGCGCCAGCCTGACGGCGTGAACCGCACCGCGCTCAAGTGGTCTGGGCAGCGGTCTCTCTGATCCGCTCGATCATCGCGCGCAACCCGTTTGAACGCTGCGCGGACAGGTGATCGTTCAGCCCCAGACGGCCCATTTCCGCCCGCGCATCGACCGCGACGACCTCGTCCGGGGTCAGACCATTGTAGAGCACCCGCAGCACCGCGATCAGACCCGAGACGATCATCGCATCGCTGGCCCCGTCGAAATGCAACCTGCCGTCGTCGAACTGGGCGTGCAGCCAGACCTGGCTGGCGCATCCGTCCACCTTGGTCGCGGGCACGCGCAGCGCCTCTTCCAGCGGGTCCATCGCCTTGCCCAGGTCGATCACGTGGCGATAGCGGTCTTCCCAGTCGTCCAGAAACTCGAAATCCTCGACAAGTTCTTCGAAAGCGGCGGTGGCCATGGAGGGGTCCCCTGTATTGCGGTTTCGCCAGAGGTAAGCAGCGCCCCGGCAAAGGTCCACCCCCTTCCCAAGGAGTGTCGAATAGGCTAGTCAAAGATCAAGAAAACACCCGAGGCAGCACAATGCGCAAGACCCTGACCCTATTCGCGGCTCTCACCCTTACCCTGTCGGCCTGCGGGGCGATCCGGGACAGCCGGGTCAATCCGTTCAACTGGTTCGGTCAGTCCCGGTCGGTGGCCACCACAGCGCCGGAGCAGACCAATCCGCTGATCCCGCGCCGCAACGGGTTCTTTTCGCGCGCGGGTGCGGCGGACGCCGTGTACCTGGGCCGCCCGTTCGAGCAGGTCACAAACCTGACGGTCGAACGGGTTCCGGGCGGTGCCATCATACGCGCGACCGGCCTTGCGGCGCGACAAGGCATCTATGCCGTGCAGCTTACCCCCGCCAACGAGGACGAAGAACCGGTGAACGGCGTGCTGACCTACCGTCTGGAAGGGGTGCGGCCAAAGGCGAACACGCCTGTCGGCACCGTGCCCACGCGCGAGGTCACAGCGGGCCGCAAGCTGACCGATCAGCAGTTGCGTGACGTCAACGTGATCCGGGTGGAGGGCGCGCTGAACGCCCAGGAGACACGCCGCCGCTGACAAGGCATCAGCGAAGGCGACATTTCAAATCGTTACAGGACGTTCTTTATCCTGCCGCCACAGTCAGGCTGCGGCGGTGACGATGATTTCCACGGTGAAGTCCGCACGGGCGAGTTTCGCTTCGCCGCAGGCCCGCGCGGGCGCGTGACCTTCGGGCACCCAGGCATCCCAGACGCCGTTCATCTCTTCGAAATCCGACATGTCCGCCAGCCAGATCACGGCCTGAAGGATCCGCGACTTGTCCGACCCGGCCTCGGCCAACAGCTTGTCGATGCTGTCCAGGCAATCCTGCGTCTGCTGGGCGACGCTCGCCCCCGGCGTGCCCACCTGACCCGCCAGGTAGATGGTGCCGTTATGGGTAACGATCTGGCTCATCCGGGTGTTGGTGTGCTTGCGGGTGATTTCAGACATTCTTTTCTCCTTCAAGGGTTTGCATGTCAAACTTCGACCACTTTGACGTCGTTGCCACGGGCGGTGAGCGCGATTTCACCGTCACACAGGCGCAGCGCGTCGTTGCCGAAAACCTCGCGCCGCCAGCCGCTGAGGGCGGGCACATCGCGCAGCCCCGCCGCGATCCCGTCGAGGTCCGAGGCCGGTGCGATCAGCTTGGCGGCGACACCCGCCTTTTCCGTCTTGGCCTTGAGAAGCACGCGCAACAGGTCGGCCAACGCCGGGTTCACCTGCAGCTTGTCGCGGCTGCGGTCGGGCTGCGGCATGTCGGCGGGCTTGCAGGCGACGCCCGCGCGCACCGCCGCCAGGATGCCGTCCGCGATGTCGCCGCGCCGCGCCTCGCGCAACAGCAGCCTGGCACGACCCAGCTCCTCCGGAGTGGAGGGTTTGAGGCTGGACAATTCGATCAGCGCATCGTCCTTGTAGACCCGGTTGCGCGGCACGTTGCGGCTTTGGGCGTAGTCTTCGCGGAAGGCGGCCAGTTCCCGCACGATGGCCAGGAACTTGGGCGAGGACGTCCGGGTCTTGACCCGCTTCCAGGCGTCGCGGGGCCGGGTGATGTAGGTCTCGGGGTTGGTCAGTGTCTCCAGCTCTTCGCTGACCCAGCGTTCGCGGCCGCTTTCCTCCAGCTTGTCGCGCAGGAATTCGTAGATCTGGCGCAGGTGGGTCACATCGGCCAGCGCGTATTTCTTCTGATCGTCGCTCAGCGGTCGGCGGGACCAGTCGGTAAAGCGCGAAGTCTTGTCCACGCCGGTATGGCAGATCTTGCGCACCAGGGTCTCGTATCCCACCTGTTCGCCGAACCCGCAGACCATTGCGGCGACCTGGGTGTCGAACAGCGGTTCGGGAAACACCTGCGCATCGACATAGAAGATTTCCAGGTCCTGCCGGGCCGCGTGAAACACCTTGACCACCGATGTATCGCGAAACAGCTCGTAAAGCGGGTCGAGCGAGATGCCGTCGGCCAGCGGATCGACCAGCACGGCGTTGCTGTCATCCTTGCCCGGCATCGCCAGCTGCACGAGACACAGCTTGGAGTAATAGGTACGTTCGCGCAGGAATTCCGTATCGACGGTGACATAGGGGTGTGCAGCGGCCTCGGTGCAGAAGGCGGCCAGATCGGCGGTACTGGTGATCGTTTTCATGAAGTCACTTCTGAGATGCTGGTCCGCTTACAGCTACAGCATGTCCGCCCTCTTTGCCAGTCACCCCGTCAGGTCGATCCGGCGACGGTCCCCGGCGGCAAAGCGGCGCAGCACGGCGGGGTACAGCCGGTGTTCCTGCTCCAGCACACGGGCGGCCAGGGTTTCGGGTGTATCGTCCGGCGCCACGGCGATGCGCGCCTGTCCCAGAATCGGACCATCGTCCAGCGCCGCTGTCACTTCGTGGACGGTGCAGCCATGTTCGGCATCCCCCGCCTCCAGCGCGCGGGCGTGGGTATGCAGGCCCTTGTACTTGGGCAAAAGCGACGGATGGATGTTGATCATCCGCCCGGCCCAGGCATCGGTGAACCCTGCCGTCAGCTTGCGCATGAATCCCGCCAGGCAGATGATCTCCGGTGCATGGGGGGCTAGGGCAGCGGTCACAGCCGCCTCGAACCCCGCGCGATCGGCTCCGAAGGGACGGTGATCGACCACCTCGGTCGCGATCCCCTGCCCCGCCGCCCAGGCGATGCAGCCCGCGTCGGCGTTGTTCGACAGCACCACGGCGGGCCGCGCGGGGTGGTCCCCCGTCATGTCCGCCACCAGCGCGCGCATGTTCGACCCGCCGCCGGACGCAAAGATCGCCACCCGTCTGATCAAAGCAGGCTGCCCGTGTAGGCGACCCCACTGCGGTCCACGATGCGGCCGATTTCAATCGCCTCATGTCCATCGGTGGCAAAGGCGGCCTTGGCCGCATCGACCCGATCCGGGGACACCACGGCGATCATGCCGATGCCCGAGTTGAAGGTCTTGAGCAGTTCCGCCTCTGCCATGCCGCCCTGGCTGGCGAGCCATTCAAAGACCGCGGGAAGGTCCCAGGCGCCCAGGTCGATCTCGGCCCCCAGCCCTTCAGGCAGGACGCGCGGCAGGTTCTCGGTCAACCCGCCGCCGGTGATATGCGCAAGCGCCTGTACGCAATCCGCGCGCAGAGCCGCGACCGCCCCTTTGACGTAAAGCCGCGTCGGTGTCAGCAGCGCCTCGCCCAGCGTGCCCTCGGCCCAGGGGCAGGTATCGGCCCAGCCCAGCCCGCTCAGCTCCACGATCCGGCGCACCAGCGAATAGCCGTTGGAATGAACCCCGTCGCTGGGCAGGCCCAGCAGCACATCCCCCTCGGTAACAGCGCGGGGCAGTTCGGTGCCGCGCTCCATCGCGCCGACGGCGAAGCCTGCCAGATCGAAGTCGCCCGCATGGTACATGCCCGGCATCTCTGCCGTTTCACCGCCGATCAATGCGCAGCCGGAAGCGGCACAGCCCGCCGCGATTCCTTCGATGATGCGGGTGGCCTGGTCCAGCTCCAGCTTTCCGGTGGCGAAATAATCCAGAAAGAACAGCGGCTCGGCCCCCTGACACACCAGATCGTTGACGCACATGGCGACCAGGTCGATGCCGATGCTGTCCACATTGCCGGTGTCGATGGCGATGCGCAGCTTGGTGCCCACGCCGTCGGTGGCCGCGACCAGCACCGGATCGGTGAAGCCCGCCCCTTTCAGATCGAACAGCGCGCCGAAACCGCCCAGCCCCGACATCACCCCGGGCCGCGCGGTGCGCTTCGCCGCCGGTTTGATCCGTTCGACCAACGTATTGCCCGCGTCGATATCGACGCCCGCATCCGCGTAGGTGATCCCGTTTTTAGGTAATGACATGCCATGGCCCCCGGCGCAGTGATCCCGTTCGCGCCGGGGTTAGTGCATCGCCGCGTCCTGCGCAACGGTAAGCCTTGACGAAACCGCTTCACGCGCCTACCCAGCCACCGTGGCGGGCCTGTAGCTCAATTGGTTAGAGCAGAGCGCTCATAACGCTTTGGTTGCGGGTTCAAGTCCTGCCGGGCCTACCATTCATCCGCCAGATACACCAATGACGCATACTCACGTACGACGTCTGATGCGACCGGTCCAGTCCCGTGTGTCTGACATGCCCCCGAGAGTCCCAGACAACGCTTGACCCTCACCTTAAATATCAATACTTCCAGATATATGGATAAAATACACGCTCTCGACGCTCTCGCGGCTCTCAGCCAGCCTACCCGGCTCGATGTGTTCCGCCTGCTCACCAAGGCCGGAGAAGCAGGCATGACCGCAGGTGATATAGGCGACACTCTCGGGGTTCGTCAGAATACGATGTCGGCCAACCTGAGCATCCTGTCCCGGGCCAATCTGGTCCGGAGCACGCGCGAGGGCCGCAGCATCCGGTATTTCGCCGATATGGGCGGGATGCGCGATCTTTTGTCCTTTCTCATGGAAGACTGTTGCGGCGGACGCCCCGAGCTTTGCCAGCCCGTCATCAATGAACTCGCTTGCGCCTGCTGAGGCGCGGCATTCCCAAAAGGATACTTGACCGACATGACTGATACATCTCTTCCCGCCGCGGCGGGTCTGGGAACCTTTGAACGCTGGTTGTCCGTCTGGGTGGCTCTTGCCATCGGCGGCGGGCTGCTGCTGGGCAATCTCTTTCCGGGTCTCTTTTCCTTTCTGGCGTCGTTGGAGATCGCCTCGGTCAACCTGCCCGTGGCCCTACTGATCTGGGCGATGGTCTATCCAATGATGGTCAGCGTGGATTTCGGCGCCTTGCGCCAGGTCGGAGACAAACCAAAGGGTCTGGTCGTGACCCTGGTGGTGAACTGGCTGATCAAACCCTTCACGATGGCGGCCCTCGGCGTGCTGTTCTTCGAAGGTGTCTTTGCGGGCCTGATACCACCCGACGATGCGCAGGCGTATCTGGCGGGCGTTATCCTGTTGGGGGCGGCCCCCTGCACCGCGATGGTCTTTGTCTGGTCGAACCTCACGCGGGGCGATGCAACCTACACGCTGGTGCAGGTCAGCGTAAACGATGTGATCATGGTCTTCGCCTATGCGCCTATCGTTGCCGTCCTGCTCGGGGTAACGGACATCGTCGTGCCGTGGGATACGCTGCTGCTGTCAGTGGGCCTCTACGTCATGCTGCCTCTGCTGGCCGGGTATCTGACGCGCAGGACCCTGGTTGCGAATGGCGGCGAAGCAGCGGTTGACGGGTTCAAATCCCGGGTACAACCATTCTCGATCCTCGGGTTGCTGGTGACGGTGGTGCTGCTGTTCGGATTTCAGGCAGAGGTCATTCTTGAGCGCCCGCTCGTCATCGCGCTGATCGCCGTGCCGCTGCTGATCCAGTCCTACGGGATCTTCTTTGTGGCCTACCTTGCCGCGCGGGCATGGCGCATTCCGTTCAACGTCGCCGCGCCCTGCGCGATGATCGGCACCTCCAACTTCTTTGAACTGGCTGTCGCTGTCGCCATCAGCCTGTTCGGGCTTGGGTCGGGCGCCGCCCTGGCGACGGTCGTCGGCGTTCTTGTCGAAGTGCCGGTCATGCTTTCCCTCGTTGCCTTCGCCAACCGGACGCGGCACTGGTTTCCCGATGTCGGCGATGCATCGTGAGCATCGTGATCCACCTTGGGCCCCGGACCCATTAATTCCGCACACTCAGTTTGACAGATTTTTCCGCTGACCACGGCCCGGCAGGGCATTGCGCAGCTGAAATGTCCAGACGGGAAAGCCGGAAGTCGATTTGGGTCGACACGGTCGGCTGTGCAGGCGTGCGGCTGTCTGGCATGATACCGAAACCGCCCCGGGCGCCGCTACCTGCGCGCGGCGCTCACATGCCAGTTCACGGTCATCTCGGCCACGCTGTCACCGCCCTCGTCGCGGATGTCCACCGTGACGTCAAAGGCTGCCTTGCCCTGCGACCTGATCCGCTCCAGCAGCGTGCCGCCCGGTTCCGAGGTTTCAGCATGGGCGGTCAGGGTACCCAGGGCGACCTTGAGATAGCCGATCTGTGCCGAGGCCGCGACGGGACGCAGATCGAAGATCATCGGCGCCAGCGCCCCGGCCACCGCGGCGCCCGAGGCGGCTTCGCCCAGGGTGAACATCGCACCCGCATGCATCGACTTGATGTGATTCGAAACCTCCTGCCGTTGCACCAGCCTGGCGCTGGCGGTGCCATCGGCGATCGTCAGCAGTTCGACGCCGGTGTGAGTTGCAAACGGCACTGCACTGTCGAGATGTGTCTTGATCATATCAAAGGGTGTCATGTCGGGCTCCGTTCCGTTTGCCAAAGCCTGACCCGCCGGGGTGTCCGGATCAACGGTGGCGTGGCGTCACCCTGCTAACGTGCGATCACGATATCGGCCCGCAGACCGCCCAGCCGCGTCGATTCGCCCAGCCGCAGCACGCCGCCGTGGGCACGGGCGATATCGGTGGCGATGGCCAGACCCAACCCGACGCCGCCACCCTTGTCCTGGTTGCGCGCGGGATCGAGCCGGGTGAAGGGCTTCACAGCCTCCGTCCGCCGCGCCTCGGGAATGCCGGGGCCGTCGTCCTCGATCCTGATCCGCAGGGATTTTTCGCTGAGCATGACCGAAACCTCGGCCCGCGCGCCATAGCGGACCGCGTTGGAGATCAGGTTGTCCGCCGCCCGCCTGAACGCCAGAGGCCGCAGCTTGACCGTTCCGGTCCCATCGCCTTCGCGCGGCAGCAGGGTCACGTTCCGTCCGGCCCGGCGCGCATCCTCCACCACATCGGCCATCAGGGCATGGGGATCGACCGCCTCCGGCTCACCTTCGGCGGCGCCCTTGGCAAAGTTCAGGAACTCGTCCAGCATCCGCTGCATGTCTTCCACGTCCTGCAAGAGCGGCGCGGCCTCTTCGTCCTCCAGCATCGACAGACTGAGCCGCATGCGGGTCAGGGGCGTGCGCAGGTCGTGACTGACCCCGGACAGCATCAGGGTGCGCTGTTCCATCTGCCGCTCGATCCGCGCACGCATATCGACAAAAGCGTTGCCCGCCGCCCGAACCTCCACCGCGCCGGAGGGGCTGTAGGGTTCATGCCGCCCCCGGCCAAACGCCTCGGCCGCGCGTGCCAGCCGTTTGATCGGGCGCAGCTGGTTGCGCAGGTAGATCGACGCGATCAGGCTGAGGACCACACCGAAAAAAACGGTATAGACGAACAGCTGATGCGGATTCGACGCCGAGATGCGCCGCCGGTCGAACCGCAGCATCAGCGGCCCCCTGTCCGTATCGACGTACAGATCCACGATGTTGTCGTCCGCCAGATCCACCGCGCGAAAGCCGGGCAGCCGCAGCGCCAGCCGACGCGCCAGAACCCGGCCCGAATAATCGTACCAGCGGTAAATGTTGGCCGCCGGAACCGCGGCCTCCGGCACAGCGGTTGCGCTGATCTCCAAAAGACCCAGCTGGTCGCCGACCGCATCGCCGACATTCGCACCGGGCGGCGACTGCGACACCACCTGCAACACCAGCGCCAGCTCCCGCGCGACGGTGTCCGACATCTGGTTCGTCACCCCTTCGAAATGCCGCTGGGCAAAGATGACCACGACCACGAGTTGCAGGATCACCACCGGCAACAGGAGGATCAGCGCCGCGCGACCGTAGATGCCCCGGGGCACATAGCGTTTGAGCCAGGCAAAAAACATGTCTAGACCTTAGGTCGTATTGATATTCATTGTCGACCACCCGCGCGAGACGGATTTTGCCGTCGGCGCCCTGATGTGAGCGCAGCAATGTGATCATTGGAAACGAACATCCGGGATGGCAGGTGCAAAATCCGCCGCGCCCCGCAGGGGTTTCGCCAAAATTGCCCATTTCTGCGTTAAGAGAGCTTGAAATAGCTGGCTATTCCTGCGCTCTCTTGCCTGGAACTGAGCAATTTTGGACTGAAACAGGTGGGCGACAATGAATGTCAACACGACCTAGACAGCGCCCGACCCGCATGAAAGCCGAAATGAAAGGTCCCGCAATGCTGCCACCCGACGACTTCAATCCCCCGGTTGGTCAGGCCGTCGCGCTGGAGCCGGGACTGCGCCGCATCGTGGCGCCGAATCCTTCGCCCATGACCTATCGCGGCACCAACACCTATCTGCTGGGCACCACCGGCGTGGCGGTGATCGATCCCGGCCCGCCGGACGATGCGCACCTTCAGGCGATTCTCGACGCGCTGGAACCCGGCCAGCGGATCAGCCACATCATCGTCACGCACAGTCACCTCGATCATTCCCCCCTCGCCCGGCCCCTGGCCGACCGCACCGCCGCGCCGGTGCTGGCCTTCGGCGGCCCCCTCGCAGGCCGCTCGGCGATCATGGCGCAGCTTGCGCAAAGCGGCCCCATGGGCGGCGGCGAAGGGATCGACCATGACTTCGCCCCCGACGTGACCCTGGCCGACGGAGAGAGCATCCGGGGCGACGACTGGACGCTGGACGTCCTGCATACCCCGGGCCATCTGGGCAATCATATCAGCCTGGGGTGGGGAGACGCCTGCTTTACCGCCGATCATGTGATGGGCTGGGCCTCTTCGCTGGTCTCGCCGCCGGACGGGGACCTGACAGATTTCATGGCCTCCTGCGCCCGGCTTGCGGCCCGAAGCTGGCGGGTGTTCTACCCCGGCCACGGCGCCCCAGTGACAGAGCCCGCCGCCCGGCTGGACTGGCTGACCGGCCACCGCGGGGCGCGCGAAGCCGCGATCCTGGAGGCGCTGCAGGAAGCCCCCGCAGATGCCGCCACCCTCGCCGCCCGCATCTACGCCGACACCCCCGCCGCCCTGCTGCCCGCAGCCACCCGCAACGTGCTGGCGCATCTCGTTGATCTGACCCAGAAATCGCGGGTAACGCCCCAGGGCGATCTGCACGCCGACGCCACCTTCCGCCTGCGCTGAGCCCCCCCGCGAAAAAGTCGCATTTTTGCGGCTTTCCCCTCTGGACGCGGAAAATCCGCACTGCTATATGCCCGGGACCGTTCCGGCGTAGCTCAGCGGTAGAGCAGTTGACTGTTAATCAATTGGTCGTAGGTTCGATCCCTACCGCCGGAGCCAATTCCCTTAAGAAGATCATAGACTTACGAGACATCTCGGTGAGGTGGCTCAGGGGGTGTTTGGTGTTGGTAAGCGTATAGTAGGAAGTTGGCGGTCCCGTGCTTACTGACGGTCACGGGTGATTTGCCCCGTTTCGCTAACCTAGGGCCATGTTCACCCGATCCAGATTGGGCGCAAAGTCGTGGATCGTCGCCAAGGTCTCGGGGCCAAACTCCCCTTGCCGGTAATCGTCGGCCACCCGGACCGGCTTGAACACCTCGGCATGTGTCAGCCCAGCGTCCAGCAAATCGGCAAGTCGGCAAGTCGGGCTTTCGCGATCCGATCCGGCACCGCGCCAGGTGTCTGGCCAATCTTGTCGGTGGCTGCCTGCTCACCGTGGACCCGGCGCTCAGCCGTCCTACGCGGTCAGGCGTTCCAAATGACATGGCCAAGCTCGGCGATGTCGTAGCCGCCATAGGCACGCGCCCGGCGGGCGAATGCGGCGCCCGCGCAGAAGGTCATGAGCTTTTGCATGGGGGCGTCGAACCAGGCCTTTCGCTCCACCAGCAGGGCGAACTCCTCTTCGATCACCGGAAGGAACGCCAGCCCGTAGGCCCGGGCGACCGCTTCGATGCCGAAGGTCGCGTCCGCATCGCGGCGGCGGACCGCCTCGGCCGCTTCGTCCTCGGTCCTTGCGACATCGGACAGCTGCAGGCTGGACAGATCCAGCCCCGCATTGCCAGCAAGGTGCCGGAACAGGATTTCGGTGCCGGATTCCGGCTGACGCGGCGCAAACCTGTACTTGGCGAGGTCCGGCAGACTGGCCGGCGCAGGGCCGTCGGGGCGGTGGATCAGTCCCCGCTGGCGCCGGGCAAAAGTGACCAGAACGGCGTTCTGACCGGCGGCAGCCCGGGCCACGTCGGGGACGTTCCACCGGCCCGTTGCGGGATCGTGAAGGTGCAGCCCCGCCGCGACCCCCTCGCCCTTCGTGAACCGCTGCAGCCCGTCGAGAGAGCCGTCGTAATAGCTGGCCAGCCCGCAGCGCGATTGCCGGATGGCCCAGTCGAGCAAGGGATCGTGGCTGCCCAACAGGATCGGGGCGCGCTGTGGCGCCGCGGCCCCCTGCGCCACACCGCCCGATTTCGCCCGCTCGATCCAGGCCCTGATCTCCTCCGCCGGGAACAGCAGCTTGCCCGTCGCCCTGGAACACGGCACGCTGCCTGACGCCGCGAGATCGTAAATCTTGCGCTCTTTCAGCCGCAGCAGTTCTGCGAGTTCCCGGACCGTCAGATACGCGTGGTCCGGCATGGCAGGTTCCGTCATGGCATCCCGGTCCTCTTGTCGGGGCGGAAGGCGGGCTTGCGCCCTCGCAACCTTATCAAGGCTTCGGCGCATTTGGAAAGAACAGCTGCTGATCCGCAACCCGGTAGGCCGCGATGGCCGCCTGCCCCTCGTCCGAGATCAGCCAGTCCGCAAACGTCCGGGCCGCCTGCGCATTCACGTTCGGACATTTGGCCGGGCTCACCGGGATCACGCCATACTGGTTGAACAGGTCCGTGTCGCCTTCGACCGCAACCGCGTAATCCTGTTTGTTGTCGAAACTGATCCAGGTGGCGCGGTCGGTCATCACATAGGCGCCCATGCCGATGCCCGCGTTCAGCGTGGCCCCCATGCCGGAGCCGGTTTCGCGGTACCAGTCACCGCTGGCCGCGGTCGGATCCACGCCGGCGTCATCCCACAGCGTCATCTCTTTCTTGTGGGTGCCGCTGTCATCCCCGCGCGAGGCGAACAGCGCACCCTGTCCGGCGATCTGCGCCAAGGCGCCCTGCACATCGTCCATACCGCCCACACCGGCCGGGTCCGCGGTGGGGCCGACGATCACAAAGTCGTTGTACATCAGATCGGTGCGGTCGCTGCCAAAGCCCGCTGCGACGAATTTCTCCTCCGCCGGTTTGGCGTGGACCAGCAGCACGTCGCCATCGCAATTCTCGGCGTTCCTGATCGCCTGACCGGTGCCCACCGCGACCACGTTCATCCGGATGCCGGTTTCGTCCTGGAAGAGGGGCAGCAGGTGGTCGTAAAGGCCCGAATTCGCGGTCGAGGTCGTGGACTGCACGATGATCGCGTCCTGCGCCCAGGCGGCGGTTCCGGTCAGAGCGACGAGCGCGGCGGTGATGAGGGGTCTTGCAAGCATTTCTATCCCTTTGCTTCTTGCAGGTTCAGACGATGAGTTCGCCATTCAGATAATCCCGGGCCACGGCGCTGCGCGGCTGGGGAAAGAACTCGGACGCGGGGGCATGTTCGGCCACCCGCCCCCGATGCAGGAACACGACATCGTCGGCCATGCGCCGCGCCTGCCCCAGGTCGTGGGTGACAAAGACGATGCGCGTGCCGGTGTCGCGCGCCTGCGCCACGATCCGTTCGATCGCAAGGACCGAGGCCGGGTCGAGACTGGCGGTAGGCTCGTCGAGAAACATGATCTCGGGGTCGGTCGCCAGCGCGCGGGCCAGCGCCAGCCGCTGCGCCTCGCCCCCCGACAGCAGGCGCGCGGGCTGTCGGGCCTTGTGCGTCAGGCCGACATGGTCGAGCAGCGCGCGGCGCCGGTCGCGGTCCTTTCCCCGCGCCCGCAGCACGAAGTCGATGTTCGCGGCAACCGACCGGCGCAGCAGTACGGGCTTTTGAAACACCAGCGCCTGCCGCGACATCACCGCGCCCGGTTCCAGCCCTCCCCATGTGATCCGGCCCGACGTGGGCGGGATCAACCCATGCAGCAGTTTCAGCAACAGGCTCTTGCCCGCGCCGTTCGGTCCCATGACCATCGTGCAACCCGACCCCGCCAGATCAAGCGACAGACCGTCCAGCACCGGGGTCCCACGCAGGCGCAGAACAAGGTCGCGCACCATCAGCGGCAGCATGGTGCCCTTGGCGTCAGGCATGGCGGCGGCGTCAGACATAGGCCTGCCGTGTCGCGGTCATCCGCACCGATTGCGCCGCCGCGTTTACGCCAAGGGCGATCACCAGCAGGATGATCCCCAGCGCCAGCGCCAGTGCCAGATCTCCCTTGGACGTCTCCAGCGCGATGGCCGTGGTCATCACCCGCGTCAGGTGGTCGATGTTACCGCCGACGATGATCACGGCCCCCACTTCGGCAACCGCACGACCGAACCCGGCAAGGCCCACGGTCAAGAGCGAATAGCGCGCGTCCCATAGCAGCGCGCGCATGGTCTGCACCCGCGTCAGGCAAAGCGAGCGGAACTGTTCGGCGTATTCGCTATGCAGATCCTCCAACACCTGCCGCGACAGGGCGGCGACAATGGGCGCGATCAGGATCGTCTGTGCCACGATCATGGCCGCGGGGGTGTATAGCAGCCCGAGAAACCCCAGCGGCCCCGAGCGGGAAAGGTAAAGATACACCAGCAGCCCCACCACAACCGGCGGCAGCCCCATCAGCGCATTCATGACGATCAGAACGACGCCGCGCCCCCGGAACCGGGAAATGGCCACCAGAGCGCCCAGCGGCAGCCCGACAAGGCAGGCGATGGCGGTGGCCGACAGGCTGACCCGCAGCGACAGCAGCACGATCTCCAGCAGGTCGGCATCCACCGACCACACCAGCCCCAGCGCAAGGCCAAGAGCGTCCCAAATGCTGTGCATAATTTCCCCAGACCTGCATTTTCTCCGGACTTGGCGCAGCTACGCCCGGGCGGAAACATAGATCAAGACCGAATTTTCGGGAGATTTCGCTATTTCCGGCCAAGATGTCGTATCTGGACCGTGGCCTGACAGTATTGCAAAATTTACGGTCGTGGCAGGCTACAGCGCGCTGCTGCCCCGCAAATCGGCCGTTTTGCGATGCCCTGACCCGCGGCCCTGCGCACCGCTCGGACAGCGGCGCGCCGAAGGCCGGTACCGGATTAATCACTCTACCGTCTGCTTTACGACCGACAGCAGTTCGCTGTTCCCGATCGGCTTTTCAATACGGGGCGCCGCCACCCTGGGATCATCGGCTGCGAAACTGCCGCCGTGGCCGCTGACCACGACAAATGGCACCGATTTCGCGTTCAGGGCTTCCGCGACGGGTGCCGAACTCTCGTCGCCCAGTTCCGCGTCGAGCAGGACAATGTCCGGCGTGCCCCGGCGCAGCGCCTCAAGGGCGGCTTCGACGGTGCCGAACTGGCCGAAAACGTGATGCCCTTCGGACGCGAGAAGATCGGCCAGATCAAGCGAGATGAGCGCATTATCCTCCACCACCATCACCGAAAGCACCGCCTTCTGCGGCTTCGGGCGCTGCGTCTCAGGCTCCGCAGGCGGTCCCGAAGGACGAACCTGCCGGTCCACCGGCAGGCTGAACCGATAGGAGATGCCATTCTCGTCCAATGTGCAGGTGACTTCGCCCCCGAACTGGCCTTTGACCAAGTTCGCCAACAGGACAGACCCGAAGCCCCCCCTGGTATTGCCGAGGTCCGGAACAGCCTTGGCCGGCGCGCCGCTCTCCACCCAGTCGAGCGTCATGTTCTGGTCCGCGTCGACCGACCATGATACCGAAAGCCTGCCGTCGCGTTGCGCGATGCTGCCATACTTCAAGGCATTGGTCATCAGCTCGTGCAGGATCATCGCAAACGGCTGCGCCTGCTGCGGGGAGAGCAGGAGGCGCGGGCCGTCCAGGGTGACACGTTCGGATATCTCGGAACCCAATGGCGCCAACTCGTCCTCAAGCAGGTCGCGGAATGCAAGGTTCGTCCATCTTTTCCGGCCCAGCAGGGAATGCACCCGCGACAGCGCGGTAAATCTGTCGATCAGCTTGGCCTTCACATCCGCCACATCGGTGCCCTTGGTCATGCGCGTGATGGACTGAATCACCGCCAGCATGTTGCGCGCCCGGTGGTCGATCTCGGCGGCCATGACCCTCTCACGCTCCCGGTGACGTTCGCGGTTGATCCAGACCATTGCGGTCTCAAGCACCCTTTCCACCAGCGCAACGCTCACGGGGGGCACCTGCCCTCCTCGGCTGACCTGTAGATAAAGAACAGACACCGCCTGCCCGCTTTCCATCCAGGGTATGGCGAGGAAGCCGCCGATGCCCGCGTCCTCCAGCTGGCGACGGTCGCTGTCGGTCAGCCCCGGATCTGTCGCAACCAGCTGCAAGGCTTCGCCCGACATGAGCCGGTCGATCTGTTGCGGGGTGAAAAGAGTCTCACCGGTCGGGGCCGAACCATCGCCGCACCATTCACGGGTCACGGAGACGACCGGTTTGCCGTCGGATATCGTCCGCTCCAACATGCCGGTCCGCGATGCCTTCAACAGCTTGCCCAGACGCTCCAGCACCAGCTCCAGCGCCTCGTCGGTATTGCCCACAGGCGCGCAGGCCCTGGTTCAGCGCCACGAGACCTTCGGCGTTCCGGGTCTCGATCACCCTTTCGGTGGTTTCGTTCCCTGAATTGAATATCCCCACGATGCGCCCGTCCTCGGCCCGCAGGGGCGTGAAGCTGTAGTTCCAGTAGGTCTCCTCCTCAAAGCCGTAGCGCGACATGGGCAGCAACTGGTCCTCAAGGAACATTCCCTTTCCGCTGCCGATGATCTGCGCAAACTGCGGCTGAATGATGTGCCAGATGTCCGCCCAAACGTCCTGGGCCCGCGCGCCAAGCGCATCGGGATGGCGCGGCCCCGGAATGGGCGCCCAGGCGTCATTGTAGAGCAATCGCAGCTCGGGTCCCCAGTAGATCGCCGTCGGAAAGGCCGAGTTCAACGCGATCGACAACGCCGAACGCAGCGTCTGCGGCCATGTCTCGGGCGGCCCGAAAGAGTGATCGCGCCAATCATAGCTTCGTATACGTTGGGCCATCTCGCCGTTACCGGCAAGAAAGTCCATCGGATCGTAAACACTTTGTTTTCTAAGCACAGACGCGCTTCTCCCCCCCGCGGGCAACGCTTCGGCGGCCATGATCTGTCCCCGGTCAACCGATACTAGAACGCAAGTGCGCCACATCAAGGACAATGATACAAATTATTTACCTTACCGGCCCGCGCTCCCCGCTCCGCCCGCAAAGACACCTGCTCCAGCAAATATCGCAGGCGCCCGATCCTTTCTTGAGCGGCAAGGATGCCGTGGGGTGCGAATAGCTCGAACTCCAGGCATCTTTGGTGAAGCCGAGCAACCTTTACAGCCTTGTAGCAGTTCGGAAACGAAATAAGGCTCCCCGTGTTCGGCTGCGAAACAGAAATATCCGCCGGTTCCCGGCACCAAGCCGCGAGCAGTCTTCGCCAGCACCACCAATGTTCTTCCAGCCCAGGTGTTTGACCCCACGCCAGAGCATGGGCAGCCAACTCAGCTCCGTAAACAAAGGCAGGAGCGGCCCCTATTCAAAGAGGCCGCTTTCGATCTTGGCAGGTCAATTTCAGAGTATGAAATCATCCGAACTCATGGAAGTCACATCCAAGAGCATTATCGTCAGGTCAGCTACGCCATCGCCATCAATATCGCCTTCGACGAAACCGTCACCGCCATCCGTGAAAAAGCGCAGTTGTCCTTCTGCACTGAATTCAGAAGTTCCGATGTAGGTGAATTTTTGGTTGCCAGTGGCCGACACCCTCGCATCGATAGACGCCAGTTCAAGTATGTCACCCGCTTCGAAGTCAAGAATGACATCCTGCTGAGAGAGCGTGCTTTCCGAGACCGAGTTGAATTCGAACACATCCGCCCCAGCGCCGCCTTCAAGAGTGTCGGCCCCGGTGCCGCCACGCAGCAGATCATTTCCGCCATCGCCTATGAGGCTGTCATCGCCGCTGCCCCCGACCATGGTGTCTTCGCCCTCATCCCCGCGCAGCAGATCGTTTCCTCCGCCCCCTTTCAGCGTATCTGCTCCTTCTCCGCCGCGCAGGAGGTCGTTTCCGCTGCCGCCGCGCAGGACGTCGTTGCCCTCATCACCGTGGAGTTGGTCGTTGCCCTGATCACCCGTCAGAACATCGTCACCGTCCTTACCGCGGATCGAATCGTTGCCTTCGTCGCCGCGCAGCACATCATCGCCCGCACCACCGTTCAGGGTATCGTCGCCAATCCGACCACGAAGCAGATCATCGCCACTGCCGCCGCGGATCAGATCGTTGCCGTCGTCTCCATACAGCTCGTCGTTGTTGCTGCCACCGTCAATGAGATCGTCGCCTTCATCGCCGCGTATCACATCCTCGCCGCTACCTCCGACCAGCGTATCGTCACCCGTTCTGCCGCGCAGCAGATCGTCACCGTCATCTCCATTCAAGAGATCCTGGTTGGCACCGCCAGATATGAAGTCGTCGCCATTTCCACCTGCCAGGGTGTCATCTCCGCCTTTCCCATTCATGACGTTGTCGAAATCGTCACCGGAAAAATCGTCAGGCAGTTCGGTGCCGATGTATGGGTTCGGGAAAACCTCGCCGGCCACCGGCGACAGGTCGACGCCAAGCACGACGGCACCCAAGAGGTTCGGCAAGCTGTCTGGGTAATGGAAGTAGATTTCACCGCCCGCCGTGAAGGCAATGAGATCGACTGAACTACCGAGCGGGACAAGCAGCCCACCCACAATGATACCCGGAGTAGCTGTTCCGGCACCGATGTACGATATGGGCTCTCCCCCAAATGTACTTGTGCCATCATCACTTTCCTGAAGCGTTCCGTCATTGTCAGACAAATCAGCGAACTGGCTCCCTGAAAAATCTCCCAGAATGATGTTCGGAGCGGTTTGCAATAGATCCGTCCCAAGCAACGTACCGTTGTATTGGAACACCCGGATTTCCTTAGTAGGCATTGGTAAACCTCACTTTTTAAGTTAAAAAGTGCAACCTTCAGTCGGAAGCACCACCCCCAGGGTTGTATTTGAATGTGGCGAATTTAAGAAAATCGTAAAGAATTCACATCAGGTGGCGACGTTTAGGCGCCCGAATTAACGAAAATTTAGTGATTTGCGATTAACGCAACCTGCCCGCTGCAACGGATCCCGCGGTTTCGTTGCAGCGGGCAGCATCTCGTTTCCGGACCCATAGATTTTGCATGTTCACGTCGACGGGCCTTATCACGCGCCTGTGAAACTTGCGCCGGAACAGTGACGCTATTCCAAGCAGATGTGACGCCCCTCTCTGGCCATTGCGGCGCAATGCTCTGCCGGGCAATGGGCTGCTGGAAACTCTGTCAAACCGGCGGTGCAGGATGAATGGGTCCTGATCCCGCCGCACGTCAAGCGAGAGGAACTTTGAGTTTCTGCGAATTGCCGCCAAAGCTACGGTTTGGCCTGCCCACGCCCCCGCACACAGACAACCTGCAAACGCGGACCCGAACGCGAGCGAAAAATACGAAATTTAGATTGAAAGTCAGGTGGTTCATGGTGGGTCGTGAGAGGCTCGAACTCCCGACATCTTCGGTGTAAACGAAGCGCTCTACCAACTGAGCTAACGACCCGGCCCGGCTCTCTTAGCCCAAGGCCGGGTGCCGCATCAAGCCCCTAATGTCAGGCGCTCCTGATGTCCGCCCGCGACGTGAAACACCACGCCCTGCCCGCCGCCGATTTCGCGCAGCGCGGATGGCGTTTGGCCGGTCAGGATCAGACGCAACATGCGCGAGGTAATGCCATGGGTCACAAGGACCGACGGCCTGTCCAGACCGGCGAGAAACGCGGTACAACGGCGGTGCAGTGCCGCCAGCCCTTCGCCGCCGGGTGCCAGTTCGTACAATTCGAAACCGTCCCGCGCGCCGGTTCGCGCGATGAGGTCTGCGCGGTCCTCTCCGGCCCAGTCGCCCAGCCCGATCTCTGCCAGGGCGGGGTCCGTCAGCAGCGCGCCGGGCATGTCCCGCATCACGATCCGCGCGGTCTGAACGGCTCTGCCCTGGGGGCTGCTGATCACCTGAAAGCCCGTCAGGTCGCGTTGTGCCAATATGCGCCGCTGCGCTTCGGCCTGCGCCCGCCCCTGATCGGTCAGGTCGGCGTGGAAATGCCCCTGCAGCCGACCGCTTGCATTCCACGTCGTCTCGCCGTGGCGCAGGATGTAAAGCGGCGGCGGCGTCATTCGGGCGCTTCCAGGCATGTCTCGATGCCGTCTTTCAGCACGTAGACGCATCCCTGAAGGTTCGACAGCCCCCCGGCGGCCTCCGGCGGCAGGCCACAGGCTTCCGCCCGCAGAACCTGCCCCAAGAGCCCGTGTGCAACGACGACGGTGGGACGGTCGAGGCTGCGCATGAAATCGCGGATACGGTCCTGAAAGGCCGCCAGCCCCTCTCCGCCCGGCGCGACTTCGTAGATGTCGAGCGGCGTCGGCGCACGGGCAGCGAGATCCGGTTGCGTCGCGAGGATCTCGTCACGCAGCAATCCCTGCCACGCGCCCGCGTTGATCTCCATCAGGCGCGGATCGGTGCGGTACGCGGCCCCTCTCAGCGCGATATCGGCCGTCTGCCGTGTCCGCCCCAGGGGCGACACAAAGATCGCCGGCCTTTGCGCGAGGATCGGCGGCATCAGGTCGGCCTGGCGCCGCGCTTCGGCGGCTCCCTGTTCGGTCAAAGGGGAATCGAGCTGGCCCTGAAGCCGGTATTCGCGGTTCCATTCCGTTTGGCCATGGCGCAGGAACCAGATCGTCGGATATGTCATGTCTGCACTTTCTGCATCCCGCTTCGCATTGCGCGAACCGGCGATGAATCGCCTGCGTTGCATAAAGGACTCAGACGGTGCGGAACACCCCCGCGATCGCCCGATCGGCGCTGAATTGGTGTTGAGCTGGCGCACGCAAGAGCAGACAACTGGGCCATCGGCACCCGGACAACCGGGGCTTGCAGAACCTGTTGGAGCAGCATCATGAAAACCTACCTTACTGCCGCGCTTGGCAGTGCCCTTCTTTTTGCCACTACCGCACATGCGGTCGAGATAACCGGTGGGTCGGCACAGCTGTCCTATTCCGGGTTCACCACCAATACCGACGTCGACAAGCTGTCCGCCGAAGGATCGGTCGAACTGGGATTCGACCGGAACATCGGTGCGCAGCTTGATCTGGGGCTGACCAAGTTCGGCGCGACAGACGAAGACGTGCAGACCATCGGGGTGCACGGCATCTACCATGTCGATGAATTTACGTCGCTTGGGGCGTTCTACGTGAACGACAATTTCAATGCGGGCGATGCCGATTTCTACGGCATCGAGGCGGGCCACGAAATGGCTTTGTGGGACTTCGAAGGGTATCTTGGCCGTCTTGATGACAGCGCCGCGGACGCGACGCTCCTGGGCGTGTCGGCCCGGTACGAATTGCAGAACGGCATCGGTGTCACCGGGGCACTTGACCACCTGAACCCCGAAGGCGTCGGCGATGCGACCCGTCTTGGCGTTAAAGTCGACCGGGACGTGATCGGCAGCGACGTCAACCTGTTTCTCGAAGTCGGCGCGGTTCGCGCGGATGTCGGCGGCGGAAGCGACACGGAAACCTATGTCGGCATCGGCGGCAAGTATGTCTTTGGCGCAGAACGCGGTGCGACCTTTGAACAGCGCGGGCTTGCGAAATTCCTGCCTGGCTTCTGAACCGAATTCGAGGGGCGCGGCATTGCTGCGCCCCCATATCATGAGAAGAGCTGTCAAAGACCGCCGGTCCGGCGCTGTCCCCTGTTATCCGACAGGCCATTCAAACCAAGGAAAGGTGTTTAGTCAGACGACTGAAAGGCGCGGGAAAAATGGTGGGTGATAAGAGATTTAGCTCCTGACCCAGAGTGCCCGCAGGGCGCGCGTCGGTCAGGCGATCAACACGCTGACCGGTCGATCCACAAGGCACGCGGGAAGAATGGTGGGTGATAAGAGATTTAACTCCTGACCCAGAGTGCCCGCAGGGCGCGCGTCGGTCAGGCTCTCCGTCTGGCGGAACCTGTCATCACCCCAAATGGTAGGAAAATGGTGGGTGATAAGAGATTTGAACTCCTGACATCTTCGATGTGAACGAAGCGCTCTACCACTGAGCTAATCACCCTTGCCGCGCGAATTAGCCAATCGCGCGGGACGTTGCAAGAGGGGAAGCGAAAAACCTGCTATTCGGCGGCATCCGGCATTTCGTCGGAAGGTCCGGTCTGCGGCGGGGATGATTGGCGCACCTTGGCAATCATGACGCGGCCGTTTGAAAACTGTTTTTCGCGGCGGACCTTGACCTTGCCAAGGTCCGGCAAGTTCAGCTCGCGGCTGTCCGCCAGCGCCTCACCCAGGACGGCAAGCATGCTTTCGATAACCGGCTTGGCATCCCTTTTCTTGATGCCGGAACGCTTGACGACCTTGTCGATCAGTTCCTTCTTGCGCAGCTCGGGGCCAAGGATGACCGGCTGCGGCGATTTGACGACTGTCGGAGCTGGCGATGCGGCGGCGGCGGGCGCGTTGCCGTCAATCGCGGTGACCGGAGCGGGAGTGGATGATTTTGTTGCCACGGGGGTCTTTCTGGTCCTTGAGGACCTGGTTGATTTGGTTGCCATTGTACTGCCTCGTAGATTTTTTGCTTTTCTTCCCATCTAGCACAACGAATTTCGCGTGGATATGAAAATACACGCCACGCTCTGCGAAATCGCCTGACTGTGCCGATCTTGCGCATTTTTTCCACGAAGGCGCGTGGGAATCGTCATTTCTGCGTCGCGCGCCATCAGTTGATGCCGTTGATGTTGCAATACGCCCTCACCGGGCACCTGCCGGTCTCTGTTGACCGATGCGATCAGGTCACTTCAGTATTTACGCATCTTCTTCAGGATATTTCAGGAAAGACCTTATTGCAGCATCCGCACTGTCGCGGTGCATCGCGACCTCGTCTGTCGCTGCCCGTTCGTGTGCCGAACCCGCGGCAAGCGCGCCCGTCATCGTGGAAGAGATTTCAGCCTCTTCCGGCGGCCCAACAGAGGCTGGCCGCGGGCCACCAAGGAAAAAGCGCCCCGACTTGCATCGGGGCGCTTTGCTGTTTCAGGGCCTCGTCGCGGCTTAATGCGTGGTGGCGCTGTCGCCCGATCCCTTCTGCGCGGCAAGTGTCGCGGCCGCGGCGGCGTCCTCGGCCTCCTGATCCCATTCGATCGGGTCAGGCATGGACACCAGCGCATGTTCCAGCACTTCGGAGACGTGGCTGACGGGAATGATGGTCAACCCTTCCTTCACGTTGTCCGGAATATCCGGCAGGTCCTTTTCGTTCTCCTCGGGGATCAGCACGGTGGTGATACCGCCGCGCAGGGCCGCGAGAAGCTTTTCCTTCAGCCCGCCGATGGCGGACGCATTGCCGCGCAATGTGACCTCGCCGGTCATGGCGATGTCCTTGCGCACGGGGATCTGCGTCAGCACCGAAACGATGGCCGTCACCATGGCCAGACCCGCGCTGGGTCCGTCCTTGGGTGTGGCCCCGTCCGGCACGTGAACGTGGATGTCCAACGTGTCAAAACGCGGCGGCTTGACCCCGATCCTCGGGCTGATCGACCGCACATAGCTGGAGGCCGCGTCGATGGACTCCTTCATCACATCGCCCAGTTTCCCGGTTGTCTTCATCCGGCCCTTGCCCGGCAGGCGCAACGCCTCGATCGACAGCAGCTCGCCCCCGACAGAGGTATAGGCAAGGCCGGTCACGACCCCGATCTGGTCTTCTTTTTCGGCCAGACCGTAACGGTGTTTGCGCACACCCAGGAAGTCCTCAAGGTTGTCGCCGGTGACGGTGATGCTGTCCTCTTCCTTGCGGATGATCTTGGTCAGCGACTTGCGCGCCACCTTGGCGATTTCACGCTCAAGGTTCCGCACGCCCGCCTCGCGGGTGTAGTAGCGGATCATGCCGGTCAGCGCGGAATCCTCGATCGAGAATTCCTTGGCCTTCAGACCGTGATTCTTGACCTGCTTGGCCACCAGATGCTGCTTGGCAATCTCGCGCTTCTCGTCCTCGGTGTAACCGGACAGCGGAATGATCTCCATCCGGTCCAGCAATGGCCCCGGCATGTTATAGCTGTTCGACGTGGTCAGGAACATCACGTTCGACAGATCATATTCCACTTCGAGATAGTGGTCCACGAAGGTCGAGTTCTGTTCCGGGTCAAGCACTTCGAGCATGGCAGACGCAGGATCGCCACGGAAGTCCTGCCCCATCTTGTCGATCTCGTCGAGCAGGATGAGCGGGTTCGTTGTCTTGGCCTTTTTCAGCGCCTGGATGATCTTGCCCGGCATGGAGCCGATGTAGGTCCGGCGGTGGCCCCGGATCTCGCTCTCGTCCCGGACGCCGCCCAGCGAGATGCGGATGAACTCGCGGCCCGTTGCCTTGGCCACGGATTTACCCAAAGACGTCTTGCCCACGCCCGGCGGGCCGACAAGACACATGATCGGCCCCTTCAGCTTGGACGACCGCTGCTGCACGGCAAGGTATTCGACGATGCGTTCCTTCACCTTTTCCAGACCGTAGTGATCGTCATCCAGCACCTTCTGAGCCTTCGACAGGTCCTTCTTGGTGCGCGACTTCACGCCCCACGGGATGGACAGCATCCAGTCGAGGTAGTTGCGTACCACGGTCGCTTCCGCAGACATCGGCGACATGTTCTTGAGCTTCTTCAGCTCTGCGTCTGCCTTTTCGCGCGCCTCTTTCGACAGCTTGGTCTCGGCAATCTTGGCCTCCAGTTCGGCGACCTCGTTCTTGCCGTCCTCGCCGTCGCCCAGCTCCTGCTGGATCGCCTTCATCTGTTCGTTGAGGTAATATTCGCGCTGGGTCCGCTCCATCTGCGACTTCACGCGGGTCTTGATCTTTTTCTCGACCTGCAGGACCGACATTTCGCCCTGCATCAGGCCATAGACCTTTTCCAGCCGTTCAGAGACCGACAGCGTCTCAAGCAGGTCCTGCTTTTGCTCAACTTCGATGCCCAGATGGCCGGCGACCAGATCGGCTAGCCGCGCAGGCTCTGCCGACTCGCCCACGGCGGTCAGCGCCTCGTCCGGCACGTTCTTCTTGACCTTGGCATAGCGTTCGAATTCGTCCGCGACGGTCTTGATCAGCGCCTGCGTGGTCGCGGCATCGCCCGGCATCTCGGTCAGATACTCGGCGCGCGCTTCGAAAAAGTTCTCGTTTTCAAGGTATTCGGTGATGCGCACCCGCGCCTGCCCTTCGACCAGCACCTTCACGGTGCCGTCGGGCAGCTTGAGCAGTTGCAGCACATTGGCCAGCACGCCAGCCTTGAAAATGCCCTTGCTGTCGGGGTCGTCCTCACCGGGGTCGATCTGGCTCGACAGCAGGATCTGCTTGTCGTCGGACATCACTTCCTCAAGTGCGCGCACGGATTTATCGCGGCCGACGAACAGCGGTACGATCATATGCGGGAACACGACGATATCGCGCAGCGGCAACACCGGGTAGGATGCGTTAAGTGGCTCTAACATGCTCTTTTCCTTATACTAGCAAGACGAAAAGGTCCCTTTCTAGGCAACCGCCTTCGTCTCCTGTCATGGGGTGGATATGTATACCCGACCCGCCTGTTTCAATCCCTTTCAGGACCCCGGACCATCATCGCGCGCCTGCCCGGACATGGCAACCGGCGTTTTGACCCGCGACGCGCCTGTTCGCGCGTGATGGGCCGCCATGCGCGACGAACCGGTCGCCGCGCATGAATTTTCAGCAGCCGGTTCCGGCGTTACTCTGCCGCGTCGCGGCGGTATTCGGGATAATCCGTGAACCCCTCGCGCCCGCCACCGTAGTAGGTGTCCCTGTCGCCCTCCGCGATGGGCAGATCGTGCTTGTAGCGTTCGACCAGATCGGGGTTGGCGATGAACGGGCGGCCAATGGCGATGAATTCCGCGTGGCCGTCTTCAACCGCCTTGAGCGCCATCTGGCGGTCATAGCCGTTGTTGGCCATGTAGGGGCCTTTGAACAGCTCGCGCAGCTTGACGATGCTCTGCCCCTCTTCCAGGTCACGCGCCCCGCCGGTCGCACCTTCGACCATGTGGAGATAGGCCAGGTTGAAACGGTTCAGCGCCTCGACCACGTATTCAAAAGTTTCTTGCGGGTTGTCATCGCTGATGCCGTTGGCGGGCGAGAACGGCGAGAGCCGAAGACCGACACGGTCGCCCCCCCACACCTTCGTCACCGCGTCCATCACCTCAAGCAGCAGCTTGGCGCGGTTTTCCACCGGGCCACCGTAGCCATCGGTGCGGTAGTTGCTGCCGGTCTTCAGGAACTGGTCCAGCAGGTAGCCGTTGGCGCCATGCACCTCGACCCCGTCAAAGCCCGCCTCCTTGGCCATCTTCGCGGCATTGGTATAGTCGGCGATCAGGCGCGGAATTTCCACAAGTTCCAGCGCGCGGGGATCCGACGTGTTCTCGAACCCGTTCGCGGTAAAGGTTTTCACCCCCGCGTTGCTGGCCGAAGGGGCCACCGGTTGCTGACCGTTCGGCTGCAACGAGGTATGGCTGATCCGGCCCACATGCCAAAGCTGCACGACGATCTTGCCGCCCGCCTCGTGCACGGCATCCGTCACCCTGCGCCAGGCCGCGGCCTGACCGGGCGTGTGGATGCCCGGGGTCTGGATGTACCCCTTGCCTTCGGGGCTGATCTGGGTCGCCTCGGTGATGATGATGCCGGCACCGGCGCGCTGGCGGTAGTAATCGACATGCATGTCGCCCACTTCGCCGGTGTCGTTGTCCGCGCGGTTGCGGGTCAGCGGCGCCATCACCATGCGGTTGCGTGCCTCGATTGCCCCGGCCTTGCCGGGGGTGAAGAGCGGTTGGGTCATTTCGGGAGTCCTTGGAATGTTTCCTTTGGCAATCGAAGGTAATCCCTCCCCTCGCCCTTGCAAGAGCATGCAACCCCGCCATGCGCCCATCACAGCGCGGCGCCGGATCGCTAGGCTCTGGACACATTAATTCCATACGCTCAGTTTGACAGATTTTTCCGAAGACAAGAAGCACCTGCGCAGGAATAGTGGTTCTATTTCAAGCAGATGTGACGCAGATTGCGGGAAAATCCGTCAACCCCGTCACGCCCAAGGCGTGCCAGTATGCCACGGCGCTCCTTCGGAGCGACGGGCGGCGATTTCACTTCATTTCAACGTCTTGGGTCGCTTGCAGATAGAACCCACCGCTGCCCGGCAGGGCATTGCGCAGCAATGTCCCGAGAGGGGATTGGCTGCACGCCCCAAACCATTGAAATCTCGTGAAATCGCCGCTGAGCATATAGAATTAATGGGTCCAGAGCCTACAGCGGGTCGATATCGCCCTGCGCGCGGGTCGCGTGGAAATCGGCTTGCCATGCGCCGAAGGTGCCCGCCGCAATCGCCGCCCGCATCCCGGCCATGATGTCCTGAAAATAGTGCAGGTTGTGCCAGGTCAGCAGCATGGAGCTTATGATCTCCTGGCTGCGGAAAACATGGTGCAGATAGGCGCGGGAATAGTGGCGGCAGGCCGGACAGGAGCAATTTTCATCCAGCGGGCGTGGATCGTCCGCGTGGCGCGCATTCTTGATGTTCAGCACGCCGAGCCGGGTAAACACCTGCCCCGTGCGCCCCGACCGCGACGGCAGCACGCAATCCATCATGTCGATGCCCCTGGCCACCGCGCCCACGATGTCATCGGGCTTGCCCACGCCCATCAGATACCGCGGTTTGTCCTCGGGCAGCTGGTCGGCGGCATAGTCCAGACAGTCGAACATCGCCGCCTGCCCCTCGCCCACCGCCAGACCGCCAACCGCGTATCCGTCGAACCCGATCTCGCGCAGGGCCTCGGCGCTGTGCTGGCGCAGGTCGCGTTCCAGCCCGCCCTGCTGGATGCCGAACAGCGCATGGCCGGGCCGGTCGCCAAAGGCGTCCTTCGACCGCTTTGCCCATCGCATCGACAGCTCCATGCTGTCGGCAATGCGGTCGCGCGATGCGGGCAATGCGGGGCACTCGTCGAAACACATGACGATGTCGCTGCCCAGCAGCGCCTGTATCTCCATCGAGCGTTCCGGCGTGATCTCGTGCCGCGATCCGTCGATATGGCTCTTGAAGGTCACACCGCGCTCGGTCAGCTTGCGCAGATCGGCAAGGCTCATCACCTGGAAACCGCCCGAATCCGTCAGGATCGGCCCGGACCAGTTCATGAACCTGTGCAGCCCGCCCAGACGCGCCACCCGCTCTGCCGTGGGGCGCAGCATCAGATGGTAGGTGTTGCCCAGCAGGATATCGGCCCCGGTGGCGGCCACGTTTTCGGGCATCATCGCCTTGACCGTCGCGGCGGTGCCCACCGGCATGAAGGCGGGCGTGCGGATATCGCCCCTCGGCGTGTGGATCACCCCGGTGCGTGCCTTGCCATCCGTGGCCTGTCTTTCAAAGGTGATCGGGGTCATGCGTCCGTCCTTTCGCCGCCTCTGCAGGCGGATACCCCCTTGCGGTGAAACTTGCAATTCGCAGTGAAAGAGGCGCAGATATGAAGAGGACCACCTCAAGAGGATTGCACAGTGGACATCGAGAACCTGATCGTCGGAGTGCTGGAAAACAACCTGGCCTTCCTGCTGCTGGCTGTCCTTGTCGTCATTGTCATCTTCAAGGCGGTCAAGATCGTGCCGCAGTCCGAACAGCACGTCGTCGAACGCTTCGGCAGGCTGCGCAAGGTGCTGGGGCCCGGCATCAACATGATCGTCCCCTTCATCGACCGCGTGGCGCACCGGGTGTCGATCCTTGAGCGGCAGCTGCCAACCGCCAGCCAGGATGCGATCACCCGCGACAACGTGCTGACCCAGGTGGACACCTCGGTCTTCTATCGCATCACCGAACCGGAAAAGACCGTCTACCGCATCCGCGACGTGGACAGCGCGATCTCGACCACCGTGGCGGGGATCGTCCGCGCCGAGATCGGCAAGATGGACCTCGACGAGGTGCAGGCGAACCGCTCGGCCCTGATCACCACCATCAAGGCCAACGTGGAGGACGCGGTGGACAACTGGGGGATCGAGGTCACACGGGCCGAGATACTCGATGTGAACCTTGATGCCGCCACCCGCGCCGCGATGATGCAACAGCTCAACGCCGAACGTGCCCGCCGTGCCCAGGTGACCGAAGCCGAGGGCAAGAAGCGCGCGGTGGAACTGGCCGCCGATGCCGAGCTTTACGCGTCTGAACAGACCGCCAAGGCACGCCGCGTGCTGGCCGAGGCCGAAGCCTATGCAACCCAGGTCGTGGCCGAGGCGATCAATCAGAACGGGCTGGAAGCCGCGCAATACCAGATCGCCCTGAAACAGGTCGAAGCCCTGAACGGCATGGGGTCGGGCCAGGGCAATCAGACGATCATTGTCCCCGCAGAGGCGCTGGCCGCCTTTGGCGATGCGTTCAAGCTGCTCGGGGGGCGAGGCTGATGGCGGCCTATCTGACGCTCTGGTGGGTCTGGATCTGCATCGCACTGGCGCTTGGCGTGCTGGAACTGCTGACACCCGGCTTCATCTTTCTGGCCTTCGGGTTGGGTGCCATCATCATGGCGGGCCTCGTGCTGGTGCTGCCTACGGGCAACGTGCCGGCCCTGCTTGCGCTTTTTGCGATCCTGTCCCTGCTGGTCTGGATCGGCCTGCGCTATGCCTTCCGTCGGCAGTCCAGCGGCGCGCGTATCATCACCCGCGATATCAACGAAAACTGAAGGCGCGCTTGACCCCGGGCGCGGCGGACTAATTACCTGACGATGCAGCCGACCCCGATCATCCGCTTTTTCCGACAGCTCGCCCTGCGGCTGGTGCTGGTGCTGGTCTGCACCGCCTCTGCCGCCTGGGCGCAGGACCCCTGGTTCGAGCAGGACAGTCTCAACCCCGGCCTGCCGCCCGCACCGTCCTCCATGGACCGCGCCACACCGATGGCGGCGATGGAAACATTTCTGCACCTCACGGACCAGGGACACTTCAGCGAAGCGGCGCATCTGCTGGACCTGTCCGACGTCGCGCAGGCCGACCAGCAGTTCGTCGGCGCGGTCCGCGCAGAGGAACTGGCGGTCATCCTTGAGCGCAAGGTGGTCATCCCCTGGTCCTCGCTTGAGGATCGGCCCGATGGCTGGATCTCGGGCAGTTCCGACGACAACGACACCGGGCGGGTGCGCCGCTCGATCCTGATCGACCGGCTGGAACGCAGCGGTCATCCGGTGCCCCTGCGGCTCAACCGGATCAAGGTCGGAGAGGACGCGGCACCGGTCTGGGTGTTCTCGCGACAGACGGTGGACAACATCCCGGCACTGCACGAACTCTACGGGCCCACCGAACTGGAAATGGCCATGCCCGAATGGCTGCGCGTCCCGGCATTCTGGGGCATGTTCCTTTGGGAAGTGCTGTTCCTGCCGGCCTTCATGCTGCTTGCCCTGATCGCGGCGACAATCGCCTACCGCATCCTGCGCCGGATCGGCGACAATGCCAAACACCGCAGCGTGCGGTTCGTCGCGCGGTCGTCGAAATGGCCCGCGGCGATCATCATCTTCGCCTTCACCATCGGGACGGCCACCAGCCGCATTCTCGTAGTGACGGGGATCATCGACGCGGTGGTGTCGCCCCTGGTGCTGATTTCCTACGTGGTGGCGATCACGCTGGCAATCGTATTGGTCATCGACGAGATCTTCGACCGCATCAGCGTTTCCTCCGCGACCGAACTGGCCGACCCGGAGAACGCGCATCTGCGGGCGGTTGCGACCACCATTTCCGCCGCGAGAAAATTCGTGATCGTGATCGCCACGCTGGCGGCTTCGGGGGTTGTGCTCAGCTCCATCACCACCTTCGGCACGCTCGGCCTGTCGCTGCTGGCCTCTGCCGGTGCCCTGACGGTGGTGCTGGGTTTCGCGGCGCGCGAGGTGCTGGGCAATATCCTGGCCTCCGTCCAGATCGCGCTGAACCGCTCCGCCCGGATCGGCGATCTGCTGATGTTCGAAGGCTATTTCTGCACCGTCGAGCGGATCGACTTTACCTATGTGCAGCTGATGGTCTGGGATGGAACCCGCCTGATCGTGCCGGTCAGCACCTTCGTTTCGGACCCGTTCGAGAACTGGTCGATCGAGGATACCGAAATGATACGGCCCATTTATCTGACCCTCGCGCATGGGGCGGACGTGGCGCATCTGCGCAAGGTCTTCTTCGACCTGCTGGACAAGGAGGACCCCTCCGATGTGGCGCCGATGGACCGCGCAAAGGTCAACGTGATCGAACAGGACGCCATTGGCATGAAGGTCCGCTTTGAACTTCCAACAGCCAATCCCGGCACCTTTTGGGACGTGGAATGCCGCGTCCGCGAGGCGCTGCTGGCCGAGGCCGCCCGCCTGGAGTGCGAAAGCGACCGCCGGGTCTTTCCGATGATCCCGCAGGACATCACACCGGCTTGAAGCCACGCGGGCAAGCCGATAGGCAGACCGGGCAGCAGCAGGAGAACCGCCATGAACGCTTTGACATTCGGCTGGGAAGAATGGGTATCCTTGCCCGACCTCGGTCTGCCCGCCATCAAGGCCAAGGTGGATACCGGCGCGCGCACCTCGGCACTGCATGCACACGACATCGAAACCTTCGGCTCCTCCGCCAAACCCAAGGTGCGGTTCAACGTCCACCCCATTCCGGGCCGCGAAGACATTTCGATCACCTGTTCCGCCCCCCTCATCGACCGCCGCGAGGTCACGTCCTCCAACGGGGAAAGCGAACAGCGCCTCGTCATCGGGTCGACGCTGGAGGTGGCTGGCGAACGCTGGCCGATCGAGATCACCCTGACCAACCGGGCCAGCATGAACAGCCGCATGCTGCTGGGCCGTCAGGCGCTGGGGGATAACATCATCATCTCCGCAACCGAGCGGCGGCTGCAGCCCGACCTCAGCTATGACGTCTATCACAGTGCAAAGGTCCGTCACGCGGCCCCCCGGCGGGCCCTGCGCATCGCCGTTCTCAGCCGCGAGGACAACTATTCCACCCGCCGCCTTGTCGAAGCCGGTGAGGAACGCGGCCACACCGTCGAGGTGATCGACACCACACGCTGCTACATGGCGATCAATGCTCTCGCCCCCGAAGTGCATTACGACGGCAAGCGCCTGCCGCGCTACGATGCCGTGATCCCGCGCATCGGCGCATCCATCACCGCCTACGGAACCGCCGTGATCCGCCAGTTCGAAACCATCGGCACATACAGTGTCAACGGCAGCGCGGGGATCACCGCCAGCCGCGACAAGCTGCACGCGCACCAGATCCTCGCCTCCAAGAAGATCGGCATGCCCACGACCGCCTTCGCCGCGTCGCCCAAGGACACGAGCAACCTGATGGCGCTGGTCGGCACCGCCCCGCTGATCGTCAAACTGCTGGAATCGACCCAGGGCAAGGGCGTGGTGCTGGCCGAGACGAAAAAGGCCGCCGAATCCGTGATCGATGCCTTCCGGGGTCTCAAGGCGAACTTCCTGGTGCAGGATTTCGTGAAAGAGGCGGCAGGCGAGGACATCCGCTGCCTGGTGGTGGCGGGCAAGGTCGTGGCGGCGATGAAACGCACCGGGGCGGAGGGGGATTTCCGCTCCAACCTGCACCGGGGCGGATCGGCCAAGGTTGTGCGCATCTCGAAAGAGGAACGTGACACCGCCGTGCGCGCCGCCCGCGCCTTTGGCCTGGGCAAGGCGGGGGTGGACCTGCTGCGCTCCGAGACCGGGCCGAAGGTGCTTGAGGTCAATTCCTCCCCCGGTTTCGAAGGCATCGAAAAGGCCACCGGCAAGGATATCGTCGGCAAGATCTATGACGAGATCGAAGCACGGGTGAAACCGCAGCCAAGCCGGCGGCGCAAGTCGTGACGCAGACCTGGCGCTCAGGCAGATTGGCCGCCCCCCTCTGGACGCGGGACGGGCCTATCCCTATATAAACAGTCAGGAACCAGAGCAGAGGCAGAAATGACCGAGAACGCACACCCGCTCGAAGGCACACCGCTGATCGCGCCCTCCAGCACCGATCACCCGCTCTACGATCAGGTGGTCGAGGCCTGCCGCACGGTCTATGACCCCGAGATCCCGGTAAACATCTACGAGCTGGGCCTGATCTATACCATCGACATCGACGCGGAAAACGCGGTGGACATCAAGATGTCGCTGACCGCGCCCGGTTGCCCGGTGGCAGGCGAAATGCCCGGATGGGTCGCCGATGCCGTCGAACCGCTGCCCGGGGTCAAACAGGTGAACGTGGAACTGGTTTGGGAACCGCCCTGGGGCATGGACATGATGTCCGACGAGGCGCGGCTGGAACTGGGCTTTATGTAAACCCCGGTTTCCGCCCCCGCTTGAGAACACGGCGCAGGACCCCTATCTTGCGCGTAACAGGAGGCACCAAATGTTCGGCATTCCCGGCAAGCAAGCCGTCACCATGACGCCCAAGGCGTCCGCCCAGATATCCAAGCTGATGGCATCCGCGGGCCATGCGGGCCTGCGCATCGGCGTCAAGAAGGGCGGCTGCGCGGGCATGGAATACACCATGGAATACGTGGATACCGCCGATCCCAACGACGAAGTCGTGGAGCAGGACGGCGCCCGGGTGATGATCGCACCGATGGCGCAGATGTTCCTGTTCGGCACGGAAATCGACTATGAAACCACGCTGCTGGAAAGCGGGTTCAAGTTCTCCAATCCCAATGTGACCGAAGCCTGTGGATGCGGCGAATCCATCAAGTTCGACGAAAATCTCGGCGCCAAGTGAGCCTTGGCGCGGGGGATATCGCCTTCGCACGGGACCTGTTTTCAGACATACCTGACCTGACCACCCGCCGCATGTTCGGCGGGCTGGGCATCTATTGCGGCGATACCATTTTTGGTCTGATGCTGTCCGACGGACGCCTGATGCTCAAGGCGCGGGGCGATTTCGCGCAGCGTCTGGCAGAGGACGGGGCCGAGCAATGGATCTACAGCCGCAGGAGCGGGGCCGATAGCGCCATGCCCTACTGGACCCTGCCGGAGGCCGCGATGGACGACCCCGATCGCGCCACGGCCCTTGCGCGGGATGCGATTGCCGCCCTGCGCTGAGCTTCAGGCCCTGGCAAGGTGGAGGTAAGTCTCGTTATAGCGTTTCGACAGGTGGTCCCCCGCGGTGATCACCCGGTCCGATCCCGGCGGGGCCACATTGGTTTCGCGCGACGGATTGAAGAACAGCGGCACCGAGAGGCGTTCATCACTGCCGCCGACAACCCGGTGCGGTGTCGCGATCACCTTTCCATTGCTCCAGAACTCCAGCATCTCGCCGAAATTGATGACAAAGGTCCCCGGTTGGGCCGTGACGGGGGTCCATCCGCCGCCGCGCGTGCGGACCTCCAACCCGGGGGTCCCGTCCGTGGCCAGCAGTGTCAGACAGCCATAATCGGTGTGCGGTGCGATGCCGAAATCCTTTTCTCCCGCCAGTGCCGGCCTCTGCGGATAGTAATTGCCCCGCAAAAGCGCCATCGGGGCGTCAAAGGCGGCGTCGAAAGCGTCACGCCGCCGACCGATCGCATGGGCCACCCCGCGCAGCACCTCCAGTCCCACGGCGCAGGCGTCGGTGTAGTAGCCTTCGATTGTCTGCCGAAACCCGTCGGGCGTTTCGGGCCAGACGTTGGGCGCATAGAACGGGTCAGCAAGACGCGGATCGCCCGCGGGCAGCGTCACACCGCAGTCAAAGACCTGCTTGTAATCCGGATTGGCGGCCGGATCGACCTGCTCTGCACCCGACCTGCCCCATCCCCGGTTGGACCCGGTCCTGGCCATGTCGACAGCGGCCTTGGCCGCTTCGGGCTGCTTGAAGAACGCCTGGTAGGCCGCGATGACGTCGCGGACCCGGCGGGCCGGAAGCGCGGTGTTGTGGATGGTCGCAAAACCCACGTCCATCGCCGCCACGCGCATGGCATCGACGGCGCCCGGATCGCCAGCGCCAAGCGCCTGTAGATCGATGTGGGGAATCATCCCGGATGTCGCGTTGTGGGCATTCATGAGGCAAGTCTAGGCCCGGTTGCCCTGTCGGCAAAGCCTTTCGTTGCCGCCCCGGTTGGCGGCTGGTAATCTGCAAGAAAATCAGGAGACTTTCATGCCCCCCAAGATCGCCGCCGGAAACTGGAAGATGAACGGCACGCAATCGGCCCTCGACGAACTCGACACCCTGGCAGGGATCCTGCCCAAGGACGGCGTTGAGGTTGTCATCTGTCCGCCAGCCACCCTGCTGGTTCCTGCCGCGGCGCGCGGGTCGGCCATCGCCATCGGCGCGCAGGATTGCCATGCGGCCGAAAAAGGCGCGCACACCGGGGACATCTCCGCAGCGATGGTGGCGGATACCGGCGCGGCCTACGTGATCCTGGGCCATTCCGAACGCCGCGACGCGCACGGCGAGACCGACGCCGACGTCAACGCCAAGATGCACGCAGCCTGGGCTGCCGGGCTGACCGCGATCCTGTGCCTTGGCGAATCCGAAGCCGACCGTGACGCGGGCCGCACGCTGGATGTGGTGGGCGCGCAGCTCGCGGGCTCTCTGCCCCAGGGCGCCACCCCGGACAACACCGTGCTCGCATATGAACCGATCTGGGCCATCGGCACCGGCAAGGTACCGACACAGGAGCAGATCGTCGACGTACACGATTTCCTGCGCGCACAGCTGGTGGACCGGCTTGGCGCACAAAGCGGCAACGCCATCGCGCTGCTCTACGGCGGGTCCGTCAAGGGGGACAATGCCGCGACGATCTTCGAAGCGCAGAATGTGAATGGTGCGCTGGTGGGCGGTGCCAGCCTCAAGGCCGCCGACTTCGCGCCCATCGTGTCGGCGCTGGCGGCATCCTGAATTTCTTTATGCCCAAAATACTCTGACACATCGCCTGCACGGGGCGGCGCACCCACATGATGCGCCGCCGCCGGGGCTAGTTCGTGATGATCTCCGGCCCCATCATCAGCGTCGGCAGCCAGGTGGAGATCACGGGCACATATGTCACCATGATCAGGAAGACAAAAAGCACGGCGGTAAAGGGCAGCGCCGCTCTGACCACCTTCATCATCGGCATGTTGGCCACCCCCGATGTCACAAAGAGGTTCAGGCCGACGGGCGGTGTGATCATCCCGATTTCCATGTTGACGACCATGATGATGCCCAGGTGAATGGGGTCGATGCCCAGCTCGATCGCAATCGGGAACACCAGCGGTGCCACGATCACCAGCAGGCCCGACGGTTCCATGAACTGGCCGCCGATCAGCAGGATCACGTTGACGATGATCAGGAACATGATCGGCCCCAGCCCCGCGTCCAGCATGGCAGAGGAAATCTGCTGCGGGATCTGTTCGTCGGTCAGCACATGCTTGAGGATCAGCGCGTTTGCGATGATGAACATCAGCGTGACCGTCAGTTTCCCCGCATCGAACAGCGTGTCCCGGGTATCGGGGTGGAAAAAGCACGTCACCAGCGCCCAGGGCTTCTGCAGCAGCGTGCTCCGCCGCGCCGCCGGGACTTCGGCAGCGCCCATGCTGCGCGCGCCCGCAGGCGCATTAGCCAGGGCTTCGGGTGCCGTGTCGGCCTTCAGCGGACCGATGTCACGATAGATGAACATCGCCACGAGGAAGGCATAGACGGACGCGACCGCCGCCGCCTCGGTTGGCGTGAATATCGCCCCGGTGACACCGGGCACACCGTAGATTCCGACCATGATGATGACGATCAGCATCAGACCCCAGAAGGCTTCGCGGAAACTGGTCCAGATCTCGCCCCAGCCCGCCCAGACGCCTTTCGGCATGTCGCGGATCACGGCCATGATGTAGATCGTGACCATCAGCATCACACCGGCAAGGATACCCGGAATGACGCCCGCCAGGAACATCCGGCCCACCGACACATCCGTGGCCGACGCATAGACCACCATCACGATCGAAGGCGGGATGAGAATGCCAAGCGTCCCCGCGTTGGCGATGACACCGGCGGCGAAATCCTTGGTGTAGCCCGCCTGACGCATTGCCGCGATCACGATGGACCCGATGGCCACCACCGTCGCGGGCGACGAGCCTGAAAGTGCCGCGAACATCATGCAGGCCAGAACCCCGGAAATCGCCAGACCGCCCCGCAGATGCCCCACACAGGCGATGGAGAACCGGATGATCCGACGCGCCACCCCGCCCGTGGACATGAAGGAAGACGCGAGGATGAAGAACGGGATCGCCAGCAGCGTGTAATGCGCCGCCATCGCGCCGTAGAGGCTTTGCGCGATCGACGCCAGAGAGGTATCCGACAGCACCAGCAGGAACAGCATCGACGACAGGCCGAGCGATACCGCGATCGGCACGCCGATCAACATCAGACCGACGACCATCAGGAAAAGAACAAGTACATCCATCGGATCAGACCTTTGCGTCTTCGGCGGCGGCCTTTTCGACCGCTTCCTCGGCTTCATGGCTCACGATCATGCTCTCGCGGCGGCCGGCAATCACCCCAAGCGTGGCCTGGACAAAGCGGAACAGCAGCAGCGCACAGCCAAGCGGCAGGATCACGTAAGGCACGAGGCGCGGCATCTTTTCATAAGGCTCTGTCACAAGCTGGTTTCCGTCCATGAAGGAATTGAAAGTATAGGCAAGCCAGTCGTTCATCCACTGGAACGGGATCGGTATCTGGTCGCTTTCGTAGAAGGACTGCGAACGACGCTCGACAAAACCGGTGGGAAACCAGCGCCCCTCGGTCGGGTTGAACCCGGCGAAAGGTGCCCAGAAATCCCACGCCCCCTTCATCATCAACACCGCGTAGAAGACGCAGATCAGCCCCGACAGGATCGCCAGCCATCGCTTCGGGCCGGTCGGCAGGACGCTGGTGACAGCATCGACGCCCAGATGCGCCGTGACCTTGACGCAATAGCTGATCCCGAACAGCACCAGCCATGCGAAAAGGACAAGCGTCAGTTCGAGCCCCCAGATCAGGGCGTGGTTGAACACGTATCGCAGCACCACGTTGACGAAGGTCACAAGAGTCATCAGACCCAGCAGCACGGCAATGGCGGTTTCTTCGAATGTGTGGATAAAGCGGCCGAAGGCACCCTTCGGCTCGTATCTGCTGGCGCTCATGATCTTCCTCCCGTCACGCGCGGCAGGCACGGGCCGCCAGGTGGCGGCCCGGCCCCGGTATCGTCATCCTCGTTGCCGGAGGATTACATGGAACCGTTGATTTCCTGCGCGGCTGCGATGTTGTCCGCGCCGACACCTTCCTCGAACTGTGACCAGACCGGCTTCATCGCGTCGACCCAGGCCTGGCGCTGCTCGGGGGTCAGTTCGCGGATCACGCCGCCGGCGTCCAGGATCGCCTGGCGGGCTTCCATGTCCACTTCGTTCACGGCCGCGTTCCGCTCTGCCGTCACCTCGTCCACGATGGTGGCCAGCTGGTCGCGGATTTCCGGATCCAGACCTTCCCACCAGTCGGAGCCGGTCACGACCAGGTAGTCGAGCACACCGTGGTTGGTTTCGGTGGAGCCATCCTGCACTTCAAAGAATTTCTGGCCGTAGATGTTGGACCAGGTGTTTTCCTGACCATCGACAACGCCGGTCTGCAGCGCGCCGTAGACTTCGGAAAAGGCCATCGGCTGCGGGCTGGCTTCCAGTTGCTCGAATTGCGCGACAATCACGTCAGAGGGCTGCACGCGGAATTTCAAGCCCTTGGCGTCACCTGGCATTTCCAGCGGCTTGTTCGCCGACATCTGCTTCATGCCATTGTGCCAGAAACCCAGACCCTGAAGACCGCGGCGCTGCATCGAGTTCTTCAGCGCCTCGCCCTTCTCGCCCTGCTGGAACTTGTCCACGGCGTCGATGTTCACGAACATGAACGGCAGATCGAAAATCTGGAACTGCTTGGTGAAGGCCTCGAATTTCGACAGCGAAGGCGCGGCCATCTGCACGTCGCCCTGCAGCATCGCTTCGAGAACCTGGTCGTCGTCGTAAAGCGTGGAGTTCGGGAAAACCTCCATGCAGGCCTTGCCGTCCATCTCTTCGTTCACGCGTTTCTCAAGCAGCGACGCCGCAAGACCCTTGGGGTGCTTGTCGGTGTTGGTCACATGGCTGAACTTGATCACCATCTCGCCGTCATCGCAGGCAGCGGCAACGGCACCCGCGCTGACGGACATGGTCAGGGCAACGGTGGCGGCAGTAAAAAGCTTCATTATGGTCTCCTCCCAGAGCATTTGGAATCAGTCTGGCGCACCCTTCGGAACGCGCTGGATCTAAGGAGCCATATTTGCGCTACCTTTCACAAGCGCGTGAAGCGCGGCGCTGCATTCCTTAAAAACTACTAACATTATCAATGTACTATAGAAAAAACTTAAACGGAGAATTCGGCAGCAGACGCAATCATGTGCGAATTCCCGCACAGGGCTTTCGGCAGGCGTGCGGTTTTCCGCACAACTCTCACGCCCGGAAATCTTCAGGCCGGATGCCGTACCGGGTCAGTTTGTCATAGAACGTCTTGCGCGGCAGCTTGAGCGCCTCCGCCGCGGCAGAGGCCCGCCCGTCCGAGCGTCGCAGCGCCGCCTCCAGCAGGGATTTCTCGACCCGGGCCATCTGTTCTGCCAACCCCAGCGAGGCGTCCGGTTCGATATCTTCGTTCAGCCCCAGTACGAAACGCATCGCCACCGACATCAGCGCCCGCGTATTGCCAGGCCAGTCGCGGCGCATCAGCGACGCCACCACATCGGGCGTGACCTCGCGCGCGCGCAGGCCCGACTGCTCTGCCGCCTGATCGACATAGCGGCGAAACATCACCGGAATGTCCTCGGGGCGCTCCGACAGGCTCGGGATGCGCACGCTCAGCCCCTCCAGCCGCCAGTAGAGTTCGGCGTTGAAACGGCCAGCCTCCACCTCGGCGGCCAGATCACGTGTGTTGCCTGCAATCAGGCGCACCGAGCTCTGGCCTTCGGTCGTCTCACTCAGGATCAACTGGACCTGTCGCGGCAGTTGCGAGATTTCGTCCAGGAACAAACTGCCGCCATCTGCCTGTTTCAGGGTGTCCGGCAGGGTTTCAGGCGACAGACCCGAAGCCGCCTGTTTGACAAATGGCGCCTTGGAGCGCGCCGAACTCAGGTGCAGCACTTCGGCGATCTTGGAAATGCCGGTGCCGGGCGCGCCATTGATCAGCGTGTCGCCCTCCGTCTGCGCGACCAGCCGTACCCGCCGGCGCAGCCCGTCGGACAGTGCCGATGTGCCAAAGATCATCCGCGCCGCCGGATCGCCGGTTTCCATCATCTCGCGCAGGCGACGGTTTTCCAGCACCAGCGCGCGGGTCTTGAGCGCACGCTCCAGAACCGCCAGCAGGTCGGCGGGCGCACAGGGCTTTTCGAGAAAGCCAAAGGCGCCCTGCCCCATGGCGGCGACCGCCATCGGGATGTCCCCCTCGCCGGTCAGCAGGATCACCGGCAGGTCGGGGTCCTGCGCACGGGCATACTCCAGCAGATGGAAGCCGTCGCGCCCCGGCATCCGGATGTCCGACAGGATCACCCCGTCGAACGACCGCGTGATCCTGTCCTTGGCCGCGACGAAGGACCCCGCCATCAACGCGCTGATCTGCGCAAGCTCCAGCGTCTGCGCCAGCGCCTCGCGCACCGCCGCGTCGTCGTCGACCAGAAGAACCTTTCCCTTCATACTGCCGCCGCTTCCTTTGCATGCCGTTCCAGTGTCACGGTGAAGAGCGCACCGCCCGCATAATTGCTGCCCCGGATCTGCCCCCCGAAACTCTGCACGATGCCATAGCTGATCGACAGGCCAAGTCCCATCCCCGCCGTGGGACCCTCCGACTTCGTCGTATAGAACGGGTCAAAAACCTTGTCCGGCATCTCGATTCCCGGCCCGGTATCGCGAAAGCTGACCGTGACGTCGTCGTCTTCGACCACCTCGATCTCCAACCGCTTTTCCGGCGTACCGGCCATCGCGTCCACCGCATTGGTGATCAGGTTGACAAAGACCTGGCTCAGCCGCACCTCGCCGCCGCGGACCCAGGTGGGGGCTTCAAGAACAGGATGCACCAGCGTCACGCCCGCGTCGTCCACATGGGCGCGGGTCAACTCAATTGCCCCCTCCAGCGCCTTGCGCAGGTCCACCGCGTCGTCGGTCTGCCGGTCCTGGCGGGCAAAAGCGCGCAGGTTCTGGATGATCCGCGCCATCCGTTGCGCCATTTCCGAAATCCGCGACAGATTCTCCTCCGCCCGCTCGGGGGCGCCGCGCGCCATGAATTGCCTGCCGTTCTCGGCAAAGGACCGGATCGCCATGAGAGGCTGGTTCAGCTCGTGGCTGATCCCGGCTGACATCTGCCCCAGCGCACTCAGCTTGCCCGCCTGAACCAGCTCGTCCTGTGCACGGCGCAATGCCGCCTGCGCCTCCTCGCGGTCCGCCGCCTCCGCCAGAAGCCGACGGTTGGTGTCGCGCAGGGCATGGGTCCGCTCCGCCACGCGGTCTTCCAGCCGGGCATTGGCACTGGCCAGGGCGCGCCGCCGTTCGGCCGCCAGGAACAGCAGCGACCCGAAGGCGAGGCACAGCGCCGCCACCGCGCCCGCCTGCGCCGTCGCCAGCCGACGTGCCTGCGCGGTGTCCAGCAACACCTCGCCCGTCATGCCGATCACCGGCAACGCCTGAGTAAGGTGCAGCGCCGACCGGGGCAGATAGGGGCCCCAGTCCAGCCCCCAGATCTCGTGCCCCGCCACCAGGCGCGCCTCGAAGGGCGGCGCGGGGCCCACGGGTGGCTCCAGGCCCGGCGACCCCTGCGGCCTGCGCCAGAACAGCAATTCCGACCGGTTCGCAATCAGGACTTCACCACCGCTGTCGGTAAAAAAGGCCGCCGGCGTGCTGCCGCGCCAGTTGTAGTCGATGCCACTGAGGTCCGTCACCACGGCCACCACACCCTGGACCCGGCCAGAGGGGCCAAAAACCGGTGCCGCGTGAAAGAATGCCCGCGCGGTCAGCGGCTCCGCCCCTCCGTGCCCCCATCCCAGGGCCCCCCGCATCGCCCGCCGTACAAAGGGCTGCCCGGCCAGCCGGTCCGGCGCCGCCCGCCCCAGGGCAGAGGCGCGCAACCGTCCCGCCGCGTCGACAACCAGCACGTCCAGCGCGGCGGTCTTGTCCGCGACCTCCAGCAGCAGCGCGCCGATGTCACCCGCGCCGCCCCCCTCCAGCACCGCCAGAACCTCCGGGTGGTCCGCCATCAGCACCGCCAGATCCCGGTACCGCTGCAACTGCCCGACCAGCCGGTCCCCGGCCAGGGCCAGGTCCGCGCGGCCCCGCTCGGCCAACAGGTCCAACCCCTGCGCGTGGAAATAGCGCCAGACACCAGCCGTCAAAGCGGCCACCACCGCGAGAAAGGCCAGCATCACCGTCGCTCTTTGCCGTATTCCGCTCATCATACCGTCAGATTGCACATGCGCCCTTGCATTGACCAGAGCCGCTCGGGCATCTGCACCTCATGAAGACCCTTGCCCAATCCCCGCATGACCCCGCTTTCATCCAGGACCCCTACACGGTCTACGACGCGGCACGCGCGCGTGGCCCCGTGCTCTACTGGGAGGACTACGGGATGCCCGCCGCCTTCGACGCGGCCACCGTGACGGCGCTGCTGCGCGACCGCAGGCTGGGCCGACAACACCCGGACCCGGCCCCGACACCGGCACACCTGCAGACCTGGGCGCGGCTGCACGACAACTCCATGCTGGAACTCGAACCACCGCGCCACACCCGGCTGCGCGGCCAGGTGCTGCGCGCCTTCACCTCCAGGCGCATCGCGAACCTTGGTCCCGACATTGATCAGATCACGCAGGACCTGCTGGCCGACCTGCCGGACGACAGGCCCTTCGACCTGATCCCGCAGTTCTGCACGCAGCTTCCGGTGCGCATCATCGCCCGCCTGCTCGGCGTGCCCGAGGACAAGGCCCCCGACCTGCTGCGCTGGTCGACCGCGATGGTGGCCATGTACATGGCCGGTGCCACCCGCGCGACAGAGGACGCCGCCGAAGGCGCCGCGCGGGAGTTCGTGGACTACCTCAGCGGCTACATCGACCAGCGGCGCGCAAGGCCGGGTGACGACCTGATCTCACATCTCATCGGGGTGGAGACCCAAGGCGACAGCCTCGACACGGACGAGCTGATCAGCACCTGCATCCTGCTGCTGAACGCGGGCCACGAGGCGACCGTGCACACGCTCGGCAATGCGGTCAAATGCCTGCTTGAGAACGCCACCGATCCGCTGGCACTGGCCCCGCACAACATCGCCGCCACGGTGGAGGAAGTGCTGCGCTACGACCCGCCCCTGCACATCTTCACCCGCCACGCCTATGACGACATCGACCTGGGCCAGACAACGCTGAAGAAAGGCGCGGAAATCGCGCTGGTCCTGGGCGCCGCGGGCCGCGACCCCGAGGTCCACGTGGCCCCCGACCTGTTCAACCCGCAGCGCCCCGGCAGGCCCCACGCGGCCTTCGGCGGCGGGCTGCACTTCTGTGTCGGCGCGCCGCTGGCCCGGCTGGAACTGCAACGCGCCCTGCCCGCGCTTTTTGCCCATCTGCCCGACATGTCCCTGACCGAAACGCCGCGCTACGCGGACAGCTACCATTTTCACAAGCTCGAACGCCTGATGATCACCCCGTGAGCAGCAGCCGGGTCAAGGATCGCGCCCCGCGCGACCGCGCGCAGCGCGGCATGTCCTTGACGCGGCTGCTGCTCGCACCGACCCTCGGGAAAGGTCGTTCAGGACGCACCGCGCCCTGAACACCTTCTCAGCGGAAAACGCGCCGTCTCACCCCCCACCCCGCCGGGCCGCTCGGGCTCACATCGGCAACGGGCACCCATAGAAGGGCGTCACGGCGCAGCCGTGTCCGGCGGATCCGGTCACAACGGCAGCGCCACCGTCGACTTCAGCTCTTCCATCGACAAAAGCGCCGTGACGTTGTGCACCCGCACCTCCGAAATCAGCGCCTGATAGAAGACATCGTAGGCCCGCGCATTCTTTACCCGGACTTTCAGGATATAGTCGATGTCACCCGCCAGCCGGTGCGCCTCCTGCACCTCGGGGCGGTCCCGCAACGCCTTGAGAAAGGCCGCCTGCCAGCCCGCTTCATGCTCGGAGGTGCGGATCAGCACGAAGAAACAGGCCTCGAACCCCAGCGCCTCGGCGTCCAGGATCACCGTCTGCTGTCCGATGATCCCGGCCTCGCGCATCTTGCGAATGCGATTCCAGACCGGCGTCTTCGAAGACCCCACCGCCTTGGCGATATCCTCAAGCGATTGGGCCGCATCCCGTTGCAGCTCACCAAGAATTTTCCGATCTGTCTCGTCTATCCGAACCGACATTCCACAATTTTCCTTTTACCAAAACTTCTGTTCCGCACGTCGCCGAAATTGGAACAGAATTCCTTATCTGCCGGATGCTATGGCCTCGTATCGGGAACATTTCCTATATTCAGGCGTAAGTCAACGAAGCACACCGGCCATCTCAAGGGGCACATCATGGACCACTTTCCCATCTTTCTCGCCACCGAGGGGCAGCGCATCGCCCTGTCCGGCGGGGGCGACGCGGCGCTGGCCAAGCTGCGGCTTCTGCTGAAGACGCGGGCGCGTATCAATGTCTACGCCAGCGCCCCGGCGCCCGAGATCGCGGCATGGGCCGACGCGGGCAAGCTGATGCTGCATCGCCGCGCCTTCGGCCCCGGCGACGCGCTGTGCGCCCGGCTGTTCTATGCCGCCGACGAGGACGCGGACGAAGATGCCCGCACCGCCGCCATTGCCCGGGCCGAAGGCGCATTGGTCAACATCGTCGACAACCTTCACGACAGTGAATTCATCACCCCCGCCATCGTGGACCGTGACCCGGTGACGGTGGCGATCGGGACCGAAGGCGCGGCACCCGTGCTGGCCCGCGCGATCAAGGCGGATCTGGAAGAACGCCTGCCCACATCGCTGGGGACGCTGGCGCGCATCGGCAAGGGCTTTCGCAAGATGGCCGACGCGCTGCCTTTTGGCCGGGCGCGGCGGGACTTCTGGCGCGACTATTATTTCAACACCGGCCCCCGCGCGGTGGCCGACGGCGCAGACGCCGTGGAGAACAGCCTGCACGGGCTGCTGGACGACCACCTGAACCGTTCCGCCCGCCCGGGCCACGTCGCCTTTGTCGGGGGCGGCCCGGGTGATCCGGAACTGCTGACGCTCAAGGCGCGCCGCGCATTGGATGAGGCGGACGTGGTGATCTACGATCGCCTGATCAGCCCGGAAATACTGGAACTCGCCCGCCGCGAAGCCCAGATGATCGACGTCGGCAAGGAAGGTTTCGGCCCGTCCACCAGCCAGGAGACAATCAATGACCTGCTGGTCGAACATGCGCAGTCGGGCGCTCAGGTGGTGCGGCTGAAATCGGGCGATGCCACCGTATTCGGCCGCCTGGACGAGGAAATCGACGCCATCGACGCCCATGGCATCGGCTGGCACATCGTCCCTGGCATCACCTCGGCCTCCGCCGCCGTGGCGACGATCGGGCAAAGCCTCACCCGCCGGGGGCGCAACGCATCGGTCCGGTTCCTGACGGGCCATGACATGAAGGGCTTCGCCGATCACGACTGGGCGGCACTGGCCCGCCCGAACGAAGTCGCCGCGATCTACATGGGCAAGAAATCCGCCCGCTTCGTTCAGGGTCGCCTGATCATGCACGGCGCGGACCGCGCCACGCCTGTCACCGTGATCGAAAACGCCTCGCGCCCGGATCAGCGGGTGCTGGAGACCACGCTGGACCGGATGGCCACGGATATTGCAGACGCGGCCATGACCGGCCCCGCGCTGACTTTCTACGGGCTTGCCCCGCGCGCCGCCGCGCAAGCCGCAACGCAAATGCCGATCGAGGAGATGGCCTGATGCCGAAACCCTTTACCCCCAAGGTCGTGACAGCCAATGCCCTTCTGGAAGGCGACGTGATCTACATGACCACCAGCGGCTGGACTCGTGATCTGGCCGAGGCCGAGGTGCTGACCGATGAGGCCGACGCCGATCTGCGCCTGATCGAGGCGCAGTCCCAGCCCGACAAGATCGTCGGCGCCTACCTGGCCGATGTCACCGTCGAGAACGGCGTGCCGCACCCCACCCATTTCCGCGAGGATTTCCGCGCCACCGGGCCCTCCAACTATCGCCACGGCAAGCAGGAAACCATCACAGAGGAGCGTTTCTGATGTACCATTACACCGAGTTCGACGCCGATTTCCTGGCCGAACGCAACGCACAGTTCCGCGCCCAGGTCGAGCGCCGCATCGACGGCAGCCTGACCGAGGATGAATTCAAGCCGCTGCGCCTGATGAACGGGCTCTACCTGCAACTGCATGCCTACATGCTGCGGGTCGCGATCCCCTATGGCACGCTCAACAGCCGCCAGATGGACCAGCTCGCCATGATTGCCGAGAAATGGGACAAGGGCTACGGCCACTTCACCACGCGCCAGAACATCCAGTACAACTGGCCCGAGCTGCGCGACGTGCCCGACATGCTGGACGCGCTGGCGGCGGTGAACATGCACGCCATCCAGACCAGCGGGAACACCATCCGCAACGTGACCGCCGACCACTTCGCCGGGGCCGCCGCCGATGAGGTTGCCGATCCGCGCCCCGTGGCCGAGCTGATCCGCCAGTGGTCCACCGACCACCCGGAATTCCAGTTCCTGCCGCGCAAGTTCAAGGTCGCCGTGACCGGCGCGCAAGCCGACCGTGCGGTGATCAAGGCGCATGACATCGGATTGCGCATTGTCGAACGCGACGGGGCAATCGGCTATGAGGTCATCGTGGGCGGCGGCCTGGGCCGCACGCCGATGATCGGCAAGGTGCTCTATGATTTCGTGGCAGAAGAAGATCTGCTGCCCACGCTTGAGGCCATCGTCAGCGTCTACAACCTGCTGGGCCGCCGCGACAACAAGTACAAGGCGCGCATCAAGATCACCGTGCACGAGAACGGGATCGAAGACATCCGTGCCCGCGTCGACGCGCGCTATGCCCTGATCCGCCCCCAGTTCAGCGGTGTGGACCAGCAGATGCTGGCCCGGATCAAGGCCGACTTTGCCGCGCCCGACTTCCGGGTGGCGGATGACGCGCCCTATCGCAACGCCTACCAGAACGACCCGCTGTTCCGCAGCTGGGCCGACACCAACCTGACCGCGCACCGTGCGCCCGGCTATGCCATCGTCTCCATCAGCCTCAAGGCGCATGGCAAGACGCCCGGCGATGCCTCTGCCCGCCAGATGCGCCTGATGGCGGCACTGGCCAAACGCTATGGCCACGACGAGCTGCGCATCAGCCACGAGCAGAACGTGATCCTGCCGCATGTGCATAAATCAGACCTGCCGTCTGTCTTCTCTGCCCTGCGGGCCGAGGGGCTGGGCACCGCCAACATCGGGTTGATCAGCGATATCATCGCCTGCCCCGGCATGGACTACTGCGCACTGGCGACAGCCCGGTCGATCCCCATCGCGCAGGAGATCGCAACCCGCTTTGACGAGCTGAAGCTGGAGCACGACGTCGGCCCGCTCAAGATCAAGATCTCGGGCTGCATCAATGCCTGCGGCCACCACCATGTGGGCCATATCGGCATCCTCGGGCTGGACCGCGCGGGCGTGGAAAACTACCAGATCACCCTGGGCGGCGACGGCACCGAAGATGCGGCCATCGGCACCCGTGCCGGCCCCGGCTTCTCCGCCGATGAGATCATCCCGGCGGTGGAGCGGCTGGTGCGGGCCTATCTCGACCTGCGCGCAGAGCCCGCGGAGACCTTCCTGCAGACCTACCGCCGTCTGGGCATGGCGCCGTTCAAGGCCGCGCTGTACCCGGATGCCGAAACCAAGGACCGGGCAGATGCCGCTTGATCGCCCTTCAGTGACCGGTTCCGCCGGGACGGGATCGGGCGATGCGCCGACGCAGGGCGTGGCGTCCCGTGTGGCGCGGCTCAACTCAGAGCTGCGCCATCACAGCGCCACCGACGTGCTGCGCCGCGCTGTCGAGGATATTCCGCATCTGGCGCTGGTTTCGAGCTTTGGCGCCGAATCCGTGGTTCTGCTGCACCTCGCGTCGATGGTGAACCGCGATCTGCCGATCCTCTTCATCGACACGGAACTGCTATTCACCGAAACGCTGGTCTACCAGCAGGAGGTAACGGAACGGCTGGGCCTGCGCAACGTGACCATCCTGCGCTCGGGCAATATCCGCGCGGCGGACCCGGACAACACGCTGCACCAGCGCGACACCGACGCCTGCTGCAACCTGCGCAAGACCGTGCCCCTGCAAACCGCCCTGCGCGGCTTTGACGGTTGGATTTCGGGCCGCAAGCGGTTCCAGTCGGGGACCCGCGCGGCGCTGGAACATTTCGAACTGGAACAGCGCGGCCCCGGCCTGCCGGAGCGGATCAAGGTGAACCCGCTGGCGTATTGGGATCCTGCCGATGTGCGGACCTACATGACCGAAAACCGCCTGCCCCGTCACCCGCTGGTGGCGCAGGGCTATCCCTCCATCGGCTGCGCGCCCTGCACGTCGCCGGTGAAACCCGGCGAAGACCCCCGCGCGGGCCGCTGGAGAGACAGTGAAAAAGACGAATGCGGCATCCATTTTGTCGATGGCAAAATGGTGCGAACCGGAGGAAAGACATGACGCAACTTATCAACGATACCGGCTTTGTCGCGGACGACTGGACCGGCGGCTTCTGCACCAGCGGTGCCGCCAACGACTGTGTCGCGCTGGACCTTGCATCGGACGCGAACCCCGAAGAGGTCGCCCTGTCCGGGATCAAGATCATCCGCGTCGATTTCCCGTCCTCCGCCGACGGGCGCGGTTTCACCATTGCGCGGGCTCTGCGCCTGCGCGGCTATACCGGACGGCTGCGGGCCAGGGGCCATGTCATCGCGGACCAATACGCGATGGCCCGCCGCGCGGGCTTTGACGAGGTCGAGGTCCACGACGAGATCGCCAACCGCCAGCCCGAGGACCAGTGGCAGTTCCGGTCCGACTGGCGGGCGCACGACTATCAGTCCCGCCTGCGCGGCTAGGCTGCGACAAAGGCAAAGATTGCCCTGAACCCATTGATCTTCTAAGAAGGGAACGCAAGCGATCGCTTGTGTACATGTGATTATGACCGAGCAGACTCCCGTGAACAAGACCACAGCACAGCCCGCCCTGCCCGACGCGCAGACCGTGACGTCGGTAAAGCACTGGACCGACAAGCTTTTCTCGTTCCGGGTCGCGCGCCCCGCGTCGTTGCGTTTCCGGTCGGGCGAATTCGTGATGATCGGCCTGATGGGCGATCCGCACCCCGAGACCGGCAAGCAGAGGCCGCTGCTGCGCGCCTACTCCATCGCCTCTCCGGCCTGGGACGACGAGTTGGAGTTCTATTCGATCAAGGTGCAGGATGGGCCGCTGACCTCGAAATTGCAGCACATCCAGCCCGGCGACCAGATCATCCTGCGTCCCAAGCCCGTGGGCACCCTGGTGCATGACGCCCTGCTGCCGGGCAAGCGCCTGTGGTTCTTCGCCACCGGCACCGGCTTTGCCCCCTTTGCATCCCTGCTGCGCGAACCTGAAACCTACGAGAAGTTCGACGAGGTGGTGATGATGCACACCTGCCGCGACGTGGCAGAGCTGGAATATGGCCGACAGCTGATCGAGACCCTGAAATCCGACGAGATGATGCAGGAACTGATCGGCGCCGAAAACCTGGCCAAGATCCGCTACTACCCCACCACCACCCGTGAAGAGAGCCCCAAGATGGGCCGCATCACCACGCTGCTGCAGGACGGTACGGTCTTTGCCGATCTGGGGATCGACGGGATCAACAAAGACACCGACCGCGGCATGGTCTGCGGCAGCCTTGACTTCAACAAGGACATGATCGCCACGCTCGAAGGTTTCGGGCTGCAGGAAGGTGCGAACTCCGACCCGAAGCATTTCGTGGTGGAAAAAGCCTTCGTCGGCTGAACAGACGCACAAGACATGAAAAAACCGCGCTCCCAGCCGGGGGCGCGGTTTCTTTTTGGGCTATGGCGTCCGGATCAGATGTTCAGCGCCTGGCGCACCGTTTCCAGCGCATTTTCCAGCAGTTCCGGGTTGTTACGGGCTGCCTCCAGGCTGGTGGTCAGTGTCGTCTTCTGCATGGCGCTCAGATCGGACGTCTCGATCATCTCGGCGACCTTGTCGAAGTCGAAACCGTCAACCGTCAGCAGCTCGTCCACCATCGCGGGGTCCACACCCTCGACACCGGCGGCGGCTTCCTCGGCGGGGGTCTCTGCGTCAATTGCCGTCGCCGCATCTTCGGTGGCCTCTGCCGCGTCCTGAGCGGCATCGGCGGTGGCATCGGCTGCAGCCTCTGCGGTCTGCTCGGTGTTTTCGGCAGCAGTCGCGGCGGTATCCGCCGTGGCCTCGGCGGCATCTTCGGCGGTCTCCGCCGCGCTGTCCGCGGCAGTCGCCGCAGCCTCTGCCGTTTCCTCCGCAGCGTCGGCGGTCGCGTCTGCCGCTGCCTCCGCCGTCCGCTCGGCGTTCTCGGCAACAGTGTCGGCTGCATCCGCCGCCGCGTCGGTCGCAGCTGCTGTTGCATCAGCAGTCGCGTCCGCCGCATCCGACGCGGCCTCGGCCGTCGCCGCAGCGGCGTCCTCGGCGGTCTCGGAGGTCGCGTTCACCGCGCTGTCCACAGCATCACCCGCCTGATTTGCCGCATCCTCGGCAACCGTCGCCGCGCCTTCTGCGGCATCCCCAATGGCGGCAACCGCCCCGTCGGTCGCTTCCGCCACGGCATTGCCGGCATCGGCGGCGGTGTCGGCAATGGCCTCGCCGGCGGCATCTGCCGCCTCGGCGGTGGCATCCACGGCGTCGTTGACCGCCCCTTCAACCGCTTCGGCAGCTTCGCCAGCCGCCTCGCTCGCGCTTTCCAGCGCCTCCGGCGCATTGACCGCTTCCGACGCCTCGTTGACCGCCTCGGAGGCATCATTCGCCAGTTCACTGGGCGACTTGCCGGAATACAACATATAGCCGCCGATGGCCACGGCGCCTGCGACAACGATCCAGATCAGATTCTTCATCTTCTTTCCTCTATTTGACGGCGCGGCAGCCACACGGGACCTTGCGCATCTCGCCTGCCCAAATGCGCAGGTGATCCGTCACATTCAAGCGCAAATTGCCGTAAAAGACGTCCCTCGCCCCAATTTACCGACTTGAAGAAGACGGTTGCCCCGTCTACTTTGCAACTTCGAAAATACAGCAACCACCAAAGGATGACCACCATCGCTCGCAGACCTCATAACGCGCCACCGACACGGGATACCGGACCGCGCGTCAACGAAAACATTCGTGCCCCGGAAATTCGCCTGATCGGCGCAGATGGCGAAAACGTCGGCGTCGTGTCACCGGCGCGCGCCATGGACATGGCCGAGGAGGCCGGGCTCGACCTGGTCGAGATTTCGCCGAACGCCAATCCGCCTGTTTGCAAGATCATGGATTTTGGCAAGTTCAAGTATGAACAGCAAAAGCGTGAATCCGAAGCCCGCAAGAAGCAGAAGATCATCGAAATCAAAGAGGTCAAGTTCCGCCCGAACACGGACACCAATGATTACGACGTCAAGATGCGGAATGTTTTCAAGTTTCTGGAGAATGGCGACAAGGTGAAAGTCACCCTTCGGTTCCGTGGCCGCGAGATGGCGCACCAGAATCTGGGCCGCGAACTGCTGGAGCGTGTCGCCGAAGACACCAAGGATCTGGGCCGGGTGGAAAACTTTCCCAAGATGGAAGGCCGCCAGATGGTCATGCTGATCGGTCCCTTGCCCAACAAGGCGTGAACAAGGCCACCAAAGACACCGCAAGCGGCCCCTTTGACCGCTGAAACGAATGAAAAAATCCCCGCAATCTCTTGCGGGGATTTCTTTTTTCCGGCCTCGCCTTTCGACTTTAGCGCAGCAGCTCGGTGATGTTGCGCACCACCGCCCGGCGATTGGCCTGCTCGGCGTTGGGAGTCGGTACCTTCAGGTCGGATTCGCCGTAGCCCTGGGTCACGATGTTCTGCGCCGGGACGTCGAAATATTCCCTCAGCGCCAGTGCCACGGTTTCGGCCCGCCGGTCGGAAAGCGCCAGATTGTAGGTGGCGTCGCCCACCGCATCGGTATGTCCTTCGACCAGGATCACGGTGCGCGGGTCCTCGGCGATCTGCTCGCGCAATGCGGTCCCGATGAGCGCCAGGCTGCGTGCCTGCTCGGGCTGGATCGCGGCGGAACCGGTTTCGAACCGCACGGCGTCAAGTTCCAGCTGCGGCGCCAGCGCGCGCACCTGCTGAATGTCCCTGATCTGACGCAGAGAGAACGTGCGGTTGGTGTCAGCCGCCAGTTGGCGTTGCAATGCTGCGCGCAGCGCCTGTTCGTCCTGGTTGCTCACCATCTCGACCTGTTGCTGCTGGTTCACCTGCGGCAACTCGTTGACGACCACCTGCTGTTCCTCGACCAGATCGTCGAACAGAACTGTCTGGTTGCCCTGGGCATCGACCGACACCCGGCGCAGAACGGACCCGTCGCGCGCGCGGATCGTGATGACCTGCGAACCATCGGTCTTGGTAACAATGGTGCGGCTGGACCCGTCGTCGAAAGTCTGGGTCTGGACCTGGTCCCCAGGCTGCCGCAGCAGCGCGTTTTCATCCTTCAGCACGCGCAATTCGCCATTCGGCTGTTCAAGGATCAGACGGTCGCCGGAGCGGCTGACCACCTTGTCGCCGTTCTTCAGCACGGAGCCGACGGCGACCGCGCCAAGCCCGACGAGAAGTGCTTTCTCGAACGTGCTCAGACCATCGTCATCGGCGGCCGGTGCGGCTTCGGCGGTCTGCTCACCCGTGACGGTGGTCGCGAATTCCTCGTCCGGGGATCGAACGCTGTCTTCCGTGACTTCCTCGGTGACCACTTCGGCGTCGTTGTTCTCCGCTTCGGCTGCAGCGGCCGCCGCAGCGATCGCCTGGCGTTCCGCCTCACGGTCAGCCGCACGCTGTGCCTCAAGCTCTGCCGCCACGCGGTCCGCTTCGGCCTGTGCTTCGGCTGTCATTTCCGCGTCTTCGGCGGCCTGCGCATCGGCAGCGGCCTGCGCATCTTCGGCAGCCTGCGCGTCTTCGGCGGCCTGCGCATCTTCAGCAGCCTGCGCATCTTCGGCGGCCTGCGCGTCGGCAGCGGCCTGCGCGTCGGCAGCGGCCTGCACATCTTCGGCAGCCTGCGCGTCTTCAGCGGCCTGCGCGTCGGCAGCGGCCTGCGCATCTTCGGCAGCCTGCGCGTCTTCAGCGGCCTGCGCATCGGCAGCGGCCTGTGCATCAGCGGCAGCCTGTGCGTCGGCGGCAGCCTGAGCGTCGGCGGCGGCCTGAGCGTCGGCGGCGGCCTGTGCCTCAGCGGCAGCCTGCGCATCGGCGGCGGCCTGAGCGTCGGCAGCGGTTTGACCGCTCGCAGCTGCGGCAGCATCGTCTTCCGCCTGCTGAGCCTGTTGCGCCTGGTTCACGACGTCCAGCCCGGTCCCGGCAGAGGCCGCCACATCGCCGCTTTGCGCCCTCAGGACAGCCAGTTGTTCGGCGGTTGTCACCGTCTCCTGCTCAAACAGACAGGGAAACGTCACATCTTCTGCACCCAGCTCACATACCGGAATATCGGTGCTCTGTGCAAAGGCACCGTGCGGCAATACCAGCAGCAGGCTCATTCCCAGTGATGTGGTTGATTTGAATAGCGTTTTCATTTGTCGTTCCTCACATTTTTCCGAACGCCGTTCGGGCAGCGCTTGTGAGTGAACGTCTCGAGCTCAATACGGTTCCGCCTGCCATCCCTGCCATGCAAAGAACCGCGCACCCCAAGGCACGCGGTTCTTCTCAGCTACGTCGCAGGCAGGATCAGGCGATTGCCGCCACCGCCCGTTTGGTCATCACACCGACCAGATGAGCACGATAGGCCGCCGTGCCGTGCAGGTCGCTGATCATATCGCCTTCGGCTTTCAGCCCGGCCACCGCATCGGCCGAGAAATTGGCGGACAGCGCCTCTTCCGCCTCGGTCCAGCGGAACACGCCGTCATTCGACGCGCCCGTCACCGCCACGCGCACACCATCGGCAAATTTCGCCACAAAGACCGCCACCAGCGGAAAGCGCGAAGCCGGCTGGATGAACTTCTCGTAATGCGCCGCTTCGGGCACCGGAAACTTCACTTCCGTAACGATCTCGCCCTCTTCCAGCGCCGTGGTGAACATCCCGAGGAAATAGTCATCCGCCGCGATCTCACGGTTGTTCGTGACGATCGTCGCGCCAGAGGCGAGCGCCGCCGCCGGATAGCAGGCGGAAGGGTCGTTGTTGGCCAGCGACCCGCCGATGGTGCCGCGATTGCGCACAGCCGGATCACCGATCCGCGCGGCAAGAGAGGCAAGGCCGGGATAATGCGCCTTGGCCTCGGCGGCAACGGTGGCGTGTGCGGTCCCGCCCCCAATGCACAGCTTGCCGTCGTCCGACATCCTGACGCCCTTCATCTCGTCGATGGCGGTCAGCGACACCAGCACCGACGGCGCGGCCAGCCGCGCCTTCAGCGTCGGGATCAGGGTCTGCCCGCCGGAAATCGGCTGGGCCTCTTCCTTGCTCATCGCCTGCACCGCATCCGCGACCGTCTTGGGGCGTTCGACTTCGAAATTATACATCGTCTTTCCTTTCGAACCTGGCACCGCCTGTGGGGTCTCGCGGCGGCACCGGCTTCTTTATGCCAAAAATACCTCTGGGGGGTCCGGGGGGCAACGCCCCCCGGCTCCGCCCTCTCAGCTTATCCCTGCATCGCCGCCCAGACGCGCGACGGCGTCACGGGCATGTCGATATGGGCCACGTCCTTGCCGCCCGAGCGCATCGCATCGAGCACCGCGTTGACCACCGCCGGGGGCGACCCGATGGCCCCCGCCTCGCCACAGCCTTTCACCCCAAGGGGGTTGTGCGTACAGGGCGTCTGGCAGGAATGATCCACGTCGAACATCGGTACGTCGCTGGCCCGCGGCATGGCGTAGTCCATGTAGGACGCGCTCAGCAACTGGCCGTCGCTGTCATAGGCGCAATTCTCCATCAGCGCCTGACCGATCCCCTGGGCCAGCCCGCCATGCACCTGGCCGGTGACGATCATCGGGTTGACGATGTTGCCAAAGTCGTCCGCGGCGGCGAACCGCTCGATGGTGACATGGCCGGTTTCCGGGTCAAGCTCCACTTCGCAGGCATAGGCACCCGAGGGGTAGGTAAAGTTGCTGGGGTCATAGAACGCCGTCTCCTCCAGCCCCGGCTCGATATCCTCCAGCGGGTAGTTATGCGGCACATAGGCGGCCAGCGTCACGTCTCCCCAGGCCACCGACTTGTCCGTACCGGCGACGCTGAACGCCCCGTCCTTCAGTTCGATGTCGCCTTCGGAGGCTTCCAGCAGGTGCGACGCGATCTTCTTGGCCTTGGCGATGATCTTTTCCGTCGCGCGCACCATCGCCGATCCACCCACCGCGAGGGAACGCGACCCGTAGGTGCCCATGCCCATCGGCGTCTTGGAGGTATCGCCATGCACGATTTCGACCATGGAGGCGTCGATGCCGATCATCTCGGCGATCACCTGCGGAAAGGCCGTCTCGTGCCCCTGCCCGTGGCTGTGGCTGCCGGTCATGACAACCAGGCCGCCGGTCGCGTTGACCCGCACCGTGGCGCTTTCGTACAGACCGGCGCGCGCGCCCAGCTGACCCACCAGGTTCGACGGCGCGATGCCGCAGGCCTCGATATAGCAGTTCACCCCAAAGCCGCGCAGCTTGCCCTTGGCTTCGCTTTCCTTGCGCCGCGCTTCGAAACCGGCCAGGTCCGCGATCTCTTCGAGCTTGTCCATGGTGGCACCGTAGTCGCCGGTGTCGTATTCCACCGCCACCGGGGTGGCATAGGGGAATTCGGTGATGAAGTTCTGACGGCGCAGCTTGATCGGGTCGACCCCCAGTTCATGTGCGGCCTTGTCCACCAGACGCTCCAGCTGATAGGTCGCCTCCGGCCGGCCGGCCCCGCGATAGGCATCCACCGGCACGGTGTTGGTGAACACCGCCTTGACGTTCACATAGATCAACGGCGTCTTGTAGTTGCCCGCCATCAGCGTGCCATGCAGCCACGTCGGCACCGAGGGCGCGAATGTCGACAGATAGGCGCCCATGTTGGCGTAGGTATCGGTGCGCAGCGCGGTAAAGTTGTTCTCCGCATCCAGCGCCAGTTCGATCTTGGTCACATGGTCCCGGCCATGCGCGTCCGAGATGAACGCCTCCGACCGGCTTGAGGTCCATTTCACCGGACGGTTGCAGGCCTTGGCCGCAAAGGTGCAGAAGGCCTCTTCCTGGTAGTGGAAGATCTTGGTGCCGAAACCGCCGCCCACATCGGGCGCCACGACCCGCAGCTTGTGCTCGGGGATGCCCAGAACGAAGGCCCCCATCAGCAGCCGGATCACATGCGGGTTCTGCGAGGTGGTATAAAGCGTGTGTTCCCCATCGGAGCGGTTGTAATCGCCCACCGCCACGCGCGGCTCCATCGGGTTGGCCACCAGCCGGTTGTTGACCAGCTCCAGCGTGGTGACATGCGCGGCCTCTTCAAAGGCCTTGTTCACCGCGTCCTTGTTCTCTTCGACGAACCCCCAGTCATAGCAGAGGTTCGATGTCAGGTCGTCATGCACCTTGGGCGCGCCGTCCTTGACCGCCTCTTTCATGTCGATGACGGCGGGCAGTTCCTCGATGTCCACGACGATCGCTTCGGCGGCATCGCGGGCCTGCCCAAGCGTCTCAGCCACGACGGCGGCGATGGGCTCGCCCACGTGCCGCACCTTGCCCTGCGCCAGCACCGGATGGCCCGGTTCCTGCATCGGCTGTCCGTGCTTGTCAGTGACCTGCCAGCCGCAGGGCATGCCGCCCACGCCTTCAAAGTCCTTGCCGGTGAAGATCTTCACCACCCCGTCCATACCTTCGGCCGCAGATGTGTCCACATTGGTCAGCTTGCCATGGGCCACGTCAGAGCGCAGGAAAAAGACATAGGCCTGTCCCCGCAGGTTGATGTCGTCGGTGTAATTGCCGTTGCCGGTCAAAAACCGGACGTCCTCGCGCCGCTTCGTGCTGGCACCAATTCCGCCGTCTTTGGGCATGTTCATTCCTCCCGAATGTGTCGGGCCGCTCCACCCCTGCATTTTCTCCTGCAGGGTGGGTCCGACCCCACGCGTTGATGTGCTTATTCTGCTGCGATCGCGCTGACGTCCTGGCCGGATGCGGCCATGATCGCCTTGACGATGTTGTGATAACCGGTGCACCGGCAGATGTTGCCATCAAGGTAATGGCGCACTTCGGCTTCCGTCGGTTTGGGGTTGTCCTTGAGCAGCGCCGCCGCGGACATGACCATGCCGGGGGTGCAGAAACCGCACTGCAGGCCGTGGTGATCCTGGAACGCCTGCTGGATCACGTTCAGCGATCCGTCCGCGTTGGCCTGCCCTTCAATCGTGTCCACCGTCGCGCCATCGGCTTCGACCGCCAGCATGGTGCACGACTTTACCGCCTGCCCGTTCACGTGCACCACACAGGCGCCGCACTGGCTGGTGTCGCAGCCGATGTGCGTCCCGGTCAGACCCTGATCGTCCCGCAGGAATTGTGCCAGCAGCGTGCGGCCCTCCACGTCGCCGGACGCGGTTTTGCCGTTCACGGTCATCTTGACCTGTGTCATCTAGTCCTCCCCTTCGTGACCTTGTTTCTTCCCGAGTTAAACACGCAGGACATGGGTTGAGAATAGATAAATTCGGGGATCACGGGATATTGGACTAAAGTACCCCGGCCAGTCCGGCGTTCAGGTCGTGCGGCCCCGGCGCGGCTGCGGGCGGGTCGGAATTTCCTTGAGCAATCCGCCCACGCCCATGCCCGCGATGTCGGCTGATGTGACGGGCACGCCGCAGATCACCCGCGACAGCACCCAGTCGGCCCCGTTCAGCGCAGGCGCCCGCGCGCAGCCCGGAAGCCCGATCACGGGACGCCCCCCCAGATCGCCAAGAAACAACAGGTTGCCCGGGTCCACCGGCATGCCGAAGCGCGTGACGCTGCCCCCGGCGGCGCGCAGGGCGGCGGGGGCCACGTCGTCGATGTCCGACGTGGCGGAGCCGGTCAGCACCAGCACCAGGTCCGACGTGCACCCGGCCAGTGCTGTCGCCAGCGGCGCGCGGCGGTGCGGCACCATCCGCACCGCCTCAAACGTCACGCCAAGCGCCTCCAGCCGGCCCGCGATGGCGGTGCGCCCCTTGTCGCCCACGCCGCCGGGTATCTCGGTGATGATCAGCGTCGCGGTCTTCAGCACCGGCTGGCGCAGACCAATGGCACCCGCCGCGTCGACCGCCGCGCAGGCACGGTCGAGGTCCGCAAGCGGCACCGCGTAGGAAATGATCTTGATCGTGGCGACCATGCCGCCGTCGCGCATCTGTTGCCAGGGAGGGACGGTTGCGATGGTGATCATCGGATGCACAGCGTTCACCGCCTCAAGTGCTGGCACATCCAGCTCCGCCACCCCCGGCCCCTGGGCCAGCAAGTTGACGCGCCCGGTGAAAGCCCGCGTGAGCTTCAGCCCCTGGCCTTGCCCCAGAACGGCGCGCGCCAGCCGCTCCGCGGCGCGGTCTTCGCCCAGATCGTCCCGATCGAGCCGCGCAACGATCACGGTCTCATGTCCCGCCTCGGCCAGGGCGTTCACATCCTCCGGTGTCAGCGTCCGGCCCTTGCGCAGACGTCCCTCCCCGGTCTGCACCGAATGGGCCAGCACCGCGCCCTCGGCTTCGGTCAGCGGAACCGGGCCGAATTTCACGGGCGCCTCAGGGTCTGGATCATCTCGGCCAGGATGGACACCGCGATCTCGGCCGGTCCGGCGGCGCCGATGTCCAGCCCGATCGGGCCGTGGATGCGCCCGACCCGGTCCTCGGCAAAACCCGCCTCGGCCAGCCGCGCCAGTCGCGACGCATGGGTGCGCGTGCTGCCGAGCGCCCCGATATAAAAGGCGTCTGACCGCAGCGCACAGTGGATCGCCGGATCGTCAAGCTTGGGGTCATGGGTCAGCAGCACCACGGCACAGCGGGCATCCAGCCCGATCTCCTCCAGCGCCGCGTCCGGCCAGTCGTTGACCACCTGCGCATCGGGAAAACGGGCCGCGGCGCCAAAGGCTTCGCGCGGGTCCACCACCACCGGATCGAACCCGGTGGCGCGCGCCATGCCGACCAGATGCTGCGCGATGTGAACGCCGCCCACGATGATCAGGCGCAGCGGCGGGTTGTGGATGGCGATAAAGGTCCCGCCATCCTCGCTGACCCCGGAGCGGTCCATGCGGAACCTGTCCGCGTGCCCCTCCTCGACCAACCTTCGGTGGCTGCCGTCCAGCGCCACCTCGTAGGCGACCGCCCGCCGTGCCGCCCGCGCGGCCACCAGATCGCGCAGCATCGCCTCGGGCATGCCGCCGTCTCCGACCGGCTCGACCAGGATGCGGATGTTGCCGCCGCAGGCAAGGCCCACGGCAAAGGCGTCGCCGTCGCTGACACCGTATTCCAGCACACGGTTGCCGCCTTGCTCCAGCGCCTCCAGCGCCTCGACCACCACCGCGCCTTCGACGCAGCCGCCCGAGACAGAACCTTCCATCTCGCCCTCGCCCGAGACGACCAGCTGCGCGCCCACCCGGCGCGGCGCGGATCCCCAGGTCTCGATCACCGTCGCCAGTGCCACCCGCTGGCCTGCGTCGATCCATGCCAGGGCCTGTTCCGGTGCTGTCTGCGCTGCCATTCTGCGATCCTTTCCACCCCGCCTGCCGGGAATGTAATGCGCGGGGCACCCGCGCTCAATGAGATAACACCACGGTGACACCCGCGCCGCCACCGCGACATTGGTCACAGCGCCCCGGCAGTCCGGCGGTCACTTGCACTGCCGCGCCGCGACAACTACATCTGTCGGCAAGAGATCAACATCGGAGACCCCACCATGCCCATGCAAGCCAGTGAGATCGAGGACCTGATCCGCGCGGCCTTTCCCGACGCCCGAATCGTGGTCGAGGGGAATGACGGCGTTCACATGGCGGCGATGGTGGAGGATGCCTCCTTCAAGGGCATGAACCGGGTGCAGCAGCAACGCGCGGTCTACGCCGCCCTCAAGGGCAAGATGGACGGGGCCAATGGCGAATTGCATGCCCTGGCCCTGACCACCCGGGCCCCGACCTGAACACACTTTATCAAGGACAATCACATGAGCGACGCCAAGACGCAGATCCAGGACACCATCACCGCCAATGACGTGGTCCTTTTCATGAAAGGCACCAAGGAAATGCCGCAATGCGGGTTTTCCTCCCGCGTGGCGGGGGTGCTGAACTACATGGGTGTCACCTATTCCGACGTGAACGTGCTGGCGGACGAAGGCATCCGCCAGGGGATCAAGGATTTCTCCGACTGGCCGACCATTCCCCAGCTTTACGTCAAGGGCGAGTTCGTCGGCGGATGCGACATCATCACCGAGATGACGCTGTCGGGCGAACTGGACACGCTGTTCGATGAAAACGGCGTGACCTATGACAAGGACGCCGCCGACAAGATCCGCGAAGCGAACGGATAAGGTCCGTCCGCTGATACAACGACCTGCGCGGCGCCTCGGCAGCCACGCAGGTTTCTACCGCGCCGATCCGATCAGGAAACCGTGCCCGCCGCCTGGCCCGTCGGGCCACGTCCCGGCTGATTACCGCCGCTGCCCGGCACACATTGGTTTCCGGTCGATCCGTCTGCGCAGGTCGGCGGTGGTGTGCAAGGCTGGGCGCCTGCCACATCCGCGCAGGCTTCGCCGCCCGGGGGATCATACTTTCCTGTAAACACAGGTTCGGCATAGACGACAGAGGGTTCACGCTGCGTGGCGCAGGCGCTGAGGGTAAGACTGCAAATCGTGACAACAAGGCTCTTCTGAAAATACGTCACAGCATAGGCTCCTTTGTTGACGCCTCGGGCGCTGGCGCGACCGGCCTACAAAGGCTAACGCAGATCAATTCAAAAACATAGTTTGATGTACCTGCCGCCTGACGACGCCAGAGCGGCGCAGGCCGCCGGTGCCCTGGCGCGGGCGTCCGACGGGGCCATTTTCACCCCATCGGAGCCATCACGACAAAACGGTCCCGCGGCCTATCGACCTGCCTTTTCCTCGACTTCCGCCGCCAGCGCCTCGGCCCTGGCTGCCAGTTCCGCCAGGGTCTCCTTGACCGACTGCGGCACCACCGGCACCTCGATCCGTTCCGGTTCGATCTTGACGTTGCGCAGACCGGCCAGTTCCGCCTCGCGCTCGGCCAGTTCCGCTTTCACTTCCGCGATGCGGTCTTCGATGCTTGCCGTCTTGTCGGCCAGCAGCAGGCCCGCCATCAACAGCATCCGCGCTTCGGGCATCCGCCCCACCTGATCCGACAGCACCTGCGCCTCGTCATCCAGCATCTTGGCGGCCGAATGCAGATAGCTTTCCTCGCCCTCCTGGCAGGCGACTTCGAACTGGCGTCCGCCGATAGTGATCCGTACCTCGGGCATCAGGCGTCCTCCTCTGATTGGTCCGCGTCGGCGGTGTCATCCGCGCTGTCCAGCAACGGGCCAAGCGCCGCCAGAATGGCGCTGCTTTCGGCCACGTCGGCGGCGCGGGCGGCGCGCAGCCCTTCCAGTTCGGCCAGCATTGCCTTGTTGATCAGATGCGCATCGCCGACCCCTTCGGCGTTCGCCTCCTGCAGCGCGGCGCAGGCATCTGTCAGCTGCGCATTGGCACGGCGCACCCTTTGCAGCTCGATGTCGAGCTGCGCCATCCGCGCCTGCGTCTCTTCGACCTGCGCGCGCAGACCGGCGGTCTCTGTGTCCAGGCGGGACTTGAGGGTGCGCACACGCTCGGTCAGCTGCGCATTGGCGGTGCGTTCATCCTCCAGCGCCTGAACCGTCTCGGGGTCCGGTCCGGACGCGGAGGCGTCCAACCCTTCCAGCCCGGCAGCCACCCGGTCCATCGCCGCGGTGATGCGGCGCTGCAATTCATCTATGTCACTCATTCCCCGGTTCCCTCACGTCCTGTCTGTCCCCGATCGCATCGCAGCCCGTCACGCCAGGGCGAATCGCCCTGCCGCCACGGTTTCGATTATCCTACCCAAAGGATCGGGCAAATGCGCCCCCCTTTCAGATCAGCGACTTGACCGGCGAAGTTGATCCGTCCCGCTCGCCCCGGCCCGCTTGCGCTTGAACTTTGGCCCTTGACTGCTATTCACGGTCACACCCCTGACGCGCTGAAAGGAAGCCTGCCTTGGATCTCGCCGCTCTTGCCAAAGCCCATCCGGACCACTGGTCCAAAGCCACCGCCATCCGCGCCCTGACGCTTGACGCGGTCGTGGCCGCGAACTCCGGCCACTCCGGCATGCCGATGGGCATGGCCGACGTGGCGACCGTGTTGTTCGAAAAGCACCTGAAATTCGACGCCGCGAACCCGCTTTGGCCGGACCGCGACCGCTTTATCCTGTCCGCCGGACACGGTTCCATGCTGATCTATGCGCTGCTGCACCTCGTGGGCGACGCGCAATTCCCCATCGAAGAGCTCAAGAACTTCCGCCAGATGGGCGCGCGCACGGCAGGACACCCCGAAAACTTCCTTGCCGACGCGATCGAGACGACCACCGGCCCGCTGGGCCAGGGCATCGCCAATTCGGTCGGCTTTGCCATGGCCGAAGAGATCCAGCGCGCCACTTACGGCAAAAAGGTGGTAGACCACCATACCTATGTCATCGCGGGCGACGGCTGCCTGATGGAAGGCGTCAGCCAGGAGGCGATTACCCTCGCGGGCCGGCACCAGCTGAGCAAGCTCATCGTGATGTGGGACAACAACGACATCACCATCGACGGGCCTGTCAGCCTGTCCGACCGCACCGACCAGATCGGCCGCTTTACCGCCGCCGGCTGGCACTGCATCGAGATCGACGGCCACAACCCCGAAGAGATCGACGCCGCCCTGACGGAGGCGCGCAAATCCGACAAGCCCACGATGATCGCCTGCAAGACCCATATCGCCCTGGGCCACGCGGCACAGGACACGTCCAAAGGCCACGGTGCGCTGACGGATGCGGACCAGATGGCAGATGCCAAGGCCGCCTATGGCTGGACAGCGGGGCCCTTCGAAGTGCCCGCCGACGTCAAGTCCGCCTGGGAAGAAATCGGCAAGCGCGGCGCGCAGGAACGCCAGGCCTGGGAAGAAAGGTTCGACGCGATGCCGCGCAGCAAACGCGAGACCTTCAACCGTGCGCTCGCCCTCGATCCGCCGAAAAAGCTGAGCGCGACGATCAAGGCCTTCAAGAAACAGATGTCGGAATCCGCGCCCAAACTGGCCACCCGCGCCTCTTCGGAGAAGGTTCTGGAAGTCGTGAACCCGATCATGGCCGAAACCGTGGGCGGTTCTGCCGACCTCACCGGCTCAAACAACACCAAGACCGGGGATCTGGGTGTCTTTGACGTGGACAACCGCGCGGGGCGCTATGTCTACTGGGGCATCCGCGAACATGGCATGGCGGCGGCGATGAACGGCATGGCGCTGCACGGCGGCGTCCGGCCCTATGGCGGCACCTTCATGTGCTTCACCGACTATGCCCGCCCCTCCATGCGGCTGGCGGCCCTGATGAAAATCCCGACGGTCTTTGTCATGACCCACGATTCCATCGGCCTGGGCGAAGACGGCCCGACACACCAGCCGGTCGAACATCTGGCGATCAGCCGGGCGACCCCCAACACCTATGTCTTCCGCCCCGCCGACACGGTGGAAACGGCAGAGGCCTGGGAAATCGCGCTGACCTCCAAGAACACCCCATCCGTGCTGTCGCTGACCCGTCAGGGCCTGCCCACCGTGCGCAAGGACCACAAGAACAACAACATGGTCGAAAAAGGTGCCTATGTGCTGGCCGAGGCCGAGGGCAAGCGTCAGGTCATTCTGATCGCCAGCGGCTCGGAGGTCAGCGTGGCGCTGGACGCCCGCGCCCTGCTTCAGGAAGAAGGGATCGGCGTGCGCGTCGTGTCGATGCCCTGCATGGAGCTGTTCGCGGCCCAGGACGACGCCTATCGCAAGCGCATCCTGCCCGGCGGGCCCGTGCGCGTGGGCATCGAGGCCGGCGTGCGCCAGGGCTGGGACCAGTGGCTGCTGGGTGAACGCGGCAAGTTCGGAAAGGCGGATTTCGTGGGGATGGACAGCTTCGGCGCGTCCGCCCCCGCCGAAGAACTGTTCGAAAAATTCGGCATCACTGCACAGAACGTCGCAGAGCGGGCCAAGGCGCTGCTCTGACCTTAGGACCGGAATGCCATCAAGGCCCGCCGCCTGCGGCGGGCTTTTTGCCTGTATCCGCGGCACGCCGCGCATGAGCCTGGTTCCGCCGATCCCGAAGGTTCGGCTGGTCAAGCTCGAAAATCACTCTACCTTAGGTGGTGAAAGATAGCGAAACACATCTTTGCCGCGGCCCCGCTGCGGCTGCGTGATCTGGAGGAATGCTCATGTCTGTCGCATATCTGACACTCTCCGGCCTGACCGGCATCCTGGTTTTCGTCAGCTGGCTGATCATCGGCGGCAGCCTTGGCGGCGCTGCCCTGGGTTATGTCCTGACCGGCAATCTGACGATGGCAGCCCTGGCCGCCCGCATGGCGAAGGTGCGCCAGAGCTAGGCCTATGCGGCCTGCCGACCGGTGAACGGCAAGGCGCGCCACAGCGGCGTGATGATCTTCTCTCCCACCGGGATCAGCAGAAGCCCCAGGGCGAGGCCAAAGATTCCGTCCATCGCGGCGGTCGCCACCCATTCTGTCGCCGCCTCGATCCCCGGCGGAACCATATGCGCCACCGCAACGGCAACGTCGTGAATCCAGTGGCCCAATGCACCGAATCCAAGCTCTTCAAGCCCGTGAACGATGATCGAACCGCCCACCCAGAGCATCGCGGCGGTGCCGACGATCGTCAGCAGCTTGAGGAAACCCGGCATCCCCTTCACCAGCATCCGGCCTAGGAATTTCGTCACACCAAGCCGCCCCCGGTTGGCCATGGCAAGGCCCAGATCATCCATCTTCACGATCAGCGCCACAGCCCCGTAGACCGCGACCGTGATCATCACGGCCACCACCGCAAGCGTTGCCGCTTCCATCCAGAAACTGCTGGGTGGGATGGCGGACAGGGCAATGGTCATGATCTCGGCGGACAGGATGAAATCCGTCTTGATCGCCCCCGCCGCCTTCTGTTCCTCCAGCCGCGCGGGGTCTTCGATGACCTTTTCCTTGCCCGGATAATCCTCGTGCCCGCCGGAAAGCCCGATGGCATGGGCGACCTTCTCGGCCCCTTCGAAGCACAGATAGGCCCCGCCCAGCATCAGCAACGGCGGAATCGCCCAGGGCGCGAAGTTGGACAGCGCAAGACCTGCGGGCAGCAGGAACACCAGCTTGTTGCGCAACGATCCCTTGGTGATGCGCCAGACGACAGGCAGCTCGCGCGAGGCTTCGAAACCGTGCAGGTACTTCGGCGTCACCGCCGCATCGTCGATCACGGCGCCCGCCGCCTTGCCGCCCGCCTTGGCCGCCTGGCCGATCACGTCATCGACAGAGGCCGCAGCCACCTTTGCGATGGCCGCCACGTCGTCCAGCAATGCGATCAGTCCGCTCATTCTTTCCCCCTGTCGGTCCCGGCAGAATTAGCCTGCTCCGGGCGCGAGGCAAATCCAATCTCTTCCAGCCTTTACCGCTAACACAAAGGTTTATCGCTAACAGCCGGAAAACAAGGGCGTTTAGGCCTTTCGCACCTGCAGCACCCCCCGCTATAGAACGCCCAACGCTGCACCCAAAGGATGACCCCATGACCATCAAAGTCGGTATCAACGGATTTGGCCGGATTGGCCGCTGTACCCTCAGCCACATCGCCGCAAGCGGTCGTGACGATATCGAGGTGGTCAAGATCAACGCGACCGGCCCGCTGGAAACCGCGGCGCATCTGCTGAAATACGACAGTGTGCATGGCCGGTTCCCCGGCGAGATCAGCATTGACGACGGCTATATGAACCTGGGCCAGAACGACATCGAAGTGATGTCGACCTACAACCTGGAAGAGCTGGACTGGCATGGCTGTGACGTGGTCCTGGAATGCACCGGCAATTTCAACGACGGCAACAAGGCCAAGGCGCACCTGGATCAGGGCGCCAAGCGCGTGCTGCTGTCGGCACCGGGCAAGAACGTGGACCGCACGGTGGTCTACGGCGTCAACCACGACACGCTGCAGAAATCCGACAGGATGATCTCCAACGGGTCCTGCACCACCAACTGCCTGGCCCCCATGGCCAAGGTCATGCACGAGGCCGTCGGCATCGAAAGCGGCCTGATGACCACGATCCACAGCTACACCGGCGACCAGCCCACGCTGGATCGGCGGCACAAGGATCTCTACCGGGCGCGGGCGGCGGCCATGGCGCTGATCCCCACCTCCACAGGTGCGGCGAAAGCCCTTGGCGAAGTCCTGCCGGCGCTCAAAGGCAAGCTGGACGGCACCGCGATCCGGGTGCCGACGCCCAATGTCTCTGCCGTGGACCTGACCTTTCAGGCCAGCCGCGACGTGACGGTCGACGAAATCAACCTCGCCGCCAAGACCGCCGCCAACGGGTCGATGCAGCGCGTTCTCGGCTACGACCCCGAGCAGAAGGTCTCGATCGATTTCAATCACACCGAGGAAAGCTGTGTCTTTGCCCCCGACCAGACCATCGTCGTCGCGGGCCGGACCGTGCGGGTCCTGGGCTGGTACGACAACGAATGGGCCTTCTCGGTCAGGATGGCCGATGTCGCGGTCGCCATGGGTCAACTGGGCTGACGCTTGCGCAGGGGCAGCCGGGCTGTCATATGCTGCTGAGGTGTTAGACAAAGGCGGCCCTGCCCTGTGACAAACCGTATCGCGCTCTTCCTTGGCCTGGTCATCGTCGCCGCCCTGCTGGCCGACGTCGTGTATTTCGGGACCGAACACCTGATCTACCTGGGCAAGAAGCTGTTCGATCTGATCGAATGGATGGCCTTCTGGCGCTGACGCAGGTGCCTGCCGTCATGGCCCGCCCGGATCATTCCGGAAACATCTGCCCCGTTTTCCGCCTATTCGCGGCTCAGCACCGCTGAGACCGGCACCAGCGCGACGCTCCCGGCGCGGTCCTGCAATCCCCAGAGCAGCAGGGCCGAGATCGTGTCGGGCCGCAGCCGGCCCAGCATGATCACCGCCCCCTCCTGTCCGGCCTTGAAGGCCGCCTGATCCAGGAAACGGCGGATCACCGTGGCGCTTTGCCCCTTGCTGTCAAAATCGCGGAACACCGGTTCGGCAGGCACACCTTCCTTGCGGGCCAGCTTGGGCATGGTGTTCAGCCCCTTGTCCTGCGTCACCAGACCATGCCCCGAATCCGCCAGGATCGCAGTGATATGGTCGGAGAGGTCGCGCTCGGACTGGAACCCGCCCCCCGGCGCTTCCAACACCGCGACGACCTGGTCGAGCTGCGGCAGCACCACGTTGAACGTCGTTTCAGCATCACTTGGCTGCGCGCCCTCCGGCAGGCCGATCATCGCCAGCACTTCGAACCCGGCCTCGCGATAAAGCGCCATGCGCTCCGCCGCGTCCGGCCTGGACGCATCAACCGCGAAACTCAGCGGATAGGGAAAACTGCGCAGCGCCGCCAGCCCCTGCGCGCCCGAGGTCACACCGGAGCCATCGTCGATCAGGATGATGCCCATCAGGGGCTTTCCGCCGGTCTCCGGCACGGCTTCGGCATTGGCCTGGATCGGCGGCAGAGTTTCGGTCTCCGCCTCTTCTACGGGCGGCGTTTCGGGGCCTGCGGCCTCTGTGGCGGGGTCGGTGGCACCGGGGCGGTTGATCGTCACGCCGCTGTCCCGCTCCGTCAGGGTCACGGCAGGGGTGCCGATGGCGGGCCGTCCGCTGGCGGCATCAGCCGCCTGCGGTGTCTCGGGGCTTTCGGTCTCGGAGTTTTCGGTCTCGGGGCTTTCGGTCTCGGCGCTTTCGGTCTCGGGGCTTTCGGTCTCGGCGCTTTCGGTCTGGGGGGTTTCAGCGGGCGCGGTCTGAGAGCTGTCCGGCAGAGCGTCGGCGTCGGACGTGGACACTTCTGGCGCATCCGGTGGAGACAAGTCCGCCGCATCCGCGGTCTGAGGTGGCTCAGACGGGTCAACCTGGGGCGCCGGATCGCCTTCCGCGTCGGGCACGGACGTCTCTACCGTGCTCTCGTCACTTTCTGCGGGGGTTTCGGGCGCCTCGGGGGCCGCGTCCCCCACCTCGGGGGCGTCCGGTTGCACCGGCGCATCGGGCACGTCTGGCGCCGCTTCAAAGGGGCCGGCCTCCGCCTCCGGAAGGGGGGGCTGGGCCGGTTCGGTGCTGATCGACAGCTCGTCCGGGTCCTGCGGCGCCATCGGGGCCAGCGCCTGCGGGTTGGGCAGGACCGGGCTTTCGCCCTCGGCGGCAACGGCACCGGTCTCGGGGCCGTCCTCGGGGGTGTTCAGCCCTTCGACGCCGCCGGTCTCCGGTGCGGCGGCGGGGCTGGTCGTGCCGTCATCCAGCGTGGCCAGCGTGTCGGGATCGGGTGGGCTGGCCTGCGGCGCCGCGGGGACGCTGGCCGGTGCCGTGTCGGACAGGCTGCCCTCTGCCGCGCCCGTATCATCGGCGCGCGCAGGGGCCCGTGTGCCGCCCGGCGCCGCATCGCCCACTTCGGGCGGCAGCGGCGGGTCCAGAAGGACAGAGGCAAGTCCGGCCACGCTCACGCTCACCACGCCGCCCAGGACGGCCCCTTTCAGAAAACCCCGTGCCATGTCGCACTCCCTGCTTTTTCAGCCGTGTCCGCACAGCGGCTGCCTGCCCCGTTCTTATGCGTGGACCGCTCTTGACGCCAGCGGACAACCCTGAACATGTAGGGCCGGACTATACCCCCGGCAGGGACCCCAAAACCAGTGCCAATCCGGTCGCAAGGACAAAGAATTCAGACGTGTTGCTCCTGATAGATAACTACGACAGCTTTACCTACAATCTTGTCCATTACCTGGGCGAATTGGGGGCCGAGGTGGCCGTTCACCGCAATGACAAGATCACGGTGGAAGACGCCATGGCGCTGCGCCCTGCGGGCATCCTGCTGTCGCCCGGCCCCTGCGACCCGGACCGCGCAGGCATCTGCCTGGCGCTGACCCATGCCGCCGCCGAAAATGCCGTGCCGCTGTTGGGGGTCTGCCTGGGTCATCAGACACTTGGCCAGGCCTTTGGCGGCAAGGTCGTGCGCGGCAATGACATCGTGCATGGCAAGCTGGGGCTGATGCATCACGAAAGCCAGGGCGTCTTTGCCGATCTTCCCAGCCCCTTCCCAGCCACGCGGTATCATTCGCTGGTGGTGGCGCGTGACAGCCTGCCGGACTGCCTGCAGGTGACGGCCACACTGGAAGACGGAACGATCATGGGCCTGCAACACCGCGACCTCCCGATGCACGGGGTGCAGTTCCACCCGGAATCGATCCGATCCGACCACGGCCACAAGATGCTGCAGAATTTCCTCGACCTGATGAAGGTGCCGGCATGAGCGACGCGCTGAAACCGCTGATCGACGCCGCGGCCAACGGCCCGCTGACCCGCGCCCAGGCCGGAGAAGCCTTTGAGATCCTGTTCGACGGCGAAGCAACGCCAAGCCAGATCGGCGGCTTCCTGATGGCGCTGCGCACGCGGGGCGAAACGGTGGATGAATACGCCGCCGCCGCCAGCGTGATGCGCGGCAAATGCCATGCGGTGAAAGCCCCCGAAGGGGCGATGGACATCGTCGGCACCGGCGGCGACGGCAAGGGCACGCTGAACATCTCGACCGCCACCGCCTTTGTCGTGGCGGGCGCAGGCGTCGTTGTGGCGAAACACGGCAACCGCAACCTCAGTTCGAAATCGGGTGCCGCGGACGCGCTGACCCAGATGGGTCTGAACGTCATGGTCGGCCCCCGCGTCGTCGAACGCGAACTCGCAGAGACCGGGATCGGCTTCATGATGGCACCGATGCACCATCCGGCGATCGCCCATGTGATGCCCACCCGGTCCGAGCTGGGCACGCGCACGATCTTCAACATCCTCGGCCCGCTTACCAACCCCGCAGGCGTGCGTCGGCAGCTGACCGGCGCGTTCTCCCGCGACCTGATCCGCCCCATGGCGGAAACGCTCCTGGCCCTCGGCAGCGACAAGGCATGGCTGGTGCATGGCTCTGACGGCACCGACGAGCTGACGATCACCGGCACAAGCTGGGTCAGCGGTCTGACCGACGGGGCGGTGACGGATTTCGAAATTCACCCCGAGGACGCGGGCCTGCCCGTGCATCCGTTCGAAGACATCGTGGGGGGCAGCCCTGCCGATAATGCACAGGCCTTTCACGCAGTGCTGGACGGCGCGCCCTCGGCCTACCGGGACGCGGTGTTGCTGAACGCGGCAGCCGCCCTGGTGGTGGCCGACGCCGTGCCTGACCTCAAGGCCGGCGTCGAAATGGCCCGCGACAGCCTTGATTCCGGCGCGGCACGGGAAAAGCTGCGCCGCCTGGCCGAGGTTTCGCGGGAAAAGTGATGGCATCCCCTCTTGCACGGCTTGGCGCATGGGCGGACCTGCCCTTTTTCACCGAAAGCTACCCCCGGATCGAGACCGCCCTGCACGCCGAGACGCGCAAGGTCTTTCCGCCCGACGACCAGATCTTCGCGGCGCTGGAGCATGTTCGGCCCGACGATGTGCGTGTCGTCATCCTGGGACAGGACCCCTATCCCACCGTGAACCACGCCCACGGCTACGCCTTTTCCGCCGACGAGGACACGCGCCCGCTGCCGCGTTCGCTTGCCAATATCTTCAAGGAAATGCGCAGCGACATCGGGGCCGCACCCGCAAACGCCGACCTTCGGTTCTGGGCGGATCAGGGGGTGCTGTTGCTGAACACCGTGCTGACCGTGCCCGAAGGCCAGCCCAAGGGCCACGACAAGCTGGGCTGGCAGGCACTGACCGACCAGGTGCTGGCACGGCTGGCCGACCGCCCCCGCGCCTATCTGCTTTGGGGCGGCAGCGCACAGCAGGCGGCGCAGGCCGTGGACGGCGATACAAACCTCAAGATCGAAAGCCATCATCCGGTCGGCATGTATGGCAATCTCAACTTTTTCGGCTCGCGCCCTTTTTCGCGCACCAATGCGTGGTTGCACGAACAGGGCCTGCCGCCCATAAACTGGGCCAACCCGGAGGGCACATGACACAAACCATTCTCGACAAGATCAAAGCGTACAAGCTGGAAGAAATCGCCGCTGACAAGGCCGCGCGTTCATTGGAGGAAGTGACCGCCGACGCCCGCGCCGCGGCACCTGTCCGCCCCTTTGCCGAAAGCCTGCACAAGGCCTCGCGGGAAGGCTATGGCCTGATCGCCGAGATCAAGAAGGCCAGCCCGTCCAAAGGACTGATCCGCGAGGATTTCCAGCCCGCAGAGCTGGCCGCGGCCTATGCCCTCGGGGGCGCCACCTGCCTCTCCGTGCTGACGGACACACCCAGTTTCCAGGGCGCCAAATCCTATCTGACCGAGGCGCGCGCCGCCTGCGATCTGCCGGTCCTGCGCAAGGACTTCATCTATGATCCCTACCAGGTGGCAGAGGCCCGCGCCCTGGGTGCGGACTGTATCCTGATCATCATGGCCTCGGTGTCCGATGCCCAGGCGGTCGAACTGGAAGCGGCGGCGGCGGAATTCGGCATGGACGCGCTGATCGAGGTGCACGACGCCGAAGAACTGGAACGCGCAAGCCAACTGGAAAGCCGGATGATCGGTATAAACAACCGGAATCTCAATACCTTCGAGACATCTCTTGATGTGACGCGCAAACTTGCCAAACGGGTCCCGCCGGACCGTATGATCGTCTGCGAGTCCGGGCTCTACGCGCCAAAGGACCTGGCGGACATGGCAATGTTTGGGGCCCGTGCCTTTCTGATCGGGGAAAGCCTGATGCGTCAGGACGACGTCGAGCAAGCCACCCGGCAACTGCTGGCCAACCCCCTGACCGCCGGAGCCATGTGATGGCGCTGACCCATTTCGACGGCAAGGGCGACGCGCATATGGTCGATGTCTCTGACAAAGACGTGACATCGCGCATCGCGGTTGCCGAAAATCACATCAAGATGTTGCCGGAAACCCTTGATATCATTATCGAGGGGCGCGCCAAAAAGGGCGATGTCCTGGGGGTTGCGCGCCTGGCCGGGATCATGGCGGCCAAGCAGACCGCGGGCCTGATCCCGCTGTGTCATCCGCTGCCGATCAGCAAGGTCAGCGTCGAACTTGAACCCGACCGCGACCTGCCGGGGGTGCGCATCACCGCGACGGTAAAGACGACGGGCCAGACCGGGGTAGAGATGGAAGCACTGACCGCTGCCTCCGTCGCGGCGCTGACGGTTTATGACATGGCCAAGGCTGTGGACAAGGGCATGGAAATCAACGGCTTGCGTGTGGTTTTTAAGGACGGCGGCAAATCGGGCCGCTACACCGCCCCATGATATCCGTCGAAGAGGCGCTGGAACGGCTGCTGGACCTCGTCGCGCCCCTTGAGGTCGAAGAGGTCCCGTTGCGCGCGGCCTCGGGCCGTGTGCTGGCCCGCGACGTGGCCGCCCGCCGCGCGCAGCCCCCGTTTCCGGCATCGTCAATGGACGGCTATGCCCTGCGCCGGGCCGAGGTGGAGCCGGACGCGATGTTCAAGGTCGTGGGCAAAGCCGCCGCCGGGCACCGCTTTGACGGGACGGTGAAGGCGGGACAGGCGGTGCGTATCTTTACCGGCGCACCGGTGCCCGACGGCGCGGATTTCGTTGTCATTCAAGAGGATACCACCCGGCGCGGAGATCTGATCACCTTGGGCCACGATATCGGGACCAAGGACAACATCCGCCCTGCCGGGGTCGATTTCGCCGCCGGTGACACCATGACCGCGCCGCGCCGGCTGCGCCCCGTCGACATTGCGCTGATGGCGGCGATGAACATTGCGCGGGTGCCGGTGACACGCAAGCCGCGCGTCGCCGTGCTCGCGACCGGAGACGAGCTGGTTCAACCCGGCGAAGACCCCGGCCCCGACCAGATCGTCGCGTCCAACAGCCACGGGTTGGCCGCCATGTTCGAGGAGCTTGGCGCCGAGGTCCGCCTGCTGCCCATCGCACGCGACAATGCCGCCTCGCTGACCCAGGCGTTCAGGCTGGCGCAGGGAACCGACCTGATCGTGACCATCGGGGGCGCCTCGGTCGGGGATCACGACCTTGTCGCGCCAGTGGCCGCCGAACTGGGAATGGCGCAGTCCTTCTACAAAGTGGCCATGCGACCCGGAAAGCCCCTGATGGCGGGTCGGATCGGCGATGCCGCGATGATCGGCCTGCCGGGCAATCCGGTCTCTGCCATGGTCTGCGGGACGGTCTTTGTCGCGCCTGTCCTGCGCCGAATGCTGGGGCTCGGCGATGCCATGGCGCAGACCCGTCAGGTGACGCTGGGGACCGATCTGCCCGCCAACGGTCCGCGCGCCCACTACCTGCGCGCGCAGCTGCGCGACGGGGCGGTCCACCCTGCCACGGCGCAGGATTCCTCGTTGTTGTCAGTCTTGGCGCGGGCCGACGCCCTGCTTGTCCGCCCGGTGGACGACCCCGCGCGCCAGGCGGGTGATCAGGTCACGATCATACCGCTTTGAGCGCGCTTTGTGTTGCGCGTTGACACAAAACAAGAACATCCCTAGAACAAAAAGAAACATCTGACCGGAGGGATGCGCGGTGCTGACGAAGAAACAACTCGATCTATTGGCTTTCATCCAGAAACGGGTGCAGCGCGACGGCGTACCGCCCAGCTTTGACGAGATGAAGATGGCGCTCGACCTGCGCTCGAAATCCGGCATCCACCGTCTGATCACGGCGCTTGAGGAACGCGGTTTCATCCGTCGACTGGCCCACCGCGCCCGCGCGATCGAAATCGTCAAACTGCCCGAAAGCCTGGGCGGCGCCGCAGGCGGTTTCACGCCCCGCGTCATCGACGGGGACCGCCCTGACAGCCCGCCGCCAGCCCGCGCACTGCCGGTGGAGACCAGCGCGCTTGACCTGCCGGTGATGGGCCAGATCGCCGCCGGTGTCCCGATCGAGGCGATCAACCATGAAACCCACCGCGTTGCGGTGCCGGGCGGCATGGTTTCGGGCTCGGGCGAACACTATGCTCTTGAAGTCAAAGGCGATTCGATGATCGAAGCGGGGATCAACGACGGCGATGTCGTGGTGATCCGCGAAACCTCTACCGCCGACGATGGCGACATCGTGGTGGCGCTGGTCGACGATCTGGAAGCGACGCTGAAGCGGTTCAAGCGCAGCGGCGGTTCCATCGCGCTCGAAGCTGCGAACCCCGCCTATGAGCCGCGCGTGCTGCCCGCAGACCGGGTCAAGGTTCAGGGCCGGCTGGTCGGGCTGATCCGTACGTATTGACCCTGGGACTTTGGCCCTTCCGCTGCGGGGGGCCATCTGGTCCATAACCTGTCACCGGTCCGTGCGCGGGCCGTTGTCACCTTCCAACCCTCTTTCGTCGGGGTGAACGCCAGCGCGCCGGTATGTTTCAGCCGTTCGGGGTCGAAGACATCGCAGGGCGCGCTCGCCAGCCCCTCGGCCGGGACGCTCGCCACCACGATCTGCCCCCGCTCGCAACCGGCAAAGCCTGCGACGCGCCGCTTGCCGCTGAGGTGGATCACATCCGCATCTTGCGGCCAGCGTTTTGCCGCTTTCCACTGCTCGGCCCCGTCGCCGTCGTTCTCCAGCCAGTTGCGCGCGGCGAACCCGGCGGTTTTTTCGCGGCTCAGCGCCCTGCCCTGCGGCGTCATCACGCCGACCAGCGTGCCGCTGTCCGACACCAGGATCGTCGGTCGCTCCGCCCCATGCCAGAGCACAAAGGCCAACGCCATGACCGGCAGGCCCGCGAACCGCAACCGCCCCTGCCAAAGGATCAGGACCAGAAATCCCAGCGCCAGCAGCGGGATCACCCAGCCGCCTGGGCCGACGACATAGCCACGCGCGCCGTCCAGCCCCGCCACCCAATGCGCCACATGAAGGATCCAGCGCAGTCCCGTCCCCATGACCCAGAGCCCCAGCGCCTCTGCCCCGAAGGGCGCCAGCAACAGCGCCACGACAGCGGCGGGAATGATCAGCACCCCCATCAGCGGGACGGAGACAAGGTTCGCGATCAGCCCGTAATGCGCGATGGCGTTGAAATGCGCCGCGGCGATGGGCGCGGTCGCCAACCCCGCCACGGCAGATGACACAAAGACGGCAAAAACCGGCTTCAGCCAGCGCGGCATCCCGGCCGTTTCAACCTCGCGCAGCCAGCCAAAGACCGCGACCAGCGCCGTGGTCGCGGCAAAGGACATCTGGAAGCCCGGCCCCATCAGCGCCTCCGGCCGCAGCGCCAGCACCAGCGTTGCCGCCACCGCAACGGCCCGCATCGAGATTGCCCGCCGTCCGATCATCAGCGCCCCCAGCGCCACGGCGACCATGATGTAGGCCCGTTCCGTGGCCACGTTGCCCCCCGACAGCGCAAGGTATCCTGTCGCCACGAACAATGCGCCGCAGGCAGCGATCGCCTTTGTCGGCCAGCGCAAGGCGCTCAACGGATGCAGCGCCAGCAGCAGCCGCAAGGCCGCCAGGACAAGCGCGCTGAGCAACCCCATGTGCAGACCCGAAATCGCCAGCAGATGTGCGAGGTTGCTGGCGCGCAGCGCCTCAAGAGCGTCCTTGCTGATGCCGCTGCGGTCGCCGGTCGTGATGGCCGCGGCAAAACCGCCAAGGTCCCCCGGAAGCACCTCCCTGATGCGGTCCGACGCCGCCATTCGGATGCGGAAAACCGCAAGCCCGGCATGACCGTCCGCTGCCGTCGCCGCGGCCAGCAGCGGGACGCGCGTATAGCCGACCGCGCCGAGGCGTTCGAACCAGGCGTGACGCTGGAAATTGAAACCGCCCGGTTCCACCGGGCCGGCGGGAGGTGACAGATGCGCGGTGGTCATCACCCGCAGCCCCGGTTCCGGCATGATGCCAGCCCCGCCGTAAAGGGACAGCCGCACCCGATCGGGGGTTCGGTCGGGCGGCACCCGGTCCAGCCGCACCCGATCCAGCGTCAGGCGCAGGGCGTCCGACTGGCTTCGGTCCATCGCGACGATCCGCCCCTCCACCGGGCCATAGTAACGCCAGCCCAGAACCGGCGCGGCCACGCTGTTCGCCCGCGCCGCCGCCAGCAGCAGGCCGATCAGGCAAAGCGCCAGCGCAAGGCTCAGCGGGGCCACAGGCTCCGGCAGCAGACGTGCCAAAAGCACCAGAATCACGGCCATGAGGGAAAATGCCGCCAGCAGCTGCCCCCCCGGCTCGGTCGGCAGAGAGAAAAAGGTGCCGATTCCCACGGCCAGACAGATCGGCACCCAGCAGATCAGCCCGCCACGCTGCGCCAGCAGCACCGCTGCCATCCCTTCGCAAAACCGTGCCATCAGGCCCATGCTTGCCCCCGCGCATCGCACTGGATAGACAGGCAGCACCCTAGAGGCCGCGTGATGAACAACAGGTTAACGCGCACCTCAAACCGCCAGAATCTGTTAGGAATACCCCCATGTCCGCCGACGTCGTCACCCGTTTCGCCCCCTCGCCCACAGGCTTCCTGCACATCGGTGGCGCGCGCACCGCATTGTTCAACTGGCTCTACGCGCGGGGCAACGGGGGGCGTTTCCTGCTGCGGATCGAAGATACCGACCGCGCGCGGTCGACCCCCGAGGCGACCGATGCAATTTTGCAGGGATTGTCATGGCTTGGGCTCGACCACGACGGAGAGATCGTCAGCCAGTTCGAAAACGCGCCCCGCCACGCCGAGGTCGCGCGTGCGCTGCTGGACCAGGGTAAGGCGTACAAATGCTTTGCCACCCAAGAGGACATCACCGCCTTTCGCGACGCCGCGCAGGCAGAGGGGCGCAGCACGCTGTTTCGGTCGCCCTGGCGCGATGCGGACCCGTCGACGCACCCCGATGCGCCCTACGTGATCCGCATCAAGGCCCCGCTTGAGGGGACGACAGTGATCCGCGACCGCGTGCAGGGCGACGTGACCATCTCCAACGCACAGCTCGATGACATGGTGCTGTTACGTTCGGACGGCACACCGGTCTACATGTTGGCGGTTGTCGTGGATGATCATGATATGGGCGTGACGCATGTGATCCGGGGCGATGACCACCTGAACAACGCGGCGCGGCAGATGATGATCTACAAAGCCATGGGCTGGGACGTGCCGGTCTGGGCCCATATCCCGCTGATCCACGGGCCGGACGGCAAGAAGCTGTCGAAGCGCCACGGCGCGCTGGGGGCGCAGGAGTATCAGGCCATGGGCTATCCCGCGGCAGGCATGCGCAACTATCTCGCACGGCTGGGATGGAGCCACGGAGACGACGAATTCTTTACCGACGCCCAGGCGCGTGAGTGGTTCGACCTCGACGGTATTCGCAAGAGCCCCGCGCAGTTCGACCTGAAGAAGCTGGAGAACATCTGCGGTCAGCACATCGCCATCTCCGAAGATGCCGCACTGCGGCGCGAATGCGAGGCCTACCTTGCCGCCGCTGGCCTGCCAGCACTGGACGACACCCGCGCCGCCGGGCTGGAACGGGCCATGTATTGCCTCAAGGAACGCGCAAAGACTTTACCGGAACTCCTTGAAAAGGCGCATTTTGTTCTGACATCGCGCCCGATTGAGCAAGACGAGAAGGCCCAGAAGGCGCTTGACCCGGCGTCGAAGGCGCTGCTGACGGAATTGACGCCGCACCTGCAAGATGCTAGCTGGAGCAAGGAAACGCTGGAGGAGGTGATGAATGGCTTTGCGGCTGCGCATGACACCAAATTCGGCAAACTCGCCGGGCCCCTTCGGGCTGCCCTGGCTGGGCGCGCAGTTACCCCATCCGTTTTTGACATGATGCTCGTGTTGGGACGTGATGAGACACTCGCCCGACTGACGGATGCGGCGGCGTGATCAAGGTTAATCACTTGGCAACACACCACGCGATAACACACCGGCAGGTCCTCTGGCAGGGCCATGCCGCGACGGGGGGCAGAACGCCTTGCCGCCAATACAGAGGGAAGGGACCGCATGACTGAGAGTACAAAATCCGCAAAGCTGACCATCGACGGCAAAGACTACGACCTGCCGATATTTTCACCGACGGCCGGTCCCGATGTGGTCGACATCCGCAAGCTTTACGCCCAGGCGAACGTCTTTACCTATGACCCCGGCTTTACGTCGACCGCAAGCTGCGACAGCACCATCACCTATATCGACGGCAACGCGGGCGTCCTGCTGCACCGCGGCTACCCGATCGACCAGCTTGCGGCAAAGTCGCACTATCTCGAAGTGTGCTATGTCCTTCTGTATGGCGAACTGCCCTCCCCGGCAGAACTGGAGGATTTCGAAAGCCGTGTGACCAATCACACCATGCTGCACGAGCAGATGATGAACTTCTTCCGGGGCTTCCGCCGCGACGCGCACCCGATGGCGGTCATGGTTGGTGTGGTTGGCGCGATGTCGGCCTTCTACCACGACAGCACCGACATTACCGATCCCTGGCAGCGCGAAGTGGCGTCGATCCGCCTGATTGCCAAGATGCCGACCATCGCGGCTTGGGCCTACAAGTATTCCATCGGCCAGCCCTTCGTCTATCCGCGCAACGATCTGGACTATGCGTCGAACTTCCTGCGGATGTGTTTCTCCGTCCCTGCGGAGGAATATCACGTGGATCCGATCCTGTCCCGCGCCATGGACCGCATCTTTACCCTGCACGCGGATCACGAACAGAACGCATCGACATCCACCGTGCGTCTGGCGTCCTCTTCCGGGGCCAACCCATTTGCCTGCATCGCGGCGGGCATCGCCTGCCTCTGGGGTCCGGCGCATGGCGGCGCCAACCAGGCCTGCCTGGAAATGCTCAAGGAAATCGGCGACCCCAAGAACATTCCCGAATACATCGCTCGGGCCAAGGACAAGGACGATCCGTTCCGCCTGATGGGTTTCGGCCACCGGGTCTACAAGAATTTCGATCCGCGCGCGACGGTCATGAAGGAAAGCGCCGACGAGGTGCTGGAGCTGCTGGGGGTGGAGAACAACCCGATCCTGGCCACCGCCAAGGAGCTGGAGAAACAGGCGCTCGACGATCCCTATTTCGCCGAGAAGAAGCTGTTTCCCAATGTGGACTTCTATTCCGGGATCATCCTGGAAGCGATGGGCTTTCCCACGTCGATGTTCACCCCGATCTTCGCCGTCGCGCGGACCGTCGGCTGGATTTCCCAGTGGAAAGAGCAGATCAGCGATCCGCAGCTCAAGATCGGCCGCCCCCGGCAGCTGTACCTTGGCCAGACCTCGCGCGATTACGTGGACATCGAAGACCGCTGAGTCAGCACTGCAATGCCTCAAACGCCCCGTTCAGCGGGGCGTTTCGCTTTGTTGCCCAGGCGTAAACAGCACCTCCCGCACAGCGTGAACGTCCCCACCCGCACTCAATCCAGCGCTGCATTTTCGTTTCCACTTGCGAACCTCCGAATCATAACGGACACTTGAGCTGGCTTTTCACCAAAGGCGTCGCAGCCGTCGCACTGTTTCAGGCGTCATTGCGAAAGGCGAAACATCGCCCCCCGAAATACGGCAAAATTAAGGCATTGTTTCGGCTGATTGCACAATATGCCGCGTCACTTGACCGGTCTTCCGAACCATCGCTAACCTGTCTCAAATTGCACTCAGGAGGCACCATGACGCTATGGTTCATCTGCGGGCCGATGCTGCTGGCTCTCGCCGGGGCGGCCCGACATACTGAAATGGTCCAGGCCACATGGGGTCCCGCCGCTTCCTGTCTTCGGCCCGTCACTGCCGCGCAGGCGACGCGCGGCACCGGAGGCTGAAATGACCGACCTTTACTCCGACCGCCCGCCGCAGGGTCACCTGCGCTGGGACAATGCCCTTGGCATGCTGCCCACCGCCATCCGGTCGGAGCCGGGCCCGCAGGGCGCGCTGGTGCCCGACAGCCTGCGCGACAGCGACAAGATCGCGGTGATCTACGACAAAGGACAAACCCCGCCAGAGATCACCATCCGGCGGGACTCCGGTTCGGTTCACACGGTTCTGGCAGATGGCATTGCGGTCGCAATCGTGGCCAGCGCCAATGGTCCGGCCCCCAGCAAGGACGATGTGCTGCTGGTCGAACGGGCGGTCTAAAGCGTTTCGCCTTAGGCTCTGAACCCATTAATTCTATACGCTCAGCGGCGACTTCACGAAATTTCAATGGTTTGGGGCGTGCAGCCAATAGTGGTTCTATTTGCAAGCGACCCAAGACGGTGAAATGAAGTGAAATCGCCGCCCGTCGCTCCGAAGGAGCGCCGATTCATGCTGGCACGCCTTCGGCGTGACGGGTTTGACGGATTTTCCCGCAACCTGCGGCCCATCTGTTCGAAATAGAACCACTATTCCAGCGCAGATGCTTCTTGTCTGCGGAAAAATCAGTCAAACTGAGCGTATGGAATTAATGGGTCCAGAGCCTAACGCCCCTCAAAGGTCGGTTTACGCTTCTCGACAAAGGCCAGCACGCCCTCCTTGAAATCGCGGGTGTTGCCGCAATGGCCCTGCAGTTCCGCTTCCTGGGTCAACTGGTCCTCGAACGGATTGTCCCAGCTGCCGCGAATGGCCTGTTTGGCTGCCGCATAGGCCGCGGTCGGCCCCTTGGCGAGCTGTGCGGCACTCTGCTTCCACCGGGTGTCGAAATCGGCGTCCGGCACGGCGGCCCAGATCATCCCCCAGTCATCGGCCTGGCGCGCGCTGATCTTGTCGGCAAAGAGTGCAGCACCCATCGCTTTGGCGGTGCCCATGCTGCGCGGCAATACATAGGTGCCGCCCGCGTCCGGGATCAGGCCGATCCGGGTGAAAGCCTGCATGAAGTAGGCGTTTTCCGCTGCAAAGACCACATCACAGGCCAGCGCCAGGTTGGCCCCTGCCCCCGCGGCAGGCCCGTTCACCGCGGCGATGGTCGGCACCGGGCAGTTCACGATGGCCCGCAGCATCGGGGCGTATTCGTCCCGCAGGGTACGCTCCAGGTCCAGCGACGCGGCAGAGGGTCCGTCGCCCAGATCCTGGCCTGAACAAAACGCCTTGCCCGCGCCGGTGATGACCACGACCCGCGCCTCCTTGCCGCCCTGGGTCGCCGCATGGGTGATCTCGGCGCGCATCTGCGTCGTCAGCGCGTTCATCTTTTCCGCACGGTTCAGCGTAATCGTGGCGATGTCATCGGCCACCGCATAGGTGATCGTCTGATATTCCATGTGTCAGGTTCCTTTGCTCGGGGGCAGTTGCCGCCTTGATAGCAAAGCACACCGGACGGGCCAGCAAAACCGAACGTCAGTCGTCCAGAATCTCGCGCAGACGGGCTTGTTCGTCGGGGCTGAGGGAGGCGTCCTCGGGCCGCGGTGCCCGAGACCGCCCGCGCACATAGACAAAACCCACGCCGCCCGCGATCAGCAACATCAGCGGCCCCGCACCCCAAAGCAGCCAGTTCGCGCCTGTCACCTCGGGCCGCAACAGGACGTATTCGCCGTAGCGTTGCACGATGAAATCCACCGCCTCCTGGTCGCTGTCCCCGGCCACCAGCCGCTCGCGCAGCAGGATGCGCAGGTCACGGGCCAGGCTCGCGTTGCTTTCGTCGATGCTTTCGTTACGGCAGACCAGACAGCGCAGCCCTTTGGACAGCTCCCGCGCCCGAGCCTCCAGCGCGGGATCGTCCAGCATTTCGTCCGGCTGCACCGCGGCCAGCGGCGTGGCCAGCAGCATCAGGATCAGCGCCAGTCGTTTCATGCCGCGGGCACCGGTGCGGCGCGGGACTTGCGCGCGCCCGCCGCGACGCGGAAACGCCGGTCGCTCAGGCTCAGCACGCCCCCCAGCGCCATCAGCCCGCAGCCGATCCAGATCCAGTTGGTCAGCGGTTTGATATAGACGCGCACGGTCCAGCCGCCGCTGTCCTGCTGATCGCCGATCACCACATAGACATCCCGCGCGAGGTTATAGTCGATGGCGGCTTCGGTCGTCGGCATGCGGGCGACCGGGTAAAACCGTTTCTCGGGCATCAGCTGCGAGATCACGCTGCCGTCCCTGGACAGGGTCACATCGGCCTGCGTCGACTGGTAGTTCGGCCCGCGCACCTCGTTCACCGCGTTCAGCGTCAGGGTGTACGCGCCGACGTCCCAGGGCTGTCCGATCTGTGCGACGCGGATGTCGTCCTGGGTCCAGGCGGTCAGGCCCGCGATGCCCGCCATGGTCACGCCAAGCCCCGCGTGGGCGACAGCCTTGCCCCAGTCGGCGCGTGGCAGGCGGCGCAGACGCGCCAGACGGCCCGGTCCACGCCCCGTGCGCTGCGCCAGCTCGACCACCACGCCGGCCACCAGCCAGGCGCCCAGGAACAGGCCCATCGGCCCCAGCAGACTGCGGCCCGACTGCATCGCCCAGGCCAGCCCTCCCACCGCCAGCGCCAGCACGAAAGCGTACCGCAGCGGCCGAACGGCGCGGGCAAGGCGCGCGCGTTTCCACGGCAGCACCGACCCCACCGGCAGGACCAGCCCCAGCAGTACCATGAAGGGGGTGAAGGCGGCGTTGAAGAACGGCGGCCCGACGCTCAACTTGCGGTCAAAGAACATCTCGGCCAGCAGCGGCCACATGGTGCCGACAAAGACCACGAAACAGGCCACCGCCAGCAGCAGGTTGTTCACCACCAGGGCGGATTCGCGGCTGACCAGTCCGAACACGCCCTTCGCCTCCATCGCGCCCGCGCGCAAGGTAAACAGGATCAGCGCGCCGCCCATGAAAAAGGCCATGATCGCCAGGATGAACACGCCCCGCTCGGGATCGTTGGCAAAGGCATGAACGCTTGTCAGCAGCCCCGACCGCACGATGAACGTGCCGATCAGCGAGAAACCGAAGGCGAGGATCGCCAGCAGGATCGTCCAGCTTTTCAGGCTTTCGCGTTTTTCCACCACGATGGCAGAATGCAGCAGCGCCGCCGCCAGCAGCCAGGGCATGAAACTGGCGTTTTCCACCGGGTCCCAGAACCAGAAACCGCCCCAGCCCAGCTCGTAATAGGCCCACCAGGATCCCAGCGCGATGCCGATGGTCAGGAACACCCAGGCCGCCAGCGTCCAGGGCCGAACCCAGCGGCCCCAGGCGGCATCCACCCGCCCTTCGATCAGCGCCGCCACGGCAAAGCTGAACGCCATGCTGAGACCCACATAGCCAAGGTAGAGGAACGGCGGATGAAAGGCCAAACCCGGGTCCTGAAGCAGCGGGTTCAGGTCACGCCCGTCAAAGGGCGGCGTTTCCAGCCGCAGGAACGGGTTGGAGGTGAAGATGATGAAGGCGAAAAACGCCACCGCGATGGCTGATTGCACCGCCAGCACCCGCGCCCGCAGGCTGGGCGGCAGGTTGCCCCCGAACCATGCCGCCATGGCGCCGAACAGCGTCAGGATCAGCACCCACAGCAGCATGGACCCCTCATGATTGCCCCATGTGCCGCTGATCTTGTACAGCATCGGTTTCGCCGAATGGCTGTTGTCCACCACCAGCTTCAGCGAGAAATCGGAGTTGATGAAGGCCCACATGAGCGCGCCGAAACTCAGCGCCGTCAGGGCAAACTGCGCCCCCGCCGCCGGTTCCGCCACCGCCATCCAGCCGGGCCAGCGTTTCTGCGCCCCGATCAGGGGCACGATCATCTGGATGATCGCCACCGCAAAGGCGAGGATCAGCGCGAAATGTCCGAGTTCTGTGATCATGCCCCGAGTATAGGCAGGCGCCGGGGCACCCGCCACGGGATTCTGTCACACACGGCGCATCAAAGCGTCGCAGCCTGTGCGGGTATCAGGCCGCGCGCTTCCAGGCCTCCAGCGCCGGATTGCTGTCGGGGGTGATCACCGCCAATGAAAGGCCCGCGTCATTGCCGGTCGCTGCCACGCGGGGGCTGTCGCTGCGCAGGGCCTTGATGGCGCTGATGTTCTCCAGCACCTGCGGCAGCCTTGTCACCGTGCCTGCGATCTCGCGCTGGAATTGCTGGGCTTTGACCTGATGGCGCGCGCCGAAATAGAACGACACGATCACCCCCAGCAACCACCACAGCGGCTCCGGCACCAGCGCGATGCCCTGCATCCGTTCGGAAAACCACAGCGGATCGACCATGGCAGAGACGAACAAACCCATCGTCCCCAGCGCCAGCGCCGGACGCGGCAGGCGGTTTAGCCCATCCATGAAACGGTCAAAGCCGCCCTGCCGCGCCACCGCGAATTCCGCACCATATTGCGACATCGCCTGCCCCTGTGACGCGGCGGCCCGCACCGCCCCCGCCTCGGCGTTCTCGCGAAAGACTTCCACGGTTTCGCGCACCACATTGCGCTCACCGCCAAACACCATCCCGAAGATGCGCCCGATCAACCCCATGCCGAAACCCTTTGCTGAAATGCCGCCGTGCTGAGGTGATACTGCGGCGAGATGAACTCCTCCGCCCGGAGGATCCATCCCCCCTTGCCGCCCGCCCGGTTGCGGGCATATTTGCGGCTGGCCGGGCGGCGGTCGGCCAGTCGGAAATAGTAATTGCGCCGGGCAATCCCATAGGCATCGACAAAGGCATCCGCCCCGCGCCGCATCGCGCCCCGCACCGCGCCGATGGTCTGCGGCCCCAGCACACCGTCCACCGCGACGTCATAGCCCATCTGCCCCAGCAGCCGCTGCAGGATGCGGATCGCGTTGGCACCCGCGTTGACATACATGTCGAAAACGCTGGGCTGAAGCATCGTCGGCAGTTCGCCGATCAACGGCCGTTCGAAATAATGCCGGATAAAGATGTCGACGGCCTGCCTGCGGGTCAGGTGGCGCACATCGCTCACATCGACCTGCCCGTCGCCGGTCAGGTCCAGCCCCAGCCGCCGCATCGTGTGGATCGTCACGCCGAAATTGGTCGCACCGCCCGGATCGTCGGGATCATTCACAAACCCGCCTTCCCGTGCCACGATCTCTTCGGCGATCTGCCTGACCGTCTGCATGTCTGCCGCTCCTTGCCCTGTGATCGGGGCAAAGACTGATCAGGATATGGTTAATGGATCTTGCGTCAGCGCACGTTGCTCAGCCTTCGGGGTCCTGATAGACGCCCTGTTCCTTGAGCGCGTCCACGACCTCCTTCGGCATGTAGGTCTCATCGTGTTTTGCAAGGATTTCAGTCGCTTCGAAGACGCCATTCACGTAGCTTCCGGTGCCGACCATGCCCTGTTTCTCTTCAAAGAGGTCGGGCAGCACACCGCTGAATGTCACCGGCACTGTCGCTCCGCCGTCGGTCACGCTGAAGCGCACCACTTCGCCGTCGCCGCGGATCAGACTGCCCTCTTCGACCAGCCCACCGATGCGGAAAACCTCGTTCGGTGCGGGCGGTTCGGCGATGACCTGCGACGGCGCGCGGAAAAAGTTGATCCCGTCGCGCATCGCATAGCCGATCAGCGCGGTGGAGGCGATCAATGCCACCACCGCCACGGCGATCACTTGGATACGGCGCTGTTTCTTCAGGCTTTTCATCGGCTTACCGGGTCCTCACGGAAACAGGGGCGCCATCATCAACCCCTCGGTCTCTTCAATACCTAACATCAGGTTGGCATTCTGCAACGCCTGCCCGCTTGAGCCTTTCGTGAGATTGTCGAGCGCCGCGATCACCAGCGCCCGCCCCTCGATCCGATCCGCCACCACCCCGATGTGGCAAAAGTTCGAGCCGCGGATGTGCCGCGTGCTGGGGGCTTCGCCCAGTGGCAAGACCTCGATGAACGGCTCGGCTTCATAGGCACTTTTCAGTGTATCATGAACGGCTTGCGCCTGACCTTTCACGTAGCATGTCGCCAGGATGCCCCGGTTGGCCGGGACCAGATGCGGCGTGAACTGCACCTTGACGGGCCGCCCCGCCACCGCCGAGAATTCCTGATCGAACTCGCCAAGGTGCCGGTGCGTGCCGCCCACCGCATAGGCGTGGTAGCCTTCGGACAATTCCGCGTGCAGCAGGTTTTCCTTCAGCGCCCGCCCCGCGCCGGAAACCGCGCACTTCAGATCCAGGATGATCTCATCCAGGTCGATCACCCCGGCCGAAATCAGCGGGCGCAGGGCGAATTGCCCTGTCGCGGCGTTGCACCCCGTGCCTGCCACCAACCGCGCGGCGGCGATTTCCTTGCGGTAGAATTCGGTCAGGCCGTAGACGGCCTCTTCCTGCTGCGCCAGCGCGGCATGGTCGTTGCCATACCATTTCTTGTAGGCCGCCGGGTCACGCAGCCGGAAATCTGCCGACAGATCGACGATCTTCAGGTCCTTCGGCAGGGCCGCGATCACCTCTTGCGAAGTCTTGTGCGGCAAGGCGCAAAAACACAGATCAATGCCGGAAAAGTCGATTTCCTCAATGGTCACAAGCTCTGGCAGATCAAGATGACGCAGGTGCGGAAACACCTCTGCCATGCTTTGTCCGGCCTTCGAGTTTGCACCCAAAGCCTTGATTGTCATGGAGGAATGGCCGGCAATCAGCCGGATCAGTTCTGCACCCGTGTAGCCGGATGCGCCAAGGATGGCGATGTTATGGGTCATGTCGTGGTCCCTCTTGCAGGGGATGGAATATCTGGGGTTCAGGCGGCGGTGAATGTGATCGGTCGTCGCAGGAACTGCGTTGCGCGGGAGCTGACCTGTTTGGGGTCGCCCGTCGTCAGGAAGGCGTCACCGCCCTTGCCCATCATGTCGGGATGCCGCCTCAGGTAATCCGCGAGGCTTTCCGCCACGAGATTCGCCTGACTGAACACCTCGACCCCGGCGCCCAGCGCATCCTGGAACGCCTCCTGCATCAGCGGATAATGGGTGCACCCGAGGATCGCCGCCTGCGGGGTCGGCATCTTGCGTTTCAGCGCATCGACATGGCTGCGCACCAGGGCCTCCGCGAGAATATAGTCGCCCTCTTCGATTGCGTCGACCACACCGCCGCAGGCCTGCGCCTCCACATCCACGCCGATGGCGCGGAACGAAAGCTCCCGCTGAAAGGCGCGGCTTGCCACGGTTGCGGGGGTCGCGAAAAGCGCCACGTGGTTCAGCGCCACCTCGCGCGGCGGAGAATTGTCGCCCCACTGACGTTCGGTCAGCGCCTCGATCATCGGCACGAAGACACCCAGCACCCGTTTGTCCGCAGGCACCCAGGATTCCTGCATCCGCCTTAACGCCGCGGCCGAGGCCGTATTGCACGCCAGCACGACCAGATCGCAGCCCGCATCGAACAGCCGCTGCACCGCCGCGGTGGTCAGGTTGTAGATGTCGTCGGAGGTCCGCACGCCATAGGGCGCATTGGCGCTGTCTGCGAGATAGGCGAAATTCACCTCGGGCAAACGCGCCTGCACCGCCTGCCAGACGGTCAGACCGCCCAGCCCACTGTCAAAAATACCAACCGCCATGTCGTCCCTTCAGGCACGGTGCCTTGCTTCGAATTCATACCCCAGCTCATGTGCATGAACCGGGGTTGGGGACAACTCATATGTGGCTTTGCGCAGGAAATCCATCATCGCTTTTGCATCGCCGCGAAGCGGGTCCAGAACGTCACGCCGCAGCGGCGCGCCGATCGACACGCGCACCGGCGTATCGACCCGTTTTCGGAACTCCTTGATCAGCAATCCCATGCGCAGCGTGGAATGCAGGTGGCTGGCAATCTGGAACATGCGGCTGCATTGACCGTCGAAGAAGACGGGCACGACGGTCGCATCGGACTTGGCGATCATGCGGGCGGTAAAGCCGCGCCAACCCGGATCCATGGGCCGCGAAAAGGGTCTGGCTGCCGTGCTGACGGTGCCGCCGGGAAAGATACCGATCGTGCCGCCCTGTCCAAGGTATGCCAGCGCCCTGCGCCGGGTGTCGAGATTCTGCGCCAGCGCCTCGCGGGTCTGGGAAAAGTCGATGGGCAGCAGGTGCTGGTTGAGGTCAGGCGCACGGTTCAGCGCCGCGTTGGCCAGTAGCCTGAAATCCCCCCGCGTGCGTGACATCATGTGACCCAGCATCAGGCCGTCAAGAATGCCGTAGGGATGATTGGCGATAAAGATCACAGGGCCGTCGCGCGGAATGTCGTCCAGGCTGCCCGACACCACGTCCAGCGTCAGCCCGTAGCGCGCGACCATCACATCGAAAAAGCACGCCCCGGCGCCGATCTCCTGTTCGTATCCCACCGCCCGCCGGATCAGATCAAGGCGCCCGGTGGAATTCTCCATCAGTCGGATCAGCGCCCGCCCCCCGCGGCTTTGCGCGGACCAGGAATAGGAAATATCGCGGGCCGGGGCCGGGCTCAGTTTCGGCATGACTGCACCTGCAATCCATCTCTGCCTGTATCATATCGGCAGAATGCGACAGGTGCGTGACAGCTATTCCGCCGCCTTCGCGGTCTCCGCCCCTCCGGCGCGGATCACCGACAGCAGTTCCTCGCGCCGTTTGGCGGCCTTGGCTTCGTTGGCCTGTTTCACCGGGCCGAAGCCACGGATCTGCAAGGGAAGCTCCGCCAGCGCCACGATGGCATCCCGGGTCCGATCTGTCAGCTTGGGCAGCACCTCGGCCATGTCGGTCTCGTACTGCTTGATCAGCGCACGCTCCATCTTGCGCTCCTGGGTGTAGCCGAACACATCCAGCGGCGTGCCGCGCAGGCGCTTCATGCCCGCCATCATCCGCAGCGGTCCTTGCAGCCACTGGCCGAATTCCCGCTTGACCGGGCGGCCGTCCGGCCCCTGTTTCGAGATGATCGGCGGCGCCATGTGAAAGGTCATCCTGAAGTCGCCGTCAAACTCTGCCGCCGCCTTTTCCCGGCTGCGCAGCAGCAGGCGGGCGACCTCGTATTCGTCCTTGTAGGACAAGAGCTTGTGATAGCCCAGCGCCACGGCTTCCTTGACCCTGGGATCGCTGATCCGGTCCAGCATCTTGCCATAGCGTTTGGCCAGTCCCTTGCCCTGATAGCCGGTCAGATGCTCCTTGCGATAGGCGATCCTGTCATCCAGCGACTTGGGCAGTGACACGACCTTGGGCGTGATGACCGCTGCCGCATCCTCGGGATAAAGCACCGCCCAGCGCCCGATCTCGAAGGCGCGCAGGTTACGCTCGACCGCGGCGCCGTTCAGACGGATCGCGTCCTCGATGGCCTCGAAGCTCAGCGGGATCAGGCCCTTTTGCCAGGCCCCGCCAAAGACCATCATGTTGGAATAGATGCTGTCGCCCAGCGCCGCCTTGGCCAGATCCGAGGCATCGAACAGCGCCACATCCTGCTTCAGCCGCGCCTCAAGCGCCAGCGACAACCGGTCGTAGGGCATGTTGAATTCGGTATCGCGGGTGAATTCACCGGTGATGATCTGATGCGCGTTGACCACCGCGCCGGTGCGCCCCGCCCGCGTCAGACCAAGCGTCTTGTGACCTGCCGACACCACAAGGTCCCCGCCGATCAGCGCGTCGGCCTCGCCGGTGGCGACCCGGATGGCGCTGATGTCCTCGGGACGCTCCGCGATGCGGCAGTGGATATGGACCGCGCCGCCCTTCTGGGCAAGGCCCGCCATCTCCATCATGCCCGCGCCTTTGCCGTCGAGCTGGGCGGCCTGGGCCAGCACCGCGCCGATGGTGACAACGCCGGTGCCCCCGACGCCGGTGATCACGACGTTATGGGTGCCCTTGATCGCCGGAAGAACGGGCGCAGGCAGGTCGGGGATGTCGATCTTTGTGGTGGGGTCCTTGCGCACCTGCGCCCCTTCCAGCGTCACGAAGGATGGACAGAACCCCTTCAAGCACGAGAAATCCTTGTTGCACGAGGACTGGTCGATCGCGCGTTTGCGGCCCAGCTCGGTCTCCTGCGGGACGATGGACACGCAGTTCGACTGCACGCCACAGTCCCCGCAGCCCTCACAGACGTCGGTGTTGATAAAGACGCGCTTGTCCGGGTCGGGAAACAAACCGCGCTTGCGCCGGCGGCGTTTCTCGGCGGCGCAGGTCTGAATATAGACGATGGCACTGACGCCCTCGATCTGCTCGAACTGCTTTTGCACGTTCATCAGCTCGGCGCGTTCATGCAGCGGCACGCCCTTGAATGCGGCGAAATCCACGTCTTCCTTCTCGTCATAGACGACCGCCAGATCCTTGACACCCATCGCGCGCAGTTCCGCCACGATGCGCGGCGCGTCGAGATCGCCCTCGTTGTGCTGGCCGCCGGTCATGGCCACCGCGTCGTTGTAGAGGATCTTGAAGGTGATGTTCGTCTTGGCCGAGATAGCGGCGCGGATCGCCTGCACGCCCGAATGGTTGTAGGTACCGTCACCGAGGTTCTGGAAAACGTGCTTGCGGGTGGAAAAGGGCGCCTCCCCGATCCAGTTCGCGCCTTCCCCGCCCATATGGGTAAAGCCTGTCGTTTCGCGGTCCATCCACTGCACCATGTAGTGACAGCCGATGCCCGCGTAGGCGCGTGCGCCCTCCGGCAGTTTGGTCGATGTGTTGTGCGGACAGCCTGAGCAGAAATAGGGCAGCCGCGCCGCGATGTCTTCGGCATTGTCGGCCCGGCGCGCGTCATCCAGCGCCTCCAGACCTACCCGGATGCCGTCCGTCTCGCGGCCCTCTTCCAGCAGGATGCCGCCCAGTTTCTCGGCAATCCAGATCGGATCCAGCGCACCGCGCGTCGGGAACAACTCCTCTCCATGCTCCATGCCCGCACCGGACTTGTGCCAGCCATAGACGCGGCGATTCTTGTCGTGGAACAGCGCCTCCTTGATCTGGATCTCGATCAGCTTGCGCTTTTCCTCGACCACGACGATCAGGTCGAGCCCATCGGCCCAGTCGTGGAAACCCTGCATGTCCAGCGGGAAGGTCTGCCCCACCTTGTAGAGCGTCAGGCCCAGCCGTTCGGCTTCGTTCTCGTCGATGTTGAGCAGGCTCATGGCGTGCACGAGATCGAGCCAGTTCTTGCCGGCCGCGACAAGACCGATCTTGGCCCCCCGCTTGCCCCACATCCGCTTGTCCATCTTGTTGGCGTGCGAAAAGGTTTCGGCTGCAAACCGCTTGTAGTCGATCATCCGCGCCTCCTGCAGGTGCGGTGTGTCCTGCAGCCGAATGTTCAGCCCGCCCTCGGGCATGTCGAACTCCGGTACAGTCAGTTTCATCCGGTGCGGATCGCCGTTGACCACACTGGTCGCCTCGACCGTGTCCTTCATCGTCTTGAGGCCCACCCAAAGGCCGGAAAACCGGCTGAGCGCCCAGCCATAAATCCCGTAATCCAGAATTTCCTGCACACCCGCCGGGCTGACCACCGGCATATAGGCATCCACCATCGCCCATTCCGACTGGTGCAGCACGGTCGAAGATTCGCCGGTATGGTCGTCGCCCATCGCCATCAGGACACCACCATGCCTGCTGGTGCCTGCCATATTGGCATGGCGCATCACGTCGCCCGACCGGTCCACCCCGGGCCCCTTGCCGTACCACAGCCCGAAAACGCCGTCGTATCTGCCCTCGCCGCGCAGTTCGGCCTGCTGCGACCCCCAAAGCGCGGTTGCCGCCAGATCCTCGTTCAGCCCCGGCTCAAAGCGCACCTGGTGTTCGGTCAGAACCTTCTCGGCCCGCGCCATCTGCAGGTCCACCGCCCCCAGCGGGCTGCCACGGTATCCGGTGACATAGCCGGCGGTGTTCAGCCCTGCGGCCCTGTCCCGCGCCGATTGCATCAACATCATCCGCACCAGCGCCTGCGTGCCATTCAGCAACACAGGGCTCTTTTCCAGGTCGAAACGGTCGTTGAGTGAAATCTTCTGCGTCGTCATGGCGTCCTCCCCAGGGGCGAATGTCTCGCTTTATACGGGATATATAGGTCATTGATGCTGACCTGTATAGGTAGTTTTTGACGAAACACTGGCAATAATCCTGCGCACCGCCTTTATATTATCTCCATTTAGAGTAGAGACGAGCAAAGCCAAAGAAAGCGCCGATCATGGATTGGGACAAACTCAGAATCTTTCACGCTGTCGCCGATGCCGGTTCGCTCACCCACGCGGGGGACAAACTGAACCTGTCCCAATCCGCCGTCAGCCGGCAGATCCGCGGGCTGGAAGAGCAATTGAATACCAACCTCTTTCACCGCCACGCCCGGGGGCTGATCCTGACGGAACAGGGTGAGCTGCTGTTCGACGCCACGCGGTCGATGACAAAACGTGTCGATGCCGCCACCGCGCGCATCCGCGACAGCGAGGAAGAAGTCTTTGGCCAGCTGCGCGTCACCACCACCACCGGGTTCGGCACCTTGTGGCTGGCCCCCCGGATGCCCAAGCTCTACGAGAAATACCCTGACCTGTCGGTCGATCTGATGCTCGAAGAACGGGTGCTTGACCTGCCGATGCGCGAAGCCGACGTGGCCATCCGGATGAAGGAACCCAGCCAGGCGGACCTGATCCGCAAGAAGCTGATGATGATCCGCATGTGTCTGTATGCAACCCCCGCCTACCTCGACATCAACGGAACACCCAAGCAGATCGAAGACCTTCAGGACCACCGCCTGATCTGCCAGAACACCGACAGCGCACAGGTCGCCGCGGGGCAGAACCTCGTCCAGCAGATCATGCTGAACGACGTGCGGTCCCTGCTGACGGTGAACAATTACTTCGGCGTGTTGCAGGGCGTGCTGCACGATCTCGGTATCGGGGTGTTGCCGGACTACCTGGTGCAGGATTTTCCCAACCTCGTGCAGGTGCTGCCGGACACCGAGTCGGCTGATGTTCCCGTCTTTCTCGCCTACCCCGAGGAACTGCGGCAGTCCAAGCGGGTCGCCGCCTTCCGCGACTTTGTGCAGGATGAGATCATCACCTACCGTAAGCGCCTGCGGGACAAGGAAAACAGCTAGCCATGCGCAACGCGCATACCGGACATGCTGTGAAAATTGCAAAACTGACTTGATCCGATGCGTGCTGCTGCCTAATTGAGCGATATGAAGATTGAAGCGCTTCGAACATGTTTCTGGCGCATCGCTTCATACCTCCCTGTTGGACTTGGGCCGAGCTTCGTGCTCGGCCTTTTTTTTGCCCTTCCCCGGCCCCCGGCATCGGTGGCGGCTGCGGATCAAATCCGTCGCGGGTCGCGCGCAGCTTTGCCCTTTTCCCCTCACCGCGCTTCAATTAAGACGGGCCAAGCGACGCCACCGGGGATACCAGCACATGACCGAACCTGAGATCACGCCAGAGATCATCAAAGCGCACGGGTTTACACCCGACGAATTCGCCGAGGTGAAGAAAATTCTCGGGCGGGCGCCCAATTACACCGAGATGGGCATCTTCTCTGCCATGTGGAACGAACATTGTTCCTACAAGTCATCGAAGAAATGGCTGCGCACCCTGCCGACCACCGGCCCGCAGGTGATCTGCGGCCCCGGCGAAAACGCAGGCGTGGTGGATATCGGCGACGGCCAGGCCCTGGTCTTCAAGATGGAAAGCCACAACCACCCCTCCTACATCGAGCCCTACCAGGGGGCCGCAACCGGCGTTGGCGGCATCCTGCGCGATGTCTTCACCATGGGCGCGCGGCCCATCGCGGCGATGAACTCGCTCAGCTTCGGGCGGCCCGACCACCCCAAGACACGGCAGCTTGTTCATGGCGTGGTCGCGGGGGTCGGCGGCTACGGCAACTGCTTTGGCGTGCCCACCGTGGGCGGCGAAGTCCGCTTTGACGCGGCCTACGACGGCAACTGCCTGGTCAATGCCTTCGCGGCGGGCCTTGCCGATGCGGACAAGATTTTCTACTCCGCCGCCAGCGGTGTCGGCATGCCGGTCGTCTACCTCGGTGCCAAGACAGGCCGCGACGGCGTCGGCGGGGCCACGATGGCATCGGCCGAATTCGACGATACCATCGAGGAAAAGCGTCCCACCGTGCAGGTCGGCGACCCTTTCACCGAAAAGCGCCTGATGGAAGCCACGCTGGAACTCATGGCCACCGGTGCCGTGATCTCGATCCAGGACATGGGGGCTGCCGGCCTCACCTGTTCGGCGGTCGAGATGGGCGACAAGGGCGGCCTGGGCGTGCGGCTGAACCTCGAAGCGGTGCCGCAGCGCGAAGAGAACATGACCGCCTATGAAATGATGCTGTCGGAATCCCAGGAACGCATGCTCATGGTGCTCAAGCCCGAACTTGAGGCCGAAGCGCGCGCCGTCTTCGTCAAATGGGACCTCGATTTCGCGATTGTGGGCGAAACCATCGCAGAGGACCGGTTCCTCATCACCCTGAACGGAGAGGTCAAGGCGGACCTGCCGCTGAGCAAACTCGCCTCTACCGCCCCCGAATACGACCGCCCGTGGGAAGAGACCCCGCCCGCGGAGCCGCTGACCGATGTGCCAGGGGTCGATCCCATCGACGGGCTGCGCGCGCTGCTGGCCGATCCCAACTACGCTTCCAAGGCCTGGGTGTACGAGCAATACGACACCATGGTCATGGGCGACAGCGCCCGCACGCCGGGTCTGGGCGCGGGCATCATACGGGTGCACGGCACCGAGAAATCCATCGCCTTCACCTCGGACGTGACACCGCGATACGTCAAGGCGAACCCGGTCGAGGGCGGCAAGCAAGCGGTCGCCGAAGCCTACCGCAACCTCACTGCCGTGGGGGCGACGCCGCTGGCGACGACCGACAACATGAACTTCGGCAACCCGGAAAAGCCCGCGATCATGGGCCAGTTCGTGGGCGCCATCAAAGGGATTGGCGCCGCGGTCGAGGCACTGGATATGCCCATCGTGTCCGGCAACGTCTCGCTCTATAACGAAACCGACGGGACCGCGATCCTGCCCACCCCGACCATCGGGGCGGTCGGGCTGATCAACCACCCCGATGACATCATCGGCTGCGAGGTGCGCGATGGCCATGTGGCGCTGGTGCTGGGCGAAACGACGGGCCACCTGGGCCAGTCCGCCCTGCTGGCGCGTGTCCACGGACGGGTGGAAGGCGACGCGCCGCCGGTCGACCTGGACACCGAACGTGCCCATGGCGATTTCATCCGCGCCAACCGGACCAATATCAAGGCCTGCACCGACCTCAGCGATGGCGGCCTGGCACTGGCCGCTTTCGAACTTGCCGAGAAATCCGGCGTCGGCGTCACGCTGGACACGGGCGATACCGCCACCCTCTTCGGCGAGGACCAGGCCCGCTACCTGATCGCCTGCAACTTCGACCAGGCCGAGGCGCTGATGACGGCAGCCGGCGCCGCGGGTGTGCCGCTGTCCTATGTCGGCAAATTTGGCGGCAGCGAGGTAAGCTTCGGCAGCGTCTCTGCCCCGTTGGCCGACCTGTCAGAGACCTACCGCACCACCTTCGCCGCAACTTTCGCCTGAACCTTGGTTTCGGAGCCGCCTTTGCTTGCGCAAGGAAAGGCGGCGCGCGGGGCGGTTGCCAAGGGAAATCGCCGAGGGGCCCCTTTGGGGAGACGGCTATTTCCCTTGGGAAGCGACGCGCGCGCTGCCATGACGGGCGCGATCAAAGACGGCGCCGAAATCCATTGGTTTTGGTGAGACCTGCAGCGGAAAACAATAATGTAATGCGCCCTTGGGCGCTCAATTTTCCAACACCCCCATCAGGCGCATCTTCTCGCCCGCATCATCCGGTTTCGAGATCACAGCCGCCAGTTCCTCCAGCGAGGCGATGGAATGGCCCGCGCGAAAACTGTCCACATGCGGCAGCATCGCGCGGATGCCCGCGGCCTTGGGCGCGAACCCGTCCCAGCGCAGCAGCGGGTTCAGCCAGATCAGCCGCCGCGCCGTCAGATGCAGGCGCTGCATCTGGCGCGCAAGGTCCTCTGGTGCGTCGCGGTCCAGCCCGTCGGTGATCAGCAGCACCACCGCGCCCTGCCCCATGACCCGGCGCGACCAGTCGCGGTTGAACGTCTCAAGACATGCCCCGATGCGCGTGCCGCCCTCCCAGTCCTGCGCCTCTGCCCCGGCGGCGGCCAGGGCCGCATCCACGTCACGGGTGGCGAGGTGCCGGGTGATGTTGGTCAGACGGGTGCCGAAGGTAAAGGCATGCACCTGCGCCCAGCCCGCGCCGCGCGCATTGCTGACCGCATGCAGGAAATGCAAAATCACCCGGGAATACTGGCTCATCGAGCCGGAAATATCGCAAAGCACCACAAGGTTGGGATACCGCGGACGTGGTGTCTTGAAGGCCAGCCTGTCCATTTCACCGCCCCGGCGCAGCGCGCCGCGCAGGCTGCGGGCGGCGTCGATCCGGCCCCGTTGCGACACCATCCCGCGCCGGGAGGGGATCGGTCTGACCGGCAGTTTCAGCCGCGCCAGCATCCTTTTCGCCTCGGCCATCTCCGCCAGGCTCATCTGCTCGAAATCCAGCGTCTTGAGCCGTTCGGAGGCGGACATGGTCAGGCTTGCGTCCACCTCGATCAGCGCATCCTCGTCGCGCGGCTCCTCCGGGTCCTCGGCCTGCGGGGCCTCTGCCCCGTCCAGCAGCGCCTCCGCCGCGCGTTTCTCGGCGGCCTGGGCGGGCCGGTCTTCCTGGACGCCCCGGATCGCGGGCAGCATCGCCGCCATCATATGTTCCAGGTACCGCGGGTCACGCCAGTAAAGCCGGAACAGCTGGGCAAAGACGCGTCTGTGTTCGGGGCGGTTTACGAAACAGGCGTGCAGGGTCCAGTAGAAGTCGCGCTTGTCGGTGAAACCCGCCGCCTGCACGGCCCGGATCGCGTCGATGACGCGGCCGGGGCCGATGGGCAGGCCTGCCCGGCGCAGCGCGCGGGCGAAATGCGTGATGTTGCCCGCCAGTTTCGGGTCGTCAGGAAGGTCGAGCGGCAGGTATTCAGGCATCTGCCGGCTCCTGGGGGCGCTGCCCCCAGACCCCCGGAGGTATTTCTGGCATAAAGAAGATCACGCGGGCTCGAGGCTGGCACGCGCCTGGTCGAGAATCCGCTTGGCTTCGGACCCCTGGAGTTTCGCGATATCGTCCTGGTATTTCAGCACCGCGCCGAGCGTGTCGGCGATCACTTCGGGCGAGAGGGTCATGACATCCAGCGCCAGCAGGCATTTTGCCCAGTCGATGGTTTCGGCGACGCCCGGCTTCTTGAACAGATCCTCTGTGCGCAACTGCTGGACAAAGGCGACCACCTCGCGGCTCAGCGCCTCGGCGGCTTCGGGCGCCCGGGCGGCCAGGATCTCCATCTCGCGGTCGAAACCGGGGTAGTCCACCCAATGATAGAGGCAGCGCCGCTTGAGCGCGTCATGCACCTCGCGGGTGCGGTTGGAGGTCAGGATGACGATCGGCGGCTCCGGCGCCTTGATGGTGCCCATTTCCGGAATCGTCACCTGAAAATCGCTCAGAGCTTCCAGCAGGAAGGCCTCGAAAGGCGCGTCGGTGCGGTCCAATTCGTCGATCAGCAGGATCGGCGCGCCGTTCTCATCCGGTCGCAGGGCCTGCAGCAAGGGGCGTTCAATCAGGAACTCGTCGCTGAAAAGCGATTTGGTCAGCGCGGCACTGTCCGCGCCGCCGGTCGCCTCGGCACTGCGGATCGCCACCATCTGGGCCGGAAAATTCCACTCATAGACCGCCGAGGCCGCGTCCAGCCCTTCGTAGCACTGCAGGCGGATCAACCGGCGGTTCAGCCCCGCCGCCATGGCCTTGGCGATCTCGGTCTTGCCGACGCCTGCCTCTCCCTCAAGAAACAGCGGCCGGCCCAGCCTGAGGCTCAGGAACACGACGGTGGCAAGTGCGCGCCCGCAAACGTAGCCCTGGCCATCCAGCATCTTCTGGACCGCGTCGATGGATGTCATTTCAGTCATGGTGCCTCCCCGATGCAGACAAAGGTGCATCTGCACCCGGCGGGGTCAAGGTGCCAAAAAGTGCCGATTTGTCACGCGTTGCCGCCCGCATGCGCGCCAGATTGACGTGATTCGAAGCCGCTGCCATAATATTTACGAATAACGATGAGGTTGGGGGCATACTGCCACCGAACCCCGAGGCGGAAGATGAGACAGACAACAGACACCCCGATGACGGTCGGCGGCTGAGGCCATGCACATCACGGCGGTCACCTGCGTCAAGAATGAAGGGCCCTTCCTGCTGGAATGGATCGCCTTTCATCGTCTCATCGGCGTCACGGATTTCCTGTTCTATTCGAACGATTGCACCGATGCGACGGACCGGCTGCTGGACCGGCTTGCGGCGCATGGCATCTGTGCCCATCTGCCGAACCCGGCGACCAACCGCAACTACCAGATGCAGGCGCTCAAGGCCGCGCGGCGGCATCCGTCGGTCCGCAAGGCCGACTGGGTCTGGGTGGCGGACGTGGACGAATTTTTGAACATACACGTGGGTGATCATACGATCCCCGCGCTGGTCGCGGCCTGCGGCGATCCCGAGGCGATTTCCGTCACCTTCCAGTTCATGGCCAACGACGGCGTGGACACCTTTGAGGACAAGCCGGTGATCACGCAGTTCCTGCGCAGCCACAATCCCGACATCTGGTGCGCCGAGACCGCGATCGAGGTCAAGAGCCTGGTCCGGCGGGATTTCCCGCTGGAGTATTTCGGCGCACACCGTCCCTTTCACGACGAAGCGAAGGCGCGGCCGCGCTGGACCGACGGGTCCGGCCGACCGGTGCCGCCCCCGTTTCGCAAGCGCCTGAACAAGCGCCGGATCCGCGCCTTTCCCGCCAGGGGCGCCCGTGCCTTTGCCACGCTGAACCATTATGCCCTGCGCTCGCTCGACAGTTATCTGGTGAAGAACGACCGGGGCGACGTGAACCGCGAACACCGCGCCTTTGACGATACCTACTGGCGCGAACGCAACGATGCGGCCTGGTTCGACGACAGCATCCTGCGCTACGAAGCGGCCCTGCGGGACGAGATGGACCGGCTGAAGGCGCTGGAAGGTGTGGGCGCGCTGCATGACGAGGCTGTCCGCCTGCACCGCGCGAGGCGCGATGCCCTGCTGACGCAGGACAGCTACCGCGCGATGCAGGCCCAATTGCGCGCGGCCTGCCCCTATGCAGCCGCCGAAGCAGCCTTGCGCGATGAAATCGGCCTGCAACCGGGAGAGCTGCTTTGAGCCGTTTGCGTGTTGTCAATCTGGCCCTGCCGAAAACCGGCACCACCACGCTGACGGATGCGCTGCGCCACGCGGGGCTGACGGTCGCCGACTGGAAGATCCGCCCCGGCCAGAGCAGCCGCAGCGACATTCCGCGCCAGCATTTGGGCAAGGTGATCTACGAGGATTACTTTGCCACTGGCGATCCGCTGGCGCGGCTGGATGAATTCGACGTGATCAACGAAATGTCTGCCGTTCGGGAAGACCGCTCGCTCTGGCCGCAGACCGACTGGGGGCTGATCAGTGCCATTGCCACGCATCATCCCGGTGTGCGCTTCATCCTGACCACCCGCGACCCGGCAAAAGCCGCCAACAGCATGATGCGCTGGAACAATCTGGGCAAACGTCGCCTTCCGCAGGCCGATGTGCCGGGCCTGCCGCGCGGCTTTGGCGGTACGGAGGATGAGCTGGCCCGCTGGATGGCGGGGCATTACGCCTTTTGCCGCCACGTCTTTGCCGGGGCGGAGAACTTCATGGAATATGACATCGACGATACGGATGCCCCGACCAAGATCGGAAGTTATCTGGGTCTCGACCTGCCCTGGTGGGGACAGAGCAACGCCGGCAAGTCCCCGGTGCAGGAGGCAGGGTAGATGCGGCTTACACTGTTTATCGGACCTTCGGAGAAAGCGGCCATGCGGTTGCGGGGCCTGTTCAAGGAAAAGCAGGGGCCGCTGGCCAAGCAGGGAGTGACCGCGCCCGACTGGAACCACGTGCGGCTCTATGCCGCCTGCGCCGAGGCCGAGGAGGTCAGCGCGCTGCGCCACAAGCGGGGGCTGGACAACCCGCTGGTGCAGCAGACCCTGACGGCCGAGTTCCAGAGCCTGCTGGCAAAGGACCTGGCTGAGATGAAGGGCGATCACGTGGTGCTTGCCGCAGCCCAGCTGGGCAGCCTGTTGTCCCAGCCTGCCGAACTGGCACGGCTGCACGATCTGCTGACCCCGCATTTCGACCGGATCGACATCGTGGCACATCTGGATGAACAGGCCCGCGCGCTGGCGCATCACTACAACCTGGCGGTGCTGGACGGGCGGCGGCGCGATCTGACCCAAGAACTGGCGCTGGCGGGACATAAGGACTGGTGGAAAGGCGCGCTGGCCCTCAGGGGCGAGAACGACAGCTACCTCGCGCAGTTCAACGACGTGCAATGCCCGCCCTTCTGGCTGGACTACAGGGCGCTGCTGGGCGCCTGGGAAAAGGCATTCGGCAAGGGACGTGTGACGCTGCGCCCGCTCGACCTTGGCGCACTTTGCGCCGATACCGGGACGGCGGAGCTGGAGAGCGTGCTGGACGTCAAGGGCTTGGGCAAGGCGCAGCCCGACCGCATCCCGCAGGCGGAGGCGGCTGCATCCCTCACGCGCATCCGTCAGATGAACGAAGGGCTGTTCCGCTATGCCAAGGCCAGGCAAATCATCGTTGACCGCGAGTTCTGCCAACAGGTGCGGATGAACGTGCGCGTGGGCGGTCCACCCATCCCGCCGGGCAGCCTTCACGCCATTTCGGGCCATTTCAAGACGGCGAATGCCGCGCTGGTCAAACGCTTTCCCGACCTCAAGGCCGCGCTGACACCGGACAGAGCCGACGCGGACTGGCACGAAGCGGACCCGACCTTTGGGTTCCGCGCGACGCAATATCTGGCCGCCTTCGCCTTTGGCATCCACAAGAATGCCACGCCCATCGCCAGCAAGCGCGCCGAGGCCGAAGCGGTGGAGGAAGCGGCGGAAAAGTTCGACGAATTGCTGCCCGCCGATGGCGCAGACGGGACCGAGCAGAACGCGAACATCCGGCTGCTGAACCGGGTGAAGGTCAATCACCAGATGGTGCTGTCGACCCAGTTCCGCCCGCACAACAACCTGGGCGCCGTGAACGAAGAAGAGCTTGGCGCGGCCTACACGCCTGCCCCGCCCCGCGCGCTCCCGCCCGGATCGACCGGGAACGTGATCGTCGGCTGCATGAAGAACGAAGCGCCCTACATCGTCGAATGGGTCGCCTACCATCGCGCCATCGGGGTCGATAACTTTCTGATCTACACCAACGATTGCAGCGACGGCACCGACGCGGTGCTGGGCCGGTTGCAGGACATGGGCGTGATAGAGCATCGCAACAACGACAACTGGAAGGGCAATTCACCCCAGCAATATGCGCTGAACCAGGCCATGAAGGAACCGGTGATCCGCAATGCGGAGTGGATCATCCACATCGACGTGGATGAATTCATGAACGTGCGCACCGGCAACGGCACGCTCGACGATTTCTTTGTCGCCGTGCCCGACGCCACAAACGTGGCGATGACCTGGCGGCTGTTCGGCCACAACGGCGTGACGGAATTGCGCGACGACTTCGTGATCGACCAGTTCGACACCTGCGCGCCGAAATACTGTCCCAAACCGCATACCGTGTGGGGCTTCAAAACCATGTTCCGCAACATCGGCGCCTATGCCAAATTGTCCTGCCACAGGCCGAACAAACTGGCGCAACCCTTTGAGGACAAGGTGAAATGGGTCAACGGTTCAGGCCGGGACATGACCCGTGACGCCGCCCACAACGGCTGGCGGTCGTCAAAAAAGAACGTGGGCTACGACCTGTTGCAGCTCAACCATTATGCCCTGCGCTCGGCTGAAAGTTTCCTGATCAAACGCCAGCGTGGCCGGGCCCTGCATGTGGATCGCTCCATCGGGATCAACTACTGGATCCGCATGGACTGGTCCGATTTCCGCGACATCACCATCAAGCGCAACATTCCAAGGGTTCGCGCGGAGTATGACCGGCTGATGCGGGACAAGCAATTGCGCGCCGCCCACGACGCCGGTTTCGAATGGCACAAGGCCAAGGCCCGCGAACTGCATGGAATGCCCGAATTCCGTGACCTTTACAGCCAGGCGCTGGAGGTCAAACTGAACGAAACGGAGCGGGTGGCCTATGCGCTCTCGCTCGACATGGAGAGCTGAAACATGGACGGCAACACGGTTGACAAGCCCCCCCGCAAGGCCCGCGCCAAAGCCAACGCGCAATTCGTGATGTCGCGCGGCATGCGGTTTCCCAAACATCCCGACATCATCCAGGGCCGGGTCCGCAAGCTCTTGCGCACCAACCAGTACGAGGCGAAGGAAACCGAAGCGGCACTGCGCGTGGTGCGTGAGGGCGACGTGGTGATGGAACTGGGGGCCGGGATCGGCTACATGTCCACGCTGGTCGCGACCAAGCGCAAGATCGCCTCCGTCCATTCGTTCGAGGCCAATCCGCATCTGATCCCCTACATCCAGACGGTGCACGCCGCCAACGGCGTGGAGAACGCGGAAGTGACCAATGCCATTCTGGGTCCGCGCAAGGGCACGGTGGATTTCTACGTGCGTGACGCTCTGCTGGGATCGTCGTTGCAGGTTCTGGAGGGTGAAGTGGACCCGCCCGCCACCAAGGTCGATGTGTTGAACATGAACACGGTGATGAAGGACATCAAACCCAATGTGCTGATCTGCGACATCGAAGGCGCCGAAGCGGATCTGATCCCGCAGATGGACCTGTCAGGCCTGCGCGCCGCGATCCTGGAGACCCATCCACAGTGGATCGGCCCCGAAGGAATCAACAGGATTTTCAAAGCCTTCATGGACGCAGGGCTGGCCTATTATCACCGCGGCTCTCAGGGCAAGGTCGTCTGTTTCCGCACGGACTGGTAAGTGACCCACGCAGCCCTTCTGTGCGTCCGCAACGAGGGCGCTTTCCTGCTGGAATGGCTGGCGCATCACCGCGCGGTGGGCTTTGATCATTTTGTCGTCTTTTCGAACGACTGCCAGGATGGCACCGATGACATGCTGGACCACCTTGCGACGCAGGGCTGGCTGACCCATGTGCGCAACGATGGGCCCTACGACAAGGGCGGTATCCAGTTCACCGCCCTGAAGGCCGCGGCAAAGCTGGACGCGGTGCGCCGCGCCGACTGGCTGTTGCCGCTGGATGTGGACGAATTCGTCAACATCCACACCGGAGACCACACGCTGTCCGCCCTGCACGCGGCGCTGCCGGACGCCACGGCGATCACACTCACATGGCGGCTGTTCGGCACGGCGGGCCAGGTCCGCTATCACGATGCCCCGGTGACAGAGACATTTACCCGCTGCGCCCCTGCGGTGCTGCACTGGCCCTGGCGCGCGGCGATGTTCAAGACGCTCTACCGCAATGACGGTACCTACCGTAAACCGGGCGTCCACCGCCCCCGCGCCCCAGACCCCGCGAAGCTGGAACGGGCGCGGTGGTTCGACGGCGCCGGTCGCCCCCTGCCCGACCAGTTCAAGACCAAACGCATCTTTTCAAACTTCGGTCAGGACAATTACGGTCTGGCACAGCTGAACCACTATCCGCTGGGCGCGCTGGAATCCTATGTGCTCAAGGCCGACCGGGGCCGTGCGGTGCACGCGGATGACCTGCTGGGCCTGGACTATTTCATCGAACGGAACTTCAACACCGACGAGGACACCAGCATTGCCGCCATCGCCCCGCGGCGGGCCCCGCTGCTGAAGGAACTGCACGCCGACCCGGCGCTGGCCAGGATGCACGCGGCCGCTGTCACCTGGCGCAAGTCCCGCTTTGACGCGCTGCTGCGGCAGGAACCCTTCCGCGCGCTTTTTGGCCGTCTGATGATGGCCCAGCCGACGAAACCCCTGCCCCCGCAGGCCGCGCGGTTCCTGATCCATCAGGCCAATCTCGCCCGGCAGGCCCAGGGGGATTAGCACCAATTTCGCGAGAATTCTCCCAATTTCCGCCTTATTCCTGCAGTACTCCCCGCACAATCCCCCGCATCCGGCGTGGGATAATGGCGTTGAGGATGCACCGATGGCTGACGAAAACCCGACCCTGCACGCGTCCCTGGCGGGACTCTCCAAGAGCGATTGGCTGGCCGCGGTATCGGACCTCTGCGAAGAAGACGGGTATTTCGAGCCCCTGGGCAAACGGCATTTCGCGGCCTTCATCGAGCGTGAACCCACTTTGCTGGTCAGCTTTGAGACAATACAGGGCATGCACGCCCTGTCCGACCTGGCGCAACCGCTGGGATGGGAAATGGTCCGTAACCGGGACTGGTCGCACCTTTGTCTGGCCAGCGACGGCGACACCTGGTTTCGCGACCCCGCCGTCTATGGATATGTGGACCGCCTGATCGACGACGGGTTTTTCGACGAATTCGAGACGGTGCTGTTCTACGGCGCAGGGCCCTGCGGCTACGCTGCGGCGGCCTATTCCGTCGCCGCCCCGGGCGCGACGGTCCTTGCGATCCAGCCCCAGGCCACGCTGGACCCGCGCGTCACCGAATGGGACGCCCGTTTCACCGACATGCGGATGCAGGACTTCACCTCGCGCTATGGCTACGCCCCCGACATGCTGGACGCCGCCGACCGCGCCTTTGTCCTGTACGATCCGCGCGAGACGCTGGATGCGATGCATGCGGCGCTGTTCACCCGACCGAATGTGACCAAGCTGCGGATGCGCTTCATGGGCGATGCGTTGCAGACCGACCTGCTGGAGATGGAGCAATGGACGCCGCTGCTGGCAGCCGCCGCAGATGGCACGCTGGACGAGAAATGGTTTGCCGGCTGCTATCGCGCGCGGCGCGAATATCGCCCCTATCTGCGCAATCTGCTGAATGCGCTGGACAACGACGACCGGGATGGCCTGATCGAACTGCTGTGCCGCAATGTGAGCAACCGCATCGGCGGGCGGCGCTTCGTGAATCGCCTGGCCCAGATCGAAAAAGCGCGCGGCAGCCGGTAGCACCCGCCAGGCGCGCTTGTCGCCGCAGTTGCAGCGCCAGTTGCCTGCACATCTGCCATGACACGGTGCACCTGACCTTAAACAAAAGATGACATGTCATATATGACATGTCTTCCCCGGCAGGCCCCACCGGGGCACCCGACACAGCCGCCGCGCTGCAAAGGACGCTGGCACCGCCCCGACCATTGTGCTAGCGCGTCGCCATGACACAGACCCTGACGATCCGCCGCCCCGATGACTGGCACCTGCACCTGCGCGACGGCGACATGCTGCGCGCGGTACTGCCCCATAGCGCGAACCATTTCGCCCGCGCCGTCATCATGCCGAACCTGGTCCCCCCCGTGGTCACCGGCGCCGATGCCGCTGCCTACCGCGACCGGATCCTCGCCGCCCTGCCGGAGGGGGCGAACTTCACCCCGCTCATGACCCTCTACCTGACCGAGAACACGGACCCCGAAGATGTGGCGCGCGCCCATGCGGAGGGCCTGATCCACGCGGTCAAACTTTACCCTGCCGGGGCCACCACCAATTCCGCCAGCGGTGTCACCGACTTCGCCCGCGTGGCCGGCGTGTTCGAACGCATGGCCGAGATCGGTCTGCCGCTCTGCACCCACGGCGAAGTCACCGACCCCGCCGTCGACATCTTCGACCGCGAGGCGGCGTTCATCGAACGGGTGCTTGACCCGATCCGCAAGGCACACCCCGACCTGCGCGTGGTCATGGAACATATCACGACCGCCGAAGCCGTGGATTACGTCCTGGCCTCCGAGCGCAACCTCGCCGCCACGATCACCACCCATCACCTGGTCATCAACCGCAACCACATCCTGGCAGGCGGCATCCGGCCGCATTACTACTGCCTGCCGGTGGCCAAGCGCGAAGGTCACAGGCTGGCGCTGCGGCGTGCGGCCACCGGCGGCGATCCACGCTTCTTCCTCGGCACCGACAGCGCCCCGCACACGGACGCGAACAAGCTGCTGCCCTGCGGCTGCGCGGGCTGCTTCACCGCCCCCAATACCATGTCCATCCTCGCGGAAGTCTTTGAACAGGAAGCGGCGCTTGACCGGCTCGAAGCCTTTGCTTCCCGCAACGGCCCGGCCTTCTACGGCCTTCCCGTGAACGAGGATACCCTGACCCTGGTGCGCGAAACACCGGACCATCCCCGCCATATCGACACCCCCGATGGCCCGGTCACGGTCTTCGATCCGGCCATGCCTCTGCACTGGACCGCATGACTTCATTGTTCAAAAAAATACGCTAAAACACCGCCAGCAAAGGACGCCTCCGATGATCCCTACCAGCTACCCCTCGCCACAGGAAATGGCCCGCCTGACCGCCAGGATGCTGCTTGAGATCAAGGCCGTGCATTTCAATGCGACCGACCCTTTCACGCTGGCTTCGGGCCTGCCCAGCCCGACCTACATCGACTGCCGCAAGCTGATCTCCTATCCGCGCATCCGCGCCACGCTGATGGATTTCCTCACCGTCACCGTGATGCGCAACGCCGGGTTCGAAGCCTTCGACAACATCGCGGGCGGAGAAACCGCCGGCATCCCCTTCGCAGCCCTCGTCGCCGAGCGGATGGGCCTGCCCATGACCTACGTGCGCAAGAAGCCGAAAGGCTATGGCCGCAACGCCCGGATCGAGGGCGACATGAGCGAAGGCCAGCGCGTGCTGCTGGTCGAGGACCTGACCACCGACGGCGGATCCAAGCTCAGCTTCGTGGACGCGATTCGCGACACCGGCGCCACCTGTGCCCATACGGCGGTCATCTTCTACTACGGCATTTTCCCACAGACGGAAAAGACGCTGGGCGATCATGGCGTTACCCTGCATTCGCTCTGCACATGGTGGGATGTGCTGGCCGAAGCCAAGGCTCAGGGCACCTTTGACGCCGACACCCTGCGCGAGGTAAAGAGCTTTCTCAACGCGCCGCGCAAGTGGCAGGATGCCCACAAATCCTGACGCCAACCACACCGCATCTTGACCCGCCCCCCTTGCAGCAGGCAAGATATGGTGCGCGGGAGGGTCTCGAAAACATATCCACAAAACATACAATTTGCCCCCGCCCGCCGCGCTGCCTATGACAGCGAACGCATAAAACGGGTGAGACAATGAACGAGATCACATCGCTGAACGCGAACAATATCGCTGTGCAGGCACCGGAAACGATGCCGCATTCCATCGAGGCCGAACAGCAGCTTCTGGGCGCAATCCTGACGAACAATGATATCTACGACCGTGTCGCGTCGATCATTTCGGCGCGGCATTTTTACGACCCCGTCCATGCGCGCATCTATGACATCGCCGCGCAGCGCATCGCCAAGAACAATCTCGCCAGCCCGGTGACGCTCAAGGCGTTCATGGAGGACGACGAGGGGCTCAAGGAACTGGGCGGCCCCGCCTACCTTGCCCGTCTTGCCGGCGCCGCCATCAGCGCCTTCGCGGTGCGCGACTATGCCCAGATGATCTATGACCTTGCCGTCCGCCGCGACCTGATCCAGCTGGGCCGGGACATCTCCTCCAAGGCGGCGCAGGTGGACGTCAGCTCGGAACCGCGCGAACAGATCGTAGAGGCGGAGCAAAAGCTCTATCAACTGGCCGAACAGGGCCAGGTGGAAAGCGGTTTTCAAAGCTTTCTCAAGGCTGTAACGGACGCAGTTAACGTGGCCAACGCCGCCTATCAGCGCGATGGCGGCCTCTCTGGCGTGTCCACCGGTCTGATCGACATGGACGCCAAACTGGGCGGGCTGCACCGCTCCGACCTGCTGATCCTGGCGGGCCGTCCTTCGATGGGCAAGACGTCGCTGGCGACGAACATCGCCTTCAACGTGGCCAAGGCCTACAAGCGCGGCCTCACCCCTGACGGCACCGAAGGCGCGGTCGACGGCGGTGTCGTGGGCTTCTACTCGCTGGAGATGAGCGCCGAGCAGCTGGCCGCGCGGATCCTGTCCGAAGCCGCCGAGATCCCCTCACAGCAAATTCGCTCAGGTGACATGACCGAGGCCGAATTCCGCCGCTTTGTCGATGCCGCCAAGGCGCTGGAAGCCTGCCCGCTTTTCATCGACGATACGCCCGCCCTGCCGATCAGCCAGCTCGCCGCCCGTGCGCGGCGCCTGAAACGGACCCACGGGCTGGACCTGCTGATCGTGGACTACCTGCAGCTGGTGCGCGGTACCGGCAAGTCAGAGAACCGGGTCAACGAGATTTCGGAGATCACGATGGGCCTCAAGGCCATCGCCAAGGAACTGGACATCCCCGTGATCGCCCTGTCCCAGCTCAGCCGCCAGGTGGAAAGCCGCGAGGACAAGCGCCCGCAGCTCAGCGATCTGCGGGAATCGGGGTCGATCGAACAGGACGCCGATGTGGTGATGTTCGTGTTCCGCGAAGAATACTACAAGGAACGCGAAAAACCCGGCGATCACGAGCTGGAAAAGATGGCCGCATGGCAGGAAGAGATGGAGCGTCTGCACGGTCGGGCCGAAGTGGTCATCGGCAAGCAGCGCCACGGCCCCATCGGCACTGTCGATCTCAGCTTCGAAGGGCGCTTTACCCGCTTTGGCAACCTCGTGAAACCCTGGCAGCAGAACGGCGGCGATCAGGAATTCTGAGCACCCCCACCCGAAGTTCCGGGGGCCGGGCCGGTTTCTTTAAAAGGATCGGCCCAGACAGAAAGGGCACCGCGCCATGGCCGGTGCCCTTGCTCGTTTATTCGGGCGTTTTCACCTCATAGGTCAGCCCCTTGGCCGTGCCTTCGGCAAAGCCTTTCCAGTAGCTGTGGTCTTCCTTTTCGGTGCCGTCTTCGTTCATCGACCAGGTGCCGTCGTTGGAATTCTCGACCAGGTCGAGATACTCCCCGGCTTCGGCATCGCCTTTCAGACGCGCATCCATCCAGGCCGTGACAAAGTGCTGCGCGATGTTGTTCATCCGCACCGTGTCCCAGACCGCATCCGCGTAGTGTTCGGAGATGTTGAAGCCTTTGTCCTCGCTGAAGTAATAGCTTTCCTCCGGCGCGGGCATCGGTGCAGCGGCGTTGTGACCGGCGTTGTCGTAGGTCAGCAGCGCGGTCTCGACGCCCGACACGTTTTCCCAGATCGCCCGGACGCCCCGCTCGTAGAGCGATGTTTCATCCTGCGACCCTGCGATGAACAGCATCGGGATCTGCACACCGGCCAGCCCTTCCGCATCCCAGAACCCGGTGTTCATGCCCCAGGGGCCGATCGCCACCGCGGTCTTGATCCGGGGGTCGGGCAGGTCGGCATGGGTGTCAGACCCAGCCTGATGAATGCCCAGCGTGCCGTGAGGACCCCCCCAGGCATAACCGACCGAGGCTTCGGTCACGCCCCCGCCTGCCGTGATGATCGCGCCGTACCCGCCCATAGAATAGCCGATCAGGCCCGCGTTGTCCGCGTCGTAGAGGCCCGCGAACTCACCGCCGTCCGCTGCCTTCTGCGCCATCTGTTCCAGCACAAAGAGCTGGTCCAGCGACCGGTTCACCAGCGTCGAGCCAAAGGCCGCCTGCGTGCGGTATGTGCTGTCGGTATGGTCGATGGAGGCCACGACATAGCCCTTGGAGGCCAGGTTCTCGGCCAGATGCGACATCAGGAAACGATTGCCGGGGTAGCCGTGGCTGACCAGCACCAGCGGGTAGGCCTCTTCGCCCGCCGCGGGGGCCGCGTCACGGTGCGCCTTGCCCACCAGAGTGACCTCGGTCGTGCCGTCGCGCAGGTAGGCTTTCATGCTGGTATCGCCCTCGGACCCCTCTGCCGCAGGATACCACATCTCGACCGTCAGCGGGCGGTCATAGCGGGGCCATTCGGCGGGTTTTTCCGCCTGCGGGTCGATGGCCAGAATGTCGATCTGGTCGGGGTTGACCATCTCAAGCGTGCGCACCCCGACCGGCAGGTCTCCGTATGCCGCCAGTTCCGGCGCGTTGGGCAATTGCCTGTCGATACGGTTCTCGGCGGACGCCCCGCCCGCGCCAAGCGCCACCACGGCGGTGGCAATGACAAAATGCTTCATGGTCCTCTCCCTTTTGTTTGTGTCCCGAGCTTAAGCGGTTGCGGGAACGGGGCAAGCGGTGTTCGCTTGACGTCACGGAGACTTCACATTTCCCGCCTGCGCCACTTCCGCCCCACTGATGCCGAAACGCGGGGCAAAGCGCGCCCGTGCCGCGACCAGCCGGGGGTCGTCCGGACGCAGCCCCAGCGTGCGGATAAAGTCGATGCGCTGCTGATGCTTCAGCGCCTCGCGGTCGATGTCGGTGCCCATCGCCCGGTCGATCACCTGACCGCCGGGGCTGACATGAAACCATTTGGAGAAATCGCGGAAATGATGCTGGTTGTGCAGCCGCGTCACCCGAGCGGCAAGCCGCGACTTGGGGATATTGAGATGCGCGGTCATGTGATACCATTCATAGACCATGAACATCGCCACGCCGCCCACCGGCACGATGGCCACCGCGATCCAGATCGCATCGCCCAGCCCCGCCAGGGCGGCAATGGCCCAGACCAGCAGGAAATTGCCCACCAGCATCGGCAGCGCCACCCAGACGGGGACGAAAAACAGGCCCGTGTTGGTGGGAAAATCGTGATGCCCGTAATGCGCACGGTACAGCAGGTCGAATGCCCACTGCCGGCGCGGCGGCGGCAGGTGAAAGACAAAGCGGTGCAGGTTGTATTCATTCAGCAATTGCGCGCCGATTCCCAATGGCACCAGCGCCCAGACCCAGCCGGGCCCGGCCACGCTCAAGGCGGTGACACCGCACAGCCAGGCCAATGCCATCATCGCCAGCGCCGGATGCGACGCCATGATCCTGAGCCGCTGCATCTGCTTTACCCCCCTGGCCGTCTTGGTTAGACGGAAGCAACTCTTGCCGTCGGAGCATCGTGATGCAGATCGAATTCGTCAACCATGCCTCGGTGCTGATGACCCACGGTCAGGTCGGCCTGCTGTCCGACCCGTGGTACACCGGCCCCGCCTTTCACAAGGGCTGGCGCCTGCTGGTGGAAACGCCCGAAGATCGCATCGAAGAGCTGCTGACCCGCGTCACGCACATCTGGATCAGCCACGAACACCCCGACCACTTCTCGGTCGGGTTCTTCAAGCGTTGGGGCGAGGTGATCCGCCAGCGTGGCATCAAGCTGCTGTTTCAGGACATCGACGATCAACGGGTGGCCAATTTCCTGCGCGGCGAAGGCTTCGACCTGACCGAGCTGACCTTTGGAAAATCCTACGATCTGGGCAGCGATGTGTCGGTGATCTGCCTCAAGGACGAATTCTACGATTCCGCGCTGTCCGTGCGCATGGGCGACACCCATGTGCTGAACCTCAACGACTGCGCGGTACGCACCCCCGAACGCGCGCAAGAGATCCGCGCGGCGGTCGGCCCCTGTGACATCCTGCTGACCCAGTTCAGCTATGCCGCGTGGAAAGGCGGGCGCGAGAACCGCGATTGGCGCGAGGCGGCGGCACAGGAAAAACTGAACAACATCAAGGTTCAGGCGGAAGTTCTTGAACCGACGATGGTGATCCCCTTTGCCAGTTTCGTCAGCTTTGCCCATGAGCGTAACGCCTACCTCAACGATGCGGCCAACCGGCCCGAGGACGTGATCGAGGCATTTCTCGAAGCACCTTTCGAGCTTTGCGTGATGCAACCCGGCGATGTGACAGACGGTACCGTGCGACCGGGCCAGAATGCCGCCGCTGTCGCCTTCTGGTCCACCAAGTACGACCAGATGGGCGCGGATCTGATGACCTACGACACTGTGGATGAGCCGACCCTTCGCGCCACCTTTGCCACATGGCGCGCGCGGGTATTCGCCAACAACTCCCGCGCGGCCATGCGGCTGGCGCAGGCCGCCTCTCCGATCCGGGTGCTGCAGCCCGTTGTCGTGCATCTTGACGATACCGGCCAAAGCTGGCGCATCGACCCGCCCCGCGGCACGCTGGACAAGACCGACGCGCCCGCCGACCTGATCATGCACTCCGAAAGCCTGAACTTTCTGTTCTCCAATTCCTTCGGCTTTGACACGCTCGGCGTCAACGGCACCTTCGAGGAAGCCCGCGAGGGCGGTTTTTCCCGCGCGGCGCGGTCCATCTCCATCGAGAACCTCAACAACCTCGGCATCCGCTTCGGCCCCGGCCTGATCCTGAACCCCAAGATCATCGGCATCTTCCTTGAGCGCCTGCGCGGTGTCAGCGCCCGGATGAAGCGCAAGACCGACTGACCCACATTTCGCGACAAGGCAGAAACATCATGAGTTCACCGACCCTCAGCATCGACCTGACCGCCATCGCCGCCAACTGGCGCGCGCTCGACGCTCTTTCCACCTGCGAGACCGGCGCGGTCATCAAGGCGGATGCCTATGGCCTGGGCGTGGCACGGGTGGCCCCGGCATTGGCCGAAGCGGGGGCACGGACCTTCTTCGTCCACGCGGCAGAGGAAGGCATGACCCTGCGCCGCGTGCTGGGCCCCGGCCCCGTGATCAACGTTTTTTCCGGTCACATGCCCGGAGACGCCGACATGATCCGCGAGGCCGGTCTGGTGCCGATGATCAATTCGGTCGATCAGCTGCTGATCCACGTGGAATCCCTGCCCGGCCACCCTTTTGGATTGCAACTGGACAGCGGGATGAACCGGCTCGGCATGGAACCGGCGGAATGGGCCGCGGTGCGCGACATCGCACTGGCGCAGAATCCCCGGCTGATCATGTCGCATCTGGCCTGCGCGGATGAACCGGAGAACCCGATAAACGCCATGCAGCTGCAAAGCTTCACCGAGATGACCGCAGGGCTGAACGTGCCGCGGTCGATGGCGGCGACCGGCGGCACGATCCTCGGGCCGGATTTCCATTTCGACATGACCCGCCCCGGCGTCGGGCTTTATGGCGGGCTGCCCTTCGTCGATGCCACACCGGTCGTCACGCTGGACCTGCCCGTGGTACAGGTGCGCGACGTCGCGCCGGGCGAGACCGTCGGCTACGGCATGACCTTTACCGCCCCCGCCCCGATGCGGGTCGCGACCGTCAGCGGCGGTTATGCGGACGGCCTGATCCGGGCGATGGGCAATGTCGCAACCCTGACCCACGACGGCCACAAGCTTCCGCTTGTCGGGCGCGTGTCGATGGACATGCTGACCGTCGATGTCACCGCGCTGGACGTGGTGCCAGAGCATCTGCAGCTGATGGGACAGCACCAGTCGATCGACACCGTTGCCGATTTCGCGGGCACCATCGGCTACGAAATCCTGACCGCGCTGGGGGCGAGATACGACAGGGTCTACCTGAAGTGATCCTCAAGGTCGTGAACCTGGCTCTGCTGGTTCCCTACCCGATCGCCTGGGCTGCGCCCCTGATGCGCGCCGGTCTGCTGCCGCTGTTCGGACTGGAGGAGATTTCCGTGCTGACCGGGTTGCAGTCCCTCTGGGCCACGGACATTCCGCTCGCGCTGGTGGTCACGGCCTTTGCCCTCTTTGCGCCCTACCTCAAGACCATCGGTCTGTCGCTGCTGCATTTCGGGCTGCTCAGCCGCCGCGCCCTGCCCGCGCTGCACCTGCTGGGCAAACTGGCGATGGCCGACGTTTTCCTGATCGCCGTCTATATCACATTGGCCAAGGGGATCGGCGTGGGCCGCATCGAAACGGCCTGGGGGCTGTACCTGTTCACCGGCTGCATCTTGGTATCGATGCTGATTGGCTGGCGCAGTGAACAATCCCGCCCGATCAACGGCGATTGACCCCGGATGGAATACGCCGGAAGGCGGGAATGTGTCTTTGTACACAGATCGGAACAACTTTTTTGAAGTATTCCAGTTTTTTTATGGAAAAGCGCCGCGATCAGCATAATCTTGCCTATAGCGATGTCACGGGGGAGAGATCTTTTGCAACATGTTCGGGTCGTTCTCTACCTGATTCAATACCTGATGCAGCGGCTGGCGCTGGCGTTGTTCGCACTTTCGGCGCTCGCGCTGCTTGGGGCCACGTTGATGGCCGCTTTCGGGCAGTGGTCCTGGATCAGCATGACTGTAAACTTTCAGGGACAACCCGTCCCCGAGGCAGGCATGTATGCGCAGATCGGCCTCACCGTCCTTGCGGTGGCGCTGTGCTTTTTCCTCCCCTCGAACCGTCGCATCATGCAGCTTGAGAATTCGCATCGTTCATTCTCTATCGGGATGCGCGATGTGGCGCAGGCCTATCACGCGGTCCATGCCGCCGACCGCGCCCAGACATTCCAACTGAGCTCCGAATTCGACGCGGTCCGCGAACGGCTCGCCTACCTTCGCGACCACCCGGATCTGTCCAGTCTGGAACCCGGCTTGCTGGAGGTCGCGGCGCAGATGAGCCATATCAGCCGCGAACTGGCGCAGGTCTATGCGGACGACAAGATTGACCGCGCCCGCAGTTTTCTGGAGCAGCGGCAGCAGGAAATCGACCTGTTCAACAGCAGGCTCGAACAGGCCAAGCAGATCACGACCGAACTCAAGCACTGGGTCCATGAGGTGGAACTGGAAGAGAGCGTGGCAGCGGCACAACTCGACCGGCTGCGGGGCGAGATGTATGAGATCATGCCGGAACTCGGCCTTGAGAAAACCGTGCGCAATGACCCCACGGCTGTCGACAACACCATTGTCGATCTTCAGCCCAAGGCGGCGGAATAGCCCGCGACCACGTCGCGCTTGCCCCTTCCCGGTGGCGAATATATACGCCGATCCATGTTGGACAGCCCCAAAAACCGCCCCGAACTGCCGCCCGAAATCGCGCGGCGCCGCACCTTTGCGATCATCTCGCACCCGGATGCGGGCAAGACCACGCTGACGGAGAAATTCCTGCTGTTCGGCGGGGCGATCCAGATGGCCGGACAGGTCCGCGCCAAGGGCGAAGCGCGGCGCACCCGCTCTGACTTCATGGCGATGGAAAAGGACCGTGGCATTTCCGTCTCGGCCTCTGCCATGTCGTTCGATTTTCAGGGCAAGGACCGCAATTACCGCTTCAATCTGGTGGACACGCCGGGGCACTCGGACTTTTCCGAAGATACCTACCGCACGCTGACGGCGGTTGATGCCGCCGTGATGGTGATTGACGGCGCCAAGGGCGTGGAAAGCCAGACGCAAAAGCTGTTCGAGGTCTGCCGCATGCGCGACCTGCCGATCCTCACGTTCTGCAACAAGATGGACCGCGAAAGCCGAGACGTCTTCGAGATCATCGACGAAATTCAGGAAAACCTTGCCATCGACGTGACGCCAGCCAGCTGGCCCATCGGTCAGGGCCGCGATTTCATCGGCTGCTACGACATTTTGCGCGACCGGCTTGAGCTGATGGACCGCGCCGACCGCAACAAGGTGTCGGAAAGCATCAAGATCGAGGGGCTGGACGATCCCAAGCTGGCCGAGCATGTGCCCGGGCCGCTGCTTGAAAAGCTGCGCGAGGATCTGGAGATGGTGCGCGAGCTGATGCCGCCGCTGGACGCGGCGCTGATGGCCGAAGGGTCGCTGACCCCGATCTGGTTCGGCTCCGCGATCAATTCGTTCGGTGTCAAGGAACTGATGGACGGCATCGCCACCTACGGACCGGAGCCGCAGATCCAATCCGCCGAGCCGCGCCAGATCCTGCCGGAGGAAAAGAACGTCTCGGGCTTTGTCTTCAAGGTGCAGGCCAACATGGACCCCAAGCACCGCGACCGGGTCGCCTTTGTCCGGCTCGCCTCGGGGCACTTCACCCGCGGCATGAAACTGACCCATGTGCGCAGCAAAAAGCCCATGTCGATCACAAATCCGGTGATGTTCCTTGCCTCCGACCGGGAACTGGCGGAAGAAGCATGGGCCGGCGACATCATCGGCATTCCCAACCACGGCCAGCTGCGCATCGGCGACACCCTGACCGAGGGCGAGCAGATCAGGGTTACTGGCATCCCCTCCTTCGCGCCGGAACTCTTGCAGGGCGTGCGCGCGGGCGACCCGATGAAGGCCAAGCATCTGGAAAAGGCGCTGATGCAATTCGCCGAGGAAGGCGCCGCAAAGGTCTTCAAGCCCTCCATCGGCTCCGGCTTTGTCGTGGGCGTCGTCGGTCAATTGCAATTCGAAGTGCTCGCCAGCCGGATCGAGCTTGAGTATGGCCTGCCGGTGCGCTTTGAACCCTCGCAATTCACTTCGGCCCGCTGGGTCAATGGACCCAAAGCGGCGGTGGACAAGTTCACCGAAGGCAACAAGCAACACATCGCCCATGACCACGACGGGGATGTCGTTTATCTCACCCGGCTGCAGTGGGACATCGACCGGGTCGAGCGTGACTATCCCGACGTTCAGCTGACCGCGACCAAGGAAATGATGGTGTGACTCCGCGCTGGGGTCTTGTCGCGACGATCAGGGCCGAGGCCGAGGACATCCTGCGCTTTGCCGCCTACCACCTGGAAGCGGGGGCGCATCGGATATTCATCTACCTGGACGAACCCTGCCCCGAGGCTCAGCAGGCGCTGCAGGACCACCCCAAGTGCCGGGTGATCCTGTGCGATACGGCGCATTGGAAGGCGCTGATCGGCAAACGCCCGGTCAAGCACCAGTCGCGCCAGACGCTGAACGCCACACATGCTTACGGTCGCGCGGGCGATGTGACCTGGCTGGCACATATCGACGTGGACGAATTCCTGGTAAGCGACCGCCCCGTGGCGGACGTTCTGGCCGCGCTGCCATCCGGTGTCGAAACAGCCCGCGCCCGCCCGATGGAAATGCTGGGCGGTGACGGTACAGCCTTCAAACGCTTCATCCCCAACGGCCCGAACCGCGAGCGCATCGTGAATGAAATCTACCCGACCTTCGGCGAATACGTGAAGGGAGGTTTCATTAGCCACCTGGCAGGCAAGGTCTTTGTCCGGACGGGGATGGAGGGGATCACGATCCGCATTCACAACGCCTTTCGCGGCCCCGAAATGATCGAGGAAACGCAGGAACTGGACGGCATTCACCTGGCTCATGCCCATGCGACATCATGGGACAAATGGCAGGCTGCCTATCGCTTCCGACTGGAGAAAGGATCCTACCGGGCGAATCTGGGCCCCGCCAAGCCGCGTGCGCGGGGCGGTCTGACCCTGAACGAGTTCTTTGCCATTCTCGAAGCGGAAGAAGGTGAAGCGGGTCTGCGCGCCTTTTTCGAAGAGGTCTGCGCCGATACGCCGGACCACCGGGCCCGGCTGGCCGCCCACGATCTGCTGCACCTTGCCGACCTGCGTCTAAGTACACATTTGGCAACGCATTTCCCTGCCTGGTCATCATAACACCACATCGGTTTGACCGCGCCCGATTATGTTGCTATGGGGGCTGAACATGCAGCGGCTGGGCCGCCTAGGGCCATGGGGGCCTGCATGACTGCTGCTGCGGGCCAAATGAGTGTCCGCAAAACACGGACACACATGACAAAATTTTCTGACCTGAACCTGAATGCCAAGGTCCTCAAGGCGATTGCCGAAGCGGGCTACGAAACTCCGACACCCATCCAGGCCGGGGCCATCCCCCCTGCCCTCGAAGGCCGCGATGTCCTGGGGATCGCCCAGACCGGCACGGGCAAGACCGCCAGCTTTACCCTGCCGATGATCACCATGCTAGCCCGGGGCCGCGCACGCGCGCGGATGCCGCGCAGTCTGGTGCTGTGCCCCACGCGCGAACTGGCCGCACAGGTGGCGGAAAACTTCGACACCTACGCCAAACATGTGAAATTGACCAAGGCACTGCTGATCGGCGGCGTTTCGTTCAAGGAACAGGACACCGCCATCGACAAGGGCGTGGATGTGCTGATCGCGACACCGGGTCGGCTGCTCGACCATTTCGAGCGCGGCAAGCTGATCCTGAATGACGTCAAGATCATGGTGGTGGACGAGGCCGACAGGATGCTCGACATGGGGTTCATCCCCGACATCGAACGCATCTTCGGACTGACACCCTTTACCCGGCAGACGCTGTTCTTCTCGGCGACCATGGCGCCCGAGATCGAGCGGATCACCAACACCTTTCTCAGCAACCCTGCCCGCATCGAAGTCGCGCGGCAGGCCACCACGGGTGAAAACATCACCCAGGGCGTGGTGATGTTCAAAGGCTCCCGCAAGGACCGCGAAGCCACGGAAAAGCGCAAGCTACTGCGCGCGCTGATCGACGGCGAAGGCGACAAATGTTCCAATGCCATCATCTTCTGCAATCGCAAGATGGATGTGGACGTGGTTGCCAAGTCGTTGAAAAAGTACGGCTATGATGCCGCCCCGATCCATGGCGACCTGGACCAGAGCCAGCGCACACGCACGCTGGACGGTTTCCGCGCGGGCGATCTGCGCTTTCTCGTGGCCTCTGACGTGGCGGCGCGCGGTCTCGACGTGCCAGCGGTCAGCCATGTCTTCAACTTCGACGTGCCCAGCCATGCCGAGGATTACGTGCACCGCATCGGCCGGACCGGCCGTGCCGGACGCGACGGCAAGGCGATCATGATCTGCGTCCCCCGCGACGAAAAGAACCTCGCCGACGTGGAACGCCTGGTCGAACGCGAAATTCCGCGTATGGACAACCCCCTGGGCGCTGACAATGCGGCAGAGGCGGCGCCTGCCGCCGCCGATGATACGGCTGAAAAGCCCAAGAAGACCCGCACGCGCAGCCGCAAGCCCAAGCAGGACGCCACGAAACCGCAGGCAGACGCCCCATCCGATACGGACAAGGCAAAGGCGGATGACGCGGCCAAGCCCGACAGCGCACGCAAAGATACCTCTGGCGACAAGAAGCCGCAGGAAAAAAGCAGCAGGTCCAGCAGCCGCAGCCAAAGCGGCAAGGGCAGCGACAACCGGGTGGTCGGCCTGGGCGATCACACGCCGGACTTCATCGGGCTAAGCTTCCAGGACCGCGAATGACGCGGCCCGCCTGACCGGCGGAAAGCAGCGCGCGGCCCCTGCATCGCATGGTGCAGTGCCGTCCTGCGCGGTATTCTGGGCCAAAACCATACGGGGGCCCAGATGATCCGCAGTTCCTTGGTACTTCTTTTCCTGATAAGCGCGACCGCCGCCAACGCGGAGCGATGCCGCGCCTTCGTCAATGGCAGCGAGGTCGTGATCGAGGCGGAGAATTTCGCCACCTTCGCCGACACGGTCAAAACCCGCGAAAAACTGCTGAACTGGCCTTCGGCCAAATGGAACCGCGCCTGGGGCAGCCCGCCCGCCTGCCTGAGCGGCGTGCTCTACGACTATCTCGCGACGACGGTGCCGGACAACCAGATCGACGGCTATTGCCTTACGAAGGATGACCAGACAGGCTATTTCCTCGTGCCCGGCGAGCGGAACTTTCGCGGGCTGTGCCGGAGCACCGTCTGCGAGCGGGTCAACACCACCAAAGCCGAGACAGTCGCGCTGAGCAAATCCATCGCCAGTTCCGCCGTCGCAACGGTAACGGACCCGGCGGCGGCGGTGGCCGTGGCGCATAAATCCGGCGCGATGATCCTGTCAGGCAGCGCCAGCACCCTGATCGCCAACGTCGGCAATACCAGTTCGGCGGTGGTCACGGCGCTGTCGACGCCCGCCGCGCTGACCGCGGTGGGTGTGTCCGTTCTGGCGGTTGGCGGCGCGGTCTACATGTGCAGCGGCGACGCCGAGCCGCAAACCCCTCCGGAAGGGATCGTGCCGGAGGAGTGATGCGCGGTCAGCTCAACCGGCTGACGACCACGGTCACTTCGGGCTTTTTGCCGATCTCGTCCTGCGCCGACTGGCGCGTGGCGCGCTTCAGCCCCTCGTTCAGCTTGTCATCGTCGCGCAGGGTCGCGGCCTTGGACCGGCCCAGGAACTGCGAAAGGTCCGCTTCGATCACCTCGGCCAGCGGCGCATTGGACCGTCCGGTTTCCGGCAGCCCCATGATGTCGACCCAAGGGTCGCCCAGAGGCTCGTCATCTTCGTCCAGGATCACGGTAACGGTCACATGCCCGTTCAGTGCCATGCGGATACGGTCGCGCACGATGCCATCCAAGGCCCCGATCTGCACCGAGCCATCCAGGTAGGTGCGCCCGGTCTCGACATATTCGGCCACCGAAGGCTTGTTGCCGCTGAGGTCGATCATCATGCCGTTGACCGCCAACACCCCGGCGATGCCTTTGCCTTCGGCGATCTTGACGTGCTCGCGCAGGTGGCGGTGCTCACCATGCATCGGGATCAGCAGCTGCGGCTTGACCACGTCGTGCAAGGTCTCAAGATCGGGCCGGTTCGCGTGACCCGACACGTGATACAGGCCGGAACTGTCGTCCACCACATCCACGCCGATTTCGGAGAACTGGTTGATGATACGGATCACCCCGCGTTCGTTGCCGGGGATCGTCTTGGACGAGAACAGGAACATGTCCCCCTCCTTCATCTCGATCCCCTGATACTTGCCACGGGCAAGCTGCGCCGATGCCGCGCGGCGTTCGCCCTGGGACCCGGTCACAAGCAACAGCAGGTTCTCACGCGGGATGCCGCGTGCCTCTTCGGGGCTGACCGTATTGGGGAAATCATCCATCACGCCGGTCTCCAGCGCCGCCTCGACCATGCGTTTCATCGCGCGCCCCAAAAGGACGATGGACCGTCCGGCCTTCTCCCCCGCGACGGCGAGCGTTTTGACCCGTGCCACGTTGGAGGCAAAAGTAGTCGCCACAACCATGCCCGACGCGCTTTCGATCAGCTTCTCGATGTCGGGGCCCAGGGTCGCTTCGGAGCGGCCCGGCAGGGGCGAGAAAACATTGGTGCTGTCGCAGACCAACACCTTGACGCCATCCTTGCAGACATCGGCCCACAGCGCGGGATCGAAGGGCTCGCCCACCCCCGGTGTCAGGTCGATCTTGAAGTCGCCCGAGTGGATCAACCGGCCTTCGGGGCAGTCGATGACCAGGGCAGAGGATTCGGGGATGGAGTGCGAGATCGGCAGAAAGCCCACCTTGAACGGCCCCGCGCCCTGCTGATGCGGCCATGGCCCCACCGTCTCTACCGCGTCATCGGGGTGGCCATGCTCGGCCATTTTGCGTCGCGCGATGTTGGCGGTAAACGTCCGGGCATAGATCGGCGCCTGAAGCGCCTCGTAGGTGTGGGCAACGGCGCCCACATGGTCCTCATGCGCATGGGTGATAAAGATCGCCTCGATCTGGTCGCGGCGGTCCTTCAGCCACTGGATGTCGGGCAGAATCAGGTCCACGCCGGGGCTGCTGTCCATGTCGGGAAAGGCCACGCCCATGTCCACGACGATCAGCCGTTCCTTGCCCGGTTTCCCATAGCCGTAAACATAGGCATTCATGCCAATTTCACCCGCCCCGCCGAGGGGAAGGTAGATCAATCTGTCGCTGCTCATATTATTCAGCTTTGTCCTTGTTATACTTATGAATCACGGTCAGGCCGTGCATCGTGAGGTCATCTTCAATGACGTCGAAAAGGTCTTCGGTCTGGGCAAACAACGGGGCCAGCCCGCCGGTCGCGATGATTTTCATGTTCTGGTCCCGCTCGGCCTTGATCCGGGCGCATATTTCCTTGACCAGGCCCACGTAGCCCCAGAACACGCCCGACTGCATGCAGGCGACCGTATTGGTGCCTACTACACGCTGCGGTTTGGTAATGTCCACATGCGGCAACGCCGCTGCCGCCATATGTAGGGCTTCAAGGCTGAGATTCACCCCCGGCGCGATCACACCGCCCACATAGGCGCCGTCATGTTCCGCCACGTCAAAGGTTGTCGCGGTCCCGAAGTCCACCACGATCAGGTTCCCCCCGTGCCGGTCAAAAGCTCCGGCGGTGTTGACCAGCCGGTCCGGCCCGACGATCGTCCCCTGATCCACACGCGGCTCGGCGGGCAACGCACAATCCGGCTTGCCCACCACCAGCGGGCGGCAACCGAAATACTGGTCGCAGAAGACCCGCAGGTTGAAGACAACCCGCGGCACGGTTGAGGAAATGACCGCCTCGGTGATGTCGGGGGTGATCCGGTGATGTTTCAGCAGGGTCGAAAACCAGGTGAAATAGGCATCCGCCGTGCGGGCATGGTGGGTGGAGGTGCGAAAGGTACACAGCGCGATGCCCCCGTCATAGACGGAGAAAACCGTGTTGGTATTGCCGCAGTCAATCGCCAGGAGCATGTCCGGCCCTCCTTGGTTCAGAAAAACACATCTGCCGCGGCGATCGGCACCCGGCCGGTTTCGGTCCGCAGGATCAAATTGCCGTGCCGGTCCACATCCTCGAATGTGCCGCGGGTTTCATCGCGCGTGGTACGGGCGCGGATCATCTCGCCCCGTCGGGCGGCCTGGGCCATCCAGGCGACGCGGATCGGCTCGAACCCGTAGGTCGTGAACTGCGTCTCCAGCGCCGCGTATTCGCGTGCCAGAACATCCAGGAAAACCTCGGGCGCCACGTCGAGATCCAGTTCGCCCGCCAGGCTGACGGGTGTGACGGCCCCCGGTTCCACCTCTGCCGCGCCCGGTGCATGGGCAAGGTTCACACCGATACCGATCAACAGATGCCCGCCGCTGCTCTCCAGCAGGATCCCCGCGACCTTGCCATCGTTCAGCAGCACGTCATTGGGCCACTTCAGGGCGAAGGCATCAGGCTGCCCGGTGACTTCGGCAAAGGCGCGGAACAGCGCGAGGGAGGACACGAACGACCGCAACGCGGCCTGTGCGGGCGGTTCCTTGCAAGGCAGGATGAGGGTACCGGCAAAGTTGCCGCGCGGCGTGGACCAGGGTCTGCCCCGCCTGCCCCGCGCCGCGGTCTGTTCAAGGGCTAGTATCCACTCCGCCCCGGCGCGGGGCGACAGGCGGCGCGTGGCCTCGGCCAGCGTCGAATCGACAGCGTCGAGGACGTGGCGGGCGTATCCCTCGGGCCAGGCCATCAGGCCACCCCGTGTCGCAATCGGCGCAGCCTCGATCCCGGGTTCAGGGCGGTCACGTCAGTTGACAAGCGCCCCGGCGGCTGCGGCCGCCGCCCCTTCGACACCGAACATGTTGACAATGCCCAGCACCATGATCAGCGCCGACGCCACGAGAAAGCCCGACAAAACGCCGCTTCCCGAACGGTCCAGCGTATGGGTCGGTTCGGACCCGAAGTACATGTAGAACACGATCCGAAGGTAATAATATGCCCCGATTACCGAGGCGATGACGCCCGCGACCGCCAGCCAGACCAGCCCGGCGTCATAGGCCGCGCGCAGCACATAGAGCTTGCCGAAGAAACCCAGCATCGGTGGCACGCCGGCCAGCGAGAAGAGCAGCACCAGCATGGCCAGCGCCCGGCCCGGATGGACGCGTGAGTACATGTTCAGCGATGCGATGTCCGTGACCGGCGCGCCGTCGCGGCTCATCAGCAGGATAAAGGCGAAGGTGCCGACGTTCATGGTCACGTAGATCGCCATGTAGACCAGCATCGCCTGCACGCCCAGGGCGGTGCCCGCGGCCAATCCCATCAGCGCGTAGCCCATGTGTGCGATCGACGAAAAGGCCATCAGGCGTTTGATGTTGGTCTGGCCGATGGCCGCGATGGCCCCCAGGAACATGGACAGGACCGAAAGCAGTGCGACGATCTGGCTCCAGTCGCCGACAGCATTGCCGAAAGCGTCATGAAGGACGCGGGCAAACAGGCCCATCGCAGCGACCTTGGGCGCGGTGGCAAAGAAGGCTGTGACCGGTGTGGGCGACCCTTCGTAGACGTCGGGTGTCCACATGTGGAACGGCACGGCGGAAACCTTGAAGCCCATGCCCGCGACCAGGAAGACAATGCCGAAGAGCATGCCAAGCGATGTTTCGCCCGACTGCGCGGTCTGGATGATGCCCGAAAACAGCGTGGTGCCCGCATAGCCATAGACCAGCGACGCCCCGTAGAGCAGCAGACCGGAGCTGAGCGCGCCGAGAACGAAGTATTTCAGCCCCGCTTCGGTCGAGCGCACGGAGTCGCGCCGCAGGGAGGCAACGACGTAAAGCGCCAGCGATTGCAGTTCCAGCCCCATGTACAGCGCCATGAGGTCGCCCGCGCTGACCATCATCATCATGCCGACCACGGACAGCGCGACCAGCATCGGATATTCGAACCGCAACAGTCCCCGTGCCTTCATGTAGCCTTCGGACATCACCAGCACGGCGGCGGCGCTCAGCAGCAGCGTGACCTTGGCGAACCGGGCAAAGCTGTCCTCGATGAACATGCCGTTGAATGCCACGCGCATGCCTTCGCCGGTAAAGCCGATCCAGGCCGCCAGAAGGACAAAGACGATGGCCGTCACCCAGACCAGCAGACTGCCGACCCGGTCCTTCGTGGTATAGACAGCCACCAGCAATCCGAAGATGGCAAAGCACGACAGCAGGATTTCGGGCAGGATGATGTTCAAATCAGCGGAAATCATCGCGTCGGTCCTTTTAGTTCGACACTTCGGCCGTCTGGACGGCGGAGTCCGCCGCCTCCAGCGCGAGGTCGTAGTTTTCAACAAGCGCGGCGACCGAAGGCCCGATCACGTCCAGCACCAGCGACGGATAGACGCCCAGCAGCAGGGTCATGACCACCAGCGGCGCGAATATCCATTTTTCCCGCCGCGTCATGTCGGTGATCGACCGCAGGCTTTCCTTGATCAGATCGCCCATGACCACCCGGCGATAGAGCCACAGCGCATAGGCCGCCGAGAAGATCACACCGGTGGTCGCCACCGCGGCAACCCAGGTGTTGACCTGGAACGTCCCCATCAGCGTCAGGAATTCGCCCACAAAGCCCGATGTGCCCGGCAGGCCCACGTTCGCCATGGTGAACAGCATGAAGATCAGCGCATAGGCCGGCATCCGGTTCACAAGACCCCCGTAGGCGTCGATGTCGCGGGTGTGCATCCGGTCGTAGATCACGCCGACGCAGAGGAACAGCGCGCCCGAGATGAAGCCGTGGCTGATCATCTGGAAAATCGCCCCATCGACGCCCTGCTGGTTCGCCGCGAAGATGCCCATCGTCACAAAGCCCATGTGCGCAACCGAGGAATAGGCGATCAGTTTCTTCATGTCCTCCTGCACCAGCGCCACGAGGCTGGTATAGACGATGGCAATCGCGCTCATCCACAGGACCAGCGGTGCCAGGACGTCAGACCCCACCGGAAACATCGGCAGCGAGAACCGCAGGAAGCCGTAGCCCCCCATCTTGAGCAGGATCGCCGCCAGCACCACGGACCCTGCCGTGGGCGCCTGAACGTGCGCGTCGGGCAGCCAGGTATGGACCGGCCACATCGGCATCTTGACCGCGAAACTGGCGAAGAAGGCGACGAACATCAGCGTCTGCATCCCGCCGATGACCTGAACACCCAGCAGGCTGAAGCTCTCGGACGCGAAGGTATGGTTCAGCAGGCTGACATCGCAGGCGCCGATGCAGGTGGTGCCCGCGTCCGTATACATCGCCACCATCGCAACCAGCATCAGAACCGACCCGAGGAAGGTATAAAGGAAGAACTTGAAGCTGGCATAGATCCGATTGGCCCCGCCCCAGATGCCGATGATCAGGAACATCGGGATCAGCCCCGCCTCGAAGAAGAGGTAGAACAGGATCAGGTCCAGCGCCATGAAGACACCCAGCATCAGGGTTTCGAGCACCAGAAAGGCGATCATGTATTCCTTGACCCGCGCTTCCACGTTCCAGCTCGCGGCGATGACCAGCGGCATCATGAAGGTCGTCAGCATGACGAACAGGACCGAGATACCATCGACCCCCAGCCGGTATTCCATTCCCAGCAGCCATTCCGCCTCCTCGACGAACTGGAAACCGGTGTTGCCGGGATCGAATTCGAACAGCACGAAAAGCGAGATGACAAAGGTGACGGAAGTGGTGATCATCGCCAGCCACTTGGCATTGCGCGCTGCCGCCGCGTCGTCGCCGCGCAGGAAAACGGCGAGGATCAGCGCCGCGAAGGCCGGCAGGAAGGTAATGATGGAAAGAAGATGCGTGTCCATCAGTGGGACCCTCCGGTCATCGTCATCCATGTGACCAGGACCGCGATCCCGATCACCATGGCAAAGGCATAGGTAAAGATGTAGCCGGACTGCGCCCGACCGGCGAGCCGCGTCAGCCAGGGCACGAAGCCCATCGCGATCCCGTTCAGCGTGCCGTCGATCACGCTGCCGTCGCCGCGCTTCCACAGGAAGCGGCCAATCGCCTTGGCCGGTCGGACAAAGACCACGTCATAGAGTTCGTCGAAGTACCACTTGTTCAACAGGAACTGGTACAGCGGCTGCTGGTTCGCGGCCAGACGACCCGGCATCGTCGGGTTCCAGATGTAGAACCACAGCGCCATCAGCAGGCCCAGCAGCATCGCGATGAAGGGGCTGACCTTGACCCAGACCGGAGCCTCGTGCGCATCCTCCAGCACATGGTTGTCGGGGCCGAAGTACAATGCCCCCTCGCCAGGCGCGCCACCAAAGGCATAGTGGTGTTCCGCGCCCTGCTCTCCTTCCATCACCGCGCCGGCGCCATGGTCGCCATCGACCGGTCCGGTCACGCCGCTGTCCTCCGCGCCTTCGGCGTGGTCGTCACCATGTGCGGCGGCCTCTGCCAGCGGGATGTCGTAGAATTCGGCCACCTCGTCGGCGTGCCCGAAGAAACTGCCGTACCACAACATGCCGGAGAACACCGCGCCCAGGGCCAGAACACCCAGCGGCACCAGCATGACCATCGGGCTTTCATGCGCGTGGTCGTGCGTGTGCTTGTCGCCCCGCGGCTTGCCATGGAAGGTCAGAAAGATCAGGCGCCAGCTGTAGAAGCTGGTCATCGCCGCGGCCACCACCAGCAGCCAGAAGCCGTACATCGACCCACCACCCCAGGCGCTTTCGATGATCGCGTCCTTGCTGAGGAACCCGGCAAAACCGATATGTGTCAGCGGGATGCCGACCCCTGTGATTGCCAGCGTGCCGATCATCATCGCGGCATAGGTATAGGGGATCTTCTTGCGCAGGCCGCCGTAGTTGGTCATGTCCTGCTCGTGGTGCATGGCGTGGATCACCGACCCCGCGCCCAGGAACAGCATCGCCTTGAAGAAGGCATGCGTGAACAGGTGGAACATCGCCGCCGAATACATGCCCACGCCCGCGGCCACGAACATATAGCCCAGCTGCGAACAGGTCGAATAGGCGATAACGCGCTTGATGTCGGTCTGCACCAGACCCACCGTCGCGGCGAAGAACGCAGTCGTTGCGCCGATCACGGTAACAAAGGTCATCGCCTGCGGGGCGAATTCCATCACCGGCGACATGCGGCAGACGAGGAAGACGCCCGCCGTCACCATGGTCGCGGCGTGGATCAGCGCCGACACCGGGGTCGGGCCTTCCATCGCGTCTGGGAGCCAGGTGTGCAGGAAAAGCTGGGCCGACTTGCCCATCGCGCCGATGAACAGCAGGAAGGCTATCAGGTTCGCGGCGTTCCAGTTGGTCCAGAGGAAGGGGATGGTCTGCTCTGCCAGATCCGGCGCGGCGGCAAAGATATCGTCAAAACGGATACTGTCCGTCATCATGAACAGCGCGAAGATCCCGAGGGCAAAGCCGAAATCGCCCACCCGGTTGACCACGAACGCCTTGATGGCCGCGGCATTGGCACTGGGCTTGCGGAAGTAGAACCCGATCAGCAGGTAAGAGGCGACGCCGACGCCTTCCCAGCCAAAGAACATCTGCACCAGGTTGTCGGATGTGACCAGCATCAGCATGGCGAAGGTAAAGAACGACAGGTAGGCAAAGAACCGTGCGCGGTACTGCTCGGTATCCTTGAAATTCTCGTCATGGGCCATGTAGCCAAAGGAATAGAGATGCACGAGGCTCGATACCGTCGTCACCACGATCAGCATGATCGCCGTCAGCCGGTCCAGCCGGATCGACCAGTCGGTGGCCAGCGTGCCGGAATCGATGAACCGCATGATGGCGATATGTTCGGTCGGCCCCTCGAAACCCAGGAACACGATCCACGACAGCAGCGCCGACAGGAACAGCAGCCCGGTCGCGGTCCACTGCGCGGCGGGCTGGCCGATGATCTTCCAGCCGAAACCGCAGATGAGCGAGCCGACGAGGGGCGCGAAAAGGAGAATGATTTCCATGATCCTCAGCCCTTCATCACGTTGACGTCTTCGACGGCGATGGTGCCGCGATTACGGAAGAAACAGACCAGGATCGCCAGGCCGATCGCAGCCTCGGCCGCCGCGACGGTCAGGACAAACAATGTGTAGACCTGCCCCACCAGATCGCCGAGAAAGCTGGAAAACGCGACGAAGTTGATGTTCACCGCCAGCAGCATCAACTCGATGCTCATCAACAGGATGATCACGTTCTTGCGGTTCAGGAAAAGCCCGAAGATGCCGATGACGAAGAGCGTCGCCGCCACCGTCAGGTAATGTTCAAGTCCGATCATGTCGTCCCTCGTCTCGCGCCCTTTTGTCGGGCTTCTAGTCTTTCAGCGCCCGGGGTTCCACCGGGAACGCCCCGTTCAGCCGATTAAACTGTAGCCGCCGAATACGACGATAAGCACCACGATCAGCACAACGATTGTATTTCTAGACATCCGTCCGTCCTTGAGTGTTTTTCGATGCGGGTCCCGTCAGGCGCGGGCACCGGAGTGATTTGCATCCCGCCGGATCAACCGGCGAAATATCCGTTGGCGACCAAAACCGCGACCCCGATACCGATCGCCACCGCTGTCCAGGTGCCCGCATTCAAAGCCCCTGCCCCGATTTCACATCGCGCAGTTCCATCGCCTTGGCCGGATCGCGCATCATCTGCGCGACCACGTCCTGCCGCTTCACGTCCGTCCGGTGGCGCAGCGTCAGCACGATGGCCCCGATCATCGCCACCAGAAGGATCAGACCGGCAAGCTGGAACAGCAGAAAGTACTGGTCGTAAAGGATCAGGCCCAGAGCCTCGGTGTTGAAGGTGTTCGGGTCCGTCACCTGAGCGCGCAGCCCCTCGGCGGCCGCGTTGGTTTCCCAGACGCCAAAGGCCATGACGAACTGCATCAGGATCACAAGACCGATCAGCAGCGCCAGCGGCATGTATTTCGCCATCTCCGCCTTGAGCTGGGCAAAGTCCACATCCAGCATCATCACCACAAAGAGGAACAGCACCGCAACCGCGCCGACGTAGACGATAATCAGCAGCATCGCCACGAATTCGGCCCCCAGCAGCACGAAGAGCCCCGCCGAGCTGAGAAACGCCAGGATCAGCCACAGCACGGAATGCACCGGGTTCCGGCTGACCACCGTGAAAAGCCCGCCCGCGATCACGCAGATGGCAAACAGATAGAATGAAAAAACCGTCATTCCTTTTCCTCTTTCTCGTCCCAGACCTGTCCGGCCAGTTCCATGGCACGGCTCATGGCGGGGACGCCGGCGAAAACCGACATCTGGCCAATCGTCTCGGTGATATGTTGCTTGGTCGCGCCGGCCTCCAGCGCGTGGCGGACGGTCTGGCGCACGGCCACGTCGTTCTGCGCCCCCTGCATCGTCAGCCCGGCGAGCGTCAGGAGCAGCCGTGTGCGCGCGTCCAGCCCGCCCTCGTTGATGGTGTTGCCGAACATCATTTCCATCATGTCCTTCGGCATCGTGCCCATCATGGCCTCGAACACCTTGGGCGAAAAGGCATCCATCGCCGGAAAGGACTTCGCCATCTCCTGCGCCTGGCGCATCATCGCCTCGAAAGGGTTCTTGGGGTCGGTCATCGGTAGGGCGCGTCCAGTTCCAGATTGCGGGCGATCTCGGCTTCCCAACGCTCGCCGTTGGCCAGAAGCTTGGCCTTGTCGTAGTACAGTTCTTCGCGCGTTTCGGTGCTGAACTCGAAATTCGGCCCCTCGACGATGGCATCCACCGGGCAGGCCTCCTGGCAGAAGCCGCAGTAGATGCACTTCGTCATGTCGATATCGTAGCGCGTTGTGCGGCGGCTGCCGTCCTCGCGCGGCTCGGCGTCGATGGTGATCGCCTGCGCGGGGCAGATCGCCTCGCACAGTTTGCACGCGATGCAGCGTTCCTCGCCGTTGGGATAGCGGCGCAGGGCGTGTTCACCCCTGAAACGCGGGGAAAGCGGCCCCTTTTCATGCGGGTAGTTCACCGTCGGCTTCGGACGGAACATCTGCTTGAACCCCAGCGCAAAGCCCTTGGCGAAATCCTGCAGCAGGAAATACTTGGCGGCGCGGGAATAGTCGATTTGTGTCATGTCAGCCTCCTACGGGCCAGCGGGCATAGATGCCCCAGAACCATTCGAATTTTGCCGCGAATGCCACGAAAACCACCCAGAACAGCGAGAACGGGAGGAAGACCTTCCAGCCTAGCCGCATCAGCTGGTCGTAGCGGTAGCGCGGTGTGATCGCCTTGACCATGGCGAACATGAAGAACACCAGCAGCATCTTCAGGAACATCCACAGGAACCCGTCCGGCAGGAACGGCACCGGCGACAGCCAGCCGCCCAGGAACAGCAGTGACACCAGCGCGCACATCAGTACCACGGCCACAAGTTCGCCGATCATGAACAGCAGGAACGGCGTCGAGGAATATTCAACCTGGTAGCCCGCCACCAGCTCTGATTCCGCTTCCGGCAGATCGAAGGGCGGGCGGTTGGTTTCCGCCAGCGCCGAAATGAAGAAGAGGATCAGCATCGGGAAATGCGGCAGGAAATACCAGTTGAAGATCCCCCCGGCCCCTTCCTGTGCCGCGACGATGGAGGAGAAGTTCATCGACCCGGTCGAGATGATGACCCCGATGATGATCAGACCGATGCTGACCTCGTAGGAGATCATCTGCGCGGCAGAGCGCAGCGAACCGAGGAAGGGGTATTTCGAGTTCGACGCCCAGCCACCCATGATCACGCCGTAGACTTCGAGCGAGGAAATCGCGAAGACATATAGGATCGCCACGTTGATGTCGGACAGCACCCAGCCTTCGTTGAACGGAATGACCGCCCAGGCAATCAGCGCCATGACCAGGCTGACCATCGGCGCCAGAAGGAACACCGCCCGATCCGCCCCGGCGGGGATCACCACTTCCTTGACCACATATTTCAGCAGGTCGGCAAAGCTTTGCAGCAGGCCGAAGACCCCTACCACGTTGGGCCCGCGCCGCATCTGCACCGCGGCCCAGATCTTGCGGTCCGCATACATCAGGAAGGCAAGGCAGACCAGCAATGGCAACAGGATCAAAAGGACCTGCCCCGTAATCAGCAGCCCGATTCCCAACCCCGTGTTCGTAAAGAAGTCAGCCATTGTCCCTCACACCGTCGGTATGCCTTTTTCCACGCAGTTCTGCGTGGTCACTTCGGCATCAATTGTCTTTATGCCCCGTGGCAAGCTTGGCGAGATCGTATAAACAGCATCCGCCCGCCAGATGCCACCCTCTTGCACGACATTTGTGCGCACGTGACGCGCAAATCCGTAGCCGCGGATAAGGGTATAGCGCGCGGCGGCGCATTCGGCATAGTCCGCCACATCCTGCGTGCTGAGCGCCTTGGTCATCGCCACATTGAACTGCACCAGATCGCCGTCCAGCAACACGGTTTCCACCCCTTTGTATTCAGGGATGAAATCCGATGCCACGGGCACCTGCGGTTCACATGCACCCAAGGTCATCATCGCAAGAACGGCTCCTGCTCTCACTCCGCCGCCATGGGTTTGGCACGGCGCGCCGCGGCATTGGCTGACAGTTCAGCCATCAACTGGCTGGCCCGCGCGATCGGATTCGACAGATAGAAGTCGGCGATCGCTGCGCTGAACGCCGCGCTGTCGAGCGCGCCCTGCTCAAGCGGCTGCCAGTCATTCTCGGCCACCACGTCCACGTCACCCAGATGCGGCACCGCGTCCACCAGCGCCCGGCGCAGCGCCGCAAGGGAATCGAACGGCAGCGTCGCGTCCATCTCGGCGCTCAATGCGCGCAGAATGGCCCAGTTTTCCTTGGCCTGACCGGGGGCAAAGCTGGCGCGTTGCGCAACCTGCGGGCGGCCTTCGGTGTTCACGAACAGCCCTGATTCTTCGGTATAGGCCGCACCCGGAAGGATGATATCCGCGCGGTGCGCACCCCGGTCGCCATGGCTGCCCTGATAGATCACGAAAGGACCGGCAGGGATATCGCCCTCGTCGGCGCCCAGGTTGTAGATCACCTCTGCCCCGTCAAGCGCGGCACTGATGCCACCGTCGGTCACAGCGCCCACATCCATCGCGCCGACGCGGCTTGCCGCCGTGTGCAACACCATAATGGAAGATTTCGTCGCATCGGCCAGTGCCATGGCCGCGGCCAGCACCGCCTCGCCATCCTGACGCGCCAAGGCGCCCTGACCGACGATGATCATCGACGGCGTGTCCTGAACGTCCGTGTGGTCCCGGCCCAACAGCTCTGTCAACATGTCCGGGCCAGTACCAAGATGATCATACTCATAAGTCAGATCAGCAGCTTCGCCGATCACGCCCACATTGGCACCCCTGGTCCATGCCTTGCGGATTCGCGCGTTGAGCACGGGCGCCTCGATGGCCGGATTTGTACCGATGAGCATGATCGCCCTGGCGTCGTCGATATCCTCGACCCTGGCGGTGCCGACATAGGCCGACCGGTTGCCCGCAGGCAGTTTCGCGCCATCGGTGCGGCATTCCACCGAACCGCCCTGGCTTTCGACCAGCTGTTTCAACGCATAGGCCGCTTCGACCGAGGACAGATCACCGACCAGCCCCGCCACCTTTTTGCCCTTCATCGCGGCAGCCGCTGCCGCCAGCGCCTCGGGCCAGTCCGCCTTGCGCAGCTTGCCGTTCTCGCGAATGTAGGGCGTATCGAGCCGCTGGCGGCGCAGCCCGTCCCAGACAAAGCGGGTCTTGTCGGAAATCCATTCCTCGTTCACGCCGTCATGGTTGCGCGGCAGCATACGCATCACTTCGCGGCCCTTGGTATCCACCCGGATATTCGACCCCAGCGCATCCATCACGTCGATGGATTCGGTCTTGGTCAATTCCCAGGGACGCGCGGTGAAAGCATAAGGCTTGCTGACCAGCGCGCCCACGGGGCACAGATCAATGATGTTGCCCTGCAGGTTGCTTTCGAGCGTTTCGCCCAGATAGCTGGTGATCTCGGCATCTTCGCCGCGGCCGGTCTGGCCCATCTTGTGCACGCCGGCCACTTCGGTCGTGAAGCGCACGCAACGGGTGCAGGAGATACAGCGCGTCATATGCGTCCCCACTAGCGGACCGAGATCAAGGTCCTCGGTCGCCCGCTTGGGTTCACGGTAGCGCGAGAAATCCACGCCATAGGCCATTGCCTGATCCTGCAGATCGCATTCGCCGCCCTGGTCGCAGATCGGGCAATCCAGCGGGTGATTGATCAGCAGAAACTCCATGACGCCCTCGCGGGCCTTCTTGACCATCGGGCTGTTGGTTTTCACCACCGGTGGCTGTCCTTCGGGACCGGGGCGCAGATCCTTGACCTGCATCGCGCAACTTGCCGCCGGTTTCGGCGGGCCGCCCACGACCTCTACCAGACACATGCGGCAGTTGCCGGCAATCGAAAGCCGCTCGTGATAGCAGAAACGCGGGATCTCGACCCCCGCCTGCTCGCACGCTTGAATGAGCGTCATCGCCCCTTCGGTTTCGACTTCCTTGCCATCGATGATGATCTTGCGCAGGTCGCTCATAGGTTCACTTTGCTCTCAGTAACGAACCGATCCGGCTCTGTTTTTGAATCTCTTCGAGTCCAAGCGCACAATAGCTTTGTGGATTGGAAGTATCGACCCCCCTCGCCTTGAAAAACGCCCGCCCACGGGCCTTCAGGCGCTCTTTTTCCGCGTCGCTTTTCCGATAGGCATCTATTTCCGCATCGGTATAGCCCAGGTCGTTGGCCTGACCCTTCAACCGCCACAGGAACGCGGTGGCCTTGATCAGCCGCGCGTCGATCGTGGGGCAGTTGTCGCGTATGGCGTCGGCAATGCCCACATCCAGCAGCGCATCGTCGATCGCGGCCACCTCCCGCAGCGGCGGCTTGGCCGCGACAGGGGCGGCAAACATTGCGAAACCCAGAAAGGCAATCATTATCACACGCATCTCATTCTCCTTTGGAAACCGTCAGACAGCTGGGGGCAACCGCATTGATATGCAATAACCAGCGTCCCGGACGGCCAGTTTCCGCAGGTTTCGGCCCGGGCCGCCCTATTGCGCCTGCGGACAGGTGCCGCGGTACGTCAGCGTATCGTTGACGATGCTCAGCTGGTCCGCCGGGGTGTCGGGGCCAACGTCCCAGTCGATGTCCGAACTGCCATAGGTGCCGACGCAATACGCATTCGCCGCATGCAGCGCCGCGCCCCGCGCCCCTTGGAAGGACTGGGAAACGCCGCGCACCGTGGCGATGAACTCGTCGCGCTGCCGGTCCACCCGCTTGACCTTGGTGCGGAAATACTTGCCGTCAAAGGCAATGCGGTTCTTGTTGTCGGAACAGCCCGCCACCAGGGCGGCGCAGAGCAGCGCGATGACGCAGTTTCGGGTCTTCTTCATTTCTGAACTCTCGAATGGGTGGGCCGTTGCGCTTCCGCCTTGTCGATCACGACAATGGAATCGTGCACATGCACCCCACTGATTTCGCGCTTCATCTCGGGAATATGCGCAGGTTTGTTGTTGTGATACCACATGTGCATGTCGTCAATCATCCTGCGCACCGTGTTATAGAAATTCTCCGGCGCGTCAAAGCCACCACCGAAGCGCGGATAATACGCGGTGTGCAGATCCTCGATCATATAGGTGCCGCCGGTGGTCAGCAGCGGGAACAGCACGCGCAGAGACGCCTCGATATGCGGCATCCGGTGGCTGCCATCGTCCAGCACCACATCAATGCCGCCCATTTCCTCGACCACGGCGGCCAGGAATTCGGGATCGTCCTGCGATCCGATGCGCACCATGCCGGACTGGCCGTCGTATTGCGCACAATCGGGATTGATGTCGATTCCGCACAGCACCGCATCGGCCCCAAGGTACCGCCGCCACATCTGCAGCGACCCGCCGTTGTTCACCCCGATCTCAAGGAATTTTACGGGCGTGTCCCGGTAGCGGCTGAAATAGCGGTCATAGAGCGGCAGGTAGTGATGCCACTTGTGCACCTTGACCCCCTCGTTCCGCGCATAGATATCCAGCAGGTCCCCGTCAAAACCGTAGCGTTCCCGGATGTCGGCCGCGACATCCCCGTCTTCGGGAAATCTGAACTTCTTCATCTGCGGTCTCCTGCTCTGCCCGCGGGGTTTGCCCCTTGTTTCCGAACATATCCGCCAATTTCCTGCGTCAGGCAACCTTTGACTGTGCCGCGGAAATCCGCGTCAGAGCACCGTCCAGACGGCCATCCCGACCAGTCCCAGCACACACAGGAAGCCGACCATCCAGACCGCGGATCGCAGGGGCTGGATTTCCGTTCCGATATGGACAGCCGCAACGGCGACACGCGAGACGAGAAAGACCGCCGCCAGCAGGTTGACCCAGAACGGGTTGGCCCCGGCCAGTATCGCGGCGACGGTGGCACCGATGAAGGGACCGGACATTTCCATCGCATTGGCAAACGCGCGCCCCCGGCGGTAGACGACATTGCTGTAGTCACGCTTGGGATGGCCGCAGGCACAGGTGTTCTCAGCCGTCTTGCCCCGCGTGGCGATCATGCCCAGAACAATGCTGACGACGGACCAGAGGGCCAGCGACATGATCGCATGGCCATAGGCCTCGAAACCCGCCATTATTCCGCCGCCACGGCGCTGACGCGACCTGTCCGCTTGTGCTTGATACGGTCTTCAATTTCGTCCCGGAAGTGGCGGATCAGGCCCTGGATCGGCCAGGCGGCGGCGTCACCCAAGGCACAGATCGTGTGGCCCTCGACCTGCTTGGTCACGTCAAGCAGCATGTCGATTTCCTCGGGTTCCGCATCACCCTTCACCAGCCGGTCCATAACCCGCATCATCCAGCCCGTGCCTTCGCGGCAGGGCGTGCACTGGCCACAGCTTTCGTGCTTGTAGAACTTGGAAAGGCGCCAGATCGCCTTGATCACATCGGTTGAATTGTCCATCACGATGACCGCCGCGGTGCCCAGCCCCGACCGCTGCTCGCGCAGATAGTCGAAGTCCATGATCGCGTCTTTCATCTGCGAACCGGGGATGAGCGGCACCGAAGAGCCGCCGGGGATCACCGCCTTGAGGTTGTCCCAGCCCCCGCGGATGCCGCCGCAATGAGTCTCGATCAACTCTTCGAAGGTGATCGACATCGCCTCTTCGACGACGCAGGGGTTGTTGACGTGGCCCGAGACCGCGAACAGCTTGGTGCCCGCGTTGTTGGCCCGTCCGAAGCCCGCGAACCATTCCGGCCCGCGCCGCAGGATCGTTGGCACCACGGCGATGGATTCCACGTTGTTCACCGTCGTCGGGCAGCCATAAAGCCCCGCGCCCGCCGGGAACGGCGGCTTCATGCGCGGCATGCCCTTCTTGCCCTCCAGGCTTTCCAGCAGGGCCGTTTCCTCGCCGCAGATGTAAGCGCCCGCGCCATGCGTGAGGTAAAGGTCGAAATCCCAGCCGGACTTCGCCGCGTTCTTGCCCAGCAGGCCCGCGTCGTAGGCCTCGTCGATGGCCGCCTGAAGCGCCTCGCGCTCGCGGATGTATTCGCCGCGGATGTAGATGTAACAGGCATGCGCATTCATCGCGAAGGACGCGATCAGGCAGCCCTCGATCAGGGTATGCGGATCATGGCGCATGATCTCGCGGTCCTTGCAGGTGCCCGGTTCGGATTCGTCCGCATTGATCACCAGATAGGCCGGGCGCCCGTCGCTTTCCTTGGGCATGAAGGACCACTTGAGCCCCGTAGGAAAGCCCGCGCCGCCCCGGCCACGCAGCCCGCTGGCCTTCATCTGGTCGATGATCCAGTCGCGGCCCTTATGGATGATCCCGGCGGTGCCGTCCCAGTGGCCGCGCTGCTGCGCGCCCTTCAAAGTGCGGTCGTGCATCCCGTAGATGTTGGTAAAGATGCGGTCCTGATCTGCAAGCATCGCTGCGTCCCTTACGTTTGACCGGCCCTGCACAGGCCGGATTGTCTGGTGCCCCAGGCTGGGGGCGTTTTATCTGTCGTCGGCTGACCGTCTGGCCTGCCATATCTGATAGGTCAGCACCAGCGCCCAGAACAGCGCCGCAAGCGCGGCAAAGTCGATCAGCAGTGCGTAGCGCCCCGGCAGGCCCATTGCCGGACCGGCCCAGTTCGCCGCGATCCAGAACAGCATCGTGCCGGCGACAACCAGCGCCACAACCTGCCCCTTGCGGGACAGCGCACTCTCCTCCTGCTCATTCATCGGCGGTCAACACCCTTCGCGTTCCTATTTCTTCTTCTTCCGGGAAAACTCGGTCTCGCCGCCCTTGGCGAGGATCTTGGCCTGGCTCATCCAGTCGTCGCGTTCGATGCGGCCCTTGAAGCGCAGGCGCTCGTCCACCCAGGCGATTTCCTTCTTGCGCCAACCGGCGACCTGGCTGAAATGCCAGATGCCGAGTTCGTTCAAGGTCTGTTCCAGCTTGGGGCCGACGCCGCTGATCAGTTTGAGGTCGTCCGCACCTTCGGGGCGCGGGGCGTCCAGCAGTTCGGGCTTGCCGTCCGGGGCCACCGCCGCACGCTTGGCCTTTGGCTTGTCCGCGGGCTGGGCCGTCTCAGACGTCTCGGAAACGCCAGGCGCTGCCGCAGCCGCCGCCTTGGCCGAGGCTTGCGCCTTGGCCGGGGCATCGGCATCCGGGACGGTGTCACCGTCTTTCTGGTATTTCCAGCTGCCCTTGCGCGCGGCCAGTTCGGCCTGGCCTGGCAGAAATGCGGATGGCTTCACCGCCGAGGCTGACGCGTCCTTTGCCTTGTCGGCAGCAGGCTTGGACGCCTCCTGTTCGACCGGTTTTTCATCCGGCGTCCGGGAAGCCGTCGCCGGGGCCGCTGCCGCGGGGGCCGAAGTGGGCGCCGCCGGGGCAGATGCAGATGCAGGTTCAGATGCAGGCGACGCCTTCGATCCGGAACAGGCAACAAGGGACAGGAACAGGCCGACAATCAGGGCAATGACGACGGCCAGCACGAATGAGGCCGCGAACCCCCATGACGAAACCAGCCAGACAACCACGCCAATGACGAGGCCGCCTAACACGGCCAATGCCCAACTTTTCGCCGTGCAGCTCATCGAAGTGTCAGTCTCAGCCATCGCAAGTTTCCTTCCTGTTGGACCGGTTCGGATCCGGATCAGTTATCGTACAGGCCGTCCTTGCTGGCGCGGGTGGAAAATTCAGTTTCTTCACCGGCAGCCAGACGCTTGGCCTGGTCAACCCAGTTGTCGCGCGACACCCGTCCTTTGAACCCCTTGAGGTTCTGATCGACCCAGGCCACTTCATCGGCACGCCAGCTGGCAATCTGATCGTAATGGAAAAAACCCATTTCGTTCAGCATTTTTTCCAGCTTGGGGCCGACGCCCTTGATCAGCTTCAGATCGTCCGCCCCACCGTCGCGCGCGGCGTCCAGCGTTGCGGGTTTTTCACCGGGGGACGTCGGCGTGCCGGATTCGGCTTCCGCGTCCGTCTTCGCGCCCGGCGCGACTGTGCCCTCCTTGGGCTTGCCCTTGGCGTCGACCTCGGGCGCTTCGCCCGATGCCTCTGCGTGCTTGTCCGAACTGTCGCCCTGGTCGCGGGGCGCTTTCGCTTCGCTCTTGGTGCGGCCCCCTTGCGATCCATCGGGCCCCTCGGGGGGCATCATGTCGTCGCGCTTCGCCTTGGCGGGCTTGCCGCCCTTGTTCGCGGCATTGCCCTGCCACGGGGTCAGCAGCGGCACTTCGGTGCCGTCGATCCGCTTGATCGTGTCGCCGATTTCGACCGCAAGCGCCACACTGGCGTTGTGATCCGCCTTGCCGCTCTCGTGGTCCTTCAGGCTGGTCAGACCGCTTTGGGGTTCGGAGGTATAGCGCCCGTTCTGCGGCCCCGGCAGCGGCACCTTGCCCGCCGCGAGTTCGTCCAGCAGTTTGCCGAAGCTCTCGGCCGTCAGATCCTCGTAATAATCCTTGCCGATCTGCGCCATCGGCGCATTGGCGCAGGAGCCAAGGCATTCGACCTCTTCCCAGGAAAACTTGCCATCCGCCGACAGCTCATGCGGGTTGGGCGCGATCCGGTCCTTGCAGACGGCCATCAGGTCCTCTGCTCCGCAAATCATGCATGAGGTTGTGCCACAAACCTGAATATGTGCCACGGAACCAACAGGTTGCAGCTGGAACATGAAGTAGAATGTCGCGACCTCAAGACCCCGGATATAGGCCATGCCCAGCATCTCGGACACATGTTCGATCGCCGGACGGGAAAGCCAGCCCTCCTGCTCCTGTGCGCGCCACAAGAGCGGGATGATGGCAGAGGCCTGCCGCCCCTCGGGGTATTTGGTCATCTGCGCTTCGGCCCATTTCTGATTGGCGGGCGTGAAGGCGAAGCTGTCGGGTTGTTCAGGGTGTAGACGGCGGAGCATTAGATTTCTTCCAGATCAATTGAGGACTTTGGGCCGGGCCTTCCCGAGAAAACCTTTTCAAGCCTTGGACCACGAGCTATCGGAAAGACGTCATTCCACTCTTCAAGCGACGCGAAGGAGAGTTCCGGACGATCGCCGTTGGCATTTGGCTGCGGCAGATACTCTTTTGTGGTTTTTCGTTCTCTGAACCCTATCGTCAACGGTCGATCTCCCCGAACACCACATCCATGGTGCCGATGATCGCGGCGATATCGGCCAGCTGGTGGCCCTTGCTGATGTGGTCCATTGCCTGCAGGTGCAGGAAACCCGGCGCGCGCAGCTTGGCGCGGTAGGGCCGGTTGGACCCGTCCGCCACCAGGTACACGCCGAATTCGCCCTTCGGCGCCTCGACCGCGCAATAGACTTCGCCCGCGGGCACGTGGAACCCTTCGGTATAAAGCTTGAAGTGGTGGATCAGGCTTTCCATGTCGGTCTTCATCGCGGTGCGGCTGGGCGGGGTGATCTTGCCACGGGCCAGCACATCGCCCTTCCCTTCGGGCGCGCGCAGCTTTTCGATGGCCTGTTCCATGATGTGCACGGACTGGCGCATTTCCTCCATCCGGCAGAGGTACCGGTCAAAGCAGTCGCCATTCTTGCCCACAGGCACCTGGAATTCGAATTCGTCATAGCATTCATAGGGTTGCGAACGCCGCAGGTCCCAGGCCAGACCCGACCCGCGCACCATCACGCCGGAGAAGCCGTAATTCAGGATATCTTCTTCGCTGACCACGCCGATATCGACGTTGCGCTGCTTGAAAATGCGGTTTTCGGTCAGCAGACCGTCGATATCCGCAAGGATCTCGGGAAAGGATTTGCACCAGGCCTCGATGTCGTCGAGCAGCGCGTCGGGCAGGTCCTGATGTACGCCGCCGGGCCGGAAATAGGCCGCGTGCAGACGCGCGCCGCAGGCCCGCTCGTAAAAGATCATCAGCTTTTCGCGTTCTTCGAACCCCCAGAGCGGCGGGGTCAGCGCGCCCACGTCCAGCGCCTGCGTGGTCACGTTCAGCAGGTGGTTCAGCACGCGGCCGATCTCGCAGAACAGCACCCGGATCAGCGACGCGCGGCGCGGCACGACGGTCCCGGTCAGCTTTTCGATGGCCAGACACCAGGCGTGTTCCTGGTTCATCGGTGCCACGTAATCCAGCCGGTCGAAATAGGGCAGGTTCTGCAGGTACGTCCGGCTTTCCATCAGCTTTTCGGTGCCACGGTGCAACAGGCCGATATGCGGGTCGCAGCGTTCCACGATCTCGCCGTCCAGCTCAAGCACAAGCCGCAGGACCCCGTGCGCCGCAGGGTGTTGCGGGCCGAAGTTGATGTTGAAATTACGGATCTGCTGTTCGCCCGTCTGGGCGTCGCTCGACCCGTCGTCGTAGCGGTTCACACGAATGTCGCCGTCCATCATTTACGTCCCCTCAACTGGCGCTGCTGTGGATGCGGGCGGTTCGCGCGGACCCTCGCGGGCATCACCTCGCGGATGCCGAAAAATCTGGCGAAAATACCTTCCAGAAATGTGATCATCACAGTTTCTCCAACTCCTGCAGTTTCAGGCCCATCCACCACAGCAGGGCGAGGGTCCCGAACGGGACGACGCAGACCGCCGCCCAATACTTGTTGATCCCGAAATGGGGCAGCAGCCGCACCATCGGGATGGCCGTCAGCGCCGAGAGGATGAGCCACCACACGCTCACTTGGCACCTTCGGCCTTGTCGTCACCCGGCAGAATGTACTCCGCCCCTTCCCAGGGCGACATGAAGTCGAACTGGCGGTATTCCTGCACCAGGTTCACCGGCTCATACACCACGCGCTTCTGCGCTTCGTCATAGCGGACTTCGGTATAGCCGGTCGTCGGGAAATCCTTGCGCAGCGGATAGCCGCGAAAGCCGTAGTCGGTGAGGATGCGCCGCAGGTCGGGGTGACCCGAGAACAGGATGCCGAACATGTCGAAAACCTCACGCTCGAACCAGTTGGCCGAGGGATGCACGCTCACAAGGCTTGGCACCATGTCTTTTTCCCGCACCGCGACGCGCAGACGGATACGATGGTTCTGATACATGCTGAGCAGGTGATAGACGACGTCGAATCGCTTGGCCCGTCCGGCGTAATCCACTGCCGTGATGTCCACCAGCGTAGAGAAACGGCAGGTCGGATCGCCCCTGAGGAACTCCACCAGCCCCGCGATGTTGGTCAGCGTGACATCCATGTTCAGCTCACCCTGCGCGATGTCCCACGCCAGGATGCAGTCGGGGCGTTTCGCCTCGATATAGGCACCAAGTTCCTGCAGTTGCTCGCTCATCTCAATCCCTTCGACATGCGCAGCGGGCGCATAGTTGTTTCGATCCGCAGCATTGCGCGGGGGGCTTTCGCCCTGCCCCGCGGCTCAGCGTACGATGTTGCCGGTCCGGCGCATCTTGCGTTGCAGCTGCATGATTCCGTAAAGCAGCGCCTCCGCCGTGGGCGGGCAGCCCGGCACGTAGACATCCACCGGCACGATCCGGTCGCAGCCGCGCACCACGGAGTAGCTGTAGTGGTAATAGCCGCCGCCGTTAGCACAGGACCCCATGCTGATCACGTAGCGCGGTTCCGGCATCTGGTCATAGACCTTGCGCAGCGCCGGTGCCATCTTGTTGGTCAGCGTACCGGCGACGATCATCAGGTCGGATTGGCGCGGCGAGGCACGCGGTGCGGTGCCGAAGCGTTCAAGGTCGTAGCGCGGCATCGACGTGTGCATCATCTCGACCGCGCAGCAGGCCAGACCGAAGGTCATCCAGTGCAGCGACCCGGTACGCGCCCAGTTGACGATGTCGGCGGTCGACGTGACGAGGAACCCCTTGTCCTGCAGCTCCGCGTTCAGATTCTGCGTGGCCACGTCGCGGTCGAACCCGGCTTTGTAGGCCTCCACCGGCGCGCGTGCGGACGGGCCGGACTTGATCCGCTCGCCCTGGTGGCCACCGGACCCGCGGGTTTCCGTGACCAGAGGCGTTTCGTTATCCTTCACTGCCATTCGAGAGCCCCTTTCTTCCATTCATAGGCAAAGCCCGCCGTGAGCACCGCGAGGAAGACCATCATCGACCAGAAGCCGACCATGGACACGTCCTTGAACGCCACCGCCCAGGGAAACAGGAATGCGATTTCGAGATCGAAGATGATGAAAAGGATCGAAACGAGGTAGAACCGCACGTCGAATTTCATCCGCGCGTCATCGAAGGCGTTGAACCCGCATTCGTAGGCCGACACCTTTTCCGGGTCGGGATTGCGCACGGCGAGGACCACGGCGGCAAGGATCAGGATCACGCCGAATCCGATTGCCACGGCCAGAAAAACGAGGATAGGCAGATATTCCCGCAGCATGTCGTCCAAGGGGAGGCTCCTTTATGGTGCTGGGCACGGATGCGCTTGGGCGCTCAGGCCAGTCATGGCTCGGTTTCGGGTTTACTCTGCCGTCCCGACAGGGTCAACCGAAGGGCCATGTTTTTGGCGCTGTGCACGATATGTGATTGCCGCCGCACCGCCGGTGCCTACGCCCCCGGCAGATCGACCAGTTCGCGCCAGCGGTAGGCCGGTTCAAACCCCACCATCGCGCCCGCCTTCTCGATGCTGTAGAACGTCTCGTCCCGGCCCATGTCCCGCGTGACCGGAACATCTGCGTAGAACCGGTCCACAAGGTCCTGGGTGGACAGATCGACGGAGTGTTCGGCATTTGCCACGTTGAACACCTGGTAGCCCAGCCCGTCGGTCCGCAGGCAGCACTCGACCATCTGGCCCAGATCCCGTGCGTCGATATAGGCGAATATGTTCCGCTCGCGATGTCCGGGGTTTGCGATAAAGTCGGGGAACAGCGTCTTGTATTCATGCGGCTCGATCACGTTGTTGATCCGAAGCCCGTAGATGTCCGCCCCCGAACGCGCCTGAAAGCTGCGCGCCATCGCCTCGCAGCAGACCTTGGACATGGCATAACTGTCCTCGGGCACCGTGGGGTGATCCTCGTCGATCGGCAGATAGTCGGGCTTGCGCGCGCCGTCGGCGAAACACACGCAGTAGGTGGTCTCGGACGACGCGAAGATGACCTTGGGAATGCGGTTGCGCACCGCGGCGTCGATCACGTTGTAGGTGCTCAGCGTGTTGTTGCGAAAGGTCTCGTTGTCGGGACGGATCAAGATGCGGGGAACGGCCGCAAAATGCACCACCGCATCGAACACCGGCGCGCCGCCGCCGGGTTCAAGTTCGGACAGGTTGGCGTAGTTCTGCATCACGTCGAACACCTGGCCCGCGTCGGTCAGGTCGGCGATACGGTTGTCGACACCATCATGGTCCAGCGGCGTCAGATCGACGTTCAGCACCTGGTGCCCCTGATCAATCAGGTAGGGAACCACATGGCGACCCGCCTTGCCCGCCCCGCCGGTGAATAGAATACGCATGTCTCGGCTCTCCTGATGTTATGCCGGGACCAACGCACCGGCGCGCGTGCGGTTCACGGGGTGACTCTGCTCATCCATTTCGCGATCATGTCGTGCTGCACCCGCGCCTGTTCCGCGACCCTGTAAAAGCTGACCAGTTCGCGGACCGGGGCGCTGATCCGTTCGAACCCCGAGATGAAGGCGACAATCACCCCGACCTGCGTTTCCCCCTGCATCACGAGGTAGCCGCCAAAGATCAGCACCGACAGCGGCCCCAACGCGTTCAGCAGGTTCAGCATGGCCTTCAGGGCAAATTTCAGCAGGTTGAAACGGATCCTGTTGTCAAAGATCCGGTCGAGGATGCGCCCGCCCTCCTCCTGCACGGGGGCATCCATGTCCGACACCCGGTCGCCGAGTTCGCGGATATAGGACACCCGTTCCTGGACCAGCTCGTTCAGCCGGCGCTGCATCAGGGGCGTCAGGATCACCTGCGGCACCATGAAAGCAAGCGCGAACAGCGCGATGCTGGGCTGAACCACGAACATGTAGCCCAGAACCCCCAGCAGGATCGCCACGTTCGCGCAGGATTGCGACAGTGCTTCGCCCACGAAACCGCCCAGTTTCTCGACCTCGGACCCAATGATCGAGACCACGCGCCCCTCGCTGTCCTCCGCCGTCTCGATCTGATCGCCATAAAGCCCCAGAAGGTGCCGCCGCGTGTAGATATTGGCGCTCTCGGTCAGCCAGGACTGATAGCAGCGCAGCGCGAATTTCCCGGCCTGATGCAGGACGATCACCACCAGATAGGCAACGCCGAATTGCAACAGCAGCGGGACGTTCTGCGTGTCCACCACTTCGTTCACGATGCGGCGCTGCAATTCGATGGGCGCGAGGTTCAGCGCCGCCACGATCACCGCGCCGATACAGCAGCCAACCTGGTGCCAGCCGGTCATGCGCCAGACATAGCCCCAGACCGTGCTGGCGGCACTGTCGTCGCCGGTCAGTTCGACCTTGCGGGGGCTGAAGACGTCAACAATGGATTTCAATCGTCACTCCGGCATTGCGGGTCGGCTTAGAGGTGCGGCAAATGAACGGCCCGCACAAGCAGCGATGGCGGCTCAGGCCACCCAGGCAGGTTTGCGTTTGTCAAAGAACGCATCAATCCCCTCGGCGGCTTCCTCGGTCTCCCAACGGGCCGCAAGGGCTGCGATCGACATCTCCACCGCCGCCTGTGAGGCCGCACCGCCCAGATCCAGCGCCAGCGCCTTGGCCGCAGCCACCGCGCCCGGTGCGCAGGAGAGGTAAGGTGCCACTTCACGCTCCACCGCGGCGTCAAGGTCTTCGGCAGCCACGGCACGGGCCAGCAGGCCCAGCGACACGGCCTCTGCCGCATCGAACAGCCGGGCGGACATGAAGACCCGCCGCGCCATGCCCTCGCCCATGCGGGCGATCACGTAGGGGCCGATGGTGGCCGGGATGATCCCCAGCCGGGTTTCGGTGAACCCCATGCGCAGGCCGTCCACGCCGATGGCCACATCGCAGACGCTGGCCATGCCGACCCCGCCGCCGAATGCATTGCCCTGTACCCGCCCAATCAGCGGCTTGGGCAACCGGTTCAACGCGCCCAGCATATCCGCCAGCTTGCGCGCCTCCGCCGACCGGGTCTCGGCATCCATGTCACGCTGGTCGCGCATCCAGCCCAGATCGCCCCCCGCGCAAAAGGACGCCCCCGCCCCGGTCAGCACCACCACACGCACCCTGTCATCCGCCGCCAGCTGCGCTGCCGCCGCCGTCAGGTCCGCCAGCATCTGCGCCGACATGGCGTTGTGCTTGTCGGGGCGGTTCAGGGTCAGCGTCGCGACCCCCCGCTTATCCGTGTCGATGGTTACTGTCTCGAACATGCGTTTTATCCTTCCCTGACCTGCCCCCGAGGCGCGGCGATCATCGCATCGACCGCGCCAGCGCCGCCGCTTCTTCGGTGACGCTTTGATCCACGCCGGTATCATAGCCCAGCGCCAGCAGATGGGCGTTGACCGCCTCGGTTGCCACATTTCCCTTGGCGCCCGGCGCGTAGGGGCAGCCGCCAAGCCCTCCGACCGCCGCGTCAAAGACCCGCACCCCCAGCGACAGCGACGTGTCGATGTTGGCCATCGCCCGCCCCTTTGTGTCATGGTAATGCCCCGCCAGCCGTCCCACCGGCACCACGTCCCGAACCGCGAGAAGCATCCGGGCGATGCTGTCGGGTGTGCCCGCGCCAATGGTATCGCCCAGCGAAATTTCATAGCAGCCCATCGCGAACAACCTGTCGGCCAGCGACGCCACCGCCGCCGGGTCCACAGGCCCGTCATAGGGACATTCCACGACGCATGAGATATAGCCGCGCACCGGCATGTCGCGGTGCCGCGCGTCCTCAAGGATGGGCGCGAACCGTTCCAGGGACTCGGCAATCGAGGCGTTGATGTTCTTGCGGCTGAACCCTTCCGATGCCGAGGCAAAGATCGCCACCTCGTCCGCGCCCGCCGCCAGCGCATCCTCGTAACCCCGCGTGTTCGGGGTAAGCGCGGCATAGCGCACCCCCTCGCGGCGATTGATCCCGGCCATCACCTCGCCGGAGCCTGCCATCTGCGGCACCCATTTGGGCGACACGAAAGACGCACATTCGATCCGCCTGAACCCCGCGCCCGACAACAGGTCGACCAGCGCGATCTTCTCGCTGATCGGGATTTCCCGCGCCTCGTTCTGCAACCCGTCGCGGGGTCCCACTTCAAAAATCTCGCATGGTCCCAGGCTCATCTCCGCCCCCTTCCAGGTTGTCTCGGGCGCGGCACCGCGCCGCGCGCCTCAGTCGATCGGCCAGGGCGCGTAGAAATCTTTCTCATAGATGCCCTCCCCCTGCGGCAGGCTGTCGGCAAAGCTGTCGCGGTCCGTGATCCTCTCGTACCATTCCGCAACGGCGGGATGGTTGTCCAGCTTCGTGAAGTACCGCGCCATGTAAACCGCCTGCCCGACCGAAATGTCCGCAGCCGAAAAACCGCTGGTCAGAAGGTAGTCGCGGTTCTCCACCGGGGTGGACAGCCGCGCCTCCAGCGCATCGTAGCACTTGCCGATGCGCGCCGCTTCGAGCTTCATCACGATGGGGCTGCGCATGTGGTCCTCGCGCAATGCGATGTGCTGCTGCGTCAGCGCCGCGGTGTGCTGGCTGATCGTCTCCGCGAAATGGAGCCAGACCAGCCAGGCCATGCGGTCCGGCACGCCCGGCATCCGGCCCAGCCGTTCGGGGCTGAACCGCTCGCAAAGGTATTCGGTGATCGCCCCGGTCTCGAACATCCGCTCGCCGTCGATTTCCAGCGCGGGCACCCGGCCCGCCGGAGACAGCGACAGGTACGCGGGATCGCGCAGCGACCGGTCGAAGGAATAGGTGCGCACCTGAAAGTCGACATCCAGCTCGTTGAGCAGCCAGAGTGTGCGCATCGACCGGGTTTGCGGACAGTGGTGTAATGTGATCATCTCGGAAACCTCAATAGAACCATTCGTGCCCTCGGTGACATGGGGCGCGGGCGCAGCCGTCAAGGGGGCGGCGCATGGCAGGCCCCTTCGGCGTCATCCGGCGACGGGCCGGGACATCTGCTGCGCCTCGACGTCGGCATAGGCGATAACCGCCCGGACTACCAGCCCGCCACCCCGCGGCAGCGTCACGCGGCGGCGTCATCCTCTGCTTCCAGCCGGACCAGCGCCGCCCCCGCCTCTACCTGATCGCCGGCGGCGGCCAGCACCTCGACCACCACGCCATCACGCTCCGCCAGCAGGGAATGCTCCATCTTCATCGCCTCCAGCACCGCCAGCCTGTCGCCTGCGGCCACCTTCTGACCCACCTGCGCCTCGACCAGCCTCACCATGCCCGGCATCGGCGCTTCGATCAGGTTGCCGTCCCCGCTGCGGCCCGCGGCACGGGCCAGCGGATCGACAACGTCAAAGACCATGCCGTAGCCGTCAAACACCGTGACCGTCGCCCCCGCCATGCTGACCTCGGGCGCCACGTGGCCATCCAGATACCACGTGCCAGCGCGCCGCTCCGCCGTGACCTCGACCTCCCCCACGGACCAGAGCTGACGATCCGGCGACATCACCCGCACCTTGAGCAGATCGTCCTCGCCCCCCTGCGCCAGCATCACCTGCCGCCGCAGCGGCCGCCACAGGGTGAACCCGGCCTCGGCCTGCGGCACCATGAGGCCCAGCGCCGCCATGCCCGCGAGCGCCCTGTGCCAGGGCTCGACCGCGGGCACATCGGTCAGTGTTTCGATGTCGCGGGCGATCAGCCCCGTGTCCACGTCACCCGCGGCAAAGCCCGCATGACCCGCCAGCGCCCCCAGGAAGGCAAGGTTCGTGACCGTGCCCGCCACCTGCGCGCCGGACAGCGCGGCGCGCAGCCGCGCCAGCGCCACATCCCTTGTGGGACCGTGCACGATGACCTTGGCGATCATCGGATCGTAGAATGGGCTGATCGTATCCCCCGCGCGGACCCCCGAATCCGCACGCGTCCGGTCCGTGAAGTGCAGATGCGTCAGCGTGCCGGTCGCAGGCAGGAAGCCCTTCGGCACGTCCTCGGCATAAAGCCGCGCCTCGAAGGCGTGGCCGTCGATGGACAGATCCTGCTGGTGCAGCGGCAGACTCTCCCCCGCGGCCACGCGCAGCTGCCATTCCACCAGGTCGACGCCGGTGATCGCTTCTGTCACCGGATGCTCCACCTGCAGGCGTGTGTTCATCTCCATGAAGAAGAACCCATCCCGGCGCAGCCCGTCCGAGGCATCGACGATGAACTCCACCGTTCCCGCCCCGGCATAGCCGATGGCCTCGGCCGCGCGGACGGCGGCGGCGCCCATGGCCGCGCGCATCTCGTCGGTCATGCCGGGCGCCGGAGCTTCCTCGATCACCTTCTGATGGCGGCGCTGCAGCGAACAATCGCGCTCGAACAGATGGACTGCCTTCTTGCCGTCACCAAAGACCTGCACCTCGATGTGGCGCGGCTTGGCCACGAATTTCTCCACCAGCACGTCGGCATTGCCGAAGGCGCTTCTGGCCTCCGACCGGGCCGAATCGAGTGCCGCCTTGAACCCCTTGGCATCGTCAACCTGACGCATCCCCTTGCCGCCGCCCCCCGCGACGGCCTTGATCAGGACCGGATAGCCGATCTTCTCGGCCTCCTGCATGAGCAGATCGTCGTCCTGATCGGCCCCGTGATATCCCGGCACCACGGGCACCCCGGCCTCGACCATCAGCGCCTTGGCGGCGTCCTTCAGCCCCATGGCGCGGATGGCTCGGGCCGAGGGGCCGATAAACACAAGCCCGGCCTTTTCCACCGCTTCGACGAAATCGGGGTTTTCGGACAGGAATCCATAGCCCGGATGGATCGCCTGCGCCCCCGTGTCCAGTGCCGCCTGAATGATGGCATCCCCGCGCAAATAGCTTTCGGCAGGGGCAGAGCCGCCGATATGCACCGCCGCGTCCGCTATCGCCACATGCATGGCCGCCGCATCCGCGTCCGAGTAGACGGCGACACAACGCACGCCCATGGCCTGGGCCGTCTGCATCACCCGGCAGGCGATCTCGCCCCGGTTTGCAATCAGGATCGTGTCGAACATGTCTCGCCCTTCTTCATTTCATTGTTCCTCAAATATACCGGGGGAGCAGTCGCAGACTGCGGGGGCAGCGCCCCCATGACCCGGTCAAAATGCCTCGACCACGTCGAACCTTTCCCAGATCAGCGTCATGTCTTCCGCGAAAATGCCCTGCCGCTCGTAATAACGGCGATGACCTGTCTTCCAGCTTTCCAGCGTGTCGTCCTCGCCCTCTGCCAGCGCCATCTCCTCGGTCATCCCGGCCCAGGTCGTCCGCACCAGCTCCTTCGTCTCGATCACCAGCGCGGGCCGACCGTCGGGGCCAAGCGCGATGTCGCGCCGGCCGATCACCGGCATCGGCTCGCGCCCTGCCTCCACATCGGCAAGGGCGGTGCAGGTCGCGCGTTTAGCGCCCGACCGGACCAGCGCGGTCAGCTCGGCAATGAGCCCCGGCGTGTCACCAAAGGCAAAGGTCTGCGCCCCGGGGTAGCGCGCCAGCACGTCGTCCAGTTCTGCCATCTCGCGTCTCTCCCTCGGGCCCGGGTTACATGCGGAACACGCCAAAGCGTGTCGGCTCGATGGGGGCATTCAGGCTGGCCGACAGGCTCAGGAACAGCACCTCCCGGCTCTTGCGCGGGTCGATGATGCCATCGTCCCACAGCCGCGCGGAAGCATAGAGCGGGTGGCTCTGTTCCTCGAACATGTCGATGGTGGGCTGCTTGAAGGCGGTCTCTTCCTCTTCGGTCCATGTCTCGCCCGCCCGCTCCATCGCGTCGCGCTTGACGGTGGCCAGCACCCCCGCCGCCTGCGGTCCGCCCATGACCGAAATCCGGCTGTTGGGCCAGGTCCACAGGAACCGCGGGCGATAGGCCCGCCCCGACATGCCGTAGTTGCCCGCCCCGAAAGAGCCGCCGACCAGCATGGTGATCTTGGGCACATTGGTGGTGGCCACCGCCGTCACCATCTTGGCCCCGTGTCGCGCGATGCCCTCGTTCTCGTATTTGCGCCCCACCATGAAACCGGTGATGTTCTGCAGAAAGACCAGCGGGATATTGCGCTGGCTGCAAAGTTCAACGAAATGCGCCCCCTTCTGCGCCGCTTCCGAAAACAACACCCCGTTGTTGGCCACGATCCCGATGGGACATCCCTTGAGATGGGCAAACCCCGTCACCAGCGTCTCGCCAAAGCGGGATTTGAATTCGTCAAAGCGGCTGCCGTCCACCAGCCGGGCAATCACCTCGCGGATGTCATAGGGCGTGCGCAGGTCGGCGGGCACCACCCCCAGCAGTTCCGCCGGGTCATAGGCGGGGTCCTCCGGGCTTTCCCATTGAACGGTCGCGGGCCGGGTCCGGTTGAGCTGCGCAACCGCGCGGCGCGCCAGGCTCAGCGCATGGGCGTCGTCCTCTGCCAGATAGTCGGCCACGCCGGACAGCCGCGTATGCACATCGCCGCCGCCCAGATCCTCGGCGCTGACCACTTCGCCCGTCGCCGCCTTGACCAGCGGCGGCCCGGCAAGAAAGATCGTCCCCTGTTCCTTCACGATGATGGTCACATCCGACATCGCGGGCACGTAAGCCCCGCCAGCAGTGCATGACCCCATGACCACGGCAATCTGCGGGATCCCCTTGGCCGACATGCGCGCCTGGTTGTAGAAAATCGCGCCGAAATGGTCGCGGTCGGGGAAAACCTCGTCCTGGTTCGGCAGGTTCGCGCCGCCACTGTCCACAAGATAGACGCAAGGCAGATGGTTCGCCTCCGCGATTTCCTGCGCGCGCAGGTGTTTCTTGACCGTCATGGGGTAATAGCTGCCGCCCTTCACGGTGGCGTCGTTGCAGACCACCATGACCTCGTGCCCCTGGACCCGACCGATGCCCGCGATCACCCCGGCACAGGGTGCAGCGCCATCATAAAGCCCATGCGCCGCGGTCGCCCCGATTTCCAGAAACGGCGATCCGGGGTCCAGCAGGTTCGCAACCCGTTCCCTGGGCAGCATCTTGCCCCGGCTGACGTGACGCGCGCGCGATTTCTCGCCGCCGCCAAGGGCAGCCGCCTCCGCCGCCGCCGCGACCGGTTCCAGCGCCTTGAGATGCGCCGCTTCGTTCGCCTTGTAGGCCTCGGAAGACGGCAGCGCCTGAGATAGCAGTTTCACGTCAATTTCCCTTCATGTCCCGCAGCTCCAGCGTGCGCCGGGCCGTCATCACCATCATGCAGTTGGCAAAGACCACACTGCGGATCGAACCGCCCTGCCACCGGGCATAGTCCAGCGCACATTCCGCGTCGCGAAAGGCGATCCAGGCCCGCTGCGCGGTCAGAAGCTGGTCCTTCAGCCCCGCGTCCTGCGCTTCGAGGTGGGCGCGTGTGCTCTTGTATTCCGTGTTCAGCAGGTCGTCCCAAACCGCAGTCTCCGCCTGGATGCATTGCGAGATGCCCTGCGTGGTGTCGAAACCCTGATCCTGGCAGGCGTTCGATGCCGCGCCCAGGCACGCCGGGGCGGTCTCGCCCACGGGCGTATCTGCAAAGCAGGACCGCACCGTGTTGCCATCCACCTGCTGCGCCACGGCACCGCCCGCGCAGACCATCGCCAGAATTGCCAGAAACCTCATCGCCGCGTCTCCTTTGTTGTCATCCTTGCCGACCGCCGGGGCCGCTGTTTTCAGTCCATCGCGACGCGCGCCGGGGCGGTCATGCAGCGGGTTCCGCGGGATCAGGTAACACCAGTCGCCCCGCCCGATCCACCTTATAGACCACCGCATCGCCGCAACGGACCTCGATCCAGACCCGTGGCGCGCTTGCGGGCACGGCATGGCAATCGGTTTTCCGCCCGCCGTGCTCGGCCACGTATCTGGACGCGTAATGGTCGATCACATCCGTCTCCGTCATTTGCGCTGCAATCCAGCCCTGTCGGAACAGCAGCACCCCAACCACGACGGTCAGCACTGCAAGCGGGGTCCACCACAGCCACCGCGGCATCGCCTAGGCCATCGCCGCCATCATTTCGCGACCCACCAGCATGCGGCGGATTTCCGACGTACCGGCCCCGATCTCCATCAGCTTGGCATCGCGGAAGATACGCGCAACGGGCGTGTCGTTCAGGTAGCCCGCGCCCCCCAGCGCCTGCACCGCCTGATGGGCCTGTACCATCGCCTGCTCCGAGGCGTAGAGGCAACAGGCGGCCGCGTCCTGGCGCGTCACGTTTCCCCGATCACAGGCCTGTGCCACGCTGTAGACATAGGCCCGCGCCGAGTTCATCGCCGTGTACATATCCGCCAGCTTGCCCTGCATCAGCTGGAAGTTACCGATCGGCTCGCCGAACTGCCTGCGCTCGCTCACGTAGGGCATGACCTCGTCCAGGCAGGCCGCCATGATGCCCAGACCGATGCCCGCCAGCACCACGCGTTCGTAGTCCAGACCCGACATCAGCACCGCCACGCCGCGCCCTTCTTCGCCCAGCACGTTCTCCAACGGCACTTCGACATCGTCGAACACCAGCTCGCCGGTGTTCGACCCGCGCATGCCCAGCTTGTCCAGGTGGTGCGGGGTGCTGAAGCCTTTCATCCCGCGCTCGATCAGAAACGCGGTGATCCCCCTCGACCCCAGGTCGGGATCGGTCTTGGCGTATACCACCAGCGTCTCGGCGTTGGGCGCATTGGTGATCCAGTACTTGTTACCGGACAGACGGTAATGATCGTTGCGCTTCTCTGCCCGCAGCTTCATCGACACCACGTCGCTGCCTGCGCCTGCTTCGGACATCGCCAGCGCGCCGACATGCTCACCGGTGCAGAGCTTTGGCAGGTACTTTGCCTTCTGTTCGGGGGTGCCGTTCAGCTTGATCTGATTGACGCAGAGGTTCGAATGCGCGCCATAGGACAGCGAAACCGACGCCGAGGCGCGGGCGATTTCCTCGACCGCGACGACATGGGCGACATATCCCAGCCCGGAACCGCCGTGCTCTTCCTCCACCGTCATGCCGAGCAGGCCCAATTCGCCCATCTCGGTCCAGAGTTCGGGCGGAAAGTCATTATTGCTGTCGATTTCCGCAGCCATCGGTTTGACCCGTTCCTGCGCCCAGCGGTGCACCATGTCGCGCAGGGCGGTCACGTCCTCCCCCAGATCGAAATTCATACTCGCGTTGAACATCTCCGCCTCCCCGGGCTCGTTATTGAACGACTGTTCATTACTTAACGCAGTGGCGCTCTTTTCGTCAAGCCGCCCGGTGCAGCGGAACCCTGTGCCCCCCGCAACCGTTGGCCGAGTGAAACACGCCAACCTCTGCAAAGGATACTGCAATGAGCAACGATCTGAAAAAGGAATTCTGGGACCGGATGGAGGACATCCGCTCAGGCATGCTGGGCGCCGATAACGCCCGCAGCGTCCCGATGAGCCACTTCGTCGATGACGACACCCCGAACACGCTTTGGTTCATCACGGCCAAGGATACCGACATCTCCAAGGCCGCCGGCACCGGCGCAGACGCGGAATACATCGTGTCCAGCAAGGACGAGCATCTTTACGGGCGCATCCATGGGCGCATCACCGTTTCACACGATGACGAACAGCTCGACGACATCTGGAACGCCTTTGCCGCCGCATGGTTCGATGGGGACAAGAACGATCCCGACGTGCAGCTGCTGCGCATGGACCTCAAGGAAGCCGAGGTCTGGGTGACAGAAGGCAATCTCAAGTTCCTCTACGAGATCGCCAAGGCGAACGTGACCGACAAGAAACCCGACGCGGGCCAGCACGGCACGATCATGTTCTGACGCTCAGGCGGGGCTGCGCGCCCCGTCCCTGACATTCTGGTGCACCGCGCCGACCTCGGACCGGATGATCCGCGCGATAAGATCGCAGTCTTCGAGCGAAAAGGTCAGCGGCACCCTCATGTCCACGATGCCTGCCAGTACAGCGTCACTGGCGGGCATCCTTTCCGACTTTACGTACTGCCATGAATCGTAGCGGCTGGTGAACCCGATCGGTTCGGCAGCGCCGAACCACTTTAGCTCGACCCCCCGCTCGCGGCACCGGCGCAGCACCTCCTGCACATCCGGGGCGGCCCAGCCGTCCAGAAGGAACTGGATCGACGATCCGACAATCGTTTCCCGCGCCGGACGGTCGATCACCGTCAGACCGGGCGTGCCGCGCAATCCCCCTTCGATCCGGAAATACCGTTCGTTCCAGCGCGCGCACTGGCGGTCGAGGTCACGCAGTTGAGGCCGCAATATCGCCGCGCGCAGGTTGTCCATCCGGCCCGAGACATTGGGCATCTCGTAGCGGATCGTCTCGAACATCTCTTTCGGCGGTCCGGCACGGTGGCTTTCGTACAGCATGTAGGACCCCGACAGCATCACCGCACGCGCCGCGATCTCGGGGTCGTCCATGACCAGCAGGCCGCCTTCGCCGGCGTTGACGTGCTTGTAGGTCTGGCAGGAATAGCACCCAACCTTGCCCTGCGTCCCCGAAGGAACGCCGTTCCACGCCGCCCCCATCGTGTGGGCGCAATCCTCTATCACCGTGATCCCCGACGCGTCGCAGAGCGCCATCAGCGCCTCCATGTCCGCGATGTGCCCCCGCATGTGGCTGAGCAGCAGAACATCCGCCTGGTCGGCCTTGGCGGCGAGGTCATCGAGGTCGATCACAAGTTGCCGCGTCACCCCGACAAACACCGGCACCGCCCCCACCGCGGCAATCGCGCCGGGCACCGGGGCCAGGGTAAAGGCATTGGTCAGGACGCGGTCGCCGGGCCTGACCCCCACGGCCCGCAGCGCCGTGCCCATCGCATAGCCGCCCGACGCCACCGCCAGGCAATAGCGTGCCCCGACCATGTCCGCGAATTCCTGCTCAAGCATTACGGTCTGCGCCACTTCGCCCGGCGCGGTGTTGTAGCGGTGCAGCCGACCCGACCGCATCACCGCCACCGCCGCTTCGATCCCCTCCTCCGGTATCGGCTCCTGCTGGGTAAAGCTGCCGCGGAAGACGTCGGTCATGCCGCCGACCCCACCAGCCCGACGACGATGTCGTGCAGGTCGTCGTAGTGGTTCAAAAGCGCCTCGGGCGCCAGCGCCGCCATGTCGCCACCCGCCGGACCAAACGTCACCAGCACGCAGGGCACCCCGGCGTTGCGCGCGGTGTTGCGGTCGGTGTCGCTGTCGCCGATCAGCATGCACAGCGCCGGATCGCCGCCCGCACGGCGCGCGGTCTCGAACAGGTGTTCGGGATCGGGCTTGCGCACCGCCAGCGTGTCGGCCCCCAGCATCGCGTCAAAGACCTCGCGCACCCCCAGCCGTGTCAGCAGCGTATTGGCCAGCTCTTCGGGTTTGTTGGTGCAGATGGCCACCCGGTAGCCTGCCTGCTTCAGCCGGATGACCGCCTCCATCGCGCCGGGATAAAGCGTGGTGTGCGTGTCGATGTCACGGGCGTAGGCTTCGAGCAGCTTCGGATAACAGGCGTTGATGGTGTCCAGGTCGTCCGACCGGCCCAGCCGGCCCATCCCGAGTTTCAGCATGGCGCGCCCGCCGCGCAGGGCGGTGCCGGCATCCTTCACCGGGTCCAGCAGATCCCCCGCCCCGAGATCCCGAAAGCAAGAGTTCGCGGCGGCAATCAGATCGCCGCTGGTGTCGGCCAGCGTCCCGTCAAGATCGAAAACAACCGTCTTCATATCGTCCCCGTCTGCGGCTCACCGCCCATTGTTGTTGCAGGCCGCAACCTATCTTGATCCCGGCCACCCTTGCGCCTTTGTGCTCAGGGGGTAAACAGAATGCAAGGTAGAGCATAAAGAGACCCATATGAAAACGTCACTGGTCATCCTTGCCGCAGGCAAAGGCACACGGATGAATTCGGACCTGCCCAAGGTCCTGCACCCCATCGCGGGCGAACCGATGCTGATCCACGCCATGGAATCCGGCCGCGTGCTGGCCCCCGAGCGCACCGTCGTCGTGGCGGGACACGGCGCCGATCAGGTCCGCGCCGCCGCCCTGGCGCACGACCCGGACGCGATCGTGGTCGAGCAGGAAGAACAGCTTGGCACCGCCCATGCGGTTGCACAGGCCCGCGCCGCGCTGACCGGGTTCGAGGGCATGACCGTGGTGCTCTATGGCGACACCCCCTTCATCCAGCCCGAGACGCTGGAGCGGATGCAGGACGCGCTGGCGCAGCACGATGTCACGGTGCTGGGCTTTCAGGCCGCCGATCCCGCCCGCTATGGCAGGCTGGTGATGGACGGCGACCGGCTGGAGCGGATCGTCGAATTCAAGGACGCCACCGAGGCCGAACGCGCCATCACCCTGTGCAATTCCGGCGTCCTCGCCGCCCGCACGGATACGCTGTTCGACCTGATCGACGCAGTGGGCAACGACAATGCCTCGGGCGAATACTACCTGACCGATATTGTCGGCCTGGCCCGCACAGGCGGCTTGCGCGCCAGCGCCGTCACCTGTGACGAGGCCGAGACGCTGGGCGTGAATTCCCGCGCCGACCTCGCGCTGGCCGATGCGACCTTCCAGCGCCGCGCCCGCGCGGCCCTGCTGGAAGACGGCGTGACCCTGATGGCCCCGGACACCGTCTATCTGGCCCGTGACACCATCATCGGGCGCGACACGCTGATCGAACCCAACGTGGTGTTCGGCCCCGGTGTCACGGTCGAATCCGGTGCCACGATCCGGGCCTTTTCGCATCTTGAAGGCTGCCATGTCTCGCGCGGAGGCATCGTCGGGCCCTATGCCCGCCTGCGCCCCGGTGCGGAGCTTGCCGAAGACGTGCGCATCGGCAACTTTGTCGAGATCAAGAATGCCCAGGTTGCCGAAGGGGCCAAGATCAACCACCTCAGCTATGTCGGCGACGCCTCTGTCGGGGCGGCGGCGAACCTTGGCGCGGGAACGATCACCTGCAACTACGACGGCGTGATGAAACATCACACCCACATCGGCGCGCGCGCCTTCATCGGGTCCAACACCATGCTGGTGGCCCCTGTCAGCATCGGCGACGGCGCGATGACGGGATCGGGGTCGGTCATCACATCCGATGTCGAACCCGACGCGCTTGCGCTGGCACGTGCGCCGCAGGTCGAAAAACCCGGCATGGCGCGAAAATTGTTGGAAATGTTAAAGGCCAAAAAGGCCAAAATGCAGCGAGGCAGCTGAATATGTGCGGAATCGTAGGGGTTCTTGGCAATCACGAGGCGGCACCGATCCTGGTGGAGGCACTCAAACGGCTCGAATACCGCGGCTATGACAGCGCCGGTATCGCCACCGTCGACACCGGCAAACTGGACCGCCGCCGCGCGGTGGGCAAGCTGGTCAACCTCAGCGACCTTTTGGTGCACGAACCATTGACCGGCAAAAGCGGCATCGGCCACACCCGCTGGGCCACCCACGGCGCGCCCACCGTCACCAACGCCCACCCCCACCGCGCGGGCGGCGTCGCGGTCGTGCATAACGGCATCATCGAAAACTTCCGCGAACTGCGCGAGGAACTCGCCGGACACGGCGTGGAATTCGTGACCGAGACAGACACGGAAACCGTCGCCCTGCTGACCCAGCACTACATGTCGCAGGGCGCAAGCCCGGTGGCAGCCGCAAAACAGGCCCTGTCCCGGCTGACCGGGGCCTTCGCGCTGGCGTTCCTCTTCGACGGTGAGGACGACCTGATGATCGCGGCGCGCAAGGGCTCGCCCCTGGCCATCGGATACGGCACCGGCGAGATGTACGTCGGCTCGGACGCCATCGCGCTGTCGCCACTGACCGACCGGATATCTTATCTGGAGGAAGGCGACACCGCCGTCATCACCCGCGCGTCGGTGGAAATCACCGATGCCGCCGGTACCGTCGTGAATCGCCCGATCAAGACGATCCAGATCGACAGCACGCGGATCGACAAGGGGGGCCACAAGCACTTCATGGCCAAGGAGATCGCCGAACAGCCCGGTGTGCTGGGTCAGGCGCTGCAGAACTACCTCGGCACCGACGGCCAGATCCACCTGCCCGGCGGCGGCCTCGATTTTTCGCAGATCGAACGGATCACCATGGTCGCCTGCGGCACCGCCTTCTATGCCTGCCTCACCGCGAAGTACTGGTTCGAACAGATCGCGCGCATCCCGGTGGAGGTCGATGTGGCCTCTGAATACCGCTATCGCGAACCGCCGATCACCAAGGGAACGCTGGCGCTCTTCGTCAGCCAGTCGGGCGAGACTGCCGACACCCTCGCCGCCCTGCGGTATTGCGCAGGCAAGGCCGACAAGATCGCGAGCGTGGTCAATGTACCCGAAAGCTCCATCGCGCGGGAAAGCGACATCGCCTTGCCGATCTACGCCGGTGTGGAGGTCGGCGTGGCCTCGACCAAAGCCTTTACCTGCCAATTGACCGTGCTGTTCATGCTCGTGCTCAAGGCCGCCCACGATCGCGGCGCATTGGATACCACCGGGCTGGAGAGCCACGTTCAGGCCCTGCGCGGCCTGCCGTCGGTCATCAACGCCGCGCTGAATCAGAACCCCGCCATGCGCGACACCGCTTACAAGCTGTCGACAGCCCGCGACGTGCTGTTCCTGGGCCGCGGCCAGATGTACCCGCTGGCGCTGGAGGGCGCCCTGAAGCTAAAGGAAATCAGCTACATACACGCCGAAGCTTATGCATCCGGCGAATTGAAACACGGCCCCATCGCCCTGGTGGACGAAGAGGTCCCGGTGATCGTCATGGCCCCGCGCGACGCGCTCTTCGACAAAACGGTCAGCAACATGCAGGAAGTCATGGCGCGCAAGGGCAAGGTGATCCTGATCTCGGACGCCAAGGGGTTGGCAGAGGCCAGCGAAGGCACATGGTCCAGCATCGAGATGCCTGCCATCGACGATGCCCTGGCCCCGATCCTCTACGCCCTGCCCGCGCAGCTTCTGGCCTATCATACGGCGGTGGCCAAGGGCACCGACGTGGACCAGCCCCGCAACCTCGCGAAATCGGTGACAGTCGAATAATGGCAAAGCAGTTCGACAGCATCACCGACGACCACAGGAAATTCATCGCCTCGCAGCACATGTTCTTTTGCGGCACCGCCGCCGAAACGGGCCGGGTCAACATCTCGCCCAAGGGCACGGACAGCCTGCCCGTGCTCGGCCGCAACCGGATCATCTGGCGCAACCTCACCGGGTCGGGCAATGAAACCGCCGCACATCTGGCGCGCATCAACCGCATGACCCTGATGTGGTGCGGGTTCGAGGCACGGCCGATGATCATGCACGCCTATGGGTCCGCCCGCACCCTGCATCCGCGCGATGCGGCGTTCGACGCCCTCAATGCGCATTTCCCGCCCGATCCCGGCGCCCGCCAGATCTATGACATGACCGTGGACCTGATGCAGACCAGCTGCGGCTATGCGGTGCCCTTCTATGACCACAAGGGCCCGCGCGACGTCCTGCACCACTGGGCCAGCGACAAGGGCCGCGACGGGGTCGCCGCCTATTGGCAGGACCGCAACCAACACAACATCGACGGTCTGCCCACGCATATCCTGGCCGACCCCGATGCATGAACCCTATCTGTCGGCCCTCGAAGCCCTCGCCGACCCCGACCGCGCGGTGCAGATGCGCGCCTATCACAAGGCCGACCGCCGCTACCTTGGCCTGACCAATCCTCAGATCAACGATTTGACCAAAGCCTGGCGCGCGCAGACCGACGCCGATACCCGCGTTCTGATCGCCGCGGGCCTGTGGCAAACCGACATCTTCGAAGCCCGCCTCGCCGCCGCCAAACTGCTGACCCAGGCGCGGATTCGCCCCGATGACAGCGCCGCATGGGACCTCATCACCTCCTGGACTCCGGACTTCGACAGCTGGGCGATTGCCGATCACGCCTGCATCGCCGGGGCCAAACGCCTCACCGCCGACCCCGGCCGCCTCGATACCGTCGCGACCTGGGTCGCCTCCGATCACATGTGGACCCGCCGCGCCGCCCTCGTCTCCACGCTCCCCTGGACCAGGCAGAACCACCCGAAACCGCAGGAGCTGGCCGCCCGCGACCGCATCCTCGGCTGGGCCGCAACCCTGGTGCACGATCACCAGTGGTTCATCCAGAAGGCCATCGGCTGGTGGCTGCGCGACCTGTCGAAACACGACGCCCCCCGCACCCTGCGCTTCATCGACACCCATGGCGCGGCGATGAAACCCTTCGCGGTAAAGGAAGCGCTGCGTCACCTCGACAAGAGCCCCTGAAACATCCTTGGGATGGTGGGCCCGCAGCCAATATCAATAATGTCTTGCGCGCGCAGCGCGCTCCGCCGGATCACATCAGCCTTCCAGCGCGACCTCGACTTCGGTCAGATCGGTCAGCGACGCCCCGATCAACCGCAGCGCCGACAGCGACATCTGGCTGCCGCCCGTCGCCTCTCCGCCGCGCGGGATCAGCGTCACGGCAGACGACTTGCCCGTCGCCGGATTGGTCACACGCCCTTTTGCCTCGGCACTCACAAGCGGCGTCTTCAGCCACAGGCCCGGCTGGGTCGCGTCGCCCAGCGACGCCACCGTCTTGCCCAGACTGCGCCCGCCTTCCGCCGCCGGGGCCGCCGCCGCGGCACGCTGTTCGGGTGTGGTCGTATCCAGCGCCTCGGCAGATCGCGCCGCAGGCGGTGGCGGCGGTGCTGCCGTGGCAAGGTCGAGCTCTGGCACCTCAGCCGGATCGGAGGCGACAAAAGGATCATCCGGCGCCGCCTGCGCAGTGCCGCCCGCCTTGCGCCCAAGGCCAAAACGCTCTGTCACCGCGGCACAGCCCGTCACGCCCAGAACCAGTATCGTCAGGATCAGAATTCTCTTCATGCCCGCAAGGTAGCGCCATGCACCTTAAGTCGCAATCTCCGAAATGCCGCTTGCGGGGATACCGGCAGGCCATTACCTATTGGGCATGAATGCACCCCTGATCGACCCCTTCGCCCGCGCGATCACCTATCTGCGCGTTTCCGTCACGGACCGCTGCGATTTCCGTTGCGTGTACTGCATGTCGGAAAACATGACCTTCCTGCCCAAGAAGGAACTGCTGACGCTGGAGGAACTGGACCGGCTCTGCTCGACCTTCGTGAATCTCGGGGTTCAGAAGCTGCGCATCACCGGCGGCGAGCCTTTGGTGCGCAAGGGCATCATGACCTTCTTCGACAGCATGACCCGGCATCTCGACAGCGGCGCGCTCAAGGAGTTGACGCTGACCACCAACGGCAGCCAGCTCGAACGCTTCGCAGACGATCTCTACGCCGCCGGCGTGCGCCGGGTGAACATCTCGCTCGACACGCTGAACGAAACCAAGTTCGCCGAGATCACCCGCTGGGGCCGGCTGCCACAAGTGATGCGCGGCATCGACGCCGCTCAGCGGGCCGGGCTGCGGGTCAAGATCAACGCGGTGGCCCTCAAGGGCTTCAACGAGCAAGAGCTGCCTGCCATCACCCGCTGGTGCGCAGACCGCGACATGGACCTGACCTGGATCGAAGTCATGCCGATGGGCGATCTGGGCAACGAGGACCGCCTGGGCCAGTACTGGTCGCTCAAGGACGTGCGCGCGCGCTATGCCGAAGACTACACCGTCACCGATCTGGCCGAGCGGTCGGGCGGCCCCGCGCGCTATGTCCGGCTGGAGGAAACCGGGCAGAAGATCGGCTTCATCACGCCGCTCAGTCACAATTTCTGCGAAAGCTGCAACCGTGTGCGCATCACCTGCACCGGTGAGATTTTCATGTGCCTCGGTCAGGAAGACGTGGCCGATCTGCGCGCGCCCCTGCGCGCCCACCCCACAGACAACGCCCCGCTCGAAGCCGCGATCCGCGCCGCCATCGACCGCAAGCCCAAAGGCCATGATTTCGACTACTCGCGCCAGCAGCTCGACGGTCAGATGCCCCGCCACATGAGCCACACCGGCGGCTGAGCCTGGCATGGCGCCCCTGCTCTACCGCATATGGGTGGGCGCCAGCATGCTGCTGGTGCCTTTCGCCGCCCGTATCGCCACCGGCAAGCTGCGCCGCGCGGGTGTCACGGTGGTGCGCTGCCACGAAAAACTCGGCCACGCGACCGAGCCGCGCGACCCCGACGCTCCGCTGATCTGGTTCCATGCCGCTTCCGTGGGTGAAACCCAGGCGGTGCTGGCGCTGATCTCCCGGATGGGCGCGGCCCTGCCGCGGGCGCGGTTCCTCATCACGTCGGGCACCGCGACCTCCGCCGCCATGCTCGCCCGCCGGATGCCACCGCGCTGCGTGCACCAGTTCTCGCCGCTCGACGCGCCGGGGCCCCTGCGCCGCTTCCTGCGCCACTGGCGGCCCGATGCGGCGCTCTTTGTGGAAAGCGAACTCTGGCCCCAGATGCTGCGCCGCACCCATGCACAGGGCGCGCGAATGGCACTGGTCAACGCGCGGCTCTCGGCCAAATCCATCGCCAACTGGCGCCGCTTTCCGAAAACCGCCCGCTATCTGTTCGAGGTCTTCGACCTGATCCTGACCCAGAACGACGCCATGGCCAAAGCCATGGTCGAGATCAACGCCCCCGCTGACCGGGTCGCCCGCGGCATCAACCTCAAGTCGCTGGCCGGCCCCCTGCCGCAGGACGAGGATACCCTGTTCGAGGCGCGCGCCGCCCTCGGGCATCGCCCGGTCTGGATCGCCTCTTCCACCCATCCGGGAGAGGAGGAAACCGCGCTGGCCGCCCACAAGACCTTGCTGGCGCGCCATCCGGACCTCTGCCTCATCCTCGTCCCGCGCCATCCCGAGCGTGGGCAGGAGGTGACGAACCTGATCGCCGGCGAGGGGCTGAGCCTGACCCGCCGCAGCCGTGGTGACATGCCTGGGGGCCAGGTCTTTCTCGCCGACACGCTGGGCGAGCTTGGCACCTGGTACGCGCTTGGCGATATCGTGTTTCTGGGCGGCTCCCTGCGCCCGATCGGGGGGCACAACCCGTTTGAAGTCGCCCAGGCAGGGGCGGCGGTGCTGTCTGGCAACCATGTCGCGAATTTCGCCGAAACCTTCGCCGAGATGGAGGCACGCGGCGCCGCGCGTCTGGTGGCCGATGCCGAAGACCTCGCCCTTCGGGTCGGCACCCTCCTGGACGATCCCACGGCGCTGGAGACGGCAAAGGCCGCCGCGACCGCCTTCACCCAGGACCGGACAGACATGCTCGACAGCATCGCGGACCGCCTGATCAGGGCGCTGGAGCTTGACCGTCGTGCCTGAACTGTTCGTCACCAACTACAACCCGAATTTCACCGGCGTCTCGGCCACCGCCGCCAATGTGATCCGCCAGCAGTCGCAGCACCACGACCTGGCGCTGGTGGGCAATGCCCTGCCCGGCTGCCCGGCCCCCATGACGCCTGCGCAGGCCCATCTCGCCTGCCGCCAGGGCACGCCGGAAAACCGCCCCTTTGCCATCTGGCACGTGCGCCGCAACCCGGAAATGCGCAGCGCCATCTGGCTGCGCGATGTGCGCCGCGCGCCGATCCGCATTGTCTTTACCTCCGCCGCGCAACGGCTGCATTCCGCCTACCCCCGCTGGCTGATCCGCCGCATGGACGCGGTCATCGCCACCACCGAAAAAGCCGCCGAATTCGTCCCACACGTCCGCGCTGTCGTCCCCCACGGGGTCGATACCGATCTCTTCACCCCTGCCCCCGACCGCGCCGCCGCATGGCGCGCCCTGGGCTTTGGCGGCAGCCGTGGGATCGCCACGGTGGGACGCATCCGCCCCGAAAAGGGAACGGATGTCTTTGTCGACGCCATGCTGCGCTTCCTGCCCGATCATCCGGATGTCACCGCTCTGGTCGTCGGCCGCGCGGGCGGCAAGTTCGAAAGCTATCTGAGCGGCCTCAAGTCCAAGGTTTCGGCGGCAGGGCTGACAGACCGCCTGCGCTTTGTCGGAGAGATACCGGCCCCCGACCTGCCCGCCCTGATGCGCGCCCTGTCGCTGGTCATGCAACTGCCCCGGTACGAAGGCTACGGCATGGTCCCGCTCGAAGGGCTCGCCAGCGGCACGCCATTCGTGGGCAGCGAGACAGGCTATTACCGCAGTTTTTCGGATGCGGGCCGGGTCGGCACCATCGTGCCCCTCGACAACGCCGAAGCCGCCGCCGCCGCCGCCAAGGCGCTGCTTGAGCGACACGACACCATCGCCGAGGCCGCACGCCACACCGCCCTGACCCGCTTCAGCGCCCGCGCCGAAGCAGATGGGATCGACGCGGTCTACCAATCCCTCTGGCACGGCTGACAGGGGCGCGCAGGGTGGCTGCGGGGCGCATCCCCCGCTTCTTTATGCTGAAAATACTCCAGTAGAACGCCTGCCCGAAGCACACCCCCGACATAACGCGAAACGGGACAGGACCCGGCCCGCCCCGCGCAAGAGGATCAGGCCGCCGGCATCCGCTGTTCGACCACGCCGGCCCACCAGCTGCATCCCGCCGGGATCGCCTCGTCGTTGAAGTTGTACATCGGGTGGTGCACCATCGCCCCGTCGCCGTTGCCGACCAGGATATAGGCGCCCGGACGTTCCTCCAGCATAAAGGCGAAATCCTCGCCGCCCATGACCAGCGGCGCCTCGTCGCATTGGCCAGAGACGCTGCGCGCCACCTCGGCGGCGAAATCGGTCTGCTCGGGGTGGTTGACCATGACGGGATAGTTCCGCTTGTAGTTCACCCGCGCCACCGCGCCGAAAGTCGCCGCGATGCCCTCGCAGATCTCCGTCACGCGCGTCTCGGCCAGATCGCGCAGCTCGTTGCTGAGGGTCCGCACGGTGCCCATCAGGTTCACCCGTTGCGGGATCACGTTGAACGCCTTTGACGAAGATTCGATCGACGTGATCGACACCACGATATTGCCGATGGGGTCCGCATTGCGGCTGACGATGGTCTGCAAGGCGGTGATGATATGTGCGGTCACGACACCGGTGTCGATGGTCTCATGCGGCTTTGCCGCATGGCCGCCCAGTCCCTCGACCTCGATCTCAAGCAGATCGGTCGCGGCAAAGAACGGGCCGGTGCGGATGCCGAAGCTGCCCGTGGGCATCCCGGGCCAATTGTGCATCCCATAGACTTCCTGAATGCCCCACCGCTCCATCATGCCATCGTCGCACATGACCTTGCCGCCGCCGCCGCCCTCTTCGGCGGGCTGAAAGATCACCACCGCGGTCCCGTCGAAGTTCCGCGTCTCCGCCAGGTATTGCGCCGCCCCCAGCAGCATGGCGGTATGGCCGTCATGGCCGCAGGCATGCATGGCACCGTCCGTCTTTGAGGCATAGTCGAGTCCGGTCTGCTCGTGAATAGGCAGCGCGTCCATATCCGCACGCAGACCGATCACCTTGCCCGATGCGGTGCTCTTGCCCTTGATCACGCCCACAACCCCGGTGCGTCCGATCCCCTCGACCACCTCGTCGCAGCCAAAGGCGCGCAGCTTTTCCGCGACAGTGGCCGCAGTACGATGGGTGTCGAACAGGATTTCGGGGTGCTCGTGCAGATCACGTCGCCAGGCGGTGATGTCATCATGCAGTTCGGCAAAGCGGTTCTTGACTGGCATGGCTTGTCCTTTTCGATGGTTGGGGCCGCGGGGCCGCCGCAAGGGCGGGCAGAACGCGAAACCTCCTTTGAGCGGGCAAATCGCCCGGCTTTCGCCTTGGTCTACCCCACCGGCATCCGGGTTTCCACCAGTTCGGCGAACCACGAACAGCCCGCCGGAATCGCCGCGTCGTTAAAGTCATATTCCGGGTGGTGCAGCGACGCGCTGTCGCCATTGCCGATCATCATATAGGCGCCGGGCCGTGCGTTCAGCATATAGGAAAAGTCCTCCCCCGCCATGACGGGCGGCAGATCGCGCACCACGCCGGGCGCTACCTTGTCCGCCATGTCGGCGGCGAAATCCGTCTGGTCGGGGTGGTTGACCGTCACCGGATAGCCGCGCGTATAGGTGATCTTCGCCGCGCACTGATAGGCCGCTGCGGTATGGGTGACGACCTCATGAAACCGCGCCTCGGCCAGGTCGCGCACGGTCTCGTCCAGGCTGCGCACCGTGCCGCGCAGACGCACGGACTGCGGCAGGATGTTGTGACTGTCGGTGTCGCTTTGCACCGTGGTGACGGACACCACCACCTGTTCCACCGGATCGACGTTGCGCGAGGCGATGCTTTGCAGCGCGACCACCACATGCGCCGCCGCAAGGTTGCTGTCCGCGCCGTTGTGCGGGGCCGCCGCATGGCTGCCGCGCCCCTCGACGATAACCTCGAATTCATCCGCCGCCGCCAGCAGCGCCCCATGCCGGATCGCGAATTCACCTGCCGGAAAGGACGGCATGTTGTGCATGCCGTAGACCTCCTGGATGCCCCAGCGGTCCATCATGCCGTCCTTGACCATTTCATTGCCGCCACCGCCGCCCTCTTCGGCGGGCTGGAAGATCAGCACGCAACGGCCGTCGAAATTCCGCGTCTCGGCAAGATACTGCGCCGCACCCAGCAGCATGGCCGTGTGACCATCGTGTCCGCAGGCGTGCATTATGCCCGGGGTCTTCGACGCGTAATCGACCCCGGTCGCCTCGTTGATCGGCAGCGCATCCATGTCCGCGCGCAGCCCGATGGTCCGCCCCGAGGAATTGCTGCGGCCCTCGATCACCGCGACCAGCCCGGTCTTGCCGATCCCGGTGGTGATGTCGGTGATGCCAAAGCTGCGCAGCTTGTCCTCCACGAACTTCACCGTCTCATGCACATCGAACATCAGTTCCGGGTGCTCATGCAGATGTCTGCGCCAGGCGGTAATCTCGGCATGGGTTTCGGCAAAACGGTTCTTGATCGGCATGGGCTGTCCTTTGCGCAGGGGTGTCAGAGGGGCGGCAGCACGATCGGGCTGCCGTCGGTGAATCGGCTGGCGCGGAATCTGGCCAGATCATGACCCACCTCGCCACCCGTGACCAGTGCGGCCAGACACCGCCCTGCCCCGGGCCCGATGCCGAACCCGTGGCCCGACATGCCGGTGCCGATCACCACCCCCTCGATGTCCGGACTGTGGTCCATCACCGGCACGATGTCAGGCATCGTGTCGATCATCCCCGCCCAGGCGGTCTGTGCCTTCACCGCACCCAGCTCAGGATAGCGTTCGGCAAAGCGTCGGCAGGCCCGATCCACGTATCGCCGGTTTGGCGCCGGATCCAGTATGCGCATACGCTCAAACGGGCTTTCCTCGTCCCCGCTCCAGCGTCTCGGTGTGCCCCAGGCGTCGGGAAAACCATTGGGCGCCGCGGGCCGGTAGCTTTGATCGAACGGCGCCGCGCGCAGCTGTGGCAGGTAATGCGGCAGAGCGCGAAAGGAATCCGGACCGATGTAAAGCTCGGCCTTCCCGCTGCCCGCCAGGGTATACCCGCCGTCCTGTCGCCGCCGGAAGGCCAGCCCGTCGTCCGCCGCGGCCCCGGCATGCACATCCGGCAAGGGCGCCGTGGCGACAACGGTTTCGCGCACCGACAGTTGCGGCAGGGATATCCCGTGGTTGCGCAGGAACAGGGCCGACCACGCACCGCCCGCCAGCACCACCTGAGCGCAGGTGACGCGACCCGCCTCGGTAAAGACGCCCGTGATCCGCCCCCCCGTGACATCCAGCCGCCGCACGGCGCAGCCTTCCACGATGCTCACGCCCGCGCGCGCGGCGATCCCGGCCAGCGCAGGAACCGCCAGCCAGGGCTCTGCCCGCATGTCCGACGGGGTGGTCATGCCGCCCGTGTAGCTGCGCTTCAGCCCCGGGAACATCCCGGCCACCTCGCCGGGCGACAGCATCCGCGTGTCCAGCCCCTGCGCGGCGGCGACCCCGGCCCAGGCCTCATAACCCGCAAGCGTCTTTTCGGTCTCTGCCAGGTAGGTCACGCCGGTCTGGCGCAGCCCGAAATCCACGTTGGTCTCGGCCGCCAGTTCCTGCCAGAGGTGCAGCGCCTCCATCATGATCGGCAATTCCGCCGGATCGCGGCCCTGCTGGCGGATCCAGCCCCAGTTGCGCGAGGACTGCTCGCCCGCCACGCGCCCCTTCTCCAGCAGCGTGACCCGGCGCCCCGCCCGCGCGAGATAGAGCGCCGTGCAAATGCCGATCACCCCGCCGCCAATCACCACCACATCCGTGTCCGTGGGTGGCGGGCCGGGATATACCGCCGGATTGCGCATCGAAATCGGAAAACCGCCCATAGCTGAATACCTCGTGCCGGGCCTGGCGAACCCCCGGCTTCTTTATGCCAAAAATACTCCAAAGCGACGCTGGCCGCCCGCGCCGCCGGTCACATGAGGGCGCCCGCAGGCGCCATCCGCAATCCTCAGCTGCCCAGCCGCGCGACCAGTTTCTTCATGAAGTCGTGCCCCGCCTCGAACTGCGCCACCTCGATGAACTCGTTGGGCTGATGCGCCTGGTCAATGCTGCCGGGGCCGCAGACCACAGCGGAATAGCCTGCCGCCTGAAACTGGCCCGCCTCGGTGCCGTAGCTGACCTTGTGGCTGGCATTGTCACCGGTGAGCTGGCGCACCAGGGTTTCGGCCTCGCCTTCCTTTTCGGGTTGCAGCGCGGGCACGTCGAACCGCGGCGTGACGGCGATATAGGTCTCCGGCACCACGGCCTGCATCTGTTTCTCGACCTCCCGCACCTTCTTGAGGTAGGCCGTGCCCCAGGCATCCTTGTCCTCGCCCGGCACCACGCGAAAATCCATCGCGAAATGGCAATCCTTGGCGGTGATGTTATGCGCCGTCCCGCCCGAGATCATGCCCACATGCGCCGTCGTGAAAGGCGGATCGAACATCTCCGCCAGCTCGGTCGGCTTGGCCTCCATGTTCTCGGTGTTCATCTCATTGGCCCATTCGATCAGCTTGGCCCCAGCCATGATCGCGTTGACCCCGGTATGCAGCAGCGATGAATGCACCTCGAAGCCGACAACATGGGTGTTGAACCCCGTCCCGCCCTTATGCCCGGTGACGGCCTGCATCGACGAAGGCTCGCCCACGATCACCGCGCTGCCCTTGGGCAGGACGGGCTGCATCGCCTCGATCATCGGGGGCGCGCCGGTACAGCCGACCTCCTCGTCGAAACTGAGCGCGATCTGCAAAGGACGGCTGACACCGGCATATTTCGCTTCCACCAGCGCCCAGAGCGCCAGGGCGTCGAAACCCTTCATGTCGCAGGTGCCGCGCCCGTAGTATTTGCCCTCTTTCTCCACCACCGAAAACGGATCGGTGTCCCAGGGCTGGCCGTCCACGGGGACCACGTCGGTATGGCCGGAAAGGACGATCGCCCCTTCCTCCCACGGGCCCACATGGGCGAACAGCGCGTGTTTGGGTTGCTCGGGGTCGATGTAGCGGTGGCTTTCGATGTCATGGCTGGCAAGGTAATCCGCGACCCAGTCGATCAAAGGAATGTTGGTGTCCCGGCTGACGGTTGGAAAGCTGATCAGCTTTTCCATCAACTGCAGGGGGGTCAGGCGGTCGGTCATTGCGGCTCCAGTCATCGCATCCCCGATGGTCCGGCGCGCGGGGCGGGCAGAGCATCCGGGCAGTTCGTGTGAGTATCAGATATCGTCAATACCCGCTGTCCGTCGTCAGCACCAGATGCCCCGGTTCCACTTCCTTGTATTCCGATGGGCTGGCGACGTAATCGACCGGATGGATCGGCGAGGGAATCGGCTTGAAATTCAGCTCGCTCTCTTTCTTGCGCTGGCGCGGGTCCGCGACCGGCACCGCCTTCATCAGGGCCCGGGTATAGGGGTGCTGGGGGTTCTCGAAAACGCGGGCGCGCGGCCCCAGTTCCACGATACGGCCCAGATACATCACGCCGACCTGATGGCTGACCCGTTCGACCACCGCCATGTCATGGCTGATGAAAAGGAACGAGAGGCTCATTTCCGCCTGCAATTCCATCATCAGGTTCAGCACCTGCGCCTGAACGCTCACGTCCAGCGCGCTGACGGCCTCGTCGGCGATGATCAGCTTGGGGTTCAGCGCCAATGCCCGCGCGATGGCGACACGCTGGCGCTGCCCGCCCGACAGTTCGTGCGGAAAGCGGCGCATGAAGCTGCGCGGCAGTTCCACCCGGTCGAACAGCATCTCGATGCGCTTTGAGACCTCCGCGCCCTTGAGCGTCTTGAAGTTGTGGATCGGCTCCGCCACCTGATCGGCCAGCTGCATCTGCGGGTTGAGAGAGGCAAAGGGATCCTGAAAGATCATCTGCATGTCCAGCCGCGCGGTCCGCAGGTCGCGCTGGTTCAGCGCCATGATATCCTTGCCGTCAATGTTGATCTCACCCGATTGCGGCTCCACCAGCCGCAGGATCGACCGGCCCGCCGTGGATTTCCCGCAGCCCGATTCCCCCACCAGGCTCAGGGTCTGCCCCTTGTTGATGCTGAACGACAGATCCTCGACCGCATGCACATGGGCGACGGTGCGGCGCAGGAACCCGCCTGTCACCGGGAACCGCGTGGTCAGGTTCTTTACCGTCAGCAGGGTATCGGTTGTCCCCTTGATCGGCTTGATCTCCTGATCCTTGGTTCCCAGCAGGCGCATCGGTTCGGGATAGGGTTTGCCCCTCATCTCGCCCAGCTTGGGCACCGCGGCAAGCAACGCCTTGGTATAGGCGTGTTTCGGGTTCTCGAAAATCTCCTCGACGGTGCCTTCCTCGACCTTCAGGCCGCGGAACATCACCACCACCCGATCCGCCATCTGCGCCACCACCGCCATGTCGTGGGTAATGAACATCACCGCTGTCCCGGTTTCGCGCTTGAGCCGGTCCATCAGCGCCAGGATTTCGGCCTGAATCGTGACGTCGAGCGCGGTCGTCGGCTCGTCCGCGATCAGCAGGCGCGGTTCGCAGGCAAGCGCCATGGCGATCACGACCCGCTGGCGCATCCCACCCGACAGCTCGTGCGGAAACTGCTTCAGCCGCCGCTCGGGTTCGGGGATGCGCACCTGTTTGAGCAGCGCCAGCGCGCGTTCCGTCGCCTGCGCCTTGCTGAGGTTCTTGTGCAGCCGCAGGCCTTCGGTCATCTGCCGACCCACGGTAAAGACAGGGTTCAGCGCCGTCATCGGCTCCTGAAAGATCATCCCGATCTCGTTGCCCCGGATGTGCCGCATGAGGGCCTGATCGGTCTGGACCAGATCCAGCTCGCCCGCGTCCGAGCGATTAAAAAGCAGGCGACCGCCCGCGATTTCCCCGCCCCCGTATTCGATCAGGCGCATCAGCGACAGCGACGAGACCGATTTGCCGGAGCCGGATTCGCCCACGACGCAGACGGTTTCTCCGGGGTTGATGTCGAAACTGACGTCCTCGACCCCGACCACCGGCCCGTCCTTGGTCTGGAATTCGACCCGCAGACCCTTGATCTGTGCAATCGGAGCCGTGTTTGAGTGGTCCAGCATGAAGTCCCCCGTTGATCGGCGCTTATGGTTGATAAACGCTACGGCCAATCCCGGCGTGCGTCAAACCACTGTGACGCGGAACGGCGCGAATTCGTGTCAGACAAATCTCCGGACTTGCATTTCTGTCAAAAACTGTTTCGATACTGCCCATGCATTCCGGGAGAAATGAAAGCTGGAAACTGGTATTATCTCAAGTTTACCTAAGGTTAGACCACTAACTTAATGTTCCGCCCGGACAGCAATAACTGATGGGCAGGCCCCATCTAAGAACACGGCGCGCCAAAGCGTCCAACAAGGAGTGTACTATGAAACTGAGAACCCTACTGATGGGTGCCATCGCCACGACGGCGTTCGCCCCCCTCGCACTGGCCCAGGACCAGGGTGGTGAGCGAGGCCGGGACGGCGAAGTCAAGATCATCTACTGGCAGGCGCCCTCGATCCTGAACCCCTATCTGTCCGGCGGCACCAAGGACCTCGAATCGTCCTCTCTGGTGCTTGAACCGATGGGCCGCTACGACGAAACCGGCGCGCTGGTTCCCTACCTTGCCGCCGAGATTCCGACTGTCGAGAATGGCGGCGTGAGCGAAGATCTCAAGTCGATCACATGGAAGATCGCGGACGGCATGGTCTGGTCCGACGGCACGCCCGTAACGTCGGAAGATCTGGCGTTCACCGCCGAGTACTGCATGCACCCCGAAGGCGGTTGCGCACAGGGCGCGAAATTCGATGGCGTCGACAACGTCGAGATCATCGACGATCAGACCGTGACCGTGCATTTCACCGAGGCCAAGCCGAACCCCTATGGCCCGTTCATGGGCGCACAGTCCCCGATCCTTCAGAAAGCGCAGTTTGAAAACTGCCTGGGTCCCAAGGCACCCGAGTGCACCGAGCAGAACTTCAATCCCATCGGCACCGGCCCCTTCACCGTGACGGAGTTCCGCCCGAACGACGTGATCACCATGGCGGCCAACGAAAACTACCGCGACCCCAGCAAGCCGGCCTTTGCCACGCTCACCTTCAAGGGCGGCGGCGATGCGGTGGCAGCGGGCCGCGCCGTCATGGAAACCGGTGAATACGATTACGCCTGGAACATGCAGCTGGCCCCCGACGTGCTGTCCAAGATGGCCGAAGCGGGCATGGGCAAGCCGGTATCGGCCTTCGGCACGCTGGTAGAGCGGCTTGAAATGAACCTGACCGACCCTTCGCCGGACCTGCCGGAAGGCGAGCGTTCCACCGTGGCGCATCCGCACCCCATCCTGTCGGATGAACGGGTTCGCCGCGCATTGTCCATGGCGATCGACCGGGAACTGCTGACCGAAGTGGGCTATGGCCAGGCCGGTCGTCCGACCTGCAACCTGGTGCCCGCACCGGCGCTCTACGCGTCCGACAACACCGAATGCCTGACCCAGGACATCGAAGGCGCCAAGGCGCTGCTCGAAGAAGCGGGCTGGACCGACACCAACGGTGACGGCGTGCGCGACAAGGACGGCGAGAAACTGTCGCTTCTGTACCAGACCTCGACCAACGCCGTGCGTCAGGACTTCCAGGCGCTGATCAAGGACTGGTGGAGCCAGATCGGCGTGGAAACCGAGCTGCGCAACGTCGATGCCTCGGTGTTCTTCGGCGGCGACCCCGGTTCGCCCGACACCTTCCAGAAGTTCTATGCGGACGTGGAAATGTACGCCAACAACTTCGACGGCACCGACCCGCAGGCTTACCTCGCGGCCTACCGCTGCGGCAACGAGCCGAAGCCGTCCAGCCAGTGGCAGGGTGAGAACATCAACCGCTTCTGCAACGAAGAGTACGACGCGCTGCTGGACGAATTGTCCCGCACCGGCGAGCTGGACCAGCGCGGCGAGATCGCCAAGCAGCTCAACAACATGGTCACGAAGGACAGCATGACAATCGTGCCCCTGGTCGACCGTGGCCGCGTCTCTGCCGTGTCGAACACCCTTGGCGGTGTCGTCCTGAACACCTGGGACTCCGAACTGTGGAACGCTGCCGACTGGTACCGCATCAAGGAATGATGTGACTTTGGCGGGGCGCGCGGACACTGCGCGCCCCGCCCTGTCCCGTACCATCGGACACAGGCGGGTCAATCCCGTCCAGCATCCTCCCCAAGACTCATAAGCAAAGGCGGCGCTCATGTTGACCTTCACCATCCGACGATTGCTTCTGTCGATACCGACGCTTTTGCTGATCAGCCTTGTGATATTCGGCCTCCTGCAACTGGCCCCCGGCGACCCGATGGCGCAGGTGCCGCTGACGGTGCCGCCGGAAGTGAAACAGAAGATGCGCGAGGCGCTGGGCCTCGGGCAGGCATGGTACATCCAGTATTACAAATGGCTCGTGCAGTTCTTCTGGATCGAACCGAAGGTCTTCATCGACTACCTAACCAATTCAAGCGCCTTGCTGGGCTGGCTGCCGGACACATCGCTCTACAATGGCGAACTTCGCGTGATCTCCTGGCAGACCCGAAGCCCGGTCATGGACATTGTCGCCCAACGCATGCCCCAGACGCTCTGGGTCGTCGGGCTGAGCTACATCGTCGGCATCGTCATCGCCATCCCGATCGGCATCTACTCCGCCTACCGGCATTATTCGGTGTTCGATCAGGCGGGGACGTTCATCACAATGGTCGGCTTTTCCATTCCGCCGTTTTTTACCGGGCCGCTGCTGATCGTCATCTTCTCGGTCTACCTTGGCTGGTTGCCTTCGATCTACGATACGACCCATGTCGTGAACGACTGGGAAAGCTTCAAGGTGCAGTTCTTTCAGATGATCATGCCCGTCATGGTGCTGGCGTTGCAAACCACGGCCCAGATCAGCCGCTACATGCGCGGCGCGATGCTGGACAACCTCAACCAGGACTACGTCCGCACCGCCCGCGCCAAGGGCCTGCGCGAAGGGGTGGTCGTGATGGTCCACGTGCTGCGCAACTCGATGATCCCGGTGGTCACTGTCATCGCCCTGGGGATGCCCGCCATCTTTGGCGGGGCGATCATCACCGAGAACGTGTTCAAGGTGAATGGCATCGGCCAGCTGCTGCTGACCGCCCTCTTTGCCAACGACCTGCCGATGGTGATGACCCTGACGTTCATCTTCGCCGTGCTGATCGTGCTGTTCAACCTCATCGCAGACGTGCTTTACGGCCTGCTCGACCCGAGGATCCGCTATGACTGAACAACCGCTCCCCGCCAGCCCGCTGGAGGCCGATGTCGAAACCATCGGCGCGCTGATGGACAAGGGGCCGACCAAACCGCCGCGCAGCCAGTGGCGCGAGGTCTGGGACCAGTTCCGCAAGCACAAGGGCGCCGTCTTTGGCGGCGGATTCCTGATCCTGATCACCCTCACGGTACTTTTTGGCCCCTATATCTGGGATGTGGACCCCAAGACGCTGGACATCCGCAACAAGAACTGGCGTCCCATCTACACCCTAATCTGGGACAGCGGGGCAACCGCGGGCTGGGCCCACCCGCTGGGGACCGACCAGCTGGGCCGCGACATCCTCGCGCAGATGATTTCGGGCGGGCGTGTCTCGATGGCCGTCGGCTGGCTGGCGATGGGGCTGGCGCTGATCATCGGCACCGCGCTTGGCGTCATCGCGGGCTATTTCAAGCGCCTCGATTTCTGGCTGATGCGCTTTACCGACCTGGTGCTGTCGCTGCCGATCCTGCCGCTGGTCCTGCTGGCCGTTACCCTGTTCCGTCAGCCGCTGAACGCGAACTTCGGCCCCGAGGGCGGCATGTTCATTCTCATCGTATCGGTCATCGGTCTGACATCCTGGATGCAGACCGCGCGGATCGTGCGGGGCGATATCCTCGCCCTCAAGGAGCGCGAATTCATCCTCGCCGCCCGGTCCATCGGCACCACCAGCGGCAAGATCATACGCCGCCACCTGCTGCCCAACGTGATTTCGCCCATCATGGTGTCCGCGACCCTCGGTCTTGCCACCGCCATCATCACCGAAAGCGCGCTCAGCTTCCTTGGCGTCGGCTTTCCGTCGGACTATCCGACATGGGGCAAACTGCTGGCCGATGCCGTGCCACGGATGCAGGATTTCCCCGAGCGTGTGCTGTTGCCCGGCATCGCGATCTCTCTGACGGTTCTCAGCGTGAACTACCTGGGCGACGGGTTGCGCGACGCGCTGGACCCGCGCATTCGCGGACGCTGATCTAACGGCGGCAGGAGCTTTGGCATGGGGCAGCCGCGCGTTGCCCTTCTTCGCCTACTCCAGATGTTTGCGCAGGCGGCGCACCATCCACCACACCCCTGCCACCACGGGCAGGGTCACTGCCGCTGTCAGCAATCCTTTGCCGATACCGGTCGCTTCGGCCACCGGATAAAGCAGATAGCCCGCCAGCGACACCGCGTAATAGCTGATTGCCACGACCGACAACCCCTCAACCGTGTGTTGAAGGCGCAGTTGCAGGTCGGCCCGCTTGTCCATGCTGGCCAGGATCGCCTGGTTCTGGGCAGACCGGTCCACATCAACCCGGGTCCGCAACAGCTCGGACGCGCGGATGGACCGGCCCGACACGGTCTCCAGCCGCCGCTCCGCCGATTGGACGGTCCGCATCGCGGGCTCATAGCGCCGCATCATGAATTCGGATAGACCCTGCTGCCCCCTGAACCGCGTTTCGCGCAACACGGCGATGCGCTGGTCCACAATCGCCTTGTAGGCGCCCGTCGCACCAAAGCGGAAGGCCGATTGCGCTGCCAGCGTCTCAAGCTCAACCGAAATATCCAGAAGCGCGTTCAGCGTGTCTTCCGCGACGGAGGCGGGGCCGCGCATCCCGGCCATCAGCTTGGTCAGCTGGTCGTCCAGCGCGTTCAGCTTTGGGCCGATGTCGCGCACCATGGCAAAGCCTACCATCGAGGCGGCCTTGTATAGCTCGATCTCGCAGAGGCGCTGGACAATCCGCCCGACCCGGCGGCAATCGGCCTTGGGATCGGCGAAGACGGCGATGCGCATGTGACCGGACGAATCGATGCGGAAATCGCTGGCCACCACCGCCATCCCTTCCAGCACATCGGCCACCGCCAGGCTTTCCGGGACGAACCAGTCGCGCAGCCGCGCGGAAATGGTCTCATCCGTTTCGGGCCGCGGCATGATGCGCAGCAGCGCCGAGGTGATCCGCCCGCCCGGCGCATCGGCCAGCCAGTAGTCAGGAAAGACGTCGAATTCTGAGGGATCGAAGGGCCGCTCGCTCAGGTCGTCGCGGAACACGGTATAGGTGACGAATTCGGTGTGCTGCTCCCACTTGAGCCGGTACTTCCCCAGCTCGCCGAAATAATGCGTGGCCGTGGCGTCCGGACGGGGCGCGCCGTAATGATCCAGCAAGGCGCGCAGATGCGCAAGATCCGCCGACTTGTCGCGCGACGCCGCGTCCTTTGGCTGCTTGATCGCAAGAAAGACAGCCGTGGCCGGAGCTGACAGCGTGGGAAACGGGCGCGCGTGCAACTCACCAGTGAGCGCGTAGCGCAGGGGATAATCCTTGATCGGGGCCATGGCGTGTCCGTCCAGCAATTGCATTTCGACGGAACATAGGGGAGTTTTTCAGTTTTAGCCAAGAAAACTTATTTTATTCAACATGTTGCCGGTACACCAAGGTATACTGACACGCCATGCGGGATCGGGTAATCGCCGGGGTCCGCGCCGAAGGCTCAGTCCCCTGTCGCATCGAATACCTCCAGCGCCGCATTCAGCCCGTTGATCGCCGCAGGCATGCCCGCATAGACCGACATCTGCCAGATCGCCTCCACGATCTCGCGTCGCTCTGCCCCGGCGGCGAGGGTATGTTCGATGTTGACCTTCAGCTGCGGACCGGTCCAGCCGCCCATCGCCACCAGTGCGGCCACCGTGCACAATTGCCGCGTCCGGTTGTCCAGACCGCCGCGGGTGTAGTGCTGCCCGTAGGCCCAGTCGATCAGGCTTTCGGCCATGCCGGGGACAAGGTGGTCGTATTTGCCCGCCAAAGCCGCTTCCAGACCGGGGTTCATCTCGGCCACATGAGCGCGGCCACGTTCCAAGGTTGCATCGCTCATATCTGTGGTGTCTCCGTTTCAGCCTCAAGTGTTTCATAAAGCGCGACCTTGTGGTCCATCAGCGCCATTGTCCGCTGCATCAGCTGCAGTTTTTCGCGGATCACGGCGCGGTGCGCCTTTAACATCTCGCGGCGGGCGCGCAGGGTGCTGTCGCCCTGCTGGCGCAGTTTGGCATACCGAATGCGGTCAGACTGCTTCATGCCGGTGGCATTGAGCTGTTCGAGAAAACCGACCCAGCCCAGAACATCCTCGCCATAGACCCGCCTGCCCGCGTCGTTGCGCGCCGGTGGTGAGATCAGGCCGATCTTTTCGTAGAACCGCAGCGTGTCGATGCTGAGCCCGGTGCGGTCGGATACTTCGCCGATCATCATGTCGCTGCTCCTTTTTTCAAGGTCACGAATCGACTGTACAAGCTGGAGTGCACTCCAGCTCAAGCGGATTTTTCAACGGTGCCGGTATTTTCAGAAACCCCGACCGTTTTCATCCAGCCTCTGGCCCTGAACAGAAAACACCCCGCTCTGTCGAGCGAGGTGTCCTGACCTGGCGCCGGAGATCGCAGCACTCCGCACCGATTTCTTGGAACGATCGCCTACGGCATCCGACCGGGTACCTGGAGCCTTAGGCATCACGTACCGCGTTGAAATCCCCGATTTCAGGCCGCGCTACGTGAGCCGGGTCATCGCATGACGATCTAGTCGATCAGCGGCAGCAGTTTATCCAGGCTGGCCTTCGCATCACCGTAGAACATCCGCGTGTTGTCCTTGAAGAACAGCGGATTCTCGATCCCGGAATACCCGGTGCCCTGCCCGCGCTTCGAGACGAAGACAGTCTTGGCTTTCCAGCACTCCAGCACCGGCATGCCCGCGATGGGGCTGTTGGGGTCGTCCTGTGCCGCCGGGTTCACGATGTCGTTGGAGCCGATCACGATGGCAACGTCCGTGTCCGGGAAATCGTCGTTGATCTCGTCCATCTCCATCACGATGTCATAGGGCACCTTGGCTTCGGCCAGCAGCACGTTCATGTGCCCCGGCAGACGCCCCGCGACGGGGTGGATGGCAAAGCGGACATTCTTGCCCGCCGCCCGCAGTTTGCGAACCAGCTCTGCCACGCCCTGCTGGGCCTGCGCCACCGCCATGCCGTAGCCCGGAATGATGATGATGCTGTCTGCCTCGTTCAAGGCCTGCGCAACGCCGTCCGCCTCGATGGCGACCTGTTCGCCTTCGACGGCCATCTGTTCGCCCGCCGGACCGCCGAAACCGCCCAGGATCACGCTCACGAAGGACCGGTTCATGGCCTTGCACATGATGTAGGACAGGATCGCACCCGAAGAGCCCACCAGCGCGCCCACGACGATCAGCAGGTCATTGCCAAGGCTGAAGCCGATGGCCGCCGCCGCCCAGCCGGAATAGCTGTTGAGCATCGACACGACGACCGGCATGTCCGCCCCGCCGATGCCCATGATCAGATGATAGCCAATGAAAAGGGCGCAGAGCGTCAGCAGCAGCAGCGGGAATATCCCGCCCGAGCCGAGATACCAGATCAGGCAGATGGCCGAGACCGCCGCAGCAGCGATGTTCAGCATGTGCCCGCCCGGCAGTTTCTCGGCTGCCGAATTCACCCGACCCGCCAGCTTGCCATAGGCGATGACCGACCCGGTAAAGGTCACGGCACCGATCCAGATGCCCAGGACCAGTTCCACCCGCAGGATGTTGACCTCGACCTGGGTTTTCTTGGCGACGATCGCGGCAAAGCCCCGGAACTGATCCGCGACCTCCTTGGCCGCGCCGGTCAGCGTGCCGTAGTCCTGCTGCGGAAACGGCAGACCCGCGTCGGCAAAGGCCGAGGCCACGCGCCCGATCTCGATATGCGCGTTCAGCCCGACAAAGACCGCCGCAAGGCCGACCAGCGAATGCATCGCAGCCACCAGTTCGGGCATCTGGGTCATCTGCACACGTTGCGCCAGCTGCATCCCGATCACGCCGCCACCGGCGATCAGGATCAGGGACATCAGCCACAGCCCGGATCCCGGGCCGATCAGTGTCGCAATGACCGCAAGGGCCATACCGGCGATGCCGTACCATACCGCGCGCTTGGCGCTTTCCTGTCCTGACAGCCCGCCAAGCGACAGAATGAACAGGACGGCTGCGACCACATATGCCGCTGTTGTAAAACCGAATTCCATTGTTTCTTCTCCGCTCTCAGGACTTCTGGAACATGGCGAGCATACGCCGCGTCACCATGAATCCGCCGAATATGTTGATGCCCGCCATAAAGACCGACAGCGCCGCGAGCAGCACCACGATGAAGGAACTTGACCCGATCTGCATCAACGCGCCGAGGATGATGATCGACGAGATCGCATTGGTCACGGCCATCAGCGGGGTGTGCAGCGAATGCGCGACGCCCCAGATCACCTGGAACCCGACGAATACCGCCAGCACGAAGACGATAAAATGCTGCATGAAGCTGGCGGGCGCAACCAGCCCGACGCCCAGGATAAGCGCGCCGCCGACAGCCAGCAGCGTCACCTGATTGCGGGTCTGCGCCTTGAAGGCCGCAAGTTCCTGCGCCGCCTTTTCCTCGGCGGTCAGCTCTTTGACCTTTTCCTTTTTCGGTGCCGCCGCAATGGCCGACACCTTGGGTTTCGGTGGCGGGAATGTGACTTCCTTGCCGTGGGCGATGGTGGCGCCACGGATCACGTCGTCATCCATGTTGTGATTGATGACACCGTCTTTCTCGGGGGTGAGATCGGTCATCAGGTGGCGGATGTTGGTCGCGAACAGAGTGGAGGATTGTGTGGCCATCCGGCTGGGGAAATCGGTGTAACCGATGATGGTCACGCCGTTGTCGGTCACGATCTTCTCGTCCGCCACGGTCAGCTTGCAGTTGCCACCCTTTTCGGCGGCAAGGTCGACGATGACGCTGCCCGGTTTCATGGATTTGACCATGTCCTCGGTCCACAGCTCCGGCGCCTCGCGGTTCGGGATCAGCGCGGTGGTGATCACGATGTCCATGTCCGGGGCCAGTTCGCGGAACTTGGCCAGCTGCGCCTCGCGGAACTCGGGCGAGGAAACGGAAGCGTAGCCGCCCGAGGCCGACCCGTCCTGCTGTTCTTCCTCGAAGTCCAGATAAACGAACTCGGCGCCCATGCTCTCGACCTGCTCGGCCACTTCGGGCCGCACGTCAAAGGCATAGGTGATCGCGCCCAGCGAGGTCGATGTGCCGATGGCGGCCAGACCGGCAACGCCCGCCCCCACCACCAGAACCCTGGCCGGGGGCACCTTGCCCGCCGCCGTGATCTGCCCGGTGAAGAAACGGCCAAAGTTGTTGCCTGCCTCGATCACGGCACGGTAGCCCGCGATGTTGGCCATCGACGACAGCGCGTCCATCTTCTGGGCCCGGCTGATGCGGGGGATCATCTCCATCGCCACGACGGTCGCACCCTTATCGGCGGCCTGCTTCATCTTGGCTTCATCGGCGACCGGGCTGAAGAAGGAAATCAGCGTCTGCCCGTCGCGCAACCGCTTCATCTCCGCATCGGAGGGGGTGCGCACCTTGGCCACGATATCTGCGGCTTTCCAAAGGGCCGCGGCGGTCTTGACGACTTCGACGCCCGCTTCCTTGTAGGCGGCATCGTCGAAACCGGCTGCCATACCTGCGCCCGTTTCGATCACGCAGTCATGCCCCAGCTTCTGAAGCTGCTGCGCGGACTCCGGCGTCATGGCGACGCGGTTCTCACCCTCAAATATTTCCTTCGGCGTACCGATCTTCACTATTCTTCCCCCATTCTGGTCAGGCAGGCCCATGCGGATAGGTCCTGCACCTCAAGCACTTACCGTGCAGCCCCCTGATCCACAAGCAAAACACCAGCTTTCAAGCAGTGTTGGCGGTGCGGGCAGCGGGCGTATCGCCCAATTTCCGGGCAACATCACGGATTTCACTTCGAAACTTTATTTCATGTTGCACTGCAGCGACGCAACAATGAAACACGAGTTGCAGCAAGTTTTTGCAGGCGACATTGCGTCACAGCCCAAGGCTCTGCTCTCGTCCGGTTGGCTGACGTCGCCGATTTTCCGCCCCTGACGGAGTTAACCCTGCATTAACCTTGAACCGGCAAGCTTCGACGCATGTCATGGCATATCGGCAACCGCGCTGGCGGCACCTATTTCTTTACCGTCCGGCTGGCGGACGCGGAGAGCGACGCGCTGGTCAGGTGCATCGCCGATTTGCGCCGAGCCATGCGCCATACGTTGAACCATCATCCCTTGCGGATTGACGCCATTGCCGTGTTGCCCGCCGTGATCCACACGATCTGGACGCTGCCGGCAGATCGCGCCGGTTATTCCAACCGCATCGGCATGCTAAAGGCCAAATTCTCCCGCAGCATGCCGATGCCCGGGCATCGCACGCCGGCGCAGATCGCGCGGGGGGAAAAGGGAATTTGGCAGCGGCGATTCTGGGAGCACAGGATCTGCGATCAAGCCGACTTCGACCGGCATCGCGACCTCGTTCATCTCAGCCCCGTGCACGCCGGACTTGTCCAAAAACCGCAGGATTGGCCACACAGTTCGGTGCACCGGGATCTAAGGCGCGGGGTTCAGCCGCCGGACTTTGATCCGGCTGCCTTCCCGCCACGGCCTGCCACCCGCCGCGACCTGCCGAGGGATGTCATTTTGCAGTCGTCACGGCACGGCCAGCGACCCGGTTCAGACAGCTTTCAGCGTCGGTGACACCTCGCCCGCCGCCCAGCTGCGCACCGCATCACCAAAAGACTGGAAAAGCACGCGCGACACAGGGTCTTCTGCCGCGTTCCATTCCGGGTGCCACTGCACCGAAAGGGTGAACCCGCTGGCCCCCTTGACGAAAATTGCTTCCGGCGTGCCGTCGTCGGCGTAGCCGTCGATCACGATCCGCGCGCCGGGCGTCTTGATCCCCTGCCCGTGCAGCGTGTTGGTGCGCACCTTCTGCGCGCCCATCAACTGGTGGAATACGCCGCCTTCGGAAAAGGTCACGTCATGGCGCAGTTCGAATTTTTCCTCGATCGTGCCATCGGGCGGCATCCGGTGGTTCATCCGGCCGGGCAGATCCCGGATTTCGGGATAAAGCGTGCCCCCCATCGCCACGTTGACCTCCTGAAAGCCGCGGCAGACCCCAAAGAACGGCTGGCCCCGTTCAACGCAGGCGCGGATCAGCGGCAACGCGATGGCATCGCGCGCGCGGTCGAAATCTCCGTGCGCTTCCGTCGCCGCCTCGCCATATTCTTCGGGGTGGACATTGGGCCGTCCGCCCGTGAACAGGAAGCCGTCGCAGGTGTCCATGAGTTCGGCCAGCGACATGTGTCGCGGGTCGGCGGGAATAATGAACGGAACGCAGTCAGAGACCTGTGAAATCGCCTCCGTGTTCATCTGGCCCCCGGCATGGACCTTGTACTGATCGTTGATCAGCTGGGAATTTCCGATTATGCCGACGACGGGACGGGCCATGGGTCACCTTCTGTTGCTGCATATGCACAAACATAGGCGATGCCTGCCCCGCGCTCAAGCATCCCGTCAGATTTCCCCCTGCAACCCGGCCGCTTCGATCCCCGCCACGGCGCATTCCGCATCTTTTTCAGACGTATCGCCCGTCACCCCGACGGCGCCGACCACGGCGCCCTTGCGGTCGCGCAGCAGCACGCCGCCCGGCACCGGGACCACCTGGCCACCGTAGACCCCGTTGACCGCCGCCATGAAATAGGCCTGATCCTCGGCCCGCTTCATCTGGGCCGTGCCCGCCATGCCCAGCATCACCGCGCCATAGGCCTTGCCGTGTGCGATTGCAAAGCGCCCCGGCGCAGCGCCATCTTCACGCTCGAACGCCTGCACGTGGCCGCCTGCGTCCAGCACCACCACCGACAGAGGTTTCAGGTCCATCTCGCGGCCTTTCTCCAAGGCCTTGCGGATGATCGTGCGGGCTTTTCTCAATGATACGGCCATCAGGCCCTCCTCTTTCTTATCTGGGGTCGTTGCCCCCGGTATCTGGGGCCAGCGCGCCCCATGCGTCTCTTCGCCCGCGCTCAGTTGGCGGCCTTCAGCTCCAGCCGACGCGCGTGCAACACCGGCTCGGTATAGCCGGAGGGCTGCGCACGCCCTTTCAGCACCAGATCGCAGGCTGCCTGAAACGCGATGCCGTCGTAGCCGGGCGCCATCGGGCGATAGGCCGGGTCATCGGCATTCTGCCGGTCCACAATCTCGGCCATCTTTCTCAGCCCCGCGATCACCTGTTCTTCACTGATCACACCGTGATGCAGCCAGTTGGCAAGCGCCTGGGCCGAGATCCGGCAGGTCGCGCGGTCCTCCATCAGGCCCACATCGTTGATGTCAGGCACCTTGGAGCAGCCGACCCCCTGGTCCACCCAGCGCACCACGTAGCCCAGGATGCCCTGCGCGTTGTTCTCGATTTCGCGGGTGATCTCGTCCTCGCTCAGGTTGCGCCCGTCCATCACGGGAATGCGCAGCAGGTCGGCCAATGTGCCGCG